>NZ_CP046580.1 GCF_013365495.1 Wolbachia endosymbiont of Dipetalonema caudispina | reverse complement strand
ATTGGAAATTATTTTATTTATTTTTTCAGTTAAATCTTCTCTATCTTTTATAGAGTGTTCATCTATCTCCCAAGTGAATTTTACTTTTTTTTTAATAGGTAATTTTTAATGTTAGATTTAGTTTGATCAAAATTATAGTTATCTGCTGAAGAAGAATATGCTTGTTTCATGATTTTGTGTTTATTTATTAAATCATCAGAGCTTTCTCTCAGTAATGATAATATTTTTTTACACATAGTATTACTATTTTTGTCTTGTTCTTCGAACTCTTCTAAGCAAAGTATTATTCCATTCATAGAATTAGCAAAGTCATGCAGCAGTCTTCCTGATAGTAACTCTGTTATTAGCAATACATCTTTGATGTTTTTATTCATTAGGTATAGTTGTAAATGATTTAAGTTACCTATATTGATAAATACACAATAGTCAATTAAGAGGAATTTTTGTTGTGTTTTTTGTGGTGGTTTATTAATATAGTTTTAATAACTATGGAATTTACAGAAGAGTTATGAGTACTTATTTTGAATCAGGAATAAATCTTAAGTTGTATAATAAGTTGATAAGGAAAATTAAGCATATTATTGAGGAAACTAAGGAAAAAGAAGTGCTTAGTGAGGTAGGTTCATTTTCTGCTCTGTTTGATTTTGCTGAATTGGTTAGAAAATGTGATCATCCTGTGTTAGTTTCTTCTGCTGACGGAGTAGGTACAAAGCTGTTAGTAGCTCAAGAAATAAGTAAACATAATACCATAGGTATAGATTTAGTTGCTATGTGTGTAAATGACTTACTTGCACAGGGAGCAATTCCTTTATTTTTTTTAGATTATTTTGCGACTGGTATTTTGAGTAAGGATGTTTTTCTTTCGATAATTTATGGTATTATAGAAGGATGTAAACAAGCTAAGATATCATTAGTTGGTGGGGAAACTGCTGAAATGCCTGGAATGTATAGCGGTAATTACTATGACCTTGCAGGATTTGCAGTTGGGATGATTGGTAAAAGCCAGATTCTTCCAAATTGTAGTAAAATGAAAGCTGGTGATTATATAGTTGGTTTAGAATCAAGTGGAATTCATTCAAATGGATTTTCTTTGATACGTTGTATTTTTAAAAATTTAGGTATAAGCTATAATGATTTATCTCCGTGGAATAGCCAGCTTTGGGGAGAAGTATTACTTGAGCCTACAAAAATATACGTTGATTCTTTATTGCCTGTTATGTCTCAAGTAAAGGGTATTGCACATATTACAGGTGGTGGTCTGGTAGATAATATTCCACGAATTATTTCAGAAAATTTATTTGCAGATATAGACACTAACTCTTGGAAATGGCCAGATGTATTTTTGTGGTTAGCAGAAGAAGGTAAGGTAAGAAAGGAAGAAATGTTAAGGACATTTAATTGTGGTGTTGGCATGATACTAATCGTGGATTCTGAGAATATACAAAATATAAAAAATTATTTTCTAGAGCGTGAAGAAAAGATTGGGATTATTGGAAGACTTAATGAGGCATGTAATTCTTCATTCAATAAAGTGGTGTTTAGCTAATCTAATTTTATTGATAATCTTTTTGCAACTTTTAGATATGCTTCTTTTATGTTTCCTAAGCTTAAGCGGAAGATGTCTTTATCTAATTTTTCTTGTGTGTTTTTGTCCCATAGTCTACAATTATCGGGGCTTATTTCATCAGCTAAGATAATTTTGTTGTTGTTATTTATTAATCTTCCAAATTCTAATTTGATGTCAACTAAATTTATTTTTGCACTTGAAAATAGATTTGTTAGAAATGCATTAATCTTTAAAGATGTGATCTTAATTTCTTCTATTTCTTTGCGAGATAACCACCCATAATATGTTATATGGTTTTCATTTACCATTGGATCAGTTAAATTATCATCTTTGTAAAAAAACTCTATTATAGATGGTGTGAGCATTTCTCCTTCTTTTATGTTGAAGCGCTTGCAGAAGCTACCTGCTGTAATGTTCCTTACTACTATTTCAAGAGGAATAATTTTTAATTTTTTAACTAATTGTTCTCTTTTATTTAGGATTTTTATGAAATGTGTACTAATTTTTATTTTTTTAAGTTTTTTCATTATAAAAGCACTAATGAGATTATTAACTATTCCTTTACCTTCAATGACTTCATGTTTTTTTTTATTAAGCGCTGTGATGTTATCTTTAAAATATTGTATAACAGTGAATGGGTCTTTGGTTTTGATAATGGATTTAGTTTTACCTTCGTATATTATTTTGTTTAGTATCATAGATAATTTGCTATATTTATTATGAATATTATGTCACTTTTTATTTAGAGTTTGCTATAAATTTGTAAAGATGTTTGATGTTATAATATTAACTATATTTCCAGAGATGTTTCCTGGTTTTTTGAATTATTCTCTTGCTAGGAAAGCGTTAGAGAAAAAGGTATGGAATCTTGAAGTAGTAAATATGCGTTTTTTTGCTAAAGATAAGCATTTAACAGTAGATGATATTCCATATGGAGGTGGAGCAGGGATGGTTATGCGTCCTGATGTTATTGGTAGTGCAGTTGATAGTGTTCTTTCTGCTCATAAAAATACTAAGTTTATTTATATGACTCCATCTGGTAAAAAATTTAATCAGAGCATTGCAAGAGAATTAATAAATTTTCCTCATATAACAATATTATGTGGTAGGTTCGAAGGTATTGACCAGAGAGTAATTGATGAGTATACTCCTTATGAATTGAGTATTGGAGATTATATTCTTTCAGGTGGGGAACCAGCTGCAATGGTTATTCTTGATACATGTATTAGGCTTCTTCCTGGTGTTGTGAGTAACTCTGATAGTCTTGCTGAGGAAAGTTTTAGTTATAGTGGTATGCTTGAGTATCCTCAATATACTAGGCCTAGACAATGGAAAAAACATAAAGTACCTGAAGTTTTATTATCTGGTAATCATAAAAAAATATGTGATTGGAGACAGAGACAGTCTCAGGTTATAACAGAGAGACGTAGACCTGAATTATTGGATGGAAATAAATGATAAATTTACTTGAAGAGTTTAACAAAAAACAAATCAAAACGTTAACTAAGGAGATACCAAAATTTCGTTCAGGTGATGATTTAAAGGTTGTTTTTAAGATAATTGACAGTTCTGGTGAACGTATTCAAACTTTTGAAGGGGTATGTATATCTAAGAAAAGTTGTGGATTGCATTCTTCATTTGTAGTTAGAAAAGTAAGTTATGGAGAAAGTATAGTATCACAATTTTTTATTTATTCTCCTATGTTAGTTTCAGTACAAGTTATTAGGAGGGGAAAGGTCCGTAGAGCAAAGTTATATTATTTGTGTAAACTATTTGGAAAGGCTGCAAGAATAAAGGAGCGTGCTATTTATAAAAGTGGTAAGGGTAATAAGTATTAGTGAGGTTTAGTATAGAACTATATGGTAATATAAGTACTGAGATGATGGGGAGGATATTGATATTTAATAAAGTGGAAAGTCTCATTTGAGCTAGTTGTAAAATGAGTATAAAGACAAAATTTCTTAAGCTTCTTCAGTCTAGACGTGTACACGCTCGTATAGAAAGAAAGAATAAAAGAAATAGAACATTATATTTTTGTTCTTTTATAACATTAGTTATTTCGCTTGGTTGTCCTATATGTATATTGCTTAGTATATTAGTTAACTCTTATAGTGCCTTAACAATAACAAAGATTTTGTTACCAATAGAGATAAGTTCTGATTTTTCTTTAGTAAATAATCCTAGTGATTTGAGGTATAAATATATTGAGTTACTTAATGACTCTTTGCATAAGGTACTTAAAGGTACTGATTTTCAAAATAGTGATGAAATTTTGAGTCGTAGTTCTTACAAAGAACTAGAAAACTTTTTTCATGAAAAAGTAAAGTATGATGGGATGTATGAAATATGGTTTACTGCATCAAGTATAATTAATTCAATCAATAAAAATAAATATTTTAATGATCGTTATGTTAAATTGCTTAACTGGTTAAAAGAAAAAAAAAGGGTAAAAAAATTCTTTAATAAGTCTTTATTTCTTAAATCTGATTCTCGTGAACCTGAAAATGCAGGTATTTTAGGGGCATTTGCTGGCTCTTTGATGACGATTATTGTATGTTTAGTTTTAGCATTACCAATAGGAATTATGTCAGGTATTTGTCTTCATGAGTTTATGTCAAAGAATAGTATGATGACTAATATTATAGAGGTTAGTATAAACAATCTTGTTGCAGTGCCTTCAATAATATTTGGTGTAGTAGGCTTAACTCTCTATCTTGGTATATTTAAACTGCCTCGTTCTTCGCCTCTTGTTAGTGGAATGACTCTTTCATTTATGATGTTACCTAATATTATAATTATAACGAAAAATGCTTTTGCTAGTGTACCTGTTACAATAAAAGCTGCAGCTTTTGCTCTTGGAGCATCTCACATTAAGGTAACATTGGATCATTCTTTGCCAATTGCTTTGCCAAGGATAATACACGGTACTATGCTTGCGGTTGCAAGAGTTTTGGGTGAATCTTCTCCTTTGCTTATGGTAGGTACGGTAGCATTTGTTGCTGATACACCTATGTCATTTTCTGATCCAGCAACTGTTTTGCCTGTACAAATATATATATGGTCAAGTAGTCCTGAAATTGCATTTATTGAACTTGCAGCTATTGCAATTATAGCTTTATTAATAATATTATTTGTTTTAAATTTAGTGGCTAATTTTGTAAAAAGGAAATTTGAGTTTTTTAGTTTTTGATTCATGAAAATTATTGTTTTATTTGGTTATGGCTTAAATTGTGAAAAAGAAACTGCGTTTGCATTTGTAGAGTGTAGTAAAAAGCTTGGTATGAGTAGTGTAGAGGTGAAAATTGTTCATATTAATGAAATTATATGTAATCCAGGTGAATTAAAGTTAAGTAATATACTTGTAATTCCAGGAGGGTTTTCTTATGGTGATTATACTGGTGCTGGTAATGCCTTTGCTTTACGTATTAAGAATAATTTATTGAATGAATTTCAAGATTTTTTATCTCAGGACAAGCTTGTTATGGGGATATGTAATGGTTGTCAGATATTAGTAAAGTTGATTCCAGAATTCTCTAACTTGACTTTAATACGTAATGATGTAGGTAATTATCAATGTCGTTGGATTAGAGTTAAAGTTAATTCACATAGTAATTCTGTTTGGTTACATGGTTTAGGTGAGTTATATCTTCCTGTTGCTCATGGAGAAGGTAAGTTTTTTATGGATCAAAATGCTTTAGGCCAGTTGATAAAAAACAATTTTGTTGCTTTGCGTTATATCAATGAGAATGGTAACTATGCTAATCTACAGTTTCCTTATAATCCAAGTGGATCTTTATATGATGTAGCAGCTTTGTCAAGTAAAAATGGTAAAGTGTTGGCTTTAATGCCTCATCCAGAGAGAGGAATATTTTTTACTCAACAGGATAACTGGCCGTTTGAGAAAGAAAGATGCAAGCGTTTAAAATTCACTATGCCGAAATATGGTGATGGAATGTTTGTATTTGAGAATGCATTGAAGTATTTTTATTAGGGTAATTTATGGAGATTTATGTTGTGCATTGTACAAAATATTTTTTCTTGAGCGTAAGATTATAAATATTGGGGAAAATGAAGAGATTATATGTGCATTTAATCCTTTTAATTATGGATGGTGATAGAAATTGGTACTTTCTTTAAGTAAAACCGAATTGTTTTAGTATTGTCAGATTTCATTATTCAATCATTTACTTTCTTTTTGTAAAAGATTAATAAAGAATGTTAATTACTATATTTTGTTTAAAGAGATGGTAGTAAAAATGAAAGCTTATGCTATTTTTATAGGTTGAAATCTGGCTTTTTTTTTGGAAAGTGAGAAATAATATTATCTATATTGTAGAGTTGATATATAATGCAGGGTAAAGAGTAAATGGTAATGAAATATATTAAAATACTTTATAAAATTCTTTTTTTAGTATTAAATCTAACTCTGTCATTTGAACTTTTATTCCTAATTTTTCCATTGATGTAATACCATAATCTTTTAGTCCACAAGGAATAATGCCTTTGTAGTGAGAAAGATTTGGGGAGACATTGAGTGCTATACCATGATATGTTATCCATTTTCTTAAACGAATGCCAAAAGCTGCTATTTTTTCTTCTACTCCATTATTGTTTACCCAAATGCCTATTTTATCTTCTTTAAATTTTCCAACTATATTAAAGTGCTTTAGAACATTTATGATCCACTTACTTAAATCCTTGATATATAGTTTTATATCGCATTTATTTCTTTTTTTAAGATTTAACATTAAATATATAATGCGTTGTCCTGGTCCGTGATATGTGTACTTGCCACCTCTATTTGTTTTATGCACAGGAAATAATTTTTTAATAATTTCATCGTTTGTTGCACTGATTCCTGCTGTATATATTGAAGGGTGTTGAAGTAGCCATATTAATTCATTGGATAAATTATTATAAATTTTTTGAATTTTTGTCTCCATAAACTTTATGGCACATTTATACTCGATAAGTTGATCACATATTAGCCATTCTATCATATTTATTTTAATTTATATTATTATATAACTTCAATGTTGAAGTTCAAAATTTAGTTAGTAGAAGTAGATAAGTATACTAAGATGTTGAACATAAAGGAGTTGTTATATTAAAGTAATGATTTATTAAAGCTAAGTAGAGAAATTAGATCTGTATTAAGATTAGATCTTACTATAGTGATTAAAAGGTAACTGAAATTATAATATCTTGTATGTTATATATATGCTTACTATTTTTTAGTAATATTGATTATTAAGTATATATTAATTTTAGGGTAGTTTTATTTTTTTAAAATTTAATTTTTATAATGATACAAGTTTTTTTTTAAAGAGAAAAAAATATATAAAGGAGTTATTTTTTTTATCTGCAATTATATTGCAGATAATATAATTTATGGTGTTCTTATTTTATCTTTTAAAGATAGTTTATTAGAGAGTTATAATTTCTGATTATTAGATGATATTGTGTTAATGGTAATTAAATTAAAATGGCTACCTACATTAGTTAGCTGACTTTAATATCTTCTTATAGTTGACACAAAGCCTTTATCTTGAGTTGATTTATATGGATTATTTAGTAGATGAGTTGTGTTGATTGAAAATAGATGTGTATGTGTGAGATCAGTGAATATTTGTAAAGTAGACGAAAAAAAAGGTGTTAATGCAAAAGTTGGGATGAATGATAGGGATTGTTGAAACAATATCTTTAGGTTCTCATTTTGAGAATACAATTGTGTAGTTATTTAGGGAGTTGGAAATAAGTTGATGGTAGTTTTAATGACTTTGAGTGCTGGATAGTGAGTACTCTGTTTCAGCTTTTAATTTATTATGTGTTGAATATATCTTAATGAGAGGAAATATTGTGCTTTTTTCCATAATGTTCTAATCTAATGTAGAATTGTTTTGTTATCTGGCGATAATATATTTTTTTTAATGTATTATAAAACTTAATTTTAGTATTACTTATTTCGTAGTTGATCTATGGATATAATATTACCGTTCATTAATTTTTTAATATGTTTTTTGTTAGAGTCAATATTAATTTTATCAAATATCAAAATATCTCCTGAAGTTTTATTATAAAACTTACTGATGGCAAAAAATGATACAGTAATTTGTTCTTGTTTTCCATGAAAGTATAATTCGACGCTAAACTTATCTTCGAAAACTTTTAATCCATAAAATTGATGTTGTAATATGATAAGCATTTGAGTAGGATATGACTTTTTTAGGTAATTTGGTACAATGACACCATTAGAACATGTAGAAAATAGTATCTCTAAATGGGGTGTAAAATCATTGTTCGATATAGTATCTAAAGCTTTTTTAATGACTTGAAATTTTGCTAAATTGAGTGATTTATTGCAGTCTATCTTATCCATATAATTTTTACTTTTAATGTTTTTACTTTTTAAAGGGAACTTTCTGTTACCCGGCGTTCCCTAACCGTGCTTATAGTAATGAAATTACAGTGCTTGAGATTAAGCAGCTGATGTTATAACATTACTGTCGGCAGCAAAATTATCATTTGCATTTAAATTATAAACTCTTAACGGTGGTATCTAACCGAGCAAAGTTACTATCTTTACTATGTATGTCGATACTTGTTCACCCCCTCGTGTAAATAATAAAAATAATAGTGGAGGTGCCGAGCACTGCCCTCGGGTCCAATACATCTATTACAAAGTAATTTTATTGCTATAGTGTACAAAACACGTATTCATTATATAGTAATATTAAGTAAGTTTCAAGGTATTTCACTTTAAGTTAATTATGATGTAAATAAGGTTTAACTCTACCATGAAAATTATTTTGTCTGCTTATTTAATATTGTTTTACTTATAGTAAAGATATTGAAGAGCTTAGAGTTTATTTTTGTTTTTTTTATTTTAAATTTTGGTTAGTAATAAAACATACTTTTTTCGAAGAATATGTTGTTATATTACGTTTAATTTTTACCATATGGAGTTGCATTTTTCTAGATCTTTTTTATGTAGTAGTTATATATAAGTTCTGTTCTTTGTATAAGAAATACTAGAGTATTAATTTTTTTTTGCTATATATGATCTATATAACTATTGAATGTAAGATGGTATTTTAAAATGGATTATATATATCACTTTCTTTGGGGTGGCTCTTTTTTAGTTTTTTGTTTAATAATTTGAGAATAGGCTGTAAATCACTATTACTTGATAAGTATAGTACCTCCTTATTAAGGTAATTGGCTAGATAATTTCTTTTTTTTAAGATTTTTACTTTCTGCAGCAAGTCACATTTGTTTAATACTACAATTTCTTCCTTTTTGATAAGATTGCTATTATAAAGTTTTAATTCATTGTGTGTACAATTATAAGCTGAAATGACGTCATCATGAGTAACATCAATTAAATGCAGTAAAATTTTACATCTTTCTATATGTTTTAAAAATTTGTATCCAAGTCCCACTCCAAGATGGGCATCAGCGATAATTCCAGGAATATCTGCCATTATAATTTTGTTATTATTATCTATCTTCGCTACGCCTAAGTGTGGTCTAACAGTGGTAAATGGGTAATTCTCTACTCTTGTATTTGCATTTGAACAACGAGTTAAAAATTTTGATTTGCCTGCATTTGGCATTCCAATAATGCCAACATCTGATAAAACTTTTAGTTTTAATATTATGTTTCTTTTTTCACCAAGTTTACCATAAGTAAAATGTCTTGGTGCTTTATTAATAGAGGATTTAAAATTAGTATTTCCGAGTCCACCTTTTCCTCCTTGTGCTATTTGAAGTTTCATGTCAGGTTTATTAAAATCTACTATTACTTCTTCACTTTCTTCGTCAGTTATTTGTGTACCAACTGGAACTTTAAGTATAACATCTTTTCCCGCTATGCCAGATTTGTTTCTGTTTGCTCCATTTTTTCCATTATTTGCTTTGATATGTTTTATATGACGAAAATGAAGTAAAGTATTTAGGTTTGCATCACTGACAAAAATTATATTTCCTCCTTTTCCTCCATTACCGCCATCTGGGCCACCAAATTCAATAAACTTCTCTCTTCGAAAACTTGCACAGCCATTGCCGCCATCACCTGCTTTTAAGCATAATTTGACTTCGTCTATAAAGTTCATGCTAACTCATGATAATATTTGGCATTTTTTCCTAGTGTGTTTTCTATTCTAATTAACTCATTATATTTTCCAACCCTGTCAGAGCGTGATAGTGAACCAGCTTTTATTTGCCCACAATTTAATGCAACTGCTATGTGAGATATTGTTGTGTCTTCTGTTTCACCTGAGCGATGAGAAATGATGGCTTTGTAGCCATTTGATTTTGCCATTTCAATAGCAGCTAAAGTTTCTGTTAATGTTCCTATTTGGTTTGGTTTAATCAATACAGCATTTGCCATTTTCTTTTCTATTCCTTTACGTATTAATTGACAATTTGTAACAAAAAGATCGTCTCCAACTAATTGGACTTTTTTCCCTAATTTTGCAGTTAGTAATTTCCAACCTTCATGGTCATCTTCACTCATTGCGTCTTCTATAGAGGTTATTGGATATTTTTTTATAAGTTTTAAATAATACTCAAATAATTCCTTTGAGGTGAACTTTTTGTTTTTAATTGTGTAAGTTTTATTTTTATAAAAAGTAGATGAAGCAATATCAAGACCAAGTGCAAAGTGATTATAGATTGAATAACCAGAAAATTCTATGGCATATATGATCAGATCAAGTACTTTTTCTATATTCTCAATATTGGGTGCGAAACCGCCTTCGTCTCCTACATTTGTGCTATAGCCGTTTTTCTTAAGGATATTGCGCAAATTGTGAAAAACTTCTGCTGATATTCTAATCGCTTCACTAAAAGTTTCAGTTCCAACAGGGAGAATTATGAATTCTTGAAAGTCAAGTTTGTTATCTGCATGTCTCCCTCCATTAATTATATTAATTAGTGGACATGGTATAACATTTGCTTGTTCACCTCCTAGATATTTATATAGTGGCATTTTGAGGCTGTTTGCTGCTGCTTTTACAACTGCAAGAGATACTCCTAAGGTTGTATTTGCTCCAAGTTTTGATTTGTTTTGTGTCTTATCAAGTTCAATTAAAGTTTTGTCAATTGCATTTTGGTTTGTTACATCCATGCCAATAATTTCATTTGCTATTACTTTGTTTACAGTTTGAACAGCTTTTAATACTCCTTTACCGCAATATCTCGTTTTGTCTTGATCTCTCATCTCAAAAGCCTCTAGTTTGCCAATTGAAGCTCCAGAAGGTACAGAAGCTCGACTTGTTGTTCCATCACAGAGTTCAATTTCTACCTCGATGGTTGGGTAGCCCCTGCTATCTAAAATTTCTCTTGCAAGCACATTGTTAATTACTTTATTCATATTATATTAAACTTTTACTTTTGACATAAGTACTACAATTTCTTTTGCTAACTTAGCTATGTTATTACTAGTACCAATGAATAGTACTATATCACCGGAGTTTGTCAAATTACTGATGAAATATGAAATAAATGAAGCATTATTCATAATTTTTATATTACTAAATCCTTTGCTGAATAGTTTTTTTTTATATCAGTAATTCTGCAACCTGGAATGGGTTTATCTTTTGGGGGATGAATAGGAGTGAGAATAATATAATCAAACATCATAAAAATTCGTATAAATTCATCAAAAGAATTATAAATACGAGTAAAACGAGATAGTTCAATAATTCCTATCACTTTTTTTTTAGTAATTGAACGTGCTGCTGTTAAAGTTGCTTGTATTTCATTGGGGTTATGGGCATAGTCCTCAATTAATTTAATACCTTTAATATTAGCAATTAAAGAAAATCTTCTTACTACTCCTTTAAATTCTAGAAGGCCTTTTTTTATTTCTTTACTGCTAATTCCTAATTTTATTGCAACTGATATTGCAGCTAAGGCATTGATAACTTTATGTATTCCTATTGTGTTTGATAATATTACATTCTTTATTTTGTAGTTATTGTTTACTAATACATCAAATTTAATGCTGTTGGCGGCATGTTGTTTAATATTATTGGCTTTAATATTCCCACTTTCAAGCCCAAATGTTATGAAATTACTTAAATTATGATTAATGTTTATGGAATCAGAATTAGGAAGAATTGCAAAGTCGGCTTTATTTGCAAATTGAGAAAATGCTTTCTTAAGGTTATTGAATGTTTTATAATAGTTTGTGTGATCATCATTAATGCTTGTTATAACAGCAATATTCACAGGAATTCTTAGCATAGTTCCATCAGATTCATCAGCTTCAATCAAAAAAATATTGCTTTTCCCAAGTTTTGAATTACTTTTATAGGAATTTAATATTCCTCCTACAATTACGGTTGCATCAATTCCTGTATTGAAATTATCTTGAAGCATAATGCTGGAATTTAAATTTTCTTCTTGGCTTCTAGTATCAGTTGCTTGAGTGATAAAGAGAGGTTTATTAGAGTAGTCTAAAATGGAAGCAATCATAGCAGTTGTTGTTGTTTTTCCACTTGATCCTGAAACTGCTATTACATATTTATCTTTCATAATTTTAGTAAGTATGTCTGATCTTTGTAAAATTGTTTTATTACTCTTTCTTGCTGTAACTAGTTCTATATTATTAGATTGTATTGCAGAGGAATGTATAATTATTTTGGAATGCATAATGTTGTTAGCATTATGACCAATATAGACTTTTATGCCTAATTTTTGTAATCTACATGTATTGGCATTTGATTGTATATCACTGCCTTGAACTTTATAATTGGAGTTATGAAGGATTTCAGCAATTGCGCTCATTCCAATTCCACCTATACCAATTATATATATTGTTTCTTTTTTAGTAGCATTCATAATTTAATGTAAAAGTTTACTTATTACTAAATCTATTATAGTTTAATTTAAAATATTTATGGTATAAACTTTTTTGCTGAATATGATAATGAGAAATTCGGTTTTTCTGTGCTTGTTATTTATTTTGGTAAGTAGTTGTAGTTTTTATAACAAGTATAATAATGCTTCTGGTCACTATAAGATTGGTAATAGTTACACAATAAATGGTGTAACTTATTATCCAAAACATTGTAATCGTTATGAAGAGGTAGGAATAGCGTCATGGTATGGAATGAAAGGTCATAGTACAATTACAGCAAATGGTGAAGTGTTTAACCGTCATTTAATTTCTGCTGCACATAGAACTTTACCTCTCCCATGTTTTGTTCTTGTTACTAATTTAGAGAATGGAAAAAAGCTTATTGTAAGGGTTAATGATAGAGGACCGTTTGTTGAAGGTAGGTTGATAGATTTATCAGAAAAAGCAGCAAAAATTTTAGGATTTCATAAATCTGGACTTACAAAAGTGAAAATTCAATATTTAAGGAAAATGTCAGAACGGTTAGTAAAAAATACTCCTCATTATAGAAAACAGTATGAAAAAGAAATGCAAAAACATCATCCAAAGAAAAATAATGCAAAAAGTAAAGGGTATATTGCATTTTTTAAAAGCATTCAGGCTGCTAAATCAGCTGTATCAAAGCTTCGTAATCAAGGGATGAAAGATGTTAGATTTCTTTTTAAGGATGGTCAGTATTGTGTAAAAGTGAGTTATAAGTAAGTTAAAATTAAACTTCTAATATATAAAGAAAGTAATAATACTGTGATTTTTTTTATTTTATATTTTTTATTAAGTGATGATAGGTCAATTATAGTAATTGACAATAGTATCTATATATAAATTATAAATTGCCGCTTGATAAAATTTTTTTAAAGTAACTTTTCTTAATATAATTATTTAGTCATATAAATTTGCGTATGTTATTTCAGATGAAAAAGTATGCTTGGTGCTAATTTTAGTAAATATGAAAACTTTAATTTTTGATAGTGGATTTCTTGATTGATTTGATAGAAAAATAATTTTAATCAAAAAAATATTTTATCATATGAAAAATTTGAGTTACTCATAATAAGTATTGGAATTATAGAACCTTTAGAAAAATAAGTAAATTTTAAATACAGTTTTTAAAAATATAAACACTTATTTTGTAAAAATAACTTTTGGTTGAAGAATTTGATCTTTGTTTATTTTAAAGTATAATTATTATAAATATAATCTTTATTTAAATGTAATTTTTTTTTAAGAGCCATTTTAAGAGCCATTAAAGAGTTTAGTGTTTTGTTTAATTTTTGATTATTAATAGTTTAACTGAAATAGTAACTGTTAATTATTTTTATAATATTCTTTTGTTTTTTATATAGTGTTTTTATGTAGTATGGTTTTTTGGGATTTTCTAAGTGAGAATCATTTTGTAGAATTATATGTAATATTTCCTTATACAGTGTATTTTTACTGATTTATTCAGACTTTATTAAGTAGAGAATTATTTTTGTGTAAAAGTAGTTTGATTTAAAGAGTATAGGTGTGAAAAAAATATGAATTAATTAGTGAGAAGTGTATTAGTATTAATTTAGATGTAAAATATAGAGTCTTTTTTTTAAATTAATGAATTTTTTAGAAAAAGGTAATGTAATTAGATAAAATTATTGTGTTAGAATATGAAGTTTGTTTTGATTAGATTTTTAAAAATAAAAGTTAATTATATACTGTTATATATAGAATAAGTAGCTACTGAATTTTTATAATTGAATGGTAGTAATTTTAAAAATAAGAGATTTATTATACTGTATTTTCTACATTGTGAATGATATAAGGTAATATTTTTTTGATAATAAAAAAATTTAAAAATCAATAAAAAATCTTTAAAAAGAAGAAGCTTTTATGTATATAGTTTTATTGTGTGATTTTTTAGAAAGAATTTAATATAAAATGTGAATATAATATTTTTTTTGCTTTGATTTTTTATCAATCTCCATTTATTCTAACATATATGTAAAAATTATAGAATCCTAAGGGAAAGATATAATACAATATATAAAGTAAAAATGTAAAAAAATGATACTAGTTTTTTTTTGCATGGTTTATTAATAAAGTTTATGTAGTAAGGTTATTATAAAAAAGTAAATAAAAGACTAACTTGGGAAAATTTATCTATACAAAAAAACTTTATTTTTTAATTTGTTAAATGTTAGATTATATTATTAAGCTTTATGTAAAAATAATAATATTTTTTACATTATAAAAAAAGATAATTAAAGGTATAATGAAAGGATTTAAATAGTAATACTTGAATATATAAAGGTTGCTATTAATAATATTATTAACTTTTTTTTATTTTTGGTAAGTTTTTTTATTATTTATATAAAAATTGTGAAAATCTTACCAAAAATTAAAGGTGGTGTTTATGAACAATGGGAACGGATTTTACTTTTTGCTATTATCAAGGTTATTTTAAATATAGATAAGTTGTTATGAAGATAAAAAGTAGGTAAATATGGGGTATAAAAATTGTTAAATGTAATTAGTGAATATATCTAATAAAGTTAGTGTTGAATGAAATATAAATAATATTAATAAACTTAAATCTTTTGTTTGAAGAATTATAAAGTAAGTATTGATTTTTTTTATTTATCTTTAATTTGGTGTGATGACTTTTTATTTTAAGGCTTAAGGTAAATATTAAGAAAGGATAAAGGTAAAATTAAAGGTAAAATTAAAAGATGAAGAAGCTAAAGATATGCTAAAGTTTTATTCTATATTTAAAGATATTATTTTGTAATGTATAGTTTTTATAAACTTTTAAGGCTGGTTGATATACATGATTCTTTAAAAAGTTGAGGTTTTAACTTAGTATAATGAGTATAATCCTATTTTTTAATTTTTTTTTAATAAGCCTTCGAACTTTTTTCTTTCTTTTTTTTGATAATTTTATATTTCATCTTTGTTGATTTTCATATTCAATGGCTAAGTATTTATTTACTTAAAATATTTTTTTGTTGCTAAAAATAAAGTGTCATTGTTGAGATAAATAATAGGATGTTTATAATAGTTTTTGTATAGCTCTTAATTTTGCTGAACGTGCACGTGGGTTTGTACTTATTTCTTCTATACTTGCTTTGATTACTTTTTTATTTAAAGGAAAAAATATTTTATGGTTGGTGAATCTTGGCTCGCACAGACTCTTAAAGAAGGTTTTCACTATACGATCTTCTAAAGAATGGAAAGTGATGACAATTATCTTACCATTTTTATTTAAGATTTCGGATGCAGCTTTAATACCTTTTTCAAGTTCTTTAAGCTCATCGTTAACCCATATTCTGATTGCTTGAAATGTTTTAGTTGCAGGGTCAATTTTGTTTTTTCCACGAAATACTACTGAACGTATAATATCTGCGAGCTCAAATGTAGTGTTGATAGTTTTTTTTTTACGTGCGTTTACTATTGCTCTTGCAATTTTACGAGAGTGACGTTCACCTCCATAATTATAGATAGTATTTGCAATTTCTTCTTCATGTAGAGTATTAACGAATATTGAGGCGTTAATGTAAGAGGAACTATCCATACGCATGTCAAGTGGACCATTATGTAAAAAAGAAAATCCTCTATTTCCTTCATCAATTTGCATAGATGATACTCCTATGTCAAATACAACTCCATCTACAGTATTGTGTGGTATCATCTCAATGCTTAATTTTGAGTTTACTTTTTTTTTATTAATCTCTGCTGAGATAATGGAAGAGGGTTTTTGAATTATGGTAGAAGATTCAATAAAGTGCCAGGAGTTAGTGCTATTTATTATGGTTTTGATGTTACTAAATTTTTCAATAAACAATTTTATTTTGTTGGGATATTTAATATTTAAGCTATTAAAAAACTTAATGACTGTTTTATCTCGATCAATTGCATATACTTTACAATCAGCTGATTCTAATATTGCTTTGCTATATCCTCCAGCTCCAAATGTAGCATCTATATATGTGCCGCCATTTTGTGGTGAAAGTTGTGACAGCATTTCTTTTAGTAAGACTGGAATATGCATAAATGACATTTTTGTTATCAAAGCTTTTAGTAAAAGCTAATAATGGGAGTATAATTATAATATGAAATTTTTGATGTAGTCAATGATAGTAAAGTAATAATTTTGAATTAGAGTAATATAATCATATTATATTTTAATTGCAAAAATTAAGAGAGATTTTTAATAAATAAGTTATAAAAGGTTATATGGTAAATATTCAAGACAATTTTTAAAAGTTTGATTTGTAATGCTTATTGTAATGTAATTGTTTTAATGATTTGTAAAAATAATCAGCAAATTTGTTTTTCTTTGAGTAAATGGTAGTTATTAGGAATTTATAATAATTTTATGAGGTAATAGCAGCTTTTATATTTAGTTATGCTCATGATAAATATGAAAAAAATATTGCTTCTTAATTATTGAATGTGTCTCTAATTTATTAAATTATTTTTTCTAAGCTTGAAATTTTATAGTATCTATATTAAATTTGCAATATTTTGATTATTAGAAGGTTATCTTTTTTTAGTCTAAGTAAGACCGAGAAAATGTATTTTTATAGGTATGTTTTCTTGAGGAGAGTGGATTTTTTGCAGAATTTAATAATAGAAAATACTTAGTTTAGTTATGTAAGTAGTATTTTATATAAAAAATATTATAATTTTCACTTTTTATAAGTGTTTACTTTTTATTTTGGTTTGATAATGGGATTAGTTGTATTTATGAAATATGTTTTGATAGAGTTATTAAAGTATAAAAATAGGTGGTTTGTTAAATTATTTTATAGACTTGGAGGTAATTTAAGTTTTATGGTAATAGGATAGTAAAAATTTATTTGTAGTTTCTGTTCTGGGTTGCGTGTGATTATATCATTGTTAAAGATTTGTTATATAGTTATGTTGGATATTAATATTAAAAATTTGGAGATGATTGTTAAAGAGAGTTTATTTTTGATAATATCAAAAAATATTAATTTAATGAGATAATTTTTTTATGGGCTTTAAATCAGTTGTTTTATGTATATTGGATGGTTGGGGAAATGGAATAGAAGGTAGTAAGTATAATGCTATTAGCAATGCTAATCCATCATGTTGGCAGTATATTAACTCTAATTATCCAAAATGCAGTTTATCTGCTTGTGGAACTGATGTTGGATTACCAAGTGGTCAAATAGGTAACTCAGAGGTTGGCCATATGAATATTGGTAGTGGTAGAGTAGAAATGCAAAGTCTACAACTTATTAATCAAGGAATTGGAGCAGTAGAAGATAATGTAAATCTACAGTATCTTATTAAAAAGTTAAAAAATAAAAATGGTGTATGTCATATAATGGGGTTAGTATCAGATGGTGGGGTTCATTCGCATCAAAAACATATTACAACTTTAGCAAATAAAGTATCACAGTATGGAATTAAAGTGGTGATACATGCATTTTTAGATGGTAGAGATACGCTGCCAAATTCTGGGAAAAAATGTATTCAAGAGTTTGAAGAAAGTATAAAGGGTAACAATATAGTAATTGCTACTGTCTCTGGACGTTATTATGCTATGGATCGTGATAATAGATGGGAAAGGACAATTAAGGCTTTTGAGGCTATCGCTTTTACAAAAGCACCACGTTATGATAATGTTATATCGTTAATTAATACTAATTATCAAAGTAGTGTAACTGATGAATTTATTAAACCTACAGTGATAGGTAATTATCAAGGTATAGAACCAGAGGATGGGGTATTATTTGCTAACTTTCGTGCTGATAGAATGATACAGTTGACAAGTATTTTGTTGGGTAAAACAAACTATAGTCAAGGAGTAAAATTATCTTCTGTTTTAAGTATGATGAAATATAAAGAAGATTTTCATATTCCTTTTCTTTTCTCTTCTGCATCTTTTGCTGATACTTTAGGACAAATAATGGAAGATAATAAATTACGACAATTACGTATAGCTGAGACTGAAAAATATCCCCATGTAACTTTTTTTTTTAATTGTAAAAAAGAAAAACCTTTTCTTGGTGAAGAAAGAATTCTCATTCCTTCACCAAAAGTTAAAACTTATGATTTGAAGCCAGAAATGTCGGCTTTTGAACTTACTGAAAGGCTGGTGGAGAAAATTTATTCTCAAGAATTTGCACTGATAGTTGTAAATTATGCTAATCCTGATATGGTTGGACACACAGGCAATATGGAAGCAGCTAAGAAGGCTGTGTTAACTGTAGACAGTTGCCTAGCAAAAGTTTTCAATGCTGTTAATAAAGTAGGCAATGCTGTGCTTATTATTACGGCAGATCATGGCAATGTCGAGTGTATATTTGATGAAAAAAATAATATACCTCATACAGCACATACTTTGAATAGGGTTCCATTTATTGTGTGTTCTAATTATTATAGCACTTTAAAATTAAAAGATGGAAAGTTATCTGATGTCGCCCCTACTATTTTACAGTTATTTGGAATTAAAAAAGCAGGTAAAATGACAGGTAGTTCATTGATTGAATAATTTTTCTGTTATTTTGTTATTAAGATACAATAACGTTTAATTAAATAGTTTTAGATTTTTCTTTACAGATATCAATGGCTTGTTAAAAAATTGTTAATGTCATTAATACTATTTACATTTTTTGTACTAATAGATTGATCAATTCTCTTTACTAAATTAGATAAAATTTTATTAGGGCCAATTTCAATAAATTTGTTAGTACCACGACTTGACATATATAAAATCATTTCCTTCCATCTTACTTTACTGATAATTTGTTTAGCGAGTAAAGCTTTTATAGCTTTAGGATTACTTTCCTCTTTTGCTGTAACATTTGATACAAAGGGAATTAAAGGAGAAGTTATTTTGATATTCTTTAAAAAATTTAAAAATTTTTTATCAGCAGGTTTCATAAGAGATGAATGGAAAGGTCCACTAACTTGTAATTTTATTGATTTTCTTACACTTGTGTTTTTGAGTAAATTAGGTAACATTTCAAGAGCTTTTATAGTACCACTCACTACTACTTGTCCACCTCCGTTATCATTCGCAATTTCGCAGATTCCTTTAATTTGGGTAGATTTTAATATATTTTCTACTTCACTTATTTCTGCACCTAATAGTGCAACCATTCCTCCTTGACGCTTCAGCGAAACATCATGCATTATTTTGCTACGAACTTTTAGCAGCTTGATTGCGGACTCAAGGGTTAATGCACCTGCAGCACATAGTGCTGTGTACTCTCCAACTGAATGGCCACAAATGTATTTAGTATTTTGGTCAGAGAAAAGAGACCTGCCGAGTACGTATTCTATAGTACGTAACGTTGCAATTGACACTGCCATTATAGCTGGTTGAGCATTTTTTGTAATAGTTAATTCTTCAATAGGACCATTAAAAATTAAACTTGATAAGTTTCTATTTAGAATGTTATCTACTTCATTAAATACTTGTCTTGCAGCAGAGAAATTATTATACAAGCTCTTCCCCATTCCTATGAATTGAGAGCCTTGACCAGGGAAGGCAAAAATCATAATAATTATTACTTCTTTTTCATAAGGAGACTATATTATTTAATTTTTGTCAATATTTTGAATACTGATTGACTTAATAAATTAAGTTTACTAGAATGTTAATAAATTGAGAGTTTATAGGCAGGTATGATAAAAGTTGATTATCATAAAATAACTATAGTTACAACAGATGGTCAAGAGTTTGTAACTCGTTCCACTTATGGTAAGGAAGGTGATAGAGTGAAACTTGATAGAGATCCTCTAACCCATCCTGCATGGACTGGAAGTTTTACGAGCGGATCAGCGAGTAAAACTAGTAAGGTAGCTAAATTTAACAATAGATATGGGGATATTTTCTAATTTTTTCTCTTATTTTGGAGAACTAGCTAAAATATGCATCATAAATATAAAAATATAGGTTATGTTGCTTCTCTATCACCAAAATCTCAGGAAGTATCTAGACTGTTACAAAAACTTAATTTTGTTAATATAACGGAAGAAAGTAAGTTTAAAGTTGATTTATTGATAGTTGTTGGTGGTGATGGTTTTATGCTACGTACTTTACACAACTATGTTATAGGAAATAAAAGTATGCATGTATATGGAACAAATACTGGTAATGTTGGTTTTTTGATGAATAAGTGTTTTAGCTGTAGTGAGGATTTGATTACTCATATAGAGTATGCTACTTTGACTCAGTTGACTTTATTGAAAATGGAAGCTACAGATATAAGCGGTAAAAGTTATCATTATATAGCAGTCAATGAAGTATATGTCTTTAGAAAAGCAAATCAAATAGTAGAAATGAATATTACTATAAATGATAAGCTAAAAATAGAAAAATTTAGAGGTGATGGAATAATATTATCTACTCCTACAGGTAGCACTGCGTATAATTTTTCTGCAGGTGGATCAATTTTACCTTTAAATTCGAATTTACTTGCATTGACCTCTATTAATAGTTATTATCCAAGGCATTGGAATGGAGCATTAATTTCAAATGATACAGTAGTACAACTTGATATTAATGATGTGGAAAATCGTCCAGCACTTGTGGTATCGGATTACAAAGAATTTCATGATATATCGCAGATAAAGATACAGAAGGATCATGAAAACACAATCACTTTACTTTTTAATAAGGATTGTTCATTAGGTGAAAGAATTTTTGATAGGCAATTTTTATATTGATTTTTTATTTTTAAATATTAGTTTTTAAGGATAAAGAACAAAGAATATTAAGATGTGTATATTTGAATAGCTAATAATAGCAGGTGTTCTTGTTCTAAAAAGATAATATATATTTTATGATATTTAGTAGAGTTTTAGAAAAATTGTTGGTAACTAATTTATATTAATTTAGTATTTTTTATAAAAAAAGGTTGGCTATTAAAAGTAGCAAGGGGGGGGCTTAATAATTTTAATTAGTTAAAAAACCATAGAATTTGGTTAAAAATGAATATATTTTGTGAGTAAAGTGCAGGACAATTTTTTATGCATGTTTTGTATACAGTTTTAGCTTTAGTGTGTATGCAAGTAAAGCAAGTTTGTTCTGTTTTTATGTGTAATAAAAAGTTATTGTATTAATATATTGTTTTTATTGTCAAAATATTTTAATTTTATTCTGTAATTAAAGTAATTTAGAAACGCTTGATGAAAATATCAATCATAAGAAAATAGAGTATGATCAATTTTAGCTAGATGTATAAAGATATTAGTATTAGAGGGAAAATGTTATAAAGTTTGTGGTGCTTCTGAGTATAAAATGATCTTAAGTTTATACTAGCGCTTTGTAAAAAAAAAGAGTAATAAACTTCTTAAATATGATGAAAAAGTTAATTAATAAAATTAATAAAGTAGGTGTGGTGGTTGAGTAATTATTTCAAACAGTGTAGTTGTTGTAAATAAGTGCTTTATTTAGAGTCGTTTTAATGAATGGTGTTATAGTGATTATAAAAAAAATTTTTTTTGATTATAACGTACGTTGTAATTCTTATCATTTCATATTTTTATCGAATATTTATATTTTGTTATACATTGCTATAAGAAAAAATTATGCATGACAAATGTATTCTTATAAAATATTAATTATAGATAGAACTATTGGTAAAAAATATCTATTAAAAAATTAAAAGCTTAGAGAACTTTAATATAGATATTATAATAGTAGTTGTATTGGTGGTTTTATTTTTCTATGTGAAATAAATAGTGAAAATAACGACTTACAAGTAGTAAACTTTTATTTTGTCCATTAAAGAGAAATTAGTCTTCATATTTATGAATTTGTGAGAGAGAAGAGAATAAGCGTTAGATGTTATAGCTAATGTTTTTAAGCTACTTTCACATAGGAGTGGTAATGGTGACTTTTTTAGCATAAATATTGTGAATATATTTCAAGGAATAAAAAAATATGTATAACTTTTGTTATGTAAGAGATTTATAGTTCGAAAATACTATCTCTAAAATTTAGATATAGTGAAAATTATTAGTTTACTTTTATAGAAATAACTAAAATATTAGTTTATAATAAATGTAAGTAAATTTTAAAGAATTAAAGTAGTATGAAAATTTAGTAAACATAAATGAAAAGAAAAAGTATTAGTGCTCCTTTTATAATTTTGCTTAATTTTAAAGTTAATTATTTTTATGTTGAAAACGATGGTTTAAGAAATAAAAGAATTAGTTAGTGTAGTATAAATGATTGTGTTAAGAAAGTAATGATATTTGACAAATTTATATTATATGTAAGTAAAAGATATATTTTAGTAGTAAATTATTTTAAGAATTATTCCGTTTGATGAATATGTGTAAAAGAATATTGCAAGCTAAATTAGCTTTTTTTTCTTAAGGAAAATGGGTAGTGGATGTAAATATTAGTGGTGATGTATTAAAAGTCTTTAGGAATGATTGAAAAATAACCTGTGTTATAAAAGCTTGAAGTTTTACTTAAAGTTGTTTGTGATGCTCTTGTTATATAGTAATGCTCAGTGTTTGAGTAGATGTTAGGAGGTTAAATTTTTTTATTATTAAAGATTTTTCTCTCAATATTTTTAACTTTATTGCTAAGTTTATTATAAATTTTTTTTACTTATTTACTGTTAAATATATTAGATCTTTATTAAAGTAAGGTTTTGTTTTGGTTTTATTATTATTTATGTAATCTCTATATATTAAAGTTTCATTCTATTCGATGATACAGTAAGATTGTAGTGAAGAGCTAGAATAATTAAAAGTACAACTAAGCGTTATTTTTGCAGAGAGTATGTTAAAGTTTTGTTTAAAGTAAGCTTTTTTATCATTACTTTCTTTATTTTAAAACTGTTTTTGACTTTGCTTTTATTATTTTTATTAGATTGATAAAATTTAACCTCATTTTTAATTAATATTAATTTTATTTAGATACTGTAATATTAGATTGGATTCTTATTTTATTAGTGGATTATTGAAAATTAAGGTATAAGAAAGTAGAATAGATTTTAATTATAATTATCTCTTAAGAAAAAGCTATGGGTAGTAGAAAGAACTTACTTAGCATACGAGATCTCACAGTTGATGATGTAAAAAATATAATTGATTTAGCTAGTCAATACTTTAAAAATAAAGTTGTAAATTGTCACCTTTTAGAAGGTAAGACAGTAATAAATTTATTCTTTGAAGACTCAACACGTACACTTGCATCTTTTGAAATAGCAGCAAAAAGTCTTGGAGCAAATGTTCTAACTTTACCAATAAAATCTTCTTCTATTAATAAGGGAGAAGGTTTGAAGGATATGATAAAAACATTAGATGCAATGAATCCTGATTACATAATAATTAGGCAAAAAAATAGTGATTTTATTGATATATTAGCTCAAAGTGTTAACTGTTCACTCATTAATGCAGGAACTGGAAGTAGTGAACATCCAACTCAAGCCCTTACCGATTATTTTGTTGTTAGCAGTTATAAAAATCAGATAAAAAATCTTAAAATTGTGATATGTGGAGATATTTTGCATAGTAGAGTTGCAAGATCAAACATGAGATTATTTAAAATGTTTGGAGCGAAAATATGCTTGATTGCTCCCCCAACTCTGATTTGTAGACATTTTTCTGAAGTAAATTTAGTTTATCATTCATTAATTGAAGGTATAAAAGATGCTGATGTAATTATGCTTTTAAGATTACAGAAGGAGCGCATGAGTAATGGTTATTTTATCTCTTCGGAGAGAGAGTATTTTCATTTATATGGGCTTGATTTGAGGAAGTTATCGTATGCAAAATCTGATACTATTGTTATGCATCCTGGACCGATAAATAGAGGAGTTGAAATTAGTAGTGATATAGCAGATTGTGTTATTTTGCGGCAGGTAGAGTTCGGGTTAGCAATGCGTAAGGCAGTGCTACATTATTATAGTTCTTTTTAAAGATAAGTTTTTATGTTATTAAAATTTATTGTAATATTGGTCTTACGTTGTTTTTTTTAATTGCTTAGAGCTTTTATCTATTTTTGGTATTGATGTCTTCACATTTTTGTTATTGCTCTTTATTTTGTTTATGAACCTTGATTTTTGAGATGATGTTAAAATTATAAATAGGATTACTAGAAAAGTAAGTTTAACTTTATTTAAACTTATTTTGTTTCGAAAGTGTGAAAGGTATTAGATTTTACTTCATCTTTTTCATCGGCTATGTTTTTTCTCGATTTAGTGTAATTAGATTTAGTAATTTTACTTAGCATTGTGATAGGGTGTTTTTGCGTTATTGTTTTTGAAAGAAAATGGCACTTAGAATTTTTCTATATTCCGCTACTGTATGAATAAATTGTTAATATTTTAATTTTAATAATTTTTTTCAAAATGTACGATAACTGCTGTACATTTGATAATGCAATACGTTTTTTACTGTTTTTTTAAAGTGAGATTTTTATACTTGTTGTTAATTAGTTTTATAAAATTGCATTTCTCATTATTTATGAATTAAAAAACATGTTTTGTTAAATATTTTATTAAGGTTTTATTTAGATTAGTATGAAATTAAGAAAATGTTGACATATAAATAAATTTATGTTTGATGATATGGTTGTAATCATGATAATTGATCTTTGCACGGTATAGCCATTATTTTCACCATTAGGAATACATATACTAATATGGTTGTATTAGGGATAATATAATACTGTTATTTGGTATATAATATCATGACTACTATTAAATATTTTAGTTTTTTTTAAATTTTTAAGTAAAAAAAAGAGTTTGAAGTGTAATGTTTCCATGTGATAGGAATGAATTATTATCTTTTTTGATTTGAGAAATTTCATTGAGATTAATATTTTTTAACACTTTGAGAAGATTTTTATTATGATAATAGTATTGTTATTTTGATTAGTAGATCTTTAAAAATTTTTATTTTAAAATTATTGTTGATTAAGTCGCGATTTAAGTATTGACTTCAGTGATTATTAAATTTGTTTACTTTGAAATATTAATATTATTTCTTGTTGAGAATATTTACTGCTCTTTTTTTTGATCTCTTAATCTTTTTTAACTTACTTTTTATTTAAATATTATATTTTATATAAATTTCTTAAATTTTATTATTACTTTATGCTAGTCAGCTATTCTTTAGAAGTTTTTTGTATAATATGTTATTAATTTTATAACTATAAATTTTTTAATTTATTAGATAATGGTTATTTTTTTTGAGAAGTTATTTCTAATAATTCCTAATTTTATCTTTAAATATACTAAATTTTTCTTGTTTGTTTTCAGTTTAACCTTTTTGAACCTGATTTAGTATATGACGTAATAAATTTTATATATATGAATTTATAATATATTAGAGTCTATATATTTACCTTGATCACTTATTGAGTAATTGATAAACCTTGTTTTATGTATAGTTGTCATATATAATTTCATCAATTATATATCATGATTATAGTTCTTACTGAATGTATTTTATATTTTTATAATGTTTTTTATGTATTTTTGATATCAAGTCAGTTTATCATTTTTATAAAAAAAATATTTTCCTTTTATAAAAGTTATTTATTTTCTAATAGTAAAGTTTTTTTTATTTTGTCAAGAGATATACTTTAATATAGTGATTAGACTGCTTTATTAAAAGATTACTTGAACTTATTTTTCATAAATTGTTTTGAGAAGCATGATCATTTGTGATCTTTATTTTTATTAGGTTAGTAATTGTTTGCTATGGTTCCTATTGTTTGTAATTTACTTTTCATATAATTTTGCTCAACTATTGTATTTTTAGTGTGTGATTAATATTTTGTTTTTTTATTTTATATATTTTAATATATTTTAAATTCTAATTTGAATAAAAATATGAAAGATGAATTTGATATATTAAGTTACAGAATATAGCTGAGATTCTATATATTGTTTTTTTAGATTATATTAGATAAAGTGATAAATATATACTTTAAAAGTAAATTGACTTTAATTCTACTGAGAAAGTATACTAAAGCCATAATGGGTAACTAGCTCAGTTGGTGGAGCACTTGCTTGACGTGCAAGAGGTCATTGGTTCGAGCCCAGTGTTACCCACTTTTTTCTATCCATGAAAGGTTTGTATGATAGCAGTACATAACGGCAAACATTCAGCAGCAGAGTCCAAGCGTTTAATTCATTCTATAATAATAGTTGCAATTACAATGTTTATGGAAATAGTAGGTGGAATAATTTCGCATTCACTTGCTCTATTGTCGGATGCAGGTCATATGCTTATTGATCTTTTTGCTTTAGTATTAAGTTGGATAGCACATAAATTTTCAGCTAAGAAGTCTGATCTACAGAGATCATACGGATATCATAGATTGCAAATAATTGCAGCGTTTGTTAATGGTTTGACTTTATTTTTTATTTCTGTGATTATTATAGTTGAGTCAATAAGAAGATTTATTTTTCCAGTCGATATTGAATGGAAAATAATGTTAATTATTGCTACATTTGGACTAATTGCTAATGTTGTAGTTTTTTTTATATTGCATAGTAAATGTGAAAGTAATATAAATATAAAAAGCGCTGTGTTGCATGTTATAGGGGATATTTTAGGTTCTATAGCTGCTATATTTGCATCTATAATTATCATGCTAACTGGATGGCAAGTAGTGGATCCTGTTTTATCAGTATTTGTTAGCATAGTAATTCTAAGCAGCGGCTATAAAATTCTTAAAAGTTCTTGTCATATTCTTCTTGAAGGTACTCCTGAAGGGGTATCAGCTGAAGGGATAAAGAGTAGGATAATATCTAAGCTACCTGAAGTTATTGATATACATCATATACATGCATGGTCACTGTCTGATAATTATTTTATAATTACTATGCATGCTAAGGTGAGGCAAGATGCACAACATACTGGTATTTTATATGAGATAAAGAAAATATTATTAAATGAGTTTAAAATTGCTCATTCTACAGTTGAAATTGAATACGATGAATGTGTGGATGATAAGATATTGAAGATATAGTTTTATAATAGTTAGTGACTATAAATTTGAGCAAATGGAGACTAACACTATTTCAATAAAGATTTTTAAAACATTAAAGGTAAATCAATAATTAGGATCTTTTTAAATGGTTTTGAGGTTTATTTTCTTTGAATATTATTGTTTTTTATGTGTTCTTTTTTTTAGGAGGGTATGGGGTATGTTTATATGAGTAAATTATGAAGATTGTTACAATTTGAGGTAAGTAAGTTTTTAATAAAGGTTACATGAAAAATATCTATTCAGAATGGTGAAGCACGAAAATCTTGTCTTTTCTCATAAGTTCATAGTCTTTTGTAAGCAAAAACTTACTTTATTAATATATGCAAAAATTATTAGTAAGGAGTTTAATGTCAAAATAGAAAAGTTTTTAAAAACTAGTTTAAACGTAAATAAGAAAATAGTGAGTATATTATTTAAAAGTTAAAAATGAAATAATTTTGAAATAAAGTGATGATGTTAAATTTATTATCTAAGTAATGGAAGAATAGTTAACCAAGAAATTAGTTTTTATAGAGTTTTAAAAATACTTATAGTTAGCAATTGTATTTTGTAGGAGTGAGATAATATGAGAGTGAAATAGTTGGGTTATTATTTGTTGGGCAATGTCTTTTTGTATTCATTTAATAATAAATTTTTCTTTAATTAACTAAAAAATTTAATGAAAGTAGTAAGTTTATACTTTTACTGTTTAAAGTTTTTGGAGTATATATTATTAATAATCATCAGCAATGACTGTTTTTATTGAAAATTAAATTTATTTTCTGATGTATAGAGGATAATAATTTTAATTATGTCAGCACTCTGAAACAGAGTGCAGTAATATTATTGGTTGATAATTTTTGGTATAATATTTTTGCTATAAAAATTTGTGGATATTATTTCAGTTTTGTAAAAAAAAATTAGTGGTTACATTAAAAAATCTAAATGTAGGGTATAGTGAATATAGAATAGAGTAAGGCAAGATTGAATAGTGGTATTTTAATTATTGAATCATAATTGATTTTATGTTAAGAGGTCTTAAGTTAGTTAATGAATAAATTGATAGGATATAAGGAAATGATAAAGTTTTTTATTATATTATAAAGTACGAGGAAGCTGGAGTAATATTGAAAACAAACAACTGTTTAGAACAGTAATTACCGACTGTTTTGTTTCTAATTAAGAAGGGTGAGGATATATATAGAGTCTTTAGATTAGAAGTTTAATGTTAAACCGATCTCGATACTATGAGTTGATATGTTCTCTGCAATAGGTATTGAAGTACTGAAGTAACGGTAACCAAATGAAGGTTTTATTCCTGGAATTATTAGGTAGTCAACACCAAATTTTATTTGATAAGCGAACCAAGGAATGTTTAGTGGCATTAAGTTTTGTGATAATTCATTAATTTTTTTTAATTTAAAAACTGCTGATCCTATGCCAAGGGCAATATATGGAGTAATTTGTATATCTTGAATATTTGGGCTGTAATAAATATTAAACAAAAATGCAAATATATTAGCTGATCTGTCAAATACTGAAGAAGAGTGATCATTTTTGATATCAATCTTAGAGCACGTAGCTTCAAAAGCAACTCGGCAGTTTTTGCTTGTATAGCAACCTAAAGATATGCTGTTGAGCCAATGAAAATTAATTTCGCCATTAAATTTTCTTACGCTTTTGATTTCATCTGCAACTATATTTTTTATTATAGAATCATAGCGGTTTTTTTTAACTAAGGTAGATACTCTTTCTCTAATTGCTTTTATGCCATTTATAAATAGTTTTGAATTATCTGAGTATACCTTACCAAGGTTAGCACTGATATAAAAATTAAGTTTTCTATCTTTAGCTGACATAGATTCTTTTTTATTAATTTTTTTTTTAGATTCATGATGTGCAGATGCTTTTGTAAATATTAAGTTATCTATGAACTGTTTATTATCTGGATAATGATCAGCTTGGACAGAAAAAAAAATGGTGCATAAGATTAGTAATACATTAAAAACAACAGATTTTTTAGTCACGAATAAATTTGTAATTTGTAATGTTATATGCATTTCATTTTTATGAAAATTAAGAAAGAATACTTCCAATTAAATAATTTCTTTCCATTCCTATAATATTAGCTTTTACAATGTTTTTTCTTTCAGCCTTTGATAAAAGCTTTACTGATGCAAAATTTTCTGCTTTGCCAATATTATTTTTTTCAACCAGAACATTTTGTTTAGTACCTATCAGAGATTGATAAAAGTTGATCATCATTTCTTCATTTATTTTTCTTAGCTTTTTTGCCCTTTCTTTACGTATATTTTCTGGTACTTGTGGCATTCGTGCTGCAGGTGTGTCCTTTTGCTTTGAGTATGGGAAAGCATGTAGGTAAACTATGTTTGCTTCTTTTAGGAGATTAACTGTATCCTGAAACATTTCATCAGTTTCTGTTGGAAATCCAGTAATAATATCAGCACCATATGCTATATCAGGTCTTAAGTTTTTTACTTTATGACAAAATTCTATTACTTGTTCTTTGTTATGACGGCGTTTCATTCTTTTTAGGATTAAATTATTGCCAGATTGTAAACTTAAGTGTAGATATGGCATAAATCTTGATTCGTTGACTATTAGATCCATTAATTCGTTATCAATTTCGGCAATGTCAATAGAGGAAAGTCTAAGTCTCTTCAGTTCTGGAACGTCTTTTAAAACTTTTTTGATCATTGAACCAAGTGAAGGTTTTCCAAATAAGTCTGTACCAAAATCACTAATATCAACTCCTGTAAGTACTACTTCTTGATAATTATTTGCTATGAAAATCCTTATTTGTTCAATAATACTCTTTATTGGTACAGATTTGTTATTACCTCTTGCTTTAGTAATTGAGCAGAATGTACAATCATGGTTACAGCCATTTTGAATTTTAATAAATGCTCTTGACTTGTTTTCAAATTTATTAATTAAGGAACTACTTTCTTGGTTATCACTGGCTAATATTTTATTATCATTTAGCAAATAATTTGTAGCTTTTAGCTTGTCTTGATTATTTAATACTTTACTTACGCCAGGGATGTTACTATATGATTTAGGATCTAATTGAACAGCACAGCCAACTACGATAATCTCTTTATTTGGATCATTTTTATGAATCTTACGTATTTTTTGTTTTACTTGACGTTCTGCTTCGTTTGTTACTGCACAGCTGTGTATCACAATGATATTTTTTCTTCTTGCTTTTTTTAGTGCTTCTTTGATCAGTTCACTTTCATAAAAATTTAGACGACAACCAAATGTTATTATTTCATTCATATTGACTTTAATGACTTATAATTTTATTATTATATCAAATATTCAAACGAAGTCATAAACTTCTTAATTATGCAATAAACAACTCTATGTTTTTAGAATTGGTTTGTATTTTCGTGATAAATTTATACTTAAAGCTACGTATTAATAATATTTAATATTGATATTTTTTTTAAGAAGTCTTGTTTTATTTTAGTTGTTTATAGCTTTTGGTACTACAAAATATCCATGTTCAGATTTTGTATTGGATAGTATTTCTTCTTTCATACTTTTGGAATTGGTAACATTATTGTGTAAGTGAATGTTTTTATCTATAGTACCATAACGTACAGGAGAGATACCTTCAGTATTGACTTGTAACAAAGTATCATGTATCCAATCTAGCATTGTTAATTCTTTAGAGTAATGCTCAGTTTCATCGTTTGATAACTTGATTCTTACAAGTTGTGCAATTTTAAGCATTTCTTTTTTAGTAATTGTTACTTTTCTCTTGTTTGCAAATTCTATTAGTGAAGTGATTATATCTTCTGTGGATCTAATCGACATCTTGATTTCCTCTAATAAAATTGGTTAAAATATTCGCTATTGAAATAACTTCTATTTTACTAGTTTTTTTTAGTTTGTGAAGTATACTGTCTGTAGTTATTAGTTTATCTAGAGAGGAGGAAGAAATTTTTTCAACTGCGTTTCCTGAAAGGACACTATGTGTTATGCATGAGACTACAGATATTGCCCCATGACTTTTTAAAGCATGAGCTGTACTACATAGTGTTCCACCAGAATCAACTATATCGTCAACAATAACACAATTTTTATTTGTTACTTTTCCTATTATGTTCATTACTTGAGATATACCTGCTTTTTCTCTATATTTATCTATTATAATAATTTCATTATTAAATCTTATCTCATGTTTTTTTTCTAAAATTTTCGCAAAAGTACGTGCTCTACCAATCGCTCCAATATCAGGTGCAACTATTGCTAAGTTTTCTGTATATATGGATTCAACAAATATTTCAAAGCAGTTCAGGTTAGTTATTGGTACATCAAAAAAACCCTCAATTTGATCTGAATGAATATCAATCACTGCAACACTATTTGTACCTGCAGTTTTAATAAGATTTGTTACCAGTTTAGCACTTAAAGCGGATTGCATATTATTATTTTTAATAATTCTATCTTGTCTGCTATATCCATAATAAGGAATAATTGTTGTTATTTTTTTAGCTCTTAATCTTTTTACTGTATCAATTGTAAGCAAAAGCTCCATAAGATTATCGTTTACTGGAGGAGAAATTGATTGTATTATATATATATCTTGGTTATAGACATCGTTTTTTACGTATACATTTATTTCACCATCTGCAAACTTTGATACTTGAGTAAGCAATGGTTTAACATTTAGTTTATTGGCTATGGATTTTCCTAATTCTTTAGCAGAGCTGCCTATTATTATTTTCATGATCTATCTATAAACTTATTTTATAATAGTATACAGAAGTTCTAAGATAATAGAAATATGGATTAACGCAATTTTCTTGGTAAATTTATTTAAACTCTCATTTTATTTATAGTGAAAATTTTTAGTTACTTTAAATTTATGCCGATTCAGTGAGTAACTACTGTATAATTGACATTTTATGTTAAGTTTTTTTTGTATGTATGTTTTAGTATATTAATATAAAACTTGTTTTTTTATAAACTGTAAAAAGTATAAAAAAAATTAATATTAAAACTCGTTTTGTATAGTTGAAAGTGAAGTTATTTTACTAAGTTTTTTGTTTGTTTTTTACTATCTAAGTGGAATGGAGTTTTATATTTTTTACTAAATTGCGCTTTAGCTTTTTAAAGCGTCAATGCTATTAACTTAACTGGCCTAAGATTTATTCTGCTCTTTCTTTTAGTGCTTTTTATAAAGTATTATAATGGATAGTTTATTGAGCTCAATATTAGATCTAATTGTATAATAGTTTCTACTTGTCCTTTTTTATTAAAGTAAGGTTTTCTATATTGAGTTTATGGCAGAAAAAGTTATAAAGGATATATTTATAAAGTAATATTAGTATTATGTTATATACTTTATCTAAGGTATAAATTTACTACGTTTTTATAAAAATAAATGTTAGTGTTTAGAGTTGTATTGTTTCAGTAGACTTAAATGAAGTTTTTGTACAGTTATGATTTTTATTTATGAAATATGGTATATTATAATTAGTATTTAATTTAAGTTTATTATTATTTTTAGGTTCAATTATAAAGTTTTATATTATAGGTTGTTTTGCTCTTTTTTAAGAGTCTTTTTAGGCATGCCTTTATCTTATGTTTTGAGAATGCTCTTTTATAATTTTGTTATAACTTTAGTTTTTATCTTAAAAAAGAAGAGATTATAATAAATTAAATAATTATTAATTACATCTGTTTTATAGTGATTTTAAATTTTTTGTATCTATAATATAGGTCTATAAATAATAATTTGTTGCCAATTTTACCAGGGAGATTAATAATGTATAAACTTCATTGATTGTGCGAGAGATTAAAATCAAAAAGGAGATCAAGTAAATTATAATTCTAAATAGCTACTATGTTTCTGATTATAATATCAACTTATTGCTAGTTTAAAAAAATATATTGCTTAAATTCGTAATTAAAGCATGCTATTTTGTATTGATATTGTTAAAATATGTCTGTTGAATAAATTAATTTTATTATTTCTTTATGCATAATTAAAAATTTCTTTATTAATTTTTTATTTGTTAAATTTAGCATGCTTTTAATCCAATTTATTGTGGTAAATTACCTTAGTAATTGTTTTATACTAATATAGATTAAACTGGATAGCTAATATGATGAAAAGACTGATTAGAGAAGTGTTTTTTAAATTATTTCCTTTGAGTTACGTTTTATTAATGCGTCTCTGATTTTTTTCATACTGTTGTTGTTAGTATTGAGTAGATTGTTGCTATAATTTATTTAGTTAATTTTAATATGAAGCATTAATTTAAAGAGTCAGGTATTATTTATATATTCTTCGGGGCGATTAGTCCAAGGTTGTACCTTCACAAATAAAAATAAATGAACTTTACGTTCAAAAAATTTTTCTAGTTCTGTACGTGCTTCAATACCAATTTTTTTAATGCAACTACCATTTTTTCCCAGTACTATTTTTTTATGACTATCTTTTAGTACAAATATGACTTGTTTTATGACAAGACTTTTATCTTGTTTTTCTTGAAATTGTTCAGTTCTGATAGCTGTAGAATATGGTAATTCTTCATGTAAATTCAAGGATAGTTTCTCTCTTGTAGTTTCTGATGATAAAAAATGTGCTGAAGAATCAGTTATTTGTCCTTTTTTATAAAACCAAGGACTCACTGGTGCAACTTCAGATAAATAACTCATTAAATTTAAAAGTCCATTATTTTTTAGTGCTGATATTGTAAAAACTTTTTCGAATCTATAAAATAAGCTTAGATATTTATAAGCCATCTTTATCTCTTGCTTTTTTACTAGATCAATCTTATTAATAACTAAAATGCATTTTGCTTTTGTGTGTTGTAACCGTGCGAATATGATTTTGATTTTTTCTATATTTTTAAAGTAATTTTTTATATCAATCAGTAGCAAAGTTATGTCATTATCCTTAATTGCTGACCATGTAGATTTTACTAGGGCTTTTTCAAGTTTTGTATCTATAGAAAAGAAGATTCCAGGAGAATCAGTAAGGATAATTTGTGTTTTATTGAAAATTGTAATGCCTTTTATTTTGGTTCTTGTTGTTTGTGCTTTAGGAGTAACAATTGTAATTTTTTTTCCTATAATATTGTTAATCAATGTAGATTTTCCAGAGTTTGGTAATCCGGCTATAGTAACAAATAGGCATTTTTTTTCTTTCACGAAATAGATTGTAAATAGAGTTGAAGTTTAATGTCAAGTTAAACTATATGAATTTTATAAAATTAAGATAAATTTAGCACAAATTTTGTCACTTACTTCCTAAGTAGATTATTTTTCTGCTTATTAGCTTTCATGCATGGTTTATTTTAAATGAGAGTATAATTCGGAAAATTTGCTTGTAATAAAACTAATTTGATGGGTATACAAATATTATTTTAGTTAAAGCTTGGTGATTATTCGACAGTAACAGACTTAGCTAAATTTCTTGGATAATCAGCATCTAGTCCTTTTTTTATTGTAATGGAGTAAGCAAGGAACTGCATAGCTATACTATAGATTATTGGAGAAATAAAACTATTAGTACCTGGAAGTTGCACTACATCTGTACAAACTTTTCTTAAAAGTGAAACTCCTTTTTTATCGCTAAAAGCAATAACTTTACCTTTTCTTGCAATAATTTCTTGTATGTTGGATAATGTTTTGAAAAATAAATTGTCGTATGGGATAATTGCTATGACAAGTACAGATGAATCTATCAAAGCAATTGAACCGTGTTTCATTTCTCCTGCTGCAATGCCAATGGTGTTAATATACGAAAGCTCTTTTATCTTTAATGCACCTTCCATTGCAATTCCATATGAACTTCCTCTTCCTATTAGGATAATACTACTGTGTTCTAATATGCTGCTTGATATATGTTGTATCTTCACTACATTTAGAACATACTCAACGTATTCAGGGATAGAGTTAATAGCATCTCTCATCTGTTGTATTCTTTTTTTACTTAATGTGCCTTTTATTTTTGCAAGTTCCAGGACAAAGCATGCTAAAACTGCAAGTTGTGCGGAAAATGTTTTTGTTGAAGCAACACCGATTTCTGGTCCAGCAAGAGTATGTAATACAATATCTGAAAATTTTTCAATGCTACTGTTGAATGTGTTAGTTATGCTAATAATTATTTGTTTTTGTGATTTTCCATAATGAAGTGCTTCTATGGTATCTGCAGTTTCTCCGGATTGAGATATGTATAATCCAAAACTTCCTTCTTCTAGTTTTGTGTTGCTATATCTGAACTCAGATGAAATTTCTAAGTAAACTCGAATTTGAGCAATGCTTTCCAGCCAGTATTTAGCTATTAATCCTGAGAAATAAGATGATCCACATCCGATTATAGTAATATACTTCAGCTTAGAAAATGGTTTTTTATGAGCAGATATTACTTTTGTATACTTTTTATAAAATTGATTTATTGTTTTATTTAATGTGTGAGGTTGCTCAAAAATCTCTTTTAACATAAAGCTAGGATAACCATTTTTACTAATTAAAAAATTATTTGGACTGTTGCTTTTTATATTACGCTCAACTCGAATACCATTATTATATATGATAACTCCAGTGGATTTTATTGCTCCAACGTCGCCATCTTCTAAATGAGATATTCTTTCTACCATTGAACTTAGGGTATTAGAATCTGAAGTGGCAAATGAAGTATTATAGTTATAACCTATTGCTAAAGGTAATTTTTTTTTTGCTACAAACAAAACATCTGGATGTTCTGCAAATAATAAGACTAAAGCAAAAGAACCATGCAAATTGGTTAAACACTTAGATAGAGAATCAATAGGTGAAAGACCTTCATTAAGGTATATAGTTAGCATATTTGGTATGATTTCTGTGTCAGTATCAGTGTAAAACTGTATTCCTTTTTTCTCTAAGCTTTTTTTTAGCAAATTATAATTCTCAATTATACCATTATGAGCAACAACAATATTGTTGATATGAATAGGATGGGCATTTTTAAGGTTTGGAGCTCCATGTGTAGCCCAGCGGGTATGTGCTATTCCAACTGTACTGCTGGATATTTTACTATTGTTAATGACTTCATATAGTCTTTTAACTCTACCTTCTGATTTTCTGACTTCTATCTTGCCTTTATTATTTATAATTGCTATACCGGAAGAGTCGTATCCTCTATATTCCAATCTTTGCAATCCAGTTAGTAAAGTTGGTATTATAGAATCACCATTACTTACTGCACCAAATATTCCACACACAGCTATGTTTTAGTTATAAAGCATTTTTAATTTTAATATTGTTTTATCCTTTATTTGTTTTATCTAATCTATTTTTGTTTTTTTTGTCTTCCTTTTCAATTTTGACTTTTTCACTTGCTTTAACTACTATTTTTTGAGCTTCCTTATTTAAAACTTCAGATATAGCAGATTTTAGAACTTTTATTTCAACTTTTGGTGCTATTTCTATTATAAACTGTGCATTTGCTTCGTCAAGTTTGTTAACTTCTCCTATTATTCCACCAGACGTAACAACAGTGTCGCCACGTTTTACTTGATCTATCATCTTTTTAAGTTCTTTTAATTTTTTGTGATGGGGACGGATAATAAAAAAATAAAATACTACAATTATTAAAATTAGTGGGATAAGGTTAGCAAGAGATGTACCAATACCTGGTGTATTGCTAGTTGTATCTGCTGCTGCAGAAACTTTTGAAGTGAACATAATTTAATCCTGTTGTTAACGATAAATTTAAGTAAGCCTATTTAAGTATTAACTGCAATACTATTTTATGTCAAGTTTGGTGATAGTAGTTATTGTAAAGGTTGTTAATTTTGGTTTTGTATGAAATAATTACTGTAAATATAAATTTGTTATGTTAATGTTATGTTGTTTTTATGTATGACCTATAGTTTCAATGAGCGAAATTATGAATTCTTTGTAAGAGTAGTGTTGTTGGTGCAAAATTTTGTTGGGATATAGTATTTATAGTTTTATGTATTATATGTTGGTCAAAATATTTATTTTTTATAAATATTACTTAGGTGTTGTGTTTTTATATAATAATTAATTAAAAATTTATAGTAGTCTTTATTTTTCTTATTGTTCTAATACATAGAAGTTGGAAGCATGGAGTAATGGTATTGTTAAGTTTTTTTAATTATATAAATATTATTAGAAGTTTTTATATCATAAATATTTATTAATTTTTATCCTTACTGTGAAGTGATTTTAACTTTATGTTATTTGTAACTAATATTTGTAGTTGATCTATTTTTATAGATATATAATATTAATTTAAGGTTTAGTATTATTTTTATCTTACATAAAAACTTGAAATTAGTTATAATGAGAACTTTTTTTGTATAAAACAAGTTTAAAAAATATATATAAATATTTTAGATAAACTAAAATTAAGGGTATTTTTACAGTTTTGTTATCACGCAACTTCATTACTTTTAATCTTAACGTGTAAAGTGGTAATAATAACTCTCTGAGTTAACTAAGCAGTTTTATAATATTAAAATTATTAGAGTGGTAATGGATGAAAAATTATTAAGATTAGCTCTTTAGAGCTTTAAAAGTAAATAGATCAGGTGAGTGTGTATAAAGAAAAATTAGTGGTAGGGTACTTTATTGTGTTTCAGAGGTGACTTAGTTTTTAATTTGTATTATTAAAGATGAGAGAGCGAAAATTTTTTGCTGAATTATTCTACAGTTTATGCTTTTAAAAAGTGTTCTACTTTATGTTGTTAAAGTAAATAGGTATTATTTTTTTTATGAGGTTAGGAGTTTAAAGATTCAAAGAAAGTGCATTAATACTTGACGTAAAGAATTCTAATTGTAAGAAGTTGCTAAAGTTAGTGAGTAGCATTTATTAACTTTAGTATTTTGTAAGAAAAAATGTCTAAGTAATATACAGATAATTATTTGTTATTAAAAACATAATATTTTCCTTAGGATTATTATATTTAGTATATAATTGAGCCTTGAGAGCTTGATTTATAGTAAAAAATCAGTTTTCACAAGTTATAGGAAGGTTTTATGAAAGTATGATGAAATGGAAGATAGGTGGGCAGATTAATAATTTTAGAATTTGATATTAAGGAGTGTATGGATAGCAGAGAAGTTAATTATTTTTGTGATTGAATGAAATAAACTTTTAAAGTTGAACCACTATGTATTGTTTGTGAGTGGATAGGCATTGTAATTTATGATAGGAAGTTTTTTATAAAAGAATTATGCATATTTTAATACTTTGTTCATATTAAGGATTATAAAGAGAATAATAAGTCTTATTTCATTATTTAAAAAATTATGTAATAAATCATTACTAAAAGATATATAATAAATTAAGCTTTTAAAGGAAGTATGATAAGGATGTGTAAAAGATATTTAAAAAGGATTTAATGCTTATGTATAAGCCTCGTAATAATAAAATAGGGGGGGAGTATTGTATAAGCTTCAAGCTAGTACTATATCAATAGTGGGTGCTTTTAATAAAAAAATAAAAAAGGAATAATTTTATTAGGTTGGTATCAATTGAAGATGAGAAGTTGGTCTATTGTTTATAGAATAGATAGTTAAAAACAGATTAAGCTGTTGAGAGAAAGTGTATATTATAGTAGTTTTGTTAATCTTATGGTTAATTTTTTTAGTGTTGATTGGGTGTATAAGTAGTATTTTTTGTTATGATTAGTGTTTTTTTTAAATTAACTATGATATGTAGATGTGATGCCAAAGTACTATTATTGTGAAATAAGTAGTTGTAGTATATGATATTAATCAAGCAAACTATTATAAATAGTAAAGTGTGTAGAGCATTGATTCTAATTTTTTTTGTTTACAAGACATAGAAGGAATAAAGGTTTACTGACAAAAGTTTGTAAAAGAATCTAATCTTTCAAAAATTTTGTGATATGTTTGTACTTAATTTATAGTCATTACAAGTAACTTATTGTTTAAATTTTATTTAATGTCTAGCTCTTAATTAATTTTTATCTATTAAGTTCAATTACTTACTATTTTGCTTTTTTCTTTATATTTTACTGAAGGGCTAGAAAATTAGTATAAATTTTTCTCTTTAGGTGATATTATTAGTTTATGGTTTGAATAAGCAGATATGGAGAGGTTATCCTATAGAATTATAGAACATGAGTACGATGTAGTGGTGGTGGGTGCAGGTGGAGCAGGACTTAGAGCAACCCTTGGAATGGCTGCTACTAATTTTTCAGTCGCTTGTATCTCTAAGATTTTTCCTACACGCAGTCATACAGTTGCAGCACAAGGTGGAATCAGTGCAGCTTTAGGAAATATCACTGAAGATGATTGGCGTTGGCATGCATATGATACAGTAAAGGGATCAGATTGGCTTGGTGATCAAGATGCGATAGAATACATGTGTAAAAATGCTGCTAAAGCTGTTATAGAGCTTGAAAATTTTGGTGTTCCTTTTTCTCGTACAAGGGAAGGTAAAATATATCAACGTTCCTTTGGAGGGATGACAACTCATTTTGGTAAAGGGAAATCGGCTCAGCGTACTTGTGCAGCAGCAGATAAAACTGGGCATGCAATTCTTCACACTTTATATCAGCAGTGTCTTAAGTTTAATGCTGAATTTTTTGTTGAGTACTTTGTGATTGATTTAATTATGGATAATAAAACTGGAGCATGTTGTGGAGTTTTTGCATGGTCATTATGTGATGGTACATTACATAAGTTTCGTGCACATTTTGTAGTGTTAGCGACAGGTGGATATGGGCGTGTTTATTTTTCTGCAACGAGTGCGCATACTTGTACAGGTGATGGTAATGGTATGGTGGTCAGGGTTGGATTACCACTTGAGGACATGGAGTTTGTACAATTTCATCCAACAGGGATTTATGGTTCAGGGTGCTTAATAACAGAAGGATGCCGCGGAGAAGGTGGGTATCTTATTAATTCTCAAGGTGAGAGGTTTATGGAACGATATGCACCTAAGGCAAAGGACTTAGCTTCTCGCGATGTGGTAAGTCGAGCAATAACAATTGAAATTAGAGAGGGAAGAGGAGTTGGAGCGAAAAAGGATTATGTATATTTGACTATAGCACATCTTGGTCCAGAGATGATAAAACTGAGGCTTCCAGGGGTTAGTGAAACTGCAAAGACTTTTGCTGGAGTCGATGTGACTAAAGATCCAATACCGGTTATTCCAACTGTTCATTATAATATGGGTGGTATTCCAACTAATTATCATGGAGAAGTAATCACATTAAAGGAGGGTAAGGAGGAAATAGTGGAAGGATTATTCGCAATTGGAGAAGCGGCATGTATTTCTGTGCATGGGGCAAATCGACTTGGTTCTAATTCTCTTCTTGATCTTGTAGTTTTTGGTAGAGCTGCAGCATTAAGAGTAAAGGAGAAATTAAAGTTTAATACACCACATAAAGAATTGCATTCAGATTGTACAGATTGGATAGTGGATAGGTTCAACAAGATGAGATTTGCTTCTGGAGGGATTAGAGCAGCGAAAATTCGTAATGAAATGCAGAACATTATGCAAAGGTATGCATCGGTGTTTCGTGTTGCTGAAGTTTTAGAAGAAGGGAAAAAGGCTATAAAAGAAGTAGCAAGAATGATGTCTGATATTGTACTTAAAGATCGTAGTATGATATGGAATAGTGATTTAGTTGAAGCATTAGAACTTGCTAATATGCTTCCACAAGCAATTATTACTCTGGAATGTGCAGCTAATCGTGAAGAAAGTAGAGGTGCTCATGCTCGTGAGGATTTTCCTAAGCGTGATGATAAAAATTGGATGAAGCATACTATAGCGTGGCTTGAAGAAAAGGAAAATAGAATTGATGTAAAAATTGGCTATAAAAAAGTTGCTGAAAAAACTCTAAGTGATGATGTTGATTTCATAGCGCCAGAAAAGAGGAATTATTAATTTACTTTGTTAGGTTCTAATATTTTTTCGATAAACTTGGATGTTGATATATCATCTATTTTAAAATTGGGGAGGCTTTTTTCAATGTATTTTAATTGTAATTGATCTTGTAATTTTTGTGTTTTTTGTTTCTCTGGGTTATTAGGTTTGTTTTCTATGCTTTGAGAAAAATTACTATATTGCATATTATTTTTGAATATGTTGCCTTCAGATATAGTTTGTTTTTCTTTAGTAAATTTTATTTTAATTTCTTTGAAAGAATTGTAAAGATTTTCTAAATTAAAATATATAAGGCAGCAGCCTACTATGGCTGCTATAATATATAGTGCGGTAGTAATTATGACATTTCTCCGGGTAGCACTTAATATTATTGTGCAAGTTAGAGCGATAAATATAAATGTTGTTACTGCTTTATAAATAATATTGTTAGTATGCTTTATAATATTATCTGTTTTAAATTTTTTGCTAAAATTAAGTTTTAGTTTAGTTTTTGTATCATCTGGAATAAGTGATTTACCTGTCAATTTTTCTATTTCTTTTAGAGTTTGATAATATTTTCTATTCCATAATGATCCAGGTAGTATTAATTGTTTTGGGTCGGCTCCATTTTGTAATAATTTTACGCAGAACTTAGCTATATTATCATTATTTTTATGATTAGGAGAATTATATTTGTCTTTTACTATTCTGGAAATTAATGCTACTTGTAATGGTGTTTGTTCCTTATTATTCTTAGCATTTATAGCTTTGATTATTTTGTCTTCAGGTATATTCACATCTTTTACTATTAGATCTAAGCATGCAACTTTTTGCTTTCCTTTGAGTGAAGCAATATAGTGCAGAGCATTTTTTTTACTACTATCTTTAACAGTGATATCGACGCCGTTTTCTAGTAATAGCTTTAAGGTTTTATATCTTTTAGTTTTTTCAAAACTTACTAGTGAAAGTTTTTTGCTTTTTTTTTGCATATACTGGAGTAATTGGTGGAGAGGTGTTTGACCCTTTTTATTGAGAGCGTTTATAGCGTTACTAAATTCATCTTTATGTAAAATTAACTTTAAGTATGCAATTTTTTGTTTTCCTTTGAATGAAATAATATAATGTAAAGCATTATTCTCTTTTTTATCTTGAGTAGTAATATCAGTACTATTTTCTAGTAATGTCTTTAAGGTTTTATATTTATTAGTATTTTTGAATTCTTTTTTTGTTATATTTTTTATTTTATTTATTGATATAAATTTTTTACTCTTTTCCTGTATATTTTGGAGTAATTGGTGGAGGGGTATTTGACTTTCTTGGTTCTTATTATTATTTATAGCATTGATATATTGTTCTTCTTTACTTACTTTTAGTAATATGTTAAAGAATTTAAGCTTATGTTCTTTTTTTAATTTTGAAATTATCAGATGTAAAGTATTATTATCATTTACATCTTTAAGGCTAATATTTAATCCTTTTTGTAAAGGTTTTTTAGAAAGTTTTTTGTCATCATTATTGATTACTGAATATAGTAAATAGTTATTATTATTAATATTTAAAATATTTATGCTATTTGTTATAGCATCTTTAATTTTTTTTTCTATATCAGTTTTCTTCTCTAATTTGAATTGCTTTACCGGTTTTGTTAATTTTTCTAAGAGATTATTATAATATGTTTTTTGTTTTTCTCTTAAAGCTTGTAATTTTTCTGTAGATAATTTTAAATTACTATAGTTATTTTCATGTTTTAATAATTTTGTTAAAGATTTGAGCATATTATTATTTTGTACTATATAAGATTCATGTTTTTTTGTTATTTTATTACTCAGTCTTTTTTGAAGAGTGCTTTTTTTTTGCTTTTTGTTATTAATAAATTGTACTACTTTTTTTTTAGTGCTAATTTTAATTAAGATATCTAAAAGTTTAAGCTTTTGTTTTTTTTTCAATGATGTTGATGTAATAAGGTAGATATCTTTCTTTTTTTTATTTTTTATATTATTAATATCTGTGTAAATTTTTAGTTTTTTTATGTTTTTATTGTTTTGTTTTTTAATTTCTTTTGATGAGTGAATGTTATTATTTGTTATTTCATTGTCTATTTTTATTTTGTAATCATTTTTAATGTTGCCATCGTAGAAGTCATTTTTTAGTTCATTATTTTTACTATTCTTGTAATTATTTTTTTTATAGGTGTTGTTATTAAAGTAATGTTTGCTATTACAAATGATTTCTGAAATTACTTTTTTTATTTTTTCATCTTTTTTTGTATGATTTAGTTTTTTTGATGTTTTTTTATTATTTAATTCTGGGAGAAAGTGTTGAATATAGTGTTTATAGTGTTTTTTCTGTTTTTTAAGTGAGTGTTTTAATCTAGTTAATTTTTTAGTAGAGTGAGAACTTTTGTAGGTTAATTTTTTTTCTGTGGAATCATGTGGTTGATTATCTTTTCTTTCTTGCTTTTTATTTTTGTTTATATGTTTTTTTAATTTATTTATATTAATAGTTAATGTATTTGTATTTTTATTCATGTGACCTTTAATATTAGAATTATTTTATTGTGAATACAGAAAAGTTTATTTTGTTAAAATTAGTAATAAGTAGTTGAATTAGATTCGAAACTAGCTAAGTGTTGTATGTAAAATTAAAATAAGATGGTGTAAAATTAAAATAAGATGGAAAGGAAAAATTTTTTTATTAAAAAAAATTATTATCATGACTTAAACCTCCTTTACATTTACCGCTTATTTAAGCCTTTTAATCTTAAAAAAGAATAAATTTGCCAAGTAAATCGCAATTGATTTTAGTTTGAAGTTATTTTAAAAGGTTAAAAGTAAAGATAAATCTTTTTTATATCTATGACTTGTATTTTAATAGGTTGTTTTTTTTAAAACTTGAATTTAATAATAGTTATCATATATTATTTATGGCTAAAACTTGGAGTTTATTACAGGTAGGACAAAAAGAGAGTTATAAGGTAGTATATACAAATGCTCGTATTATTGATCCAGAGAGCAGACTTGATATAAAAGGTTCATTGCTAACTGAAGGAAGTAAGATTGTTGATTTTAGTAAGTCATTATTTTTAGATAGAGTTCCAAGTGGAATTGACGAGATGATAGATTGTAAAGGACTTGTTTTAATGCCTGGTCTTATTGATATTCATGTACATTTTCGTGAACCAGGGCAAGAGCATAAAGAATCTATATATACAGGTAGTAAATCTGCGGCTGCTGGAGGTGTGACAACTGTAGTTTGTCAGCCTAATACTATTCCAGCAGTAGATAATGTTGTTTTGGCTAAATATTTGAAATATAGAGCGCTTGAGACTTCGCATGTAAATGTTGAATTTTACGGTAAAATTACTACTTCGGAAGAAAGGTTAACTGAAATGGCGCTTTTAAAAGAAGCAGGTGCAGTTGGGTTTACTGATGATGGTATGCCAGTTATGAATTCAATGATTATGAGACAAGCATTGCTTTATTCAAGTATGTTAAATGTTCCTATTGCTCAACATGCAGAAGATTTAAATTTATCCGGTGGTGGTGTGATTAATGCAGGTAAGATTTCTGAAGAATTAGGAGTGAAAGGAATTTTAAGTGCATCAGAATCAGTTATAGTAAGTCGTGATATATTGCTTATGAAAGATATAAAAAATGTGCACTATCATATTTTGCATGTTTCTTCAAAAGATTCTCTTGATGCTATTAAACATGCAAAAGGTTTAGGATTAAATGTTACATGTGAGGTAACTCCTCATCATTTTACTTTAACTGAAGATATAGTGAGAAAATATGGAGCACTTGCAAAAGTAAATCCTCCCCTTCGTACTGAAGGTGATCGTTTAGCTATGATTGAAGGTTTGAAGACGGGTGTGATTGATTGTATTGCAACTGATCATGCTCCGCATGATTGTGATTCCAAAAATTTACCATTAGAAGACGCTGCATTTGGTATTGTTGGCCTTGAAACAATGCTGCCTCTTTCACTTGAACTTTATCATAGTGGGCAAATGAGTTTGTTTGATGTGTTGGCAAAGCTTACATATAAAGCTGCTGATATAATACATATACCACGCGGTCGTATACAAAAAAATCTTATTGCTGATTTAATTTTGGTTGACTTAAATTATGAGTGGACAATTAAAATTGATAATTTTGCTAGTAAATCAAAGAATTCTCCTTTTAATGAACGTAAAGTAAAGGGTCGTGTGGTACGTACTATTGTATCAGGCAAAACCGTTTACTTATGTGAATAATTGTATAGAAGGATAGTTGGTGTTATATAAAATTTTTATTTTCTGTGACTTGTGATTTTTTCGAGCTTAGCATTTTTATTAAAAGTATAAAACATTATAGTAAAGTTTGATATTTACTATATGTGTGATTAATTTAGCTTTAATTTTTATTGGTAGAGTTTTTTTGATATTCTTTAATAGATTTTGTTATTAGATTTTATGAAAAAATATTTTATTAATTGTTTACATTTGAATTTGTATTATTCAATAAATGCATTTATTGAATTTGTGGATGGTTAATCTTTGTAGAATTATATATTTTGAATGAGTTAGATCTACCTATAGAAAGATAAAATTTATTTTATCAGGATTCAGAATTTTCTTGGTTAAGTTTTTGTTTAATTAAGTACTGAAATAGTGACTTAAAATGTGATATAATAAATCAATTATAGAAATTTTTATTTTTGATATCTAAATTATATTTTCTGTAATGACACAAATTATTTTTTTAAATTTTAATGAGAACTTGTTTTGTGGTTTATTTATAGTTTTTTTTACTTATAAGTATCATCTTTTCTTTATTAAGAAGTAAGATATACTACTTCTTAGTATATGATATAATAAATATAATTTTTAAAAATATGACTTATTTTAAATTTAATGATTATTTTTTTAATATTTAGTAATTTATGCTTTTTTATTTTGTTGATCATTCATTCTATTTAAAGGGCAATGACGTAGTAATAATATATTACAGATTTGTTATTAACTATTTTTAGCAAGTTTTCATGTATTATGTATTCTTATACTTAATTCCATTTTTAGATGAGATATTCTTTTTAGAGCTTATTTGTTAGTGATAACTTTACTTTACAAATGTATTTCTGTATGGATTTTGAGATTTTATATTTATAATAGTTGGTGAAGAAAATAAGCTGTATTTATATTTACTTTAAGATACCTATTATAATGAAGTCTTGTTACAGCCCTAGCTGCTCTAAAAATTTTAATATTTTTCTATAATTTTTTTTGTACTACTTGCTTTTCTTTTAATCTTGTAGTGATGTTTTCTCTGCCAATAAAAATTAATAATTTAGCAAGTTCTGGGCCTGTTTTTTTGCCTGTTAAGGCTAAACGCAGCTGCATAAGTAAGTCTTTTGTTTTTGTATTTACTACTACTTGCTGAATAGCTTTAATCCATTCTGATAATGTATTTTCATTACAGTCACCTTGTGGTAACGTGTTAAGCGCTATTTTTATAAATTCTTTATCAAAGATTACAGGTTCTATATTAAATTTACATATTTTCCACCACTTTGCTACTTCAGAAAATTTTTCTATATTATTTCTTATGAAATACCAAAACTCTGAAGAGTTTACTTTAACTTGATTTAGACGTTTTTTTACCGTTTTAAATGGTATCTGTTGTAGAACTTTTCTATTGAGCTTGTATACTTCGTTTAAACTAAATTGAACAGATGCTGAGCTAAATTTTTTAATATTAAATGAGTTAATTAAAGATTGCATGTTAGTATGAACTTTGGTAAAGTTTGCTGTTCCAAGCTTTGCTAAGTAATTAGCAAGTGAAATTGGTTCAATTCCATCTTTTTTTATAGATCTAATATTTAATTCACCTTTTCGCTTTGATATTTTACTTTTATTAAAATGTAGTAGAGAAAGGTGAGCAAATGTAGGAACTTTTGTTTTTAATGTTAGTATCATTTGTATTTGTGCTGCAGTGTTGGTTATATGGTCTTCTCCCCGTATGATATGTGTTATATTAAAATCAGAATCATCAATAACAGAAGGTAGCATATATGTGTAAACTCCGTTTTCTCTTTTTACTACAGGATCACTAATGTGGCTAGTTACAATGTTTATTTTGCCTTTAACTTCATCATCCCATTTAACGATTTTATTTCTATCTAACTTAAATCTAAAATATGGTTTTCTTCCTTCTTGTTCATAATGAGCTTTTTTTTGCTCAGTGAGAAGTAATGCATCTCTGTTATAAACAGGTGGAAGTCCTTGTTTTAGCTGTATTTTACGTTTGATATTTAGTTCTTCTCTTGTTTCATAGCATGGATAAATATGTCCTTCTTTTACCAAGTTTAAAAATACCTCGTTGTAGCGCTCAAAGCGTTCTGATTGCTTAAAGTTTGAATCCCAGTCTATGCTAACCCATTGTAAGTCTTGTATGATGCTATTTATGTATTTGGTATTTGAGCGCTGAAAATCAGTATCGTCGAAGCGAAGTAGAAATTTGCCATTTTGACTACGTGTATACATCCAAGATATGAGTGCAGTGCGAATATTTCCTACATGAAGATAACCTGTTGGGCTTGGTGCAAATCTTGTTAACATTGTGTTATCTTAGCTTTTTAAAAATTTTATATAAGTATTATAGTGAAAGCAAATAAGCAATTAAAGTTTTCATGAACTTTTGTTTGTAAAAATTTAAGTAGTAATAGGGGAAAAGGCATAAAATTATTTAACAGATCTTATCAATTTTCTTTGTTACAATATATGGTGAAAGTATTTTATGATCTAACATTGTAAAGATAAAGGTGTTAAAAGCTAATATCTCTTAGTATTTAATTTTTTTATTATAGAACTCATGATAGAATCGTGTTTTTATAGATTTTATTAAATTTTCAAAGTTTTGTCTATGAGAGATGAAATATACTGATGAGTATTTTAATAAGAAAAATTTTATTGCTAAAATAGATGGTACTTGAATGGTTTTTGTTATAGTAATTTCTTAAATGTTAAGTCATTTATGTATGACATTTTCATTTATGTATGACATTTATTGTATTTAATAAATATATTCTTCATTATGTATTGAAACTATTTTTCTTAATAATTTATTGTGAAATGGTATTGAAAATGATATTATATAATAATTAATATTGAAGTTAAGTTTTTATTGTATAACTATAGCTCATGATTATGGTGTTGACTACTTGGTAAGTATGCAAATTATAATGTATGTTTTGTATTTCATATACTATTAATGTGATATCTTAATTGTAAGAAATATATAATATGAAGGGTTTGTATATCAAAACTTATGGTTGTCAGATGAATGTTTATGACTCCATTTTAATGGAAAATATAATTAAGCCTTTAGGGTTTAGTATTGTTAGCAATATAGAAGAGGCTGATTTAGTGATACTAAATACTTGTCACATCAGAGAGAAAGCAACAGAAAAGCTTTATTCGGAGCTTGGAATGGTTAACTCATTGCGGAAGAATAATAATAAGGAAGTAATTATAGTAGTAGCTGGATGTGTAGCGCAAGCAGAAGGGAAAGAAGTCTTTAAAAGAGCTCCATTTGTATATGCTGTTGTTGGTCCCCAGGATATTGCTACTTTGCCAGAGTTAATAGTTAAGGCAGGTAGAAGTAAAGGATATGTAATAAACACTGATTTTCCTGAAATTACAAAGTTTGATAAGTTGCCAAGTGAATGTTATGGTAATCATCAAGGGTCTTCCGCATTTCTTTCTATACAAGAAGGTTGTGATAAATTTTGTACGTTTTGTGTAGTGCCCTATACTCGTGGTGCTGAGTATTCACGGCCAGTGAATAAAATATTTCGTGAAGCGCTAAAATTAGTTGCAAATGGAACTAAGGAAATTAATTTACTTGGTCAAAATGTCAATGCTTATCATGGAAAATGTGAAGGGGAGGTGTGGGATTTAGGAAAGTTAATTCGTTATATTGCTAAACTTGAAAAGCTAAAAAGAATTCGCTATACTACTTCTCATCCAAGAGATATGCACGAATCTCTTTACTTGGCACATGCGGAAGAGCCAAAGCTTATGCCATTTATTCATTTACCTGTGCAATCAGGTTCAAATAAAATATTGCGTGCGATGAATAGGAAATATACTGTAGAGGAATATTTAGAAATAATAAATAAGTTTCGTACATTAAAAACAAAAATTGAATTTTCTTCTGATTTTATTGTTGGTTTTCCTGGAGAAACAGAGAAAGATTTTGAAGAAACTATAAAATTAGTGGAAAAAGTGAAGTATGTTCAGGCTTATGGTTTTAAATATAGTCCAAGACCAGGTACGCCTGGAGCAGAGAAGAAAGATCAAGTGCCAGAGGAAATTAAAGCAGAACGTCTTTTTTATTTACAAAAGTTAATTAATAAGCAACAGCTTGAGTTTAATCGAAGTATGGTTGGTAAAGTTATACCTGTTCTGTTTACTAATAAGCAGGGTAAGTACCAAAAGCAAATTATTGGTAAAAGTCCATATATGCAGTCAGTGTGTGTTCATGATCCTGAAGATAAGTATAGAGATAAAATAGTAAATGTGAAAATACTAGAAGCTTGGCAAAATAGTTTATTAGGTGTATGCTCTAAGAGTTAGCTTTTTGTCTTTTTTTATTAAGAAGTTATTTTTGAATTGAGTCAAGTATTTCTATAAAATTTAAAGAAAGTACTTTATTTGTTCCTTATTATTCTTAGCATTTAAAGTATAATCGTAATCTTTAAATATTATGTTTTAATGTAAAAAACTTTGTATAAAAGTACTTCTTAGGCCATTAATCGTTTTATTTTTGTATTTATAATGTTGTTTAATTTTCTGAAATTTTTTTATAAAAATAGGTTTTAAATTAGATCATTTATACTGCTGTTTTATCAGTGTTATTAAATTCTTAATAAGATTCATTTTTGTTATTATTGCTTTAGTAAATATAATTATTTTTTAATAAAGGTAGGGTTTATATCTTTTTAAATTTGTAATTTTTTATAAAACTTTATATTCTTAAGTTTTATCGGTAAAATTAGCATGAAGCATTATCCTGCTACAATTAGTAGTCCTGATTTTTCTTTATTAGAAAATAAAATTATAAAATTTGAGCAAGAAAACAGAATTTTTGAACGATCAGTTGAAGAACGTTCTAAAGATAATTGTTTTGTCTTTTATGATGGACCTCCATTTGCAAATGGACTTCCTCATTATGGGCATCTGCTTACTGGTTTTATAAAAGATACCTTTGCAAGGTATCAAACTATGTTACAAAAGAGGGTTGAACGTAAATTTGGTTGGGATTGTCATGGATTACCGGCTGAAATGAGTGCAGAAAAAGAGCTTGGAATATCTGGTAGGACTGAGATAGAGGAGTTTGGTATTGAAAAATTTAATAATTACTGTCGGGCTTCTGTAATGAAATTTATGTTGAAGTGGGAAAAATATGTCAATAGGCAAGCTAGATGGGTAGATTTTCATAATGGCTATAAGACTATGGATAGATCGTTTATGGAGTCAGTTATGTGGGCGTTTAAGCAGCTTTATGATAGAGGTTTAGTGTATGAATCAATACGAGTTGTTCCATATAGCTGGGCATGTGAAACTCCATTGTCTAATTTTGAAACAAGGCTTGATAATGCATATAGAAAGAGAACTAGCAAGGCTGTAACTGTTGCATTTGAGCTTTTAGAGAACCCACAGCAGTTTAAACAGAAATGTAAAAAATGTAAGTTACTTGCTTGGACTACAACTCCCTGGACTTTGCCAAGTAATTTAGCTTTAGCAATAGGAAAAGATATTGAGTATTGTGCAGTGTTAATTCGTTCATTGATGTTATTTCAACCTGCACTGAAATCTGTTCCTAAATCTCAGTTTCAAAATGCTCAGATAACAGAAAATTCTGGAATAACAATAGAGGATAATGGGGTGTATATTTTTGCTAAAAGCTATCTAGAAAAGTTTATTGATCATTGTGAAAAAAATAATTTTGTATATGAAAACTGTAATATAAAACTTAAAGCAAGTGATCTTGTAGGTCTTTCTTATAAACCATTATTTAATTACTTTAAGAATACGAAAAATGCATTTCGTGTTTTTGTTGCTAATTATGTTGTAGCAGAAGATGGTACTGGTGTTGTGCATGTTGCTCCTGGATTTGGTGAAGAAGATTTTTATCTTTGTCAAGATAATAATATTCCAGCCATTTGTCCAATTGATAGTAGTGGTAAATTTACTATTGAAGTTTCAGATTTAGCTGGAGTTCATGTTTTTGATGCTAGTGATGTAGTAATAAGGAAGTTGAAAGAACAAGGGAACTGGTTTAGAACTGAGGAATATACTCATAGCTATCCCCACTGTTGGAGAACTGATACTCCTTTGATCTATCGCACTATGTCTTCCTGGTATGTTGCTGTGACAAAATTAAAAAAAAGGATGGTGGAGTTAAATAAAAGAATTAATTGGATACCAAATCATATAAGAGATGGTCGATTTGGGAAGTGGCTTGAAGGGGCACATGATTGGTCAATTTCGCGCAATCGATTTTGGGGTACACCAATTCCTATATGGAAATCTGATGATGCAAGGTATCCAAGAGTGGATGTATATGGTTCAATAGAGGAACTAGAGCGGGATTTTAATGTGAAAGTAGATGATTTGCATAGACCATTTATTGATTCTTTGACAAGACCAAATCCTGATGATCCAACAGAGAAATCAGTTATGCGCCGTGTATCTGATGTGTTTGACTGCTGGTTTGAGTCTGGTTCGGTGCCGTTTGCACAAGTACACTATCCATTTGAAAATAAGAGGTGGTTTGAATGTAATTTTCCTGCGGATTTTATTACCGAATATATAGCACAAACAAGAGGGTGGTTTTATACACTTTTTGTGTTATCTACTGCTTTATTTGATAGTGAACCATTTAGGAACTGTATATGTCACGGTGTAATTCTTGATATTAAAGGGCGTAAGTTATCTAAGCGTTTAAATAATTATATGGATCCTATGGAGGTTTTTGATAAGTATGGTTCTGACGCACTACGTTTTCTTATGTTGTCTAGCTCTACTGTTTGTGGTGGTAATTTATTGTTTGATAAAAAAGGGAATGTAATACGAGATATTTTAAGGAACGTGGTAAAACCTATTTGGAGTAGTTATCATTTTTTTACTATGTATGCAAATGTAGATGAAATTAAGGCTGAGATTTGCAAAGATTATCAAAGTATTATTGATTGTTACATAATCTCTAAATGTTTCAAGACTGTAGAAAGTATACAAACTTTTATGAACAATTATAATTCTCAAGGAGCTTGTAAAGTTCTGATGGATTTTTTTGAAGTATTAAATAATTGGTATATTCGTCGCAGTCGTAAACGTTTTTGGAAAAGTACTTTAGATCAGGATAAACTTGATGCTTATAATGTTCTGTATACGATCTTTTATTATATATTAAAAGCTGCAGCTCCTTTATTGCCGCTTATAACGGAGACTATATGGCAAGGGCTTAAGTATGAAGAAATATCTGTTCATTTGGCTAGTTTTCCACGGTTAGAGAGTTACGATAATAAACTTATCGCTAAAATGGATTTAGTGAGAGAGTTATGTAATGCTGCTTTTTCTATTAGAAATACTTTTAATATACGTATTAGGCAGCCACTTAGCAGTATGATCATTTATCATAAATTTTTTTGTGGTTTTCTTGAAGATGGCTATCAGGAGATGATAAAGGATGAAGTGAATATCAAAAGCTTGAAATTGGTAAATAGACTTGAGGATGTTGCATCATTAGAGTTAAAATTAAATTTTTCACTGCTTGGAAAGAAAATTCCAAGTAAAATAAAGAAGCTGATTCAGTATGTTAAAGAGAAAAAATGGAGGCAAATTGAAGATGAGCAAATATTTTTAGGGGATGAGTCAGAAAGCTATGTTATAGAAAGGGGTGAATATGAGCTATTGCTAAAGATAGATAGTGAATATTCCGCTGTATTTGATGATGGTAAGGGAGTTGTTGTTTTAAATACTGAGCTAAATAATGCATTAGTTTTAGAAGGAGTTGCGAGGGATATTGTAAGGCTTGTTCAGGAAACTAGAAGACAGGCTAATTTTCATATATCTGATAGGATTAGAGTGATAATGAAAACAGAGAATGAAGAAATTAAAAAAGCAGTAAATATATGGAGTGAGTATATCAAAGAGCAAACTCTTGCTTCATCTTTGGAAATTAGTATAGAAATCGGAGTTAATTTTTATTTTAAAAAATATCGAAATTTAATAATTGGTATTAGCTTAATTTGTTAAGTAGTTGAAAATTTTGTTATTTATGCTATAGTTAAGCTCTTTCAGACAAGGTTATGTATGAGTATAGCTATTAAGGTTGATGACTTAGATGATGGTAATAGTTTGGATAGAAAAGGGCCTGTTATTAATTCAGAAAAACAAAAATCTATTTCTTTTTTGGAAAAACGGGAAAACTTAAGGAGTAAGGATCAAGTTATTGCTTTTGATATTCCATTGAGTTTATTTCACTATAAAGGTTATAGCTCTGATTTTTTTACTTCTTGGTATAATGTATCGAGTGAAATATTTAAAGAAATAAATAGAGCTTGTCCAGAAAGACGGGTATTAAGTTTGGCCTTATCAGTTTTGATGCTTCCTTATCTTGCTTTTGTTGCATTGGGATTAGTTATATTTAATAGATTCAAAGTAGATGATAAAACACAGGCTGGTTTTAATGAAAATAAAATAAAAGGAAATAAAGTGAGTAGAAGTATTTTAAAAAAAATAGTATATAATGTTCTTACTGTGATAGTAATTTTTATTAATATTGCTATGTTGATGGTCTTGGTTATTCCTGCAACACTTACTTTAGCTATTTTTTATCTTTTAAACAGAGAGTTATCTCATTTTTTAATTGCTGCTCTTAGAATCAGTATGGGATTATATCATAATGAATACCGAAGTATTAAAGTATCTTTTTGCGAGGTAAGTCCTGAAACAGGAACTCTTAACCAAGATGTTGCGTGGGATATGAAGATTAAGTTTCCACCACAATTTGGGCAGTTACTTAGAGATTTGTGTCAAAATAAAAATGGTAAGCTATTTGTTGCACAAAATGTGAAACACAGTACTATACTTAAGTTGTCAGCTAATGTTCATTTAAAAAATGGTCTTGTGTATTTATATAGCGAGATTAAGAGTGTAATTACAAAATTGATTCAAGAATTTGCAAAGTTTATTGAGAGATTGGTAAAACTTGGGGGGAAGGGTATTACGTATGATAAGTTGAAAAAATTATTGAATGAGTTCAGGTTTAAAGTAGTGGATGGGGTAGATTTTAAGTTAACAAGTCATTTAATACAGGATGCTTATAGAGTTGCTTTTATACAGGTAGTTAAAATTGCACAGAAAGAAAGAGAGAGAAGAGGAGGGATGGATATAGAAGAAAGACTTAAGGAAGTATTGGTAGAACAGGAATTAAAGAGTCAAGGTAAAGAGTTGCCGACTGAAAAGGAAATGATAATGAAGGATTTGAGAATATCAAATAACTTAAGAAGTGGTGTACTTCCTTTATTTAGAGCAAAATGGAGACAACGTATGGCTGGTGGGGTGATTGGTGTTTACAACGAAATATATCCTCAGGAGATGAAAAAGGCTGTTTCTAAGGCTAGAAGTTTGATTGAAGAATTAAAAAATAGAGGAAAACGCAAATATCAGGATATAAAAGAAAAATTGGAGATAATGTATCCAGAGATACATAAAGCCTTAAACAAAAATAGTGATTCAGTTGGTAATAATTTGAGGAGAAAACTTGAAGATATTTTTAAGTTTGAACCTACTAATCAATGTGTTTACCGAGAGTTAATAAAATCGAAAGTGAGCAAGGCTGAAGTGATGTTAAATAAATCAGATTTGACAATTGATATGAAGCAAAGTTTACTTAGTGAGTTTTATAATTTAGATATAAATGTGTGTTCTTATCATGAAGTAAACCTCCTATTAGATAAAATGTATTCAGAAATAATGAAATATAAAACTAAGAGTTTGTTTCGAGAGCAAGGGAAGAGTATAAGGGATATAGAAGATAATACTGGTGTGTTCATGTTATTCGACGGAGAAAATGAAGAACGTTTGGTGAATAGGATTGTTTCTTATCGAGAAGAAATAGGAAAATATTTAACTCAACCTATAAAATTAAAGAAAGTAATAGAAGAACAGAATAAGAACTTGGATAGTGAAAAAAATACTAAGGAAGAGGGGTCTTTAAGTGTAGAGTTAATAGAATTATGTTTAAAAAATAATCAAGAAATTCTGGAAACATTAGAAAGATTAGGATTAGAGAAAGAAGGGTTATTAATAAATGAAAAGACCGAAAATAATTATAGAGAGGAATTAATATCTCGCGAAAAAATAAGATTCGCAGTAATAGAAGATGATTTATTGAAGTTATGTAAGCAAGAAATTTTTAATGAAGGAGAGATTGAGAAGTTATTAGAGAGGGCAGAACTTGAATGCTGTTTAGCAGAAAAGTGTATAAAGTATCCTACAATAAAAACAAAGGATAATATTAAACATTTTTGTCAGGCTCTATTGTCTCCTTTGATAGGTATTTTGATGGAAAATATAGTAAATAATGTACCGAGAAGTATATCAAAAGATAGTGAAGGTAATTTATTAGATCAAGGTTGGGGATGGGTATATAGAAAGATAGTAAAGCCTGCACAAATTGCTTTAAATTATAATAAGCTTGGATTATCAGCTATTGGAGATAAAAATAGTATAGAAGGAAAAGCTTTGGATTCTGCACATGATATTTATAAGGAAGTAGGAATATTGCTTCAATATTTTGAAGCAAGTTATGAAGAAGTAGGAGTCTTAGTAGGTAATGTATTTTCTGATAATGGGGAGACTTTTAGAAGAGATATATGGCCTAAGATAAAAGAGCATTTGTGTGGTATGTGGAGTAGGTTTTTTAAGGATATTGAATTTACACTGACTAGTAAAAATAAAAGTATTTGCCAAGGAACAGAAGAAATGGTCAAAACTAAATTGAGTGATCTTTGTAATGCAGGGGAGACAACAACGGTCTCTACTTGTAGGTTGTAATAATGGCTTATTCTATTACAACTTATTTGGGTAGCTGAAGTTTTTTCAGAGCACAGATTTTTTTTAGCGATAGGTGGTAGTATTAAAATACTTTCCTTTTATACTGATTTTATTAGCTAACTCTTGCTTATTTTTGCAAAACTTATTTTATTAGTAGTGTGTTGTTTAGTAGTAGAAAATTAGCGGTTCTATTTTATTTTTAGCGTTATTTATTGGGATGATTGAGGTGTATAAGTATTTATTTTTTTGTTGTTATAAAAACTATTATTGTTTTTAGCTTTTATTGCATAGGGTGAGTTCTTTTATTCTATTTGTAAGAATATGAGTAATAATTTAGCTTGTAAGGTGTTTTGTTTTAGCGCTTGACTCTTTATGCTCTTGGTAAACATTTAATCGGTTTGTATCTTATTTCTTGAGCTTTTACAAATTTTACGACTTTTTTTAAAAAATTAATTTCATTATTATGATGTAATTATTATTTTTTGGTTGGTTATAGCTTCAATTCTCTTATTTTGAATACAGTAAGAATATTCATACTATTTTTTTTAATGAACTAATTATCTAGTGTATTTTATGTATGTATTTTTGCATAGATTCTTTAGAATCTTAATATTTACAACTTAATTTTATCATATTTTGTGTTAAGCAACTTTATATAGCTCTTTAATGTTTATTGTGTTTTCTATTAATTAGGCATTGAGTGGGTATAATTTATATAGTGAATGGAGGAAACACTATTAATTTTTTTTTGATTTGTGTCTTGATACAAGATTAAAAAAAGTTCTTTCTTATATTTTCTAATACTCTTACTAGCACTTTTACTTATTATCAAAGAGATGTTTTGTCAAATATGATTAATTTTTCCTCTTTTTGTAGAACTACAACTTTGTTTTAGGAGAGATTATGATAGTATTTTATTTCTTTGCTATTAGGTTTATATTAATAAAATCTTATTGTGCAAATCTATCAATTAAATTGAGCCGTATATTGCTTAACATACTTTTTACTAAATCTTTGCCCATTTAGCACGTCCTCTTTCTTTCTGTTTTGCCATTGCATGATCAAAACCTTTTTGATCAAAATTTATTTTTTTCTCTTTTAGAATATCGAGTGTAATATCTAAAGGAAATCCATAAGTGTCATATAGCTTAAATGCTAATTCTCCTGGAAAAGTATCACCTGGTTTAAAATTTAAAGTAGTTTTTTTTAAAAGATTGATGCCTTTTATCAAAGTGTCTTTAAAATTCTCTTCTTCTGATTTTAACGTCATTTCTATTAAGCTTTTAGCTCTGATTAGCTCAGGATAAATGTCTCCCATGTAAGCTGAGCTTGAGTTATCTATTAATACTGGAAAAATGTGATGAAGTAGTGAGTTATTATATCCGAGTTGGTGGATATAACGTGCAGCTCTTCTAATTAGTCTGCGTAACACGTAATTTCTACCTTCATTTCCAGGCAGTATTCCCTCTGCGATCAGAAATGCAGATGCACGAAGATGATCTGCGATAATTTTGTGAGCTACTTTATTTTCTATATTTCCACAGTATTCTTGTGACTTATTTATTATAGCAAAAAATAAATCAGTGTCATAATTATCGTAAACGTTTTGCATCACGGCAGCTATTCTTTCGAGACCCATTCCAGTATCGATGCATTTTTTTTGTAATTTTTGTAAATTACCTTTTTCATTTTTGTTAAATTCTATGAATACCAGATTCCAAATTTCAACAATTTTGTCGTCGTTTTCTAGGTTAGGGTTTGCATGATCATAAAAGATTTCAGAACATGGACCACATGGGCCAGTATTACCCATGCTCCAAAAGTTATCATCCGTTGCGATTCTTATGATTTTATCATCTAAAAGACCGCTTACCTTACGCCAAATCTTGTATGATTCATCATCAGTATGATAGATGGTTACGGATAATCTATTCTTATCAAGAGATAATTCTTTAGTAATAAATTTCCACGCAAGTTCTATTGCCGTTTCTTTAAAATAATCACCAAAGCTAAAATTTCCAAGCATTTCAAAGAATGTGTGATGTCTAGTTGTATAGCCAACATTTTCTAAGTCATTGTGTTTGCCACCAGCCCTTAAGCATTTTTGATTCGAAACAGCACGTTTTGTTTCAATTTTTTGTGAATCGATGAAGCAATTTTTAAACTGTACCATACCAGAATTTGTAAACATGAGTGTTTGGTCATTTTCTGGGATTAATGAGGAAGAAGAAATATGCTTATGATCGTTATTTACAAAAAATTTTATAAATCTTTCTCTAATTTCATTTAGCTTCATTGTTTATACTGAATTATTTGTCAATGATAAGTTGTAATGATTGTAAAATCAATTTGTTAATTAAAATATTACTATCATTTAATACAACAAAAATGATTTTTACATAAAATTTTTAATAAAAAAAAGTTAATTAATTTATTTTTATTGCAATAATGAAGATTTATTATTTTTTTTTATTTTTAGTATTTATGTAATTTTTTTAAATTAAAGTAAGTAAGTTAAGTAGTAATGTTTAAATATACTTAGTAAAACAGGAAATGTTACTAGTGTTTATATATAATAATTTTTTTGGTTTACTTATTTTAACCTTGAGTGAATTTTTATTTTAGTTAAAAAAAGGTAATATAAAAATATTTGAATGTGATAATGATTTTGCAGCTATGAAAGATTTATAATGATGGTCAATCAGTAAAATATCTAATGATAGGATGGAATAGCAATATAGAGATAATTAATTTTCTCCTACTAACCTTTCTGCTTCATTATATGAAATTAATGCTTCAATAAATTCGTCTAACTCACCTTCCTTTACAATCTGTTCTAGTCTATGTGAAGTTAGATTAATTCTATGATCTGTTATTCTTGATTGTGGAAAGTTATAGGTTCTTATGCGCTCAGAACGATCCCCAGAACCGATTTGATTCTTTCTCATTGTTGATCTTTCTATTTCTTTTTTTTGTCTTTCAATTTCATATAGTCTTGCTCTTAATACTTTAAGCGCTTTGGCCTTGTTTTTGTGCTGTGATTTTTCATCTTGCTGTACTACAACTATTCCTGTAGGTAAGTGAGTGATTCTTACTGCGCTATCAGTTGTATTAACTGATTGCCCCCCGGGACCGCTAGATTTATAAACATCTATTCGTAAATCTTTCTCTTCTATTTTAAAATCAACTTCTTCGACTTCAGGTAATACTGCAACAGTAGCTGCTGAAGTGTGTAATCTTCCTGAAGATTCAGTTTCTGGTACTCGCTGTACTCTATGTACTCCTGATTCAAATTTTAATCTTGCAAAAACTTCTGTTCCATTAACAAGTACAGAAGCTTCTTTATAGCCACCTATTTCTGTACTAGAAACATTTATTGGTTCAAATTTCCAGTTTCTTCTTTCTGCATATTTTTGGTACATGCGGAATAACATTGCTGCGAATAATGCTGCTTCTTCTCCTCCTGTGCCTGCTCTAATTTCTAGTATTGCATTTCTTGAATCGTCTTCATCTTTAGGTAATAATGCTAATTTTAACTTATTTTTTATTTTTGGTAACAATACTTTTTGTTTTTCAAAAAATTCTTCTTTTGCTAACTCTTTTATTTCATATTCATTATTTTCATCTTTAAGTATTTCTTCTAAGTCTGAAATTTCTTTTTTTAGTATATTATATTCATCAATTATTTTAATAATTGGTTTAAGTTCAGAATATTCTTTTGAAAGATTAATAAATTCTTTTTGATTTAAGTTGATAGGGTTTGCTAATTTTTTTTCTGTATCGTTAAATTTTTTTTTTAAATATTGTAAATTATTTTCTATGTTCATACGTCTTAAGTTTAATATTTCAACTATTTGGTAAATAGCATATACTTAAAATAAAAAAAATTTTACATCAAGTAATAACATTATAATATATATACTACCTTATAATGTACATACTACCTTAGATATTTTTATAGTAATGAAAGTAAAGATGACATTAAACAGTCACTTTATGTTTGGGGTTTCCAACATAAAGTCATTGCCCAGTGAATCTGTTCCGGAGATTGCTTTTGCCGGTAGATCAAATGTAGGAAAGTCGAGCTTGATTAACTTGTTGATTAACAGTAAAAAGGTTGCCAGAGTTTCTTCTAGCCCTGGGTGCACTAGACAAATAAATTTTTATGCTATGTATAATGATAAGTTTAGACTTGTTGATTTACCAGGATATGGTTATTCTTATGCTAGTAAGAAAGAAAGGATACAGTATTTAAGCTTGAGCAAATATTATTTGGTTAGAAGAAGAAGTTTAAGGAAAGTATTTGTATTAGTAGACAGTAAAGTAGGACTAAAAGAAATAGACAAAGGTTTTATTTATTGGTTAATATATAGCAATATTAACTTTGATATTGTGCTAACAAAAGTAGATAAAGTAAATCAGAAAAATCTCGATGCAATTTTAGAAAGCACTCAAAAATGGATTAATAAAGAGGATATATCAATTCATCAAATAAGTACTCGTATTAAATACAAAATAGCGAAGGTAAGAGATGAATTTTTCAAATTTGCAAAGTAAAAAGATGAAGAATAATGAATTTTTAAATGGTGAGATATCATTCAAACAAAAAGCTGAAATATTGCTTGAGGTATTATCTAATATACCAAACTTTGTAGGGGAAACTTTTGTTATTAAGTGTGGTGGTATAGCTGTTTCAGATGAAGCGCTATTTAACACTTTTGTACATAATATTGTTTTGCTAAAACAGCTTGGCATAAATCCAGTTATAGTTCATGATGGAGAGCGTGAAATTGATTCTGTATTAAAAACTTTGGGTATAGGTAGTAAATTTGTGAATAATATCAGGCTTACAGATAAAGATACTATGAAAATTATAGAAATGGCGTTATGTGGTTCAGTTAATAAAAAAATTGTTCAGCACATAAATTCTGCTGGTGGTTCAGCCATTGGATTGTGTGGAAAAGATGGTAACTTAATAAAAGCTGAAAAATTAAGTGCTACTCTTAAGGAAAATGGATCTGATAATATTGAAAGAATATTAGACATGGGATTTATCGGTATGCCAATCGAGGTTAATCCTGATATATTATTTTTTATTGAGGAATCGGATTTTATACCTGTTATTGCACCTGTTGGTCATGGAAAAAGTGGAGAAACATATTATATTGATGCTGATAGTGCTGCAAGTGCAATAGCAATTGCAGTTTCTGCATCTAAAATGATAACTTTTAGTGATACAGAAGAGATAGATAAAATTGGTAGTAGAAGGATATCTATTAAAAATTTAAGTACATCGATTAGTTGTGGTAAAATTAGGGGAGAAAGACTTATTGAAAAACTTATAGCGTGCACTAAAATGGTAGAAGAATGTGCTGGAACTGCTCATATAGTTGATGGCAGAATACCTAATGTTATGATTGATTTATTTACTGAGAATAATTCAAGTATATCGGTTATGAGTGATTTGTAGTTTAGTATTGATTGTAGTGTATTATTTTGTAGATGCAATTTATATGTTTAAGTTAAATTAATTTTTGTAAGTAGAGTGCAAAAAATAAAAGTAGAGATAAAAAAATTATTACACGGGGGGGATTTACCTTTTCCAGATTATATAACTGCACATAGTGCTGGTATGGATCTTTATGCGGCATTAGATGATTTTGTAATTTTAAATCCATTTGAAAGGTTACTTATTCCAACTGGAATTGTAATTGCGATACCAAATGGTTTTGAGGGGCAAATTCGTCCACGCTCTGGTCTTGCTGTAAAGTATGGAATTACTGTCTTAAATTCTCCTGGTACTATAGATTCTGATTATAGAGGTGAGGTTGGAGTTTGTTTAATTAATTTGGGTAACCGACCATATGAAATAAGAAGGAGGGATAGAATTGCACAAATTCTTGTTGCTCCTGTATCTTGGGTAATTTGGAGTAATACAGAAGAGTTTTATATGGAAAAAACTGATCGAAATAAAGGTGGTTTTGGTTCAAGTGGTAGGTAATTATGTGAACGTCAATATATGAGTAGTTTTAGTTAAAAATTTCTTGACCGAGGTGATTTTTGTGTATAGTTTTAGTATATTAATGATTTATTAAAGAGGTAATGATGTTAATTTTTAAAAACCATCGTGGTCAACTCCGTAAAACGAATACAGCTCTTGTAGTACTTGCTTCTTTGTATATTGTGGGTTCGGCAGTAGTATTGTCAGCACCACATTTAGTGTCTTCAACTTCAGTCTTAGCTCCACTTGCAGCTTTTGCGGCTACATCACTTGGAATAGGTGTATTGATAACCATTGCTGTTGTATTGGTAAGTTTAGCAACATATGCCATTAGTAAAAATAATAAAATATCTGAGTTGGAAGCTATGAAGTTTATTGTTGATAATGGTAATGTGAAATTGCAAATAACAAGAAAGGAGTTTGAGTATATAAGGAAAAATAACAAAAATAAGGATAAAGATGGAAAGATTATAGAAGATGAGTATCGTATAGATTTTATTAACTCAGATGGTAAAGAGTGCTATGTTATTATTACAAGTGAGAAGAGTAAGGAAATAGGTAATACTTTGCTTTTGAATATAAGTGCATTAAACATGAAAAGTGATGATGGTAAGTATATAATTCAAACTGAGATATTAAAAGTATTAGGATTAGATAAAGTTGGTGCTAAAGAGTTTAACACTTATTTAAACTCAGTTATTATTGGACATATAGATCGAGAACAAACAAGGTGAGAAGCAGTAATAATTAGTAAAAAGAGGAAGTGGTAGATTAACTTTACCTTTTTTACTTTTTTGAAGGTTTTTTCAGGCTTTAAATATTATCTATTATATAATGGGTATTGGCTATTCATGTGTGATGTGTGTTATAGTAATTGAAGAATTTAGTCTTGGTATTTAGGTAAAGGTTATTTTAGTTCGTAAGTTTGGGAGAGGAATAAAATTACAAAAACAAAATTAAAGAATAGTAGGTTGTTTATCTATGAATAAAGTTAGAAAAGTTGTTAGCAAAAAATATAAAGTATATTGGTTATAAAAAATTTGATGGTATTGTATTTGTAAAATTTTTTCAAGAGGATTAGTTAATTATAAGCTAGAAAATTTTAAGTAAGGTAGAAAGAAAAAATTGGTTTTGATATTAAAATAATGTGTTAAAAAGGTTAGTTATTGCGGGTAATAGTTAAAATGACAGTAATAAGGTTATGCTGGTATATAGCTTTTGTTGTTATAATTCTTCTCTAGTACCAGAGAAAATTGATACTTGTAAGTAGTTTGTTTTTTAGATTTACTAATAAAAGATTTTTAAGTTGATTATGAGGATATTATTGTATTCTAATAGATAGATTATAATAAGTATTTAAAGAATTTATCTTTATTTTTACTCATGTTTCATGTTGATAGTAATAAGGAGGAGTAAAAAATTTGAAAAATCATTATGGTTATAGTGTAGTGTAATTTTTTTTGAGATTTGTCTTAATTTTTTGAGTTGAATTATTAAAGGTATGGTAGTTACTATCTAGAGGTTAATGTTCTACTATTATTTAGATTTTTAACTGGTTATTATATAAATTTATACAGATGCAGTTATTTAAGAAATATAATATAGGTCACACAAAAAAATCTTTGATGTGCAAGTTCATAAAAACAAAACGTTTGGATAATTGTTTAATAATATAGATATACTATTTGATACTAGAGCTTTTGACATTTTCTTTTATTGTTCAAAAGAAAAAGAAGTAATAATAATAAAAAAAATAATAATAAGAAAAATTTAACTGAATAATATATAGTTAACTATTAATTTTTCTTAAAAATGGTATGATGAAGTTGTTTTGATAAGCTTTTTTATAAGAGAGTTTTATCCATATGTAGTAGAAGGCACTTCTCAAATAGCAAAAGGGACTATGTTTTTAATTAATAGGATGAGTATATTGTAAAAATAGTGGAATACAGCTATGCTAGTCTTGGGAGAAAAGTGAAAAAGGGAGTCTTTTTTGAAGAGTGTTAAGTTATGAAAATAAAATATTACTAAATGAATATTGTTTGATGAATGAAATTTTTTAAATGAATGTTTCTCTTAAGATAAATTTTAGTTTTCTATTTAAAGTGGAGTTGATAGTGTTAGCAAGTTTTAAATATAAGAAAAGTGGTATTTTAAATGTTATTTTGGAAGATATAAATAAGTCAAAGATTACTAAGAAGTTTGGTGGTATTGATAAATTTGTAAGTGTACTAAAAATAATTAATGAAAATACCTTCAAGTTGTTGATATAATTATGATAATTCCTACAGTTACTTTTTAAAAGTATAAGTTTTGTATTTATATTATTTTGATAAGTCGGTGGCGTTAGTTTATATATAAATAATACTTAAAAGTAAAATGATTATAATATATATACTGCAATTATGTAATAGTTTATTTATTGTTTGCAGCTGCTCGGTAATGGATATCTATTACTTATAGTGTGTGTAATATTGAATTGTATTAAGTAATTAAATTGTTAAGAAGTAAAAAAAAACTATACTTGAACTTGATTATAAAAAAGGTTATTGGATAATTTGAAGTAACTAAGTAAAAAGGTGAAGTGGTTTAATAATTATTGGTCTTAATAATATTTTATAAAATTTAGATTAATGAAAGAGTAGATACAATATGATTTATAGAAAGGAGTAAGTTTTGTTTTTTTTAAAGGTATTTTTTTTGTTTTATACATGATAGGAACATGTTAATAAATTAAATCATTAAATATGATTTATGATGCTGTTATGTTGATAAATAAGTAAGTTATTTATTGTTTATGTAATAAAGGCATTTTCATTTTGTTAAAAACAGTAACTTATTCACGTGAATTGATAAAATTTAAGAAATCTAAATGTTTATTAATCTCAATTTAGAAAGCTTTCTGTAGTATATTAAAGATTGCTGTTGTAGATATGTGTTGTACTACTGGTGAGATCTTTAAAAAAAGGATATCATTAAATTTAACTAATTTATAAGAGGTAATTTTATTGCAAACTAATAAAAAAGTACTTAGAGTAAAAGTGGTTATGTGATAAAAAAATTCAGCTGTAGAGTTTAATTAAAGGTTTGGTGGCTACTTTTTTTTTAGGTGTTGGTATAAAAAGGCTGGTAAAAGAATTAATTGAAGGAAATTTGGGTATATATATTAAAGATATTTATATGCTCTTATTATAACATAAATGAGTAGAGGTGGTAATGGTATATAAATTGTAAAAGCAGTATTAAAGAAATAAAGGTTGTTAGTAAAGATAAAGTTTTTTTTAAAAAAGTTTGACTGTTGGAGTTGTAACTCAGCTATTTCAGCTTTAAAGATGACACGTATATTGGTATACAGGACTTTGACTTGAAAGAAGTGCAAAATATGTGGAATATACTGCGTTTATTGTTGTTTAAACTAAAAATTATTTAAAATTGTTGATGAAAATTATATTTGCTTGATATATTTAAATTTGCAGATAGTATTGTCTAATTGGTATTAGAGAAATGTTGGCTTGGATAGTGAATCCATGATGGGGTATTAATTAGTTTTGACTTTAAGAATATTAGGAATAATAGTAAATGAGAGTGAAAAAGAAGATGGGATAATAAAATTTGTTGTTCTTTTTTGGCTCTCTTTTTCTACAGAGAAAAGCTAGGTTCAAGTGTACTGTAGAAGTTGTATATATTACTTTCTAATCTATTATTTGATCATGTGTTTAAGTAAGGTATATTAAGGAATATTATTAACATTGTAAGTTAGTGAAAAAAGATAGGCTATTTTATAAAATAGTTGGTGCTGCAGCGAATAGAGTGTGTCAAAAGTAGATGAAAATGAAATATGGTGTTAATTTTAATACTATCTTTAATCAGATAAATGGAAGAAAAAGTTAAGTTTTTTTCTTTCTGTTGGTAGTGATGATGATGCTATCTTTGATGATAGGTAAACTTTTTTTTGATTAATTAGGGATAATGATTAAAAGAAAAAGTGGATACCTATATAGTTAAACTTTGATACCATGGCCATTTGAGTAAGTAAATGAAGAGATATAATGGAATTATACATAATATTTATGATATTGGCCGATTAGGAAAGAAAAAAATAATGAAATTATGGTTCTTAAATTATGAGTGAATATTTGTAAAAATAGAGTAATGCTAAGTAAAATGGTGTGTATAAATGATTAAGGTTAAGATTATATGAAAATTTTATTGTATAGTAAAGGAAAGCTTATTTTAGATAATTTTAAAAAATTCAGCACCAAGTAGTATAAAGAAATTTTCTTTTAAAAGTACGGCATTATTTAAACAGTTGTGTTTATTAATTTTTTTATTCTTAATGAAGATAAGGATAAGTAATGGTAGAAGTAAATATTTTTGATGAGAGATGGTATAGTATTATAAAAGATCCAGAGATATTTGTACTTAATGTTATGAAAGTTTCTCTACAAAGATTAGGAATATATCATTATGAGCCAAGTATATCAGTTGTTCTTGCTAATGATGATTTTCTGCATCAGCTTAATTTAAGATTTAGAAAAATCGATAAGCCAACTAACGTGTTATCATTTCAATGTGAACAATTGTCTAATAAGTGTGATTTGGGTGATGTAGCTATTTCAATGGATTCAATACAAAAGGAATCAGATGAGTACAACATATCCATGATAGTTCATGTTACACATATGTTGGTGCATGGATTATTACATTTACTTGGTTATGATCATCAAAAAAAAGATGAGGAAATTATAATGAAGAATTTGGAAAATAGGATTTTAGTTTTTTTGGGTTGTGATTATGTTTAGTTTAAAAAAATTAATAAAAATGTAGTAGATAATAGTAAACTGTGTTATTTGTAAAATAAGGACTATTTTTTAACTATTAACAATAAAGGTAGATATATGGTTCAGTTTTTTTTGCCAAAGAATTCTAAAATTAACGAAAAAGGAAGAATTTATCTTGCTCCTGCTCAGGCAAAAAATGTTAAGAAATTTTTAATTTACCGTTGGTCAGCTGATGATAAGGAAAATCCTAGAGTAGATACATTTTTTATTGATGTGGATAATTGTGGCTCTATGGTACTTGATGCATTGATAAAGATAAAGGATGAAATAGATTCAACTTTAACTTTTAGGCGTTCTTGTAGAGAAGGAGTGTGTGGATCTTGTGCTATGAACATTGGTGGAGTTAATACTCTTGCATGCATTAAGCCTATACTTGATATAAAAGGTGATGTAAAAGTATATCCATTACCTCACATGTATGTAATAAAAGATTTAGTTTCAGATCTTAGCGAATTTTATGAGCAATATAAGTCAATTTATCCTTGGTTACAGCCAAATAAAGCTAATTTACCAAATAAAGAATATCTTCAATCTCTTGAAGATAGAAAAAAACTTGATGGTCTTTTTGATTGTATATTGTGTGCTTGCTGTTCAACTAGTTGTCCAAATTATTGGTGGAATAGCAATAAATTTTTGGGGCCAGCAATATTGCTACAAGCTTACAGGTGGATCGTTGATAGTCGTGATAGTAAGACAGATAAAAGGCTTGATGCTTTAACAACTGACCAGTTTAAATTATACTGCTGTCATACAATAATGAATTGTACAAAAGCCTGTCCTAAAGGACTTAATCCAGCAAGAGCAATAGTAAAAATAAAACAGCTTGTGCTAGAAAAGGGAGGAGTAGTTTGAATATTATTTTTTAAATTCTTCGTATGAGAAAAGTAAATCTTCTGAAGCATAAGGCATTATCAATATTCTAAACGCTTTTCCATTTGTGAGATGAATTGTACTATTATATGGTCCAAGTAGTTTTTTAAATAACTCATGCCTTTGACTACTGAGGCTTTGAAAATCTTCTTGTTTTAAAAGCTTTTTAGATTCAAATAGGTAAAGTATAACTTCATAATAAGTAGGATAAGATGTTAAGATTTTTATATCAATTTGAAAAATTTTTATAAAGGCGTTATTAAAAAACTTTAGTTTTTGATTTTTTCCGTATATTGTGATGGCTATTGGTAATTCTTCAAGTAAATTTTTATGTGCAGCTAAGTAGTTATCTAATTTAACGTGTAACTCTTCTGTGTCACTGATATCTTTTCCATACACTATTATACTACTGGAATTTTGTATTGGGATTTTAATAAAATCAAAAACTTTACGTTCATTTTTGTAAGTTATTACATGTTTTCCTAATTTTGTTCCTTGAATACTGCTAGCAACAGCTAATCTTTGAGAATTTATATATTTATCATAAAATAAATTATAGAATTTTGCTTTTTTATTTTCATTATATTTAAGTATGGGAAACGGTAGAGAGTTAAAAATGTTTTTATAACTCTTTATTCTTTGTTTAAGTTTATTGTTTTCTGATTCAAGTTCGGTGGCTTGTATTTTATAGTCTGAGATGTTTCTTATCCACAATAGTACACCTATTACGGTGTTAGAGTCATCTATTATGCTTCTGCCATAACATATACAGTAGACCTCGCCGTCTTTTGATTTTAAATCCAGAGTAAAGGATTTATTTATTTTTTTTGCTTCAGTAAAATTTTTAATTAGGCTTTCCGATTGCTCGAAGAAATTTACAAACTCATTAAATGAATAAAAAATGGTATTGAGTAAAATTAGTAAATTGGGAGAAAATTTTTCTATACGCTTTTTTGCATCCCAAATATAGAACCCATCGTCCACAGTATCAATTAAATTGTTTATTATGATATTTTGATGTTGTAAGCTTTTAATTTTATTATCTATTTTTAACTTGAAATAAGAGAGAAAGAATATTATTAAAGTTAATAATAAAATTGCTTCATACAAAAAAAACATAGTATTTTTAAAACAGACGTAAAAATTTGTAACTATCCTAAGAGTATGTATAAGTTATGTTGAAGATGTATATAAGTAAAGATTGACTAGTATTTGAAAGCCCAACCTTTTATAAAAGTTAATGGAAGGTTTCATACAGTGTACTACTACGTATTTACATTTAAGTTGCTGAATTATTTTAATTCTTTCTATAATCATTTGAGTACCTATTCTATGATTTTTATGAATAGGTAAAACTCCATCATTGTAGAATCCTGCTATGTTATCTTTAATATAAAAGCTGCATGTTCCAACAACTTCATTGTTTAATGTCACGAGAAAAAACCTTAATCCCAGATTTTTATCATTGTGATTTGGTAGTCCACGAAAAAATGTATTGACAGTTCCAATATTGTGATAAAAAATTCTAGAGATACATAAATCTAACTGTTCTAAAAGATTATTACTATTAACAGTATTTAACTTTAAATTTGGAACAACATCAGCGGATAGGAGATAGCTTTTCATGTTAAGTAAAACTTTTTTTGGTGTACTAACATATTGTATTTTATTTTTTTCTAGAAGAACTTTTATTTTTGCATGTGAATTTATTACCCATGTTTCTTCTGTATTTCTTTTCTTAAGGTAATTTAGAGTTTTTTGTACAGAAGGTTCAGTACATCTATCTTCACAGGACACAAAATTGAATAATGATTCTCTGGTTCTATTTATTGAAAATCCAATATTGTCAAATTCATTATGTGCTTCCCACTGAGATAGATTTGCTGCATGCAGTATATAATCTTTAAGATTTTGAATAACTAAACTTGAATAATAGATTTTTTTATTCTGCATATACAGATAATAAACAATAAAAAGTCCATATAGAAACATAAGCTAAAATTGCAGCTATAATATCATCTAGCATAATGCCTAGAGGACATTTGATGTTTTTGTCAATCAAATTTATAGGCCACATTTTTATTATATCAAAGAGCCTAAAGGAAAAAAAGCATAACATTAATAAAAGGATATTATTCATTTTTTGGTTTAGCGGTATTGATACTAAGAATATTGTCAATAGTTGTCCAACTACTTCGTCAATTACTACTTCTTTTGGGTCATGTGGGGTTTTGTAATGTTTTATATAGTTATCTATAGACCATAATCCAATTAAGAATAAAAAAAGAATAGTAGCTGCCCCTAGAATTTTGTTGTTTAATACTATAGGAACGATTGGATAGGCAGCTAGGCTGCCCATAGTACCTGGTATCTTTTTTATTATTGTGCCAGACAACCCCCATGTTGATATTAATTTATAAAAAATTTTCATATATATGCATTAAAGGAAAGATTAGCTTACAAGAGCAGAAATGGTGTCTTCTATAGAAGAATTTTTATATAGTAATCTATAAACTGCTTCACATATAGGCATTTTTATTTTTAGCTTTTTTGCTAGATAAAATACAGATTGAACAGTGCTAAAACCTTCGATTACTAGTTTATTATTTTCTAGTAAAATCTGTTGGATATTCAAATTATTATTACTACTGCCTATTTTAGAGCCAAAGAATAAATTTCTTGAGTTTAGAGATGTACATGTCATTATTAAATCACCCAAACATGCTGGTCCGAATAATGTGTCTATATCTATATTGTTGTTGATTTTTGCTAGATAAAAAGTTTTTATTTCATTCATACTTTTTGTTATTAGTGCTGCATGAGTATTGTATCCAAGTTTTTTACCTAAAATAATTCCACATGCTATGGCAAAAACGTTTTTTAACGCTGCACAAATTTGCACTCCTATAACATCATTACTAAAATATAATTTAATATTTTCTTGCTGTAGTTTTGATATTAGTTTTGAGCCTAGCGTATTATCTTGACATGCAAGAACCATTGAATAGGGTAATTTTTTTGCGACTTCTACAGCAAAACTGGGACCTGAGAAAATAGCAACTGGATTATTAAGTAAAACTTCATTTACTATTTCACTTGGTAATTTTAATGTGTATTCTTCTATTCCTTTACAGGCTAAAATTATTGTCACATCTTTTCTTAAATTGCAATTATGTAATTGTTGACATACCTGTCTTAAGGATTGTACGGGAGTGGCTAGGATAATTATTGAAGAATTAATTGTTTCTTTAATAGATGACTTTACTGACACAGTATTAGGAATCTGGTAACCTGGTAATTTATCGCTTTCTCTTGTTTTATTAATTAATTCAAATGTAGTTTTACTTCGAGTCCATAGAATTATATTTTGTTTATCACTACTAAGTGAAATTGCAATTGCTGTTCCCCATGCTCCAGCACCTAAGATTGATATCGTCACCAATATTTCTAAAAATTATATTTTACTTAGGATAGTATGGTAAGTAAATTAAAAATATTGCATAAATATGCAAAAGATTTCATATTTATAATTATGAGTTCTTTTTAAGAAAGATGTATATTTATTCATATTTGCTGAAAATAATGTTTTTATATAAGATAATATGTTTTTCTATTTTAGATTTATGTTTAATTATTTTGAAATAATAGTTTTTATTATAGTAATTTTGACTATTTTTTAATAAAAGTTGATTTGTACTTTTCTTAGTCATATATATTGCTAAAATTATAAATTACTTACGGGGTATAAAATATGCGTATATTATTAATCGAAGATGATCAAATAAGTGCAAAGACTGTGGTTAATGCCTTAGCTTCTGATGGACATTTTTGTGATGTTGTGACTTCTGCGCAAGACTATAACAATAATATGGTTTCTTCAAATGGAGATCATTATGATTTGGTTATTTTAGATATACATTTGCCAGGTGATATTGATGGATATGATATTTTGTTAAGGTTAAGGAGTGCAAAAATTAAAGTTCCTGTTTTGATACTTTCATGTATATCTGCTGTTAATCAAAAAGCTAAAGGACTAGGGTATGGTGCTGATGATTATTTAACCAAACCATTTCATAAGAGTGAGCTGCTAGCTAGGATAAAGGCAATAGTACGCCGTACTAAAGGACATCCTGAATCAGTAATAAAGATTGGTAACATAAATATTAATTTTGATTATAGGGTTGTTGAAGTAAAAGGTAAAACAGTTCATCTAACTAACAAAGAATATTCTATGATAGAATTGCTGGCGTTACGTAAAGGAACTGTACTAACAAAAGAAATGTTTTTAAACCATCTTTATAATGGTTTAGATGAGCCTTCAGATAATAAAATCGTTGACGTCTTTATGTGCAAATTACGTAAAAAACTTGAAAGTGCGAATGATGGAAAAAGTCATATAGAAACTGTTTGGGGTAGAGGGTATGTTTTAAAAGAATATCTTGATGATGAAGAATATTCTAATATTAATGTAGGAGAAAGTGATGGTGGTTACCAAAGTAAATAAGTGAAGGGTAATTATTATTAAATACTTTTTTATATAGGTTTTTGTTTAGGTGAAATGTAAGCCGGGTTCTGTTTATGTAGCTATTTATCTAGAGTAAATGTTACCATTTATTGCGTGCGATTTACCCGAGTAGATATGAGGAAAACATAAAATCTACTCTATTTAATCTTGCTCCTAGTGCTGGTTACTCAGCACCAATGTTGCCATTGGTTTGGTATGCTTTTACCATACCTTTTCACCCTTACCTAAAATGTTTTTTTAGGCGGTAATTTTCTGTAGCCCTGAACTAAAGTTACCTCCGGCGGGTATTACCCGTCACTATCTTTCCTTGGAGCCCGGACTTTCCTCTGCTGTATTATTATACAACAGCAGCTACTTATTTCACCTTAACTAATTTTTAACATATAAATTATAAGAGTAAAATGATTTTTTTGTTGCAATGATTTTATGTTAAGTAATGGACTATTATTGGAAATTTTAAATTACTATTAAATAAGTGCTATTATTTCCGTGTTTCTTTAATATAAACTACCTGTAATTACCTTATACTATCTTAGTAGTACCTATTTGATATTTTGTAGCTTTTTGTATGATTATAAAGTTTTTCATTTTTTATTTATTTAATCTAAAATTAGGTAGCTCTAACATAAAGATAACAACATAATTATAATCCTTGTAATATTTTTTATACATTAGAGATCTTATTACTTAAAAACATTTATTATTCTGAGCAGAGATTATAATCTTTACTTTAGTTGGGTATTAGTTGTAGTAAGTTAATTTAGTGAAAAAAAAAGTACTTTAAAAGAAGTAAAATCTAGATAATATAAGGGGTGTTTATTTTTTATTATTAGGTAAGTACTTTTTGTATAGTTTTTTTCTGAGTTTTTTTAAATTAATTAAAACTTAAACTTGTGGTTGTTATGATAGCAGTTATTGCAGCTTTTATGTATACCTAGCATTTGTTAGTATTAATTTTGTTGAAGTTTACTTATTATAGTGCTTGTTTATTGTAGAAATTATTATGGTAGTGTGATGCTGTAAGTACTTATTTTATCAGTATTAAATGGTAACTGGGTAAATTTTGAAAAAATTTACTGTTGCTGATTTTGCCATGATGATATTAGCTATGAAGTTATATAGTTTAATTTTTGTAGAAATTAAAATATTAATTTTATCTCTAGTTATTGATTCAAGGTTTGATTAATTTTTATTATATGAGATTAACTTTTTTTTGAGGAGTGCGATTATTTTTTAGTGTTATAAGAACTTTATTATAAATGATAAACTGGATATTAATTAGTTTTGCTAATGGTGATAAAACTATTGAAGCTCATATTATTAATGATATAACCTTACTAGTATTATCTTAAGTGGATTATAATTAAATTATTATTTGAATAATTTTTAAGCTAAAAGATTAAAAAATTATGTAGCTTGATTTCTTATATGTAAAGATAAATCATTATTAACTCAAGTAGTTTTTAAATTTTTATTTTTTTAACTTGCTCTAGAACTTTATCGACATGTTTGTTGACTTTTACATTTTTCCAAATATTAACTATTTTCCCTTTTTTATTTATTAAAAAAGTAGTACGTTCTATTCCCATATACTTTTTACTGAACATGCTCTTTTCTACCCAAACACCATATTTTTCTAGTATTTCAATATTTTCGTCAGAAACTAAATAGAATGGTAATGAATATTTTGCTTTAAAATTTGCGTGGCATTTAATACTATCTTTTGATACACCAATTATTACTGTATCAAAAGAAGAAAAATCATTTATTTTATCCTTGAAATCTTTTGCTTCTATAGTACAACCTGGGGTATCATCTTTAGGGTAAAAATAAAGAACTACGTTTTTTTTGTCAAAGAAATTACTTAGTGATAAGTTTTCACCAGAGTCTGTTGGTAGGCTAAAGTCTGGTGCGTTATTTCCTACTGTTAATTTCATCTTGTTTTTTTATGGACTTATTATGATACATTTTATATGTATAATAGCTTAAGTTAAAAAAAAATTAATTGAAAGTCAATTAATTTTTTATGTATTTACTTTTTTTATATAAAGAAATTTAATTTTATTAGTATCAAGTTTTATTTCATTTTGATATTAAAGGTTCATTATTAACTTAGTGATTTTTTGTCAAGCAGTAGGTAATCTTAATATTTATTCTTGATTTTTATATTCTGATCTTCTTGCTAAGAGACATAGTCCTTCTGTATGTACTGTATCATTTTTGTTTTGTTATCTAAATTAATTGAATAATATATCTTTATAATTTAAATTATTATTTCATTCATTTTTTAATGAGTTTAATGTAAAGCTATCATAATGTATATTACTTTTTTTATAACTTATAAATGACAATAGTTGTTACAGGTATATTTTTTTTCTTTGAACTAGTTTCTATTTTTTTGGTGTAAATAAAATATATTAAGTTATAAATTTGTTATTTTGTTTGGATTCATTTTGTTTTTTGCTTTAGTTTACTAAAATGGTCTAAATTAGCTTTTTGATTTGTAGCTATTTGAATAATGTGTGTGCATTTATCATAATTTACATGGTTAGTTCTTGTATCTAGATGCTTTTTATTGTTGAATAGTAGTATTTTTCTAGTATATTATTTTTAATACTTTTTTAATCTTAAATTGAGTTGTGATAAAGAAATATTCAATGTTATTATTGAACTTAAGTATACATTAATTTATAATTATCTCTTTGCATTTTATTATTTTATTAATGTAAATTTTTTATAGTAAAGATGTTTATTTATGTTATATTGACGATAATACTATATAAATTTTTGCTTTGAAATAATTGTTAATACTTTTGATTATTTAAATTGATGTTAAGTGGTATTCTTAAATTAAAAAAGGAGTAATTATATTATATAATGAATATTTATAGTATATTTAATATACAGTAATTTTGTAGAAAATAGTAGTAGCTTTATTGATATTATACTTTTTATAAATTTTTGCGAATGATAGGTATAGGTTTTAAATTTAGAGTTTATTAAGAAAATAAAAAGATTTAATTTTAGTTAAATTTTAATGTACTATAATGCTTTTAGGAAATTTTTCTTACTTATATACAGCAGTGAAAAGGATCTAAATTATGAAAATCTTAATATTCATAATGGTGATATAAAGTTATGTTGAGAGTTAAGAGGTAATTTTTTGGTATAAGTATAATTAATATAATAAAGTAGGTTTAAGTATTAAGGTAGTGTTAAGATTATTATGATAATTACTACTATTATTAGTTATGATCAAAAAGGAAGTTTATTAAATTATTAAGGTTTGAAATGGTATTTTTCTAAGAAGTTTTTTAACTTATATTAGCTATGGGCAATAATCTAATATGTTTAGGGGTAGTTATTTCTCCTCATGGAGTGAAGGGAAGTATTAAAATAAAAACTTTTACTGAAAAACCTGAGAATCTTTTTTTATATGATAAGGTGATAAGTAATAGTGAGAATTATAAGATAGACTCAATGTTTATTATAGATGATAATTTAGTAGTAGCTTCAATAAATGGAATAAGTTCTCGTAGTAAAGCAGAGCTTTTAAGAAATAAGAAATTGTATATAGAAAGAGATAAGTTGCCAAGATTAGATGATAAGGATGAATTTTATCAAAGTGACCTTATAGATATGCAGGTAAGGCTAAAGGAAGATAATGAACTATATGGATATGTAAAATCTATATGTAATTTTGGCTCAGGAGATATATTAAAGGTATTGGTTATTAGTACAAAAAAGAGTATTATGTTACCTTTTATTAAGGAAATATTTCCATATATAGATATCAAGGGAAATTACATAGTTCTCAATATGCCAGAATTTATTGGTTAATAAAGTTTTTGATATTTATAAAAAGCATTTTATAATTATAAAATTAACTAAAATAGAAAATTATGATAGAAAGAGCTAATGATATTAGGCCAGGTCAAGTATTAGAACATAACGGTGGGTTATTTTTGGTTCTCAGTGTTATGCACACTCAACCTGGTAAAGGGGTTGCATATATACAAGCTAAAATAAGAAATATTCAAACAAAAGCAAAATATTATGAAAGATTTCGCTCTGATGCTCCAATTAGAAGAGCTATTTTAGATGAAGAGGAATATATTTACCTTTTTACTGAAAGAGATATTATTTATCTTATGCATCCAAGTAATTATGAGCAGATTACTCTAGGTTTAGATTTATTAGGAGAAAAAAAAATTTATTTGCAGGATAATATAAGAATAAAAGTCATAACTTATCAAGATAAAATAATTTCGATACATATACCTGACTATGTTACATTGGTTGTAAAAGAAACAGAGTTTGTCATTAAAGGACAAACTGTTACTTCTTCTTATAAGCCTGCAGTTTTAGAAAATGGAATGCGTGTGAATGTACCTCAATTTATAAAAGAGGAAGATAAAGTTGTGATATATACTCCTAACGATAGTTATTATGAGAGGGTAAAAGAATAAGGGAATAGGATGCCTGTTTCACCACGGATTAGTGTGATGCTTGATTCTGTGCGAGGTGCTTCTAAACAGCTTATGCGTGATTTTAGTGAATTACAGATCTCTAATGTCAAGTCTGATGACTTTGTTAATAAAACTTATTTAAAATCTAAGCAAACTATATGTGGTTGCTTGTACAATTATAGGCAAGGCTATGGTTTTCTTTTTGAAGATGATCTTGATCAAGAATTAAAAGAGGACACTTATACCTGGTTTATTATGCCTATAGAAAGTAAGGAGAATTTTTCTAGTTGCATGGTTTATTTTGCAGTATCAATTTGTCTAATTCATAGAAATAAAGTTGTGGCAGCTGTAATTGATGTTCCAGCACTTAGAGAAACTTTTTGGGCAGAAGAAAAAAAAGGTGCTTTTCTTGAAGATTCTAGATTTCGTCATATAAGAATGCGAATGAAAAGTCGTAACGGGGGCTTAATAGATGTTAGTGGTGATTTATTAGATAAATTATTGCCTAATAATGATAATGTGCGTTCTATAGGCTCGACAGTTTTAGGCTTTGCATACCTTGCTGCAGGAAGACATAGAGGAATAGTTTATTCTAGGGTTAATAAATATAAAGTTTTACTTGGTAGACTCTTTCTTCAAGAAAGTGGAGGGGGGCTGGTAGTAGAGGATAATGGATTAATTGTTGCAGGAAATATAAACTAGCATAAGTAATCTATAGAAATAGATAATTTCTTAAAAACTTTTACAAGAGATTCTGTTAGGTGTTCCATCATTTCATCGGTATGATAGGGTGTAGGAGTAATACGAAAGCGCTCAGTTCCTCTTGGAACAGTCGGGTAGTTTATGTGTTGCACATATATTCCATGTTCATCGAATAGCAATTTTGATGCTTTTTTAGATAATTCTGGATCACCAATTATTATTGGGATTATATGAGTTTTTGTTGGAATAAGATTAATTCTCGCATTTTTTAATGAGTTTTTTACTTTTTCAACAACTTGTTTTTGTTTTTCTCTTTCAATATTACTTGATTTTAGGTACTCAATGCTTGCTTTTGCTGCAGCTGCTAAAGCTGGTGAAATAGCAGTGGTAAAAATAAATCCTGGAGCAGAACTTCTGATTACATCTACTAAGCTCTTTGAAGATGCTATATACCCGCCCATCACTCCAAAGGCTTTTGATAATGTACCTTGAATAATAGTTACTCTATCCATCAAACCTTCTTTTTCTGCAATTCCGCCCCCATGTGAACCATACATGCCAACTGCATGTACTTCATCTGAATAGGTAATTGCATTGTATTTCTCTGCTAGGTCGCATATTTCTTTCAGTGGTGCTATGTCTCCATCCATTGAATATATGGATTCGAATGCAATTATCTTGGGCGTTTTTTTATCTACAGACTTTAATAGTTGTTCTAAATGATCAATGTTATTGTGTTTAAATATATACTTTGGCCTTTTTCCTGACTTTATACCTTCTATCATTGAAGAATGATTTTTTTCATCTGAAAAAAATACTACGTCAGGAATAACTGATGATAAAGTGCTAAGTGTTGTCTGGTTAGCAAGGTAACCACAAGCAAAAGTTAAGGCAGCTTTTTTATTATGCAGACAGGCTAAGGATTTCTCGAGTTCAACTACCTCTTTTGTTGTACCAGATATATTTCTTGTTCCTCCTGCTCCAATTGATGAGTTTTGAATAGCAGAAATTACATTTTTATTTTGTGACATTCCTAGATAATTATTACTGCACCAGACAACTACTTCTCTATTTCTTTCATAATCCATAACATAAGGAAATCTACCAGGCAATGATGCAAAATGCATAAATTCACGGTAACGTCCTTCCTCTTTTATATCTTTTATTCTATTTAAAAATATTTCTTCGTAATCTACCAAATGTTTCTCTATTAATGGCTAATGAAATTATAATAAATTATTTAGTAGTAGCACACATTTATTTATGGTATAACAGTAGTCAGCCATTTTTTACTAACCTCTTCAACTTTACTGTTTTCAACTAAACTTTTAGGCATACTATAGTACATAGCTGCAGCAGCAACTAAGCAACAGGCTCCAATTGCTATTCTCACTATTGATATTTCTAACTGAACTGCAGTAGACACTCCTAGAGCTATTCCAGCTGTTGCTAATATGGAGACAACTATAGTATGCAAGTTATTGTTTTTTATATTTTGTGAAATACTGTTATTTGTTGCTTGCTCAAAATTTTTGTTGTTAATTGCTAGATAGTATTTATGTTGATCATGATGTCGCCAATATTGATAGCTCTGTTTTTTTAGTTGTGTGTCTTGCGGGCTACTCCTTTCAGAAATAGAAGCATTTTCACCTTTGTCTATATTCTCAAATGGGGAGCAGCCGTTATCACTTGGTACATCAATTGCACTGAAAGAACTGCTGCTGTGACTTCGATCACTATTCATAGAACTTTCTGGTGAATCTAGTTGACTGTTTTTGTTTTCATGACCTAACTCATTTTTTATTTGTTCGATAGGTTGATTAAAAAAAGCGTGTTTTTTTTGGTTATCGTTTTGTGAAATGGGAATATTACGGTTGTTATGAGTTTTTTGTATGTTTAAAGAAGCTTCTTCATTTTGAGTGACACCTATTTGTTCTGGAACTTGAGTTTCAAGAACTTCTTGTCTTTGAATGTTAGGTGGTTTACTACTATGATTTTTTTTCTTTTTGCTTTTACACATTTCACCCTCTTGTAATTATTGCTAATAGACTTCAGTATTGAAGCCCTCTCTCAATTATTTATAATATTTTTTTTTTGTCTATAGTATTTTTCTAGCTATGTGACTATTGATATTTTGAAATTTTACTTTCTATTATTTACTTTTGTTTGTTTTAAGATATATAAATTTATTTACTGACATTATGGAGTATTTTTGTTTTACACACAGTTGTGTATAGGTTTAATGTTTATTTAAAAAAAGGGAAAACAGTATCTTCAGTTTCATAGTTTCTCTGCGTGTTATTTCTATGATAAATAATATCTTGATAAAGAAAGTAATATCATGAATATTTAATTTTACTTTATACTTTTATTAATGTAATGTACTTCTGTGATAAGTTATTATTTTTTTATTATTATCATTCTTTTTCTAGAAAATTATGTATCTCTAAATAATTTAGATTTATAAATTCTATAATTTAATTATGTTTAGGTATAAACTTTAAATTTTTAGAGTATATTCAAAGTCATTAATTAATGTATTCAGATTTATGTGTATTCTTAGAAAGTATTAATATCTCTTGGCTTATTATAAAATTTTAGATTTTTTATTATTTTTTTCAATGTTAGAATTGGACAAATAATATTCTTTTGTTTTTTTAGATTTGTAATTCTTTTTTTGAGATTTAAGTCTTTAAATAACTTATTCTTGGTATTATTTTTTTTAGGATTTTTTTTTGGTGACAATACCTAAATAATTTTACAAAATGTTTTCCCCTTGAAAAGGAGATACTAAATAAGAATCTTGCTAAGCAAGTTGTTCAGTCTCTTAGCGAATAGGTTCACGTTATCTATCTCTTCATTTTCCATAATACAGGCTTGGTAAAACAGTAAGTGAATCATGTCTTCTAATATCTGATTTTCACCATTTTTAGCATGAGATTTCGCTATATTTTTTATTATAGGGTGCTTGGTGTTAATTTCAAGTACCTTTGGCGTACGATAATTTAGTTGTTTTTGTTCACGCAAAAAACGTTCCATTCTAAGGTCCATAGTGCCTTCATCTACTGCTAGGCATACGGGACTGTCAGTCAATTTTTTGGAAATTTTTATGCTTTTTACTGAATTACCAAGGACTTTGGTAAAATATTGCAATATAGATTCTGTATTTGTTTCATTCTTTATCTCATCTGATTTATTATCTTTGTCTTTTTCTCTTAGAGAAAATTTTTCTAGATCAACATCAGCGCGAGTTACAGACTTAAACTTTTGATTTTTATAATCATGGATTACGCTAGTCCAGAAATCATCTACCGGATCGATAAGTAAGATAACCTCCAATCCTTTACTGACAAATCCTTCAAGTTGTGGACTATATTTTACAGAATCTAAGCTATTTCCTGTAAGATAATAGATATATTCTTGCTCAGGTTTCATTCTGCTTATATAATCATCAATACTGACTAGTTTATCATTGCTAGTACTATGAAATCTGCAAATTGAAAGTAATGCTTCTCTTTCGTCAATTGGCATAGCTTCACAAAGACCTTCTTTTAGTACTGCACCAAAGTTACTCCAAAATTTTGTATATTCTTCTAAATTCTCTTGTGCCTTTTTACCAAGTTCAAATATTACTCGTTTAGTAAGAGATTTTTTAATTTGATCAACAACACGATTATTCTGTAAAGTTTCTCTGTTGATATTGAGAGGTAAATCTGGTGAGTCAACAATGCCTTTTAAAAACCGTAAATACTGCGGTATAATTTGTACATTGTCTTCAGTAATAAATACTTTATTTACATATAATTTTACAGAACAACGCCTGTCTGGATGAAATAAATCAAAGGGTTTGATAGAGGGAATATAAAGTAAATTTGTATATTCTATTGCTCCTTCATTTTTATTATGTAATATCATCCAAGGTTCACCACCAACATGTGCAACACTTCGAAAGAAATCGTTGTGCTTTTCTTGAGTAATATCATTTTTTTGCTTAGTCCAAATTGCAGCTTTACTATTTAATTTTTCACTTTTTCCTTCTTCGTTTATAAATTCGATGGGAGAGTTGATGTGATCCGAATAAGTAGTAACAATATTTTCAATACGAAACTTATCTAAGAACTCATTGTCTTCAGGATGTACAACTAAAGTGATTTTAGTTCCACGAATAATTTGATTATTTGATTTATTGATTGAATATTTTCCATCTCCTTTAGATTTCCAATTCCAAGATTCTTTTTCTCCCGCCTTTCGAGATTCAACTATTACTTCTGAAGCAACCATGAAGCTTGAGTAGAAACCCACACCAAATTTTCCAATAAGTTCTACAGTTTGACTTGAATCTTTGCTACTTTTAATTGCTTCTAGAAATTTTTGTGTACCAGAGCTAGCAATTGTACCAAGGTTATCTATTAAATCCTGTCGGTTCATTCCAATACCGTTGTCAGTTATATATAACTCATTCTTATCTTTATTAACACTAATGGTAATTTTTAATTCATCATTTGAATCGAGTAAGTTAGGATTTAATTGAGATTCGTAACGTAATTTATCACATGCATCAGATGCATTTGATATTAATTCACGTAAAAAAATTTCTTTATTAGTATAGAGTGAGTGAATTACTATATTTAGTACTTTTTCTATTTCAGCATCAAATTTAAAATTTTCAGTTTCTTGTACGTTATGCACTGTAGACTCCATTATTAACTTACTATTTAATGATTTAAGTATTAAGCTTCACTCTTTCAAGGTTACTTACACCAAAATTAATTAACCTATGGATATAGTATATGTTGTAGTTGTATAATTTAGTTTGATAATACTTTTAATTATAAAGTGAATTAATTATGTCTTTTATGATTTTATTGTTTGCTTCTTTATTTTAAGAGTAAATAGATACATTACTTAATTCTGAGATTTTTTTTGTTACTTCTAATCTCGTTTATGTTTTTTTGTTTTAACTGAAACTTTATCAAAGTACTTACTTTTTTGATAACTATTGTGGGCTGTGACTTTTTAAGTAAAGGAATTTTTAGATTGGGTAATATTTCTCACTTAATATTGAATTATTATATTGGTAATGTTTGAAAAAATTCTATCTTAATAAATTCCACTTTTTTACAAGTAGTCATATGTAATTTAAATGTGAAAGTTTTCACTTAAGAGCTTTTTCTGATTTTAAAGAATTAGGTCTTTTCTTGTTGAAGTTTTATGAAAAAAAAAGCTTGATCAATATTTATTACATTTATTATTCGCTATATTTTTTGAGTAACTATTTTGTAGTAGGATTATTCTTTAAATAAAACTATTTTTATTTTAATTAAAAAGTTTTTTTAATTTATTTATAATAAAAAGTCACGTTAGAAAATTAAAGAACCTATTTTTGGTTTTTTGTGTGCATTATTCTTCTTATCTGTTGTTTAAGCTTTGTATTTTTAAAGGAATTTCTTGGACAAAATTAACATTATATTCTAATAAAGTAGTCATTTACATAGAAGCTTTGAAAGTTTTATATATCTTAGTTCAGGTTGTTCACTTTGTATAGTAAATAAGTTTTTTAAGATTGCTGCTGTTTTTTTAAGAATATGGATTATTATGTGATTTTCAAATCTAGATTATTGCTTGTTTATTTATGTAAAGGTTTAAGTCAGGGGTAACTGACACTTTTTTATAGTTGGATACTTAATTAGTATAATTAAATTATTTTGGCTTTTAATTTATATAGAGTATATCAGGTTTTTTATTTTGATTACTGCATTGATTTTAAAGGTTATATATTTTTTATCGTCTTTAATTTTTTACTTTATTTTAAAATATTCTTTATTTTAATACGCTTTAGAATTTTTGTTACAAGGTAAGATTTTTTTTAATAAGTTTTAAAAAATTACATTAAAAGACGTTAGGAAATAGTTTTAATTGATTAATATTTTTTTTGAAGTATTTTTTCGAATTGTATCTACACAACTTTTCTATTAAGTGATAAAACTATTATATTGCTATTATATGGGAAATAATTAGTACAGTTTAAATAAATAATACTTTTATTTTCATTAAAAATTTCCTGTTTATTTTTTTTGTCAAAATGTTGTTTACTTATTAATCCAAAGTACGTAACAATGTAGGGATGAAAAATAGCTCATTAGCAGTAGTATTTGATTGGGATAATACTTTAGTTAATACTCAAGATAATATTTCTAATGCCATTAAGTATACCTTAACATCAATGGGTTATAGTGGTAAAGCTACTAATGATAGGAATTCTCATGAATCAAGAAAAAGTTACATGGTTAATTTGTTTGGTGATCAGTGGGAAAAAGCAAATCAGATATACCAGCAATATTTAGATAATGCATTATTGCAAAATATTACTTTGAATCAGGGAGTAGGAGAAATGTTACAGAAGTTAAAAAGTCACAATGTTTACTTAGCAATAGTTAGTAATAAGAAGAATATTAATTTGCGTAAAGAAGTAGCCTATTTTAAATTGGACTCTTATTTTGAAAGAATAGTGGGTTCATGTGATACAGCAGAAGATAAACCATCTGCAATTCCATTATTGTTTGCATTGGAAAAGAGTATTTTACCTATAAGTAGAGAAAATGTATTTTTTATTGGTGATAGCATCGTAGATATTTTGTGTGCACAAAATGCCAATTGTTTACCGATTATATATGGCCAATCGATAAATGGCTATGAAGATTTGTTGTGTTTTCAACATTTTGATAAACTTACAGACTTCATAATAAAATATTTAAAAGATAGATAAATAATAATGAACACTGTTACAGAGATTGCTAGTATACAAAGGCGCTTTTGCGCGTATTTACTAGATATAGCAATTTTATTAATTCCAATTTTATTAATTGTACTTTTATTAAAGGATTTTCCATTGATTTTATATTTATTATATATATGTATAAATTGTAGTTACTTCACATATTTTATATCTTCGTCGGCTCAAGCAACTCCAGGTCAACAATTGATGAATATACATACTATGAGTTTAGACGGTTCTAAGATAGGTTTGATTTTAGCGTTTGATAAAAGTATCTCTCAGTTTTTTCTTCCTTTATTGAATAACGTGATAATTATCCTTGTCGAGCTTTTTCAAAGCCAGGAAAAATTAGTAACCGTTTTAAATATGTTGGAAGTAATTATAATGTTACTTACTTTTTGTTGGTATTTAGTAGCTTGCTTTTCTAAAAAAAAGCAGACATGTCATGATATACTATTTGACATAATTGTCGTGAAAGGAGCTATTAAATAATTAGTATAATCTTTATTGTTAGAAGATTATATTATATTAGTAAATTAAACTAAGGAAATTATGAGTAGAAAAATAGTGAATTACTATAGTGGGTTAGCTTTTGTATGCAGTATTTTATATTTGTTTGTATTTTATATAGAAATGGGGTTATGAACTTGTAAAAAGTTGATAAAAGCGAACTTGGAAGAATTTTGAATGTAAGGGGAGTGACAAAAAAGTTATTGCATAATATTATTAGAAGAATTATTTCAAAGTTTGAGGAAGGACTTTTATAGATTAAAGAACAGGTGATCTTATTAACTAGATAGTAAAAATTTCTTGAGAAGTAGATATAGTGTTGAAAAGGGTAATATTCATTTTAATTATACCTTGTTTGCTTTTCTTTTCGTTAGGGTTATGGCAATTATATAGATTATATTGGAAAAGTAATATTATTAAAAGTATGAGTCTTCCAGTTGTTCATTTATTATTTAATGATGATTTTGCAAAATTTAACTATAGACGTGTTAAGATTGATGGCATTCTCAGTGATATGGAATTATATGTTTTTGCAGGACGACATGGCTATTACATATTGTCTCCTATGATACTTACTACTGGATATTATATGTTGGTAAATGAAGGAATTGTTAAAGAAAGAAAAAAGAAAAGAACAAGAAGTGAAAGGGTAGTTGTGAATGGAATTTTGTATTGTGATAATGTTAAAGGCAAAGGTTGGTTAATTAAGAATGATGCTGCTTTGAATATGTGGTTTACATTAAGTATAGAAGAAATTTCTGATGAGCTCGGTATTAAGCTAGAAAAGTGTATGTTGTGGCAAGAAGATTTTAGTAATAAGTTAACTATGCAGCCGGTGAAACATTTAGAGTATGCAATAACTTGGTTTGTACTTTTTTTGATTTGGTTAATTATATATATAATCTATTATAGGCAAAATAAATGTTATTCAAGCAATTAATATCTATCTTTAGAAGATGTTATAAATTGTCAGTAATAAGAATTAAAAAATAGATGGTATTATCTAGGTGTGCTAAATCTAGAATCTAGAAAAGATATAAAATTTCAGTGTCAAGTACTGTGAAATAGTATTATTTATCATAGAGATGAATATAATATATAAGTTACTTTAGTATTTAAGAAGTTTTATAAATGAAAAAAAAGTAAAAATAAGTTATTTATTTACTTTTCGAGTTTTAGGTAATGTTTTTTGCTTTTTTAAAAAGATAGAATATATTTTTATTTGTATGAATAAAAGTAAAACTTTTTGAGAATATGAAGTGTACATTATGCTTTTAAGCAAAACATAAGCTATATAATATTTTTATTTTTTATAAATTATAAATAGCAATTACTTTTCTTGTATGTAAAGGGAGTTAGCAAGCTTTTTAAATAAGTAATTTAAAATTTATTTTTGTATTATTTTATTATTGAGGTAGGTGTTTTGTTCATATGATTGAAAGAGTATTTTTTTGCTGTTTTGCTTTTTGTATAGAGTCAACAATTGAAATGAGAAACTTAGTTTCTATATTTTAAATTGTAGTTTTAGGTTTTGAAAGGGCTTTTGAAGAGTTTATCTAATTTTCTTGGTGATGATAGGTTAGGTGTTAAGATATTTTAAGAAACAATTATTATGAAAATATTGTTAAGTATTTATTTATGTATCTATAGGATATTGCTATTTGGCTTTTAGTTATAAAATTAGGTCTTATAGTATTTTAACTAATTGTCAGTAATGAAATATTATTTAAAGTTAAATATAGTATATACTCAAGTAAGATTAGTTTTTCAAAAAAGGTTAATGAATCTTTTTTTGAAGAGAATATATTTTACAAAATTTTAAAATTTTATTTTAGTAATTATGTTTTTTTAATCTTTATAAGCAAAGAAGTATAAGTACAAAGAATACTGTACATTAATTTTTAGTTAGTGTATTATGGAGTATAGTATGTATTAATTTAATTTTTTTAGAGGAAGAAGTGTTTTTATTATTATATATACTATTTTTTTAGTTATGTGTATTTAGATTTTGTAAACTTAAATTATGATAGATTTAAAGATTGATAAATTTTTAGCTTTTTTAAAAGTTGTGTTGTAGGTTAGTAGGGTAAGTTTTAAATTCTTTTTAGAAGTTTCTTGGTTTTAAAAAAGTTATTATCTATGGTAAACATTTTAAATTGTCATTGTTTTACTATTCTTTTTTTAATATTTAACTAAAGTTTTGATAGCTACTTAATCGAGATATGGAAGCTATATTTTTTATAATACTGATTCTTATTGTATGTTTTTTATATTGAAAATAGGAAGTATCAGAAACACATTGTTTTAATAAATTTTTTTTGTTTAAGAATTGGAAGGTATTCTCTAGGAATTTAGAAATTATCTCTTAATAAGTACAAGTTTTACTATTTATCTATACTTTTGGTTTGATAAAATTATTATAGAATTGATTGGTAAAGTGATGTAAATTGACTATTCAAATTAATTTGTTTCTTCTTTTAAAGAAAATATTAACATTTATAGTATTTATGTAAGCTTTTAATACCTAAAAGGTATTTATATAAATTATATGGAATAACTTATAGCAGAATTGAACTTATGAAAATTGAAGGATATATTATTAGATATTTTTTAGAGGTTTTAATATTATATTTAAAAGATTCTCTTAATCTTAAGAGAGTTTTTCTATACTGCTAATTATGGTAACTAAATAATAAAAAAGTTAATCACTGTATATTATTTATTATAAAATAATCATTAATGAATAATAAATTAATTGAAAAACTTTGTATGTCTTTAGCTAAGAAAGTTAAAAAAATTAAATCTTTTAGCTATATTAGATAAAATTAAACCTGTTAGTACAATTGTTTTGCTATAGAGAAGATTTTCTTACTTTTTCTTTACTCTCATTTTCATTTTTTATGATCTTTTTTCCATTTAAGATATCTTTGATTTCATCTCCGGTTAAAGTTTCAAACTCTAACAAATTTTCAGCAATGAGTTCTAGATCTTTGCGGCATTTAATTAAGATATCTTTTGCCTTTTCATAACATAAAGATATAATTCTTTTTACTTCTTCATCTATGAGCTTTAGGGTATCTTCAGAAATTACGTCAGAACTATATACATTTTGTTCACGGTTGTGATATATAGGTCCTATTTTATCACTCATTCCCCATTTTGTTACCATGGCACGTGATAGATCAGATGCTTGTTTTATATCTGAAGATGCACCGCTTGTAACTTTACCGTAACCAAAAATTAACTCTTCTGCAACTCTTCCACCCATAGCTACGGTAATATCTGCTATCATCTTTTCTCTTGTGTGAGATACTCTATCTGTTTCTGGTAATCTCATAACTAAACCTAAAGCTCTACCTCTTGGGATTATGGTTGCTTTATGTATTGGATCAGAAGCAGGCATGTTAACTGCAATTATTGCATGCCCAGCTTCATGATATGCAGTTAGTTTTCTTTCTTCTTCTGTCATAACTAAGGAGCGCCTTTCTACACCCATCATTACCTTGTCACGTGCATATTCAAAATCATCCATAGTAACAATTTTTTTGTTTCTTCTTGCAGCAATGAGTGCAGATTCATTCACTAAGTTTGCTAAATCAGCTCCTGAAAACCCAGGTGTTCCTCTTGCAACTATTTTTACGTTTACATCTGGTGCTATTGATATCTTTTTTATATGAGTGTTTAATATTTTTTCACGTCCATTTATATCGGGTAAAGAAATAGTGATCTGTCGATCAAAACGACCAGGTCTAAGCAATGCAGGATCTAAAACATCTGGGCGGTTAGTTGCTGCTACTATTATTACACCTTCGTTAGATTCAAAGCCATCCATTTCAACTAGTAACTGATTTAATGTTTGTTCTCTCTCGTCATTGCCTCCACCAAGGCCAATACCGCGGTGTCTACCTACTGCATCTATTTCATCTATAAAGATTATACAAGGAGCATTTTTTTTGCCTTGATCGAACATATCACGAACACGGCTTGCACCGACACCAACAAACATTTCAACAAAATCAGATCCAGAAATACTAAAGAATGGTACATTGGCTTCGCCTGCAATTGCACGAGCGAGTAAGGTTTTACCGGTTCCAGGAGAGCCAATTAAAAGGCATCCTTTTGGTATTTTCCCACCTAATACTTGAAATTTTTGTCTTTGTTTGAGAAAATCAACAATTTCTACTAGCTCTTCTTTTGCTTCATCAATTCCGGCTACATCATCAAATGTTACTTTTTTTCCAGTAGTCATCAATCTAGCTTTTGATTTGCCAAAGCTTATGGTTCTATTGCCTCCTGCTTGTGTTTGTTTTAAGAGGAAGAGTAATAAGCCAATAAAGATAAATGTTGGGATCCATTGAATGAGTAGTCCACCAATAATACTCATTGCAGAATCTCCAGTTGAGAAAGAAAATTTTACCTTTCTGTCGTGTAAGTTTTTTATTAAGTCACTGTATATAATGCTGCTTGAATGAAAGCTTGATCCATCTTTAAATTTGCCTTCAATGCTCTGGTTTCTTATGGTAACGTTTTCTATATCGTCGTCTTCTAGTTTGGTTAGAAATTCTGAAAAAGGTATAGTTGTTTTACTTTTACCTATATTTCCACTAAATTGAATATAAGCAACTGAAATAAGTACAACTATTACTAACCAAATTAATAAGCCTTCTAGAAATTTTTTCATTGTTATTTTAACTAGACATTAATTAAGCTTACCAGATTTTGTTTTATTATACTATTAGCAATGAATTGCATCTTATTATTATTAATACTTTTTTCATCATAATTTATATGTGGATAAGCCAGTACCTTTCCGTTTTTTTCTATCACAGGTAGGGAATAAAAAACTTCAAAAGAGCAATTATAATCTTTTAAGAATTGAGGGATTTTTTGTGTTTTCTTTAGTGGCACAATAGTTACTGAACACCCCTGATTTCCTCCTCCAAGTATTGTGCAGCTAAATCTATTATCCCATTTAATAGGACCATCTAATGGTAAGTTTATAAGTACTTCTTTTTTTATTTTTGATGATTCTCTAATTATCAATATGTTTTCTTTATATTTCTTTATTTTACATTCAAAAAGCGTACATTGAACATTGGTATCCTTTTGTAATATTTTGTTAAATATTGCTATAAGACTGTTATATCTTGGTTTATAGTGTTTGCTGCTGATTACCATTATAGAGTAAAGAAGTAATCTTAAAGCTATTTCTTCTGGCAATTTGTAGAATTTACTTAGTATGATTTCAATATATCCAAGATTGTTAAAGTTAACACAGTCATTAAATGCAAGACGGGTGTAATGCATTAGTGCTTTTACAGCTCTTTTTATATGAAAAGCTGTGAGACATATTCGTTCTGTTAGGAGCTTATGGTCATCACTTGCTTTGAGCAAATTACGGTGTAACGTACGCCTATATTTTAGATTTTGATTACTTTTATCTTCAATCCATTTTAGCTGATGAAAATTTGCATATTTTTCTATTTCGTTACGACTAAGGTTTAATAATGGCCTCAATATATTAATACCATTAAAAAAAAAACTACAATCCATAGATGATAATCCATCCATGCCGCTACCACGTTCAAGCTTCAATAAAAATGTTTCTGCTTGATCGTCTTTATGATGTGCAATGAGTAAATACTTGATATTATTATTTTTACACCATTCTGTTAACAATTTATATCGTGCTTTTCGTGCTTGCGATTGAATATTACCTTTGACGTTTTTTTGTTTTTCCCAGTTTAATATAAATGATTCTCTTATTCCAAGTTTTTTTGCATAATTTAGAACAAAATCAGCTTCTTTTTTAGATTCTGGACGTAATCCATGGTTTACTGTTAATACTACAGGGGGTGAACATTGTCTTTTTTGTGTCCAGCTAATCATTAAATGCAGTAGTGTTATACTGTCTACCCCCCCTGATACTGCAACTGCAACTTTATTATTGTGAGTAATGACACTTCTAATTATATTTTGAAAAAATAATTCTAATTTCATTTTATTTTCTCAAATCTTTTTGGTTGAGTCATCCAGTACAATGAAGTGAGGGGATTTTTTAAGTTTAATCATATTAATATGCTTTTTAAAGTAATCCCAGTGTATTTTAACACTGGGATCTAGTTTTTCAAAGTAAGATTATTTATTTGTTTCAGAAAATAAAAACTCCACTCTACGGTTTTTAGCATGTTGTTTTTCATACTTAGAATTTTTAGAATCATCTTGCACATAAACCAAAGGCTCGGTTTCACCTTTGGAAGCAGTTTTTATTCTATTTTCTAGGTAAGGTGCACAACTAACCATGAATTTTTTGGCTGCGTCTGCCCTTCTTTCACCTAATGCAACATTGTATTCATAAGAACCACGATTATCGGTATGACCAGTTACAGTAACCTTTATATCAGGGTTGTGTTGTAATACTTTTATTACATCAAGCAATACATCAGCACCTGCTTCATCGATATTAAATTTATCATAACCAAAAAAAACTCTTTTTTCGTTCATCTGTTTGACAAAAAAATTTGTTTTGTTTATTGTAGTTACTTCTTTTTTTTGGCAAGAGCTTATACCAGTAAGCAGTAAACAAAAACAACACATCACAACTAATCTACTCCACATTATTAAACCTCCATAAATTTAAATATAGTGTATGGCTTTGAATTTTAGTAATTGATAATCTCTTTATACTAGAATATAGTCAAGAAAAATAAAATGCTAAGTACTTTTTATAATCTTGCGATTGTTCATTCTTAAATTAAGATATGTATTTAGTAGAAAATTTTAGTAAAAGCATAATATTTATAATTTTTTATTGTACTTTGAGTAAATATACTTTTAACTTTATTGTTGATCTATTTACAATCTTTTAAAGATATTTTCTGAAAATGAATAATTATGAAGTCTTATAAACTCTTAGAGGAAATATTGTATAGGGTAGGAAATATTGAAAATACACTAAAAGTACTAAGTCAAAGTCAATTGAATGTAGAAGATAAAGTTGAGCAAATGGGTCTTTTAGAAGAAATTAGACATGAGATTATTTCTCATGAAGTAATAGGAGAATTATTGATAGAAGCAGGTGCTTTCGATAGTAAAAAAAGTGTTAATAATTGGCAGTTGAAGTTAATAGAAAGGATGCATAAGAGTAGTAGTGCTATTTCTATTGATTTGGTAAGGTCTTTATCTAAAGCTAAAGTTGAGTGCCAGAATTTATGGAAATTATCTAAGTCTGAAGCTAGTAATTTAAAAAAATTTAAAAAGCATTTTGCTGATTTAATTAAACTGATTCGCGAAGTAGCTTCTATAAAATCACAGCAGTTAAAATGTTTAAAATATGATGCATTACTTGCTGATTATGATTTTTCTGTTACAGAGAAGAGTATAAAGGAAATATTTCCTAAGGTAGGAAAATTTTTTAGTGAAAATGTGGATAAGGTAATTGAGAAGCAGAAAAAAGATAAAGTTCTTAGTATACAGAAAGTTGCTATCCAGAAGCAAATGGAACTTAGCTTATTATGTTTACAGCAAATAGGTAGTACATTGTGCCATAATTCTTGTTATTATGATCCTATAGATTATAATGAGTCTGATTTTTGTTATGGTTTATTTTTACTTTTACGGCATAGTGGCTATGAAATTTATCAAAAGTGTTTAGCAGCACAAAATTCTGTAAATAATTTAATTATAAAGCATGTTATATATGAAACTCAAGGATTATTCATGGAGAGAATGATTGGAACATCTAGAGAATTTATTGAGTTTATTCAACCATATATAAAGGAGAAATTTGCTATAAGAGGTAAAATTAATACAAAGGCTAGCAGTGTTGAGAATTTATATTTAATTTTTAATAAATTAAATCTTTCTTCTTCTTTGAAAAGTGCAGATGAATTTAATCTGTTAGCTCATATTATGTTAAGAACTAGATTAGAACAAAATATGATAAATGGTATATTAGAGGTGGAAGATCTGCATGATGCGTGGTTAGAAGGTATGAAGCATTATAAAATTCCGGTAGAAGCTGAAAATGAGCTAGATACTTGTTTTCAGGATGAATATTGGGCAAGTGGAATTGTTGGATATTTCCCTATTAAAGTTATAGCTTTGATTACTGCTATGCAGATTTTTTCTTTTATTAAAAAAAATCATTACGAAGTTTTAGGGGCTATAATAAAGGGAGATTTTAGTTTACTTGTTAAGTGGTTATCTCAAAATATGTATAGTATCAAATGTAGTTTTTCTGATGTTCTAAAAAGAGTAACAGGTAAGAGGTTGGATGTTGAATGTTGTACTAGCTACTTGTCTGAGAAATATGATTTATCTTAAGTAGAAGAATCTTTGTGAATTGGGTATGAGGTTTTTTCAGAAATTAATCAGGGGGGGGTATAATTCCTTTACTTTTAAAGGGTTATTTGCTAGTGATATTGCTATAGATCTTGGTACCGCAAATACTGTAGTTTATCAGAAAGATCAAGGAATAATACTTGATGAGCCTTCAGTTGTAGCAAGAATAAAAGAAAAGGGAAATTATGTTCCTTATGCCTTTGGTAAGAAGGCTAAGATGATGTTAGGAAAGACTCCTGGAGAAATAGAGGCAATTAGGCCATTAAAAGATGGAGTTATTGCTGATTTTAAAAGTGCAGAGGAAATGCTAAAATATTTTATACGTAGTGCAAATACAAAACTTACTGTTAATAAACCTGATATTATAATATGTGTTCCATCTGGGTCTACTCCAGTTGAAAGGCGTGCTATACAAGATGCGGCAGAAAGTGCAGGTGCAAATGAAGTATTTTTAATTGAAGAGCCAATGGCTGCAGCAATTGGAGCTGGTCTTCCAGTTACTGAGCCTGAAGGTTCTATGGTTGTTGACATAGGTGGTGGTACAACTGAAGTTGCAATTATTTCTTTGGGTGGAATTGTTTATTCACGTTCTGCTAGAGTAGGTGGTGATATTATGGATGAGGCAATAAAGTCATATATTCGTGAAAATCATAAATTATTAATTGGTGAAACAACAGCTGAAAAAATTAAGAAGAGTGTAGGTTCTGCTAGCTTACCTGGTGAAAATAATAAAGATAGAGTGATAGTAAAAGGTAGAGATTTAGTAAGTGGTATGCCAAAAGAGATGCTTTTGTCAGAATATCAGGTTGCAGAAAGTTTAATAGAGTCTGTTCACCAAATAATTTCTGCTATTAGGACAGCATTAGAGAGTACTCCCCCTGAGCTTTCTTCGGATATAGTTGATAAGGGGATAGTTTTGTCTGGTGGGGGAGGGTTATTGCGTAATTTAGGTAAGGTGATTAGTGAAACAACAAAACTGCCAGTACGTGTTGCAGATGATCCGCTTTGTTGTGTTGCTTTAGGTAGTGGTAAAGTGCTTGAAAACATGGATTATTTTAATCATGTTTTGTTTAAGCAAGATTAATTATGATTTTGTTATGATAATTTTTTTATTTCTAGATCTTTAAAAAAATATTTTTTGTTGTAGAGTTATTATAAATAAGCTAATTTATGTATTGTTTTATACTTTATCATAGCTAGGATAATCTAAGTTTACTAATAAGTTAATAAGCGTAAAGCTTATTATTAGTGAAATTGATGTAAGAATAAGTTAATGGTATTTGTATTAATTATATTTAATGGGTTAGGTCTAGTGCTAAAGAAGTTTAAAATTGAACCTTTATTACGAGATAAAGCTCCATACCAAACTAAGGTTATGATTGCAATGTCTGGTGGTGTTGATAGCTCCGTTGTTGCAGTTTTATTACATCACCTTGAATATCAAGTGATAGGTGTGACACTGAAATTATATAATGATGGTGATAGTAATATCAAGAAAGATATGTGTTGCGCTGGACAAGATATTTATGATGCAAAACGTGTAGCTGAAAATGCTGGCTTTCCTCACTATGTATTAAGCTATGAAGATATATTTAAAGAAGAAGTAATAGAGAATTTTGTGAATACCTATATGCATGGAGAAACCCCTATACCATGTATAAAATGTAATCAAACAGTTAAATTTCGTGATTTATTACAAGTTGCAATAAATCTTGGTATGGATGTATTAGTTACAGGACATTATGTGAGAAGATTAGAAGAAGACGGGAAAATAATATTATGCAAAAGCATTGATAAAAGTAAAGATCAAAGCTACTTTTTATTTACTATAACAAAAGCGCAACTGAACCTTTTAAGGTTTCCGCTTGGTGAGTTTTATAAATGTGATGTAAGAAAATTAGCAAAATATTTTGGTTTGCTAATTTCTGAAAAACCTGATAGTCAGGATATATGTTTTGTTTCTGAAAGCTATAGAAAAACAATAGCTGAATTGGCTCCACAGTCTATTAAGAGAGGTAAAATTATGGATGTAAATGGAAAAGTGTTAGGTGAGCATAATGGTATAATAAATTTTACAGTCGGTCAAAGAAAAGGCTTGGGTGTTTCATTATACAATAAACCTCTTTATGTGATAAAAATTAATGCAGAAAATAATGAAATTGTAGTTGGTACGGTTGATGCATTAATACAAAAGAAAGTATTGCTTAAGGGGTTAAATTGGTTGGAACAGCCTAGAAAAGGTATGGAGGTAACTGTGAAGTTCAGGTCGTCACATGTGGGAAGTTTGGCAAAAATATATCCGGTTGAAGAACAGGAGAAAATTTGTGTAGTTTTAAACGATGATTATTTTGGTGTCAGTCCAGGTCAAGCTTGTGTAATATATAGAGATGAGCAAGTTATTGGTGGTGGATGGATATGCTCTTAGTTAAAATATTTTATGTTAACTGAGGTTATATGAACTAAGTAAAATTGGAGAAAATTTTTTTTACCAACTTTGGTTATAGTAATATGTAAAATTTTTACTTGGTATACTATAAACAGGTTGCATTATTTTTTAAAAATTTTTTATTTTTGCTTTTTTGTCTTATTTAAGAAGGTAGTGAGTATTTCTCTATGACTAAAATATTTGCTGTAATTTTCTAATTTTGTTTTTCTATTCATGATAGTCTTTAGTTTTTTTATATTTACTATTTTGCAGTTTGTTATTTACTTATATGAAAGCTAAGTGTTTACTATTTTTATTTTTTTACTATTTTTTAAAATCCATAATTTAAATTTTTAAAAATTCTTTATTTTTCTCTTCCTGAAGTGAGTTACTGCTTTCTATGATAAAGATTGTGTGGTAAGAGTATTTTTTACTAAAATTCTGTTTATCATAGTAAAAAATTGTATTTTATATTGTTTTTATTTTATTAATTTAAATGTTTTCTTACTTTAATTTATGGTGCTGTAAGGTGTTTCTATTAGGATTGATTTTTTTACTTAAATTCTTTGAAATATTTTTTCTCAGTTTTACTCTTGTTTTATTGTTGTATATGGCTACCTATTTTCTTAGTAATGGAGGACTTTTATAACTAGAATTAAGTATGTCAGTAAAATTATAGAATTTAAGATTTATTATTGGTTGTATTTCGTATTAAAAAACATCCTATTAATAAAATAGTGAGTGGAATAAACCATAAGGCGTAAGTGCTGGGTTTTATAGGTGGTATGGTTATAATGTAGTTTCCATAGGAGTTTTTAAGTTCTGAAATTATTTGCTCGTCAGTGTATCCATTGCTAATTTTTTTACGGATTGCTTTGCGTATATTGTATGCAATTTGAGATTCGGATTCAGATAGTGATTCACCAGAGCATACTGGGCACTTTATTACTTCAAATAAATTAGTTGCTCGTTTTTCCATGTTTTTATCTTTAAGCTTATCATCTAAGGTGAAAGCATTAATATTTAAGTAGAATATTAATATAAAAAGTGAATTAACTACTGTTTTCATAATTGACTCACTTAGTGATTTTGTCTAGTTGACTCATAAAATCAGTGATTAATAACTTTCCAATAAAGCTTGATCCTATATTATTATCATATTTTATTGAAAATTGTGCGCTGTTATCATTTATTTTTTCCGATAAAGAAGATATTAACTTCTTAAGTTTATCTAAAGTTTTTGGGTCACTAGTTATAAAGGAGATTAATTCTTGATAGTTTAATATGGTTATATTGATTTTATCTTTGAATGAAGATGTAATTAAGTTGTAATTGCTTATTTTACCATCTGCAGTAAAGGAAAAATTATTGCTCTTAATTAAAAATTTTTTTATATTAAAGTTGATTTTAGCAGCTGAAATGTAGTTTATAAATTCGTAATTAAATTTGGTGTCAATACTAAGATAATTTTCAGGGTTTGTAGCATTCTTATACTGATAAATATAAAAGTCAAATTCTAATTTATTATTTCCACTTGGTTCATTATTTAGATGAAGTTGAATATAATTGCTTTTGCCGTTTATCTTGGTCATAATACTTTGTTGATTTTTAAAATTTGGTAAGGTATTACATTTTAATCCATAGTCTTCATAACGAAGTGTATCTATATAATCTATTATGTTGCTATTTTTATTGAATCTTAATGAAAATGGTAAATTGTTTAGCTTGAGAATAAAGTAATTATTGTTTGTGTAGCATTTTATATTTTTTTTTTTGCTGTTATGAATAGTAATACTAACTTTGTTGTTTGGTATATAGATATATATTAATTTATCAAATAATCTATTTTTTATTGATAAGGCATCTGATGATATAGTGAATTGTTTATTGGAGAGTTTTGGATTTGTTATATAAAAAATTAGGCTGGAAGGAAATCCACTAAAGTTACATGAAAGATCAGATTTTTCATCATTAATGTATAATATTGTTTCAGCTAAAAGATTTTTTATTTTGCATCCAGAAAAATACCAAAAACCACTATATCCTATAAGAATAAATAGAAATAATGTAATGATGGCATAGATAAAAATTCTCTGCATAGTTAATCATTTGTTTATCTAGTATGATATATTTCTTGTATTTTTTGGTATAGTTACACATAAACTGTCGATTGCTTTTGTAATTTTTATTTGACATCCCAGTCTTGACGTTTCTGTTAAGCCGAAAACTAGATCTAACATGTCATTTTCCTCGTCAGATATAGGATTATGTGTTTCTACAGTATCATAAAATTTGGGGTCAACAATTACATGGCATGTAGAGCAAGCAAGAGAACCTTCACATGCCCCTTCAAGTAAGTCTGGATCATTTCTATGGGCTAAATTAAGTAAAGTTTCTCCTTCTATAGCTTCATAGCTTTTTTTTCTTCCATCAGGTAAAATAAAAATTACGGATGGCATATTATTTTCTGTTAAAGTTCTTACTAATTTTTCTATATTTTACAGATGTAATTAATATTTGCAAATTCTTTGCGTCATCTTATTAATAGCTATATAGTAATCTTTTAGATTAAAAAGTAATGCAGCTAGGTAAATATAGGAATCAAAGTGTTGCGGTTTTTGGTCTTGGTAAGACTGGTTTATCTGTTATTAATACTTTAGTAAACTGTGGTGCAAAAATATATGCTTGGGATGATAATAATAATCAAGTTACAAATGCAAAGGTAATATATAAGGAATGTAGTTTTATTCATCCTAAAGAGTTCAATTGGTATGAAATAAAGATGCTAGTTTTAAGCCCTGGAATACCTATTTCATATCCAACGTCTCATTGGATAATAAAATTTGCACGAGACTTTAACTGTGAAATAAAATCAGATATTGAACTCTTTCTTGAAGATAGAACTACGGATCAGAAAATAATAGGTGTTACAGGAACAAATGGTAAGTCAACTACTACATCTTTAATAGGGCATATATTAAAGTCTGCAGGGAAAAAAGTTGCTATTGGAGGAAATTTAGGTATTCCTGTTTTGAAACTGAACAGAGATGCAGAAATTTATGTAATTGAATTCTCTTCTTTTCAATTAGAGTTAATTAATAAAATCAATTTAGATATTGCAGTATTACTCAATATTACACCAGATCACATAGATAGACATGGAACTATGGAGAATTATATAACGATTAAGTCAAAATTAATAATCGGTAGTAAGGTTGCTGCTATAGGATGTGATAGTGAAATTACTGTTGATATATTTAATAAATTTGCAGGAAATAAAATTCCTATTTTATCTTCAATGTTATTTCAGCTACCTTTTTTGTCATTTCAGTATTTAGATACTAAAATGCAACTAGAATTAAGGGGTCATATGAGTGATATCAAGATAAATTTAATGTCCAATGCAGAAAATATAGTGGCTGCGTGTGTTGTATGTAAGCTACTTGGAGTGGATAGTAAAGTTGTTATTGATGGAATCAAATCTTTTTCTGGACTAAAACATAGAAATGAATTACTAGGTAAAATAGCAAATGTTTTTTTTGTAAATGATAGTAAAGCAACTAATGCTAAATCAAGTGAAAAAGCAATTTTGTCTTATAAAAACATATATTGGGTAGTTGGTGGAAAGAGTAAAGAAAGTGGTAGTATTGAATCACTAAAGAGACATTTTGTAAACATTAAAAAAGCTTTTCTTATTGGAGAGTCAGCTGAAATTTTTGCAAATATTATGGAAGGTAGAATAGATTTTGTGAAGTGTTGTAATTTAGCAAGTGCGTTTAAACTAGCTTTTAAAGAAGCTATAAACAGTAAAGAAGAAATAACTATATTATTGTCTCCTGCATGTGCTTCTTTTGACCAATGGAAAAATTTCGAAGAACGCGGTGAAGCATTTTGTAGAATGTTTAAAAATTTAAAGCATGATTATATATGTGTTTAGTATAGTATGATATAAAAAGATTGATAAAGTTAATAGTGGAAAATTAGTTAAGCTCATTTCTTTAATGAGGACGATATGGATTTGTTGTTATATTTTAGGTAGGTGTGGAGGAGATTGCATAGGTCTTAATTATCTGTTGTTTTTGTATTTGAAAGTGAATTACTATTTTATGTATATAGTAAGGAAATTGAATAGCTTATGGAAGTCTGGCTAAGAGATATATACTATATCAGTAGATTTAATAGATTTCTTTATTAAAACTAAGTGATGTTAGTTATGATATATGAGGTATAATATTTTTTATTAATGATTTTGGAGACTTTTATAAAATTCTGTTTTTTTTCAATTGATATAATAACGAATAATGTTTCAAAAGTTTAAGATTTTTTTAAAAAAATCATAAAAGATTTTTATAATCTTTTTATTATATGCTGTTGCCCTTGTATTATAAGGTTATTTTAGTTTTAAGTTTTTATATTAAAAAAAGTATTTGCTAATAAAAAAATGAAAATAATTTATTATAGTAGATTACTTATATTAAGAGAGTGTATATACGAAGCAAATAAGGATACTGTATAAGGTAGGTATTGTTTTGCTATTTCTATTTCCTAGGGTTTATTAACGTATAATTTTTTCAATAAAGATTAGACACTGAAGAAAAGGAAAATTTATGAAAGGATAATATATTAATGAATGTTTATTGTATTGATTATTATTGTTTTTATTGTCATTGAGATATTTTAAGAATACGTATTCAAAAATCAAAAAGTACTTATTATTGGAGATTAGTTTTTGCATAAATAGTATTGTTATTAATTTTAGTATCATATGTTTTATTGTACTTTACTTTGCTTTTAGATACTTTATTTCTTTTATAGAAAAGATTTATTGCACGTGAAATATAAAAGTTTGAAAGAAGATAGATTAAGTGTGGATCATAAGTTGGCAAAGGAGTTTAAAAAGGACTTATAAATATAGAAAAAGTTAGAAATATTAAAGATATAGAGGATATTCAGAGTTTCTTTTGAAGAAAAAAAGATTCTAGCACTTAAATTTTTAACACATAGTGAAAAATTGCTCTATGCTGAAATGGTAATGGTAAACGTGTTCTTAATATATAAATGCTGTGTTTTTCAAGTGATGAGTTTTGATATTAACTCTTAAGGAAAAAATTGTAGCAAAGTTTTAAAGAGATATGAAGATCAGAATTGTTGCACTAATTTATAATAATGTTTAAGTTTTACTTAAGGATATAATGAATAATTTCCCTGCGAGAGGGGGATGTAAGTAACTTTTCTTTATATAAAATCTTGAATTTTAGGTTTAGGTATTTAATTGAAATTAAATTCAAGGAGACTATGAAAAAAAGTATAAAGTATCTTATTATTGTGAGCTAGGGAAGATGATACTACTTTTTAAAAGTATACTTTATTGATAAGCTTAATGATCAGTTTTTTTTAAATAAAAGTTAGAGAAAACATACTATTAAATATGATTCTTAGAATTTTGTGAGAATGAAGAAGGTATTTGTTGTGCCGGTTGTAAAAATAGCGTTTAGTTTTTGTTGGTGAAATAAAATTTGAAGAGCAAAGAAAATAAGTCCATTATGTGGATGTTTGATAAATGATAAGTTGAGAGAAATTTTAGTAAAATGATTGGAAGATCAGCAAATTTTTTTAAAGTTTAAAAAAAAGAAAGCTGAAGCCTATCAGTGGAATAGTGTGTGTACAAGTTTAGGTTAACAAAGAGAAAAAAAATATTTTTGCTATACCGTAAGTGCGTTCTAAGATTATGTTGTAATTTTTATTGCACTTGAAGTTTTCATTTTTGCTAATTTCTAAAATTATTAATGCATCATTATTTAACCATCCTGAACTAGCTAATCTATTTAAAGTCGGGTAAACTAGATTACTATTGTAAGGTGGATCTATAAAAACTATGTCACATTGTGAAATAGTTTTCGGTAATTGGTTAGCACTACAACAAATTAATGTAATATTTTTTGTAGTACCAAAATTTTTGGCTGTTTTTTTTGGTAATTGCAGATTATGATAATTTAAGTCTACCATAAATGCGTGTTTAGCACCTCGAGAAAGAGCTTCAAATGAAAAAGAGCCACTTCCACAAAATAAATCAAGTACATTTAGATTATAGATGTTTTTTTTTGAGGAAAGTATATTAAATATTGCCTCTCGGACAATATTCATAGTTGGTCGTATAGTTGAATGCTTATTTGTTGTAACTATTTTTCTTCCGCGATATTTTCCTGCAATAATACGTAGCATACTAAGAGAGTTTAAAGTAACTAATTATTGAACAATGTATAACTAATGTGAATATAGCTTTGATGATTCGTTGGAATAAAAGTTTCAAACATAGATTGATTTAATTATTTATTTTTTAATTTATTTATTATATTTAGTATATCACTAATATAGTCTTATAATTTATGATAGCTATTTATTTTACATGGGTTAGTCTTTCAATTCTGCTTTTCAGTTCTAGCTTGATTAAAGTATTAATTTTATCTGCATTTTCGAGAAAAATTTTACATTCTTCATCGCTATATTCTTTACCAGATGCTTTTTTTTCAATAAAGAATTTTTTTAATTTTACTAAATTAGAGTTTTGGTTAATATTTAGCACAATATTTTTTTCTATGAAGGTAAGATCTGATAGTAGTAAACTGACTTCGACTAAATCTTTGCTTTTAATTTTTGTAAGGTTATTAAGGTTTTCTAAAACATAAAATACTTTAAGCTCTTTTTGTGCAATCTTTTGGTCCTCATTATCAAGTTCAGACAGTAATTTTTTATTGTTCATAAAATTTTTTATTAACAGCCTTATTAATTTTTAAAAGATTAATATTATTTTGTTTAATATTATCTAGTAATAAATCTACTCTTGCCCTACGGGCATTTAAAATATCATTATAGTTACTTAATTTTATGCTACCGTCTTTACTTTGATATAGTTTATAATATTCAAAGCCTTTAAAGTTTTTTTTTATTAGTTTTCATTATTGTTCTTATTTTTATATTGTTCTGGCTTTTTTTTATGTCCTATAGTATAATCATAAAGTTTTTCTAAGAATTCTCGTCTATGTGATTTTGTTCTATAGAGAAGATTATGATTATAACTATATTTTCCTATAGAATCAACATTATGCTTCCAGGTAAATTTCATAGCATCTTCTATTGTATAACCTAAATGTGATCCTATATATCCTTTATAGTACTTTAAATACCTACTAATTTTTCTGTGTGTTATATCTTCTTTATCGACACCGAATGCTTTGTAAATTTTTTCTTCAAGTTTATTTACATCGTTATTAGATGATGTTGCAAATTTTGTTGTTTCAATAGTAGCGCTTACAAGTTTGCGTGATATATCAATAGTATGTTTGAGCGTGCTTCCTACTTTTGGTGTTCTATTTAGAAAATTAGCTGTGCCTCCAGCTAATCTATCCGGTAAATTAATAATCCAACTTCCTAAAGACTCTAATTTTCTACCAGTAAAATTTTGCCATAATTGTTTGAGTTCTTCTATTGGAGCGATTAAAGGTGATGTTGAATATATACTAGATATATTATATATACTAAACCCACCGCTAGCAATACTTGAGCCCATCTGTTGTACAAATTTACGTAAGGAAAACATTAAAAATGTAAGAAAAAATAGTACAAAGATTTCTCCTATGTTAATTAAATAGCCTCTTTGTATGTCTTGTATTCTTTGGTAATCGCTGTTTTCTTGATAATTTTTACAATTATCACAAATTTTGCATTTTTGACAGAATTTACTGTTAGGATCTTTATACAGTTCATGAAATTTTAGTATTTTGCAACCTTGATTTTCTATGATATTTTGTAATAAGGACTTTATTTCGCTTTTAAAAGCTGGTGAAATAATTCCTTTTTTATAATTTTCTATTATTATTTTATAGTTTTTGCATTTTTTTTCATGTTGTTGAGATTGACAGTAGTTCTTTAAGATTTTATTACTTATGTTACCTATTTTTTTTTCTATATTCTTGATTAAGAATAGGATATCACTCTTTTCTAGTGCGTAGGATAAACTATTTGTTAAACGTACTAAATCTTTTACACTACAGTTCTTATCAACTATTATATCATTTTCTCCAATATAATGATCTGCTGGACTATCTTTAATACCTGGAACTGGGTTAAAGAAAGGATAATCTATATAACGAAAACCTTTTTTGATATAGTTAGGTGGAAGGGGGATATAGCCAGCACCGCCAGTAAATTGTATTGTTCCTCCTATTCTACTTAAATTTTCTATACCTTCTATGTCTTTATCTATTTTAAGCTGAGTAGCCTCTCCAAGAGAATAGGGTATAAAGATTTGTCCTGGGGTCCAACCAAAGTATTGTTTATCAATAATGCAAAAATTGCTAAGTGCCCACCACCATTTTGGAGTACATAGTTTTACTTCAAGCCATTTATTATAACATACAGTGAAACCTAATTGTCTGTAGAAGGTATTCATTATGATTGAAGCTAGCAATGATAGTAAGGTAAATATCATGATAGATTGTAAACAGAAACTAATGCAGAATTTTATCCATCCTTCAAATATACCTTTGAGTGATGAAAATAGTATAGAAATTAGAAACAGTGGCATTATAGCTATAAGAAAAGCTATTCCTATAAAACCGAAGAGAAATATTATATAAGCATATACACATAGTAAGAAATATAAAGTTATTCCTATAAAAATGGCTGGTATCATAAGAATACTTGTCCATATTTGGTAATGGAAAAATGCTGCAAACTTTTTCCAAACGGAGTAAGAGAAAAACTTGTTGAACATTTCTTCCATGAATTTAAATAATTTAGTATAAGTTTTATTTTCTTGAGCAAGGCTTTCAGTATTGATATTAGGGGCAAAATTAGTAATTATACTTATTAAGTCTTCAAGACCTTTGATAAATAAAATGAGGAAATGATCATAGAAAAATTTAAAACTTCCAGGAGATATGAGTGTTGTTACTAAAGTGATTTTTATCATTCTAATGAATATATCATGCTTGGTTTCTTGTATCATGCCAAAAAGATAAAGAAGTGACGAGATTATTATGAATAATACAAGTAAAGAAAGAACGAAATTGTGAAAGCTTTTGCTTTTTTCAGCTATATTCTGAAATATAGTTTGTGCAACTGCAGGATCATTATTATTAAACTGCTTTTCGCAATTTTTGTTAATTAATAATATGCATTTTAAATAGTTATAAATGTAATCGAAAGATCCAGCAACATTTGGTTTTTGCACTCCGCTTAAAAATTCAAAAGAGTAGCCACCTATATTATTTTGGTAATATCTATCTAATATTTTTACGTATATTTTCCATCCTTTTTCTAACTCTAACATATTACAATTTCTATCTTTTAATTTAGTTTTATCACCTTTTTTTAGGATAAAAAGCCCACTTCCATTTTCTGCTGTAGAGTTATAACCTAGATGTATAGTGGGAGAGTGAGGATTGCGTATTAATTCTAAATTATTATTAGGGTTTGGATCTATAAATTCTTTCTTTCCAATAGCATTTATATTAGATCTTCTAAATAAAAAATAAGCACCGTGGCCATTAGTAAACCAGCATGGAGCACTAGTATTGTATGATACTATTATATTATTATCATTATTCTCGTTGATATGCTGCTTACGATTCATAGTGCAATTTGTATTAAGGTTACTTGAAAAGTTCTTTATACTGGATTTGTAGTCACTACAAATTGAATAAAAATCTGGTAAGCCATTATTGGCTTGTTCATTTTGGAATTTGGTTGCATATTTTATATGCTCTAATTTTTGTAAATCTTGACTGTCTTTATTTTTTTTCTTATTATTAATATTCCAAGATATCCATGCACCATTAATTCTTACTATTAAATCATCTCCATTAGTTTCTAGTCCTGTATCTTTCCATTTTACTACTTGATTAGGATGAAAACCATTATTAAGTTCTCCTGTATCATAGTCAATGATTTCTCCATTTTCTGGGATAAAAGCATCGTGATTATCTGGAAAATGAGCATTGACTGTAATAGGTTCAGGACCAAAGTAATCAGCAGATATACACCTTGGAAAGGGCATATCATTTTTATTACAACCTGTTATCACTGCATAAGCTGCAAGAAATATTAATCTAAAACAAAATTTATCTAAACGTGACTGCATATCTCAATTCTTTTAAGAATAGGAATAAATTTTACTTTAAGTAATTTTAAATTAAGTTTATATAAATAAAAATTATGCCTTCTCCTTGCTTAGTTTTTTCTTAATTTGAGATTATTGAGTATTTTCTTCTCTTTTGTTTTTGTTTTTTTAATACATTTTTGCTTTATTCATTTTGTGTATTTAGTTATTTATTTTTATTTGTATGTTGTAATCTATACTGCTTTGACTTAAACTCGATTTTTGATCGATTTTTATCTATTTTTTGCTTAATTTCCTGTATTAAGTTTTGGGTTTTATCATCAAGCCCAACAATTGATAATATAGATTGTGATGTACTGTGACTAACTGTGCTAACACTACCTACGATTCCCCAACCAGCACTAAATATTGTTTGTACTATAGTTTCTGATGTAGAGACAAAGACTTTCATTGTGCTAGCAATAATAAGATATATAAATACTTGAATTAAGTCTATAGGTAATGCTGCAAAATATCCACTACTTCTTTCTCCAATATTAAGTGCAACATCAACGCTAGTACTTGGATTATATCCGAGGGGTAATATCGATTTCATAATACAAAGATCATACGATAAAAAGTTTATGCTAATTAAACATTGATAGCATGCAGAAAAATTTGTAAGATTGTATAAAACTGAATATAAAAGTTGATTTAAAATAGATAAAGATGAAAATAAGATGACTGGCTGTATTGTAACATGAGCCAATGTTTTTATCCAGTTCTCAAACAGGGATTTAGTTTGTTGAAATAAAATAAATACAATAAATAAGGGGGTAAGTGATAGCAAGAACGTCACTAGAAAAGTAGATATTATATATCTGAATATAGAGCTAATAATGCATTTTAAGAATATAAAACTAGCATAAAGTATCATTAAAAAAGCGATAAAACCAAAAGGACCAGCAAGAATTAATGATAAAAACTTTAACCAAGTTTCTTTTGTAAATAAAACTCCTGTTGTTAAGTCTAAAAATGCAAATTTTCTACCACTATCACCTTCTCTTATGTGGCCAGAAACACTATCAACTAAGTAAGTACTGCCATCAATAAAGAGCTTGGATAAAGTTGTACCAAAAAATTGCCAACTTCTGTCACTAAAGGCAAAGGTTATAAATGCTATCTTTAATGTTTTAATAACGAAGTCAAATTTATTTAGCTGTGTTGTTCCAAGCATGTAACCAATAGTAGTAAATATAACATATAGTATAAGTAAGGCTTGCACTCCTTGAAAAAGACCTTTTGCATATCCTTTGTATAAATTTTTAATACTATTTCCAATTACTTCCTCTTTTATGAAATTGAGTAATTTGTTTAAACTTAATGAAACAAAATCATTAATCTTTTTTGTAACAAATAAGGTTATACTATATTTATTATTTTTATAGTATTTATTATTTTCGTCTATAATGTCATTTTTCTCTACATTGCTTACATCAATACCAAAATAAATTTTTTTAGATTTGTTATTTTTTAGATAGCTTCCATCTATTTCATAATATTTTACATTATTTTCTATTGTACTTAATTCTACGACTTTCTTGAAAGAATTATTATTTGTAGTAGGTATATTTTTTGGTAAATTATCTCCTAAATAAAGATACAATTTTTTACCGTCAGTATATTCACATGATTTGGTCGTTTTTACATAGTACCCGCCCCTATTAAGGTAATAATGACCATAATCTGCAATAGCTAGCATTACGCTACTACCAGGTTTTACATTATCATTTATTAGGTATTCATTATTTAATTTTAGGGAAAAGTTTTCAAAATTATCGCTAATTTTTGAACATATGTTATCTTGTTTTGCTCCTTTTCTTTCTGGAATACACTGAGTGCCTTGGGCGGTATCTTTCATATCATTACGCTTATTTTCAGGGAGATTTGTATCTTCTGTATCACTTATTTTTGCAATAAGAGCTTCAGCCCAGGAAGTATTTTTAGTGTTTAGTGTAAAGTTAATAATGTTAATTTGCTCTAGATTATCTCTATTTTTGCTATCCTTAAGCTTATCTTCAATTCTTTTAAGGTAAGAATATATATCACATTGATTATTTTTATGGTATTTTTGATATCTTATGGATGAGACACAGTTCCTATGTCCTTTTTTATATAAACCTACATTAAATATACCTTCTTTTGTATAGCATATGTTTTGATAGTAACAATTAAGGTTATAAGAGCTATATTTTTTTATTTTGTTAAGATAACAGTCTTTTTCTGTACACATTTGATCCATCCATCTTTTAATAGAGCTATGATTTTTTGCTTTATCAAAATCACAGTTTTTCTTATTGCATAGTGTGTCTAGACCTACTTTGGTCCATCGTAAATCTAATAATGCACCATTTATCCATGGATTTTCGTCTTGGATATAGCTTTTATTAAAATGTACTTTATTATCGTATGGTGTATAGCCGTTACCAACTAGTACTGTTCCTTTTTTAAAATTTTCTTTGTTAAGATACGGAAATTTTATTTCAGTTCTATTATCATGATTGTCTACACAAAAGAATGTTCCTCCATTAAGGATATCTTGTACCATGGCTTTTTTATTTCCTTCTCGAGTCTTATAGCAGTTATCGTCAAAGCTAATATCTTCTGGGTTATTGAAGTCAATTATTATTTCTCTGGGAACTAAGCTAAAGCTTAACTTGTCTCCAGGATTTACTTTAATTTTAGTATCAACATAACGTCTTTTGCTATGAAATTGGTTATTTCCAAGGCCTACATTCTTACATATTTCTTGTTCATTAAGGCCAGAATTGTTGATTAGTTCACTGCTATAGTTTGGTATTGAATCATCAGCACAAAATACAGCAGGTACAAGTGTTTTTTTTTGATTTTTTCCTTTTTTGAGGGGGCAAAAATTTATTGATCCATCAAGAGTAAATTTAATTTTTTCATTTTGGTTAATTTCTTGACCGGAATCAACCCAATAAATTTTAATTTCTTCATTATCTTTATGAACTGGGATATCTATATTGATGCTGGTATTTCTATTTTGTAATCCAGGTTCAACACAGTCTATAGTACAAGCAGTAATTACAAAATGTAGTATTAATAATAGTGATTTTTTATTCATGGTAATGGTTTTCCTGCTGATGTTTGAGAAGGTGTTAAACTTCGAGTGCCTTGTGGAATTTCGGGCCTTTTATTCAGTATATCTGGCCGTTGAATAGTGCTTCTTTTACTTAAGCCAACTATTTCCATTAAGCTTTGTTGATATTGTTTTTCAGGTTCACTCATTACATAAGTGTTAAACAATGAGTCAGATATTTTCGAGGAAGCTTCAATCAAAGCTTCCATAGTATAACTTAAAATAACAAAAGCTATCATAGCAGCAATATTAGGTGCATACTTAGAAACATATCCATAAAGGATACAAGGGTTAAGGATTTTTAGGTCAATATTAAGTATACACATGGAACAGGCTTCAAAGTCAAATATTGAATATATAATGTAGTCCATAGCTTGGCTTATTAATGATATAAAAATTAAAAGTATTGCTGGGTGGATTGCAAATTTTGCTAAATTTTTAATCCAGTTATAGAACATTTGTCTAGTGTAGGTAAACAGAAGGCAAATAATAAAGATAGGTGCTAAAGAAAGTAATAATGCAACTATTGTGATAGATGTAATAAAAGAGAATAAGGCGTTAAAAGTAGACAACACTATTTTTATCAAGCCCCAAATTACTAAGCAAAAGGCTATAACACCTAAGGGTCCAGAAAATATAAGAGATATTATTAATAGTATAGAGTTAGATGAAAAAAATCTATTCAATGGCGAATCTAGGAACTCAAAAATATTTGATGTTGTATTTCTAAAGTTTGCTATTTCTATTAACTGTTTTGGAGTGTTAATGAAAATAGAAAATGCGTTATTGTAGAAATAATTCCAGCTATCATTTCGCAATAATTGAGTAATAATTCCTATTTTTACACATACAATTAAAAACTCGTATATAGAAACATGAGTCAAACCAAGGAGATAATAAAAAGTATATAAGATTATATATAATACTAGTAGTGATACTATTGTAGATCTAATAGTATTTGTTTTGCTTGAGTTTAGAAAACTTTCATAGAGAGATTTGATAGCACTGATATCAGAAGTTACATCTTGATTGTTATAATAGCTAGAGCCAAAAAATGCAGCTTTTATCTTTTCGTCAAAAAAATTGTATATTGCACTAAAGGTTTTTATATGTAACTCTTTAGTTGTTAACTTGATATTAAGTTGACCTTTATTATTCTCATAATTGCAACCGTGGTCTTTTATTCCATAAAATATGGTGCCTCTCTTATTTTTTAACTTTTTTTTTAATTTTTCTATTTCTTGATTGTCATGAATTTTGCTAATATCAATAGATATATCTTCCTGGTTTTCACCAGGATTATTCTTGGGATGCTCATTAGAAACACGTATATATAAACTGTTTTCTAGATTAGGAACTTTTGTTACTCTTATATTAAATCCACCTTTGTCATTTTTATTGAAGCAGCTTTCATCATTTCTACTACATAAGCTGAAAATTAAACTTGGTGTTTTATGGTTACTATTTATCTTGTGATTACAATTGGTACATAGGCCACTACTAGGAATGTGTTCAAAATTTTCACCATCCATGTGAACTCTTAAAAATGTAATGTAAGTCTTTACTTGTTTTTCTTTCAGAGTATTATTAATAACTTCAATATTAGGTTGAAATATCTCGCCTATATTGTTATATTCAGTATATGCGCAATTTATGTTTCTATTGCTAGAGGGAAATTTACATATGTATCCACAAAGCAAATTTAAGATGTGTGTATCTACTTTATTTATTTGGCTTTTTAGAAGGTTATCACAATTTACATTTTTTTCTTTTATGGAGTTAATAATATTTTGAATTCTTTCTTTTCTTTCATCTTGATCTAACTTTGAAAAAGTTGGGTTCCAGTATTCCTTTCCATTTAACCATTTTGTTTTGTTACCTATTATATATTTGTTGGGACATATTGTGTATTGATCTTCCTTGTTCTCCCAAGTTTGACATTCATTTTGATTTAAGATGTGTGCAAAATATTCCTTTTCTTTATTATTGCATTTTTTATCAATATTTATATATCTAATTGTTTTATTTTCTTTGTCTTTGCATATTTTACTTCCAACAATACTAAAATTTAGTATATCGCCAGCTTTAAGTGTAAATTTTGATAATGTAATTTTTTTTGTTCCTGGTCTGATTGCAATATCTTCATATTGTGAACAAAAGCTGATCTTATTAGGAACTATATGGATTTCTGTTACTTTTACTTCATTTGAGATATGAATATTAGAATTAGTCCATTTTTGTTGAGTGGAAACTATGTCCAATTTTTCATGTAAGTTCAATAGGTTTTTTGGTTTAATACAGTAATCTTCGCAACTAGACAACAAAAAAAATGTTGTTATTAACAAAAATTTACGCATAGTTTTCTAGTCTTTAGTGATTAGAATGTAATTTCAATTTTATTACCACTTTAATCGTTACTAAGAAATAGTGTTTATTGGTATCATTAATAATTTTAATTAATGTAGTACTGAGATTTACAAAAGTAAATTTGAGTTAACACAATTATATTTTTATATCCTTTTTTTAGCTTTTTTAATAGCTTCAGTGGCATTTCCTAATTGAACTTTACCAATTGTTCCAGCAATAGCTTTAGTTGCAGAAAAAGCTTTTGACATCATTTTTCCAGGTATAGCACCAGAGCTCAATGCTGATCTTGGATTACCAGCAAGTTCTGCAGCCATGTTAGGAAGAATATTTAAAAAATGATAAAATAGAAATAATATTAGAGTTAGTTTTAATAATTCTTCGATAAGAGAACTGTTTAATTCCATGTATGTAAAGTCGAATAAACCAAGTATACTACTCTTTTTAAAGTTGTAGTTTTGCATCATACATGCAAGAGTAGTTTCATTTTTATTACATTCTCCATTTTTTAACTTGAACCATTGTTTTTTGTTGTTTAATATTGTAATTTCTTCTTTTTCAAAATGTAAATTTTTAAAATAAATTTTATCGCATGCTATGAACATAAATGATAAAAATGCAAAAAGCATGACTGGGTATAGGCTGTAGGTAATTAATTCTTTTAACCAACCATCAAAATATCCTTTAGTATATTGGAATAGAACCATAGGAATAAATAAAGGTGATAAAGTGATAATTACACTTAAGGCAATTAGGGATAAAATAAATACATAGCACATCCATAAAGTAACCATCATTATCATAATAGCCATAAATGTACAGACAATAGCTGTTAAAATTTGTCCGCCAGCGAGAATTATACCGATTATTGAACCTGTTACTAATAAAACAGGAGCACTGCCAAGTAAAATAGCTAATATTCCTACACTTTTGGTGTTAATTTTACCAGCAATTCCATCTAAAGGTGCTCCTAAGTAAAATAGAATTCTACAATCAAGCCTATCCCAAGGGGCAAGATAGATGTCCTTTCCATATTTTTCTGCTTTATAATTACATATGTTTTTACTCTCAAGTGATGACTTTAATACCATTTCTGATAAACTATTTGAAAGTATTGTTAACTCTTTATAATAATGAGACATGGTATTACCTGTTGTAAAATAAATTACTAAAGCAAATTTGATAATTAATATATATATTTCTTGTAAGCTATGTATCCCACCGGATATAGCTTTTATAGAGAATAATATTAAGGCTAGAACTAAAACAGCAGTGACAGTATTTTTTAGTTTTTTTTGTGCTATAGCTATGAAGCTTTCTCCATTTGGTATACCTTTACCTGTAACTAAATTATCTAACGATTCTTTAATACATTGTATTATCATGGAGGTTATGGGGATAGGAGCTAAAGATTTACTTCCAGCTTGATTGTAACAAGCTTGTGAAACGTAATCTTGGAAACACCCTTTATTGTCATAACCTATAAAGACTTTTCCTTCTTTCTCATTGTTTTTTATAATAGTTCTATAATCTTCATTAGAACTAATAGGGATTGGATTACCAATACTAAATTTTATTTTAGACTTTTCACACATGGGGGCAATTGGGTCAGGTGGTAATTCCGTGCATCCAATATTAACCCCTTGAGGCCAGGGGGTCATTTGAATACCAAGTGTGTTAATTTCGGCTAGTTCTACACATAATCTACCTATTTTTCTTACTGCTTTAAACATTGATCCATGTATGGTTTTACTTTGTCCAGCTTTGAGGACTTTACATTCTAAGCTACCATCAACTTTTGGTGACCATGGTCCATTTACGTATCCAGTATCTTTTTCTCTAATATCAAAGTCTATGTATCCAGGTTTATCTTTAAAATTAAAGTCGTTTATCTTAAAAAGATTACCGAATGTAAGAGGATTACGATGACATACTTCTATATATTCGCTATATTGAACACTATTTTTTGGCCAAAAATAATGTTTTTTATCGATGTTGACAACATTCCAATTAGTAAAATCTAAAATTTCTTTTTCTATTTGTTTTCCGTCTTTTCCAAATTTTTCTTTTAGTGTAGAAAAATATTCATCTTCTGTTTGGAAGTTTTTATTTGTTAATACACTATAATTTGTGTCTTTTAATATGAAATCTTTATACTTTCCTTCATGATTACGTGCAACTGGATGTCTAACGAAACTATGTTCACAGACTACAAGTCCTCCTATTGACTTCCAAAGTCCAATTATTGCAGTTATCATTGCAATGACAGCAAGACCAGTAGATAAGCCAACAGAGGAGATGATTAAAACAACACCAGTAAATATTGCACCAATGGCAATTGCTATTCCAGTAAGTGCTGAGGTTGTTTTAAATGCTTCACAGTCAGGGTTAGAAGCACGACTAAAGCTATCGGTAAAATTAAATCTACTAATAAATTTTGTTCTATCGGAATCACTTATCATATCTGCAAAAGTTGGATATGATAGTAAAAAGTCTGCATTTAATAAAAATACTGCAGTAAGTAATAGTGACAGTTTGGTTTTAAACATTTTTTACTCTCTGGTAGAAAATGGGTAACCACTTTTTGGGATCATTTCCTACTTCTTTTAATATATCGTGTAACAGTAGGATACTTTCTGCACGTCCAGATAATACATTGACTATGTCATCTAGATCTTTTAAGTCTACTCTAGCCACAACGGCATTAGCTCCTTGTTTTACTAAAAAAAATCTAGTACTTGGATCTGTGTGCTTGATTAGTATGTATTCACGTTCAGTTAACATAAAAACATCTCGATAAACGGTAGTAGCTTTTAAATTTGGTAAAAAAATTTGTGTTGCTGTTTGTTGTACAAGTGTATCACTAATGGTACTTTTGCTTGCATCTTCAACACTTTGGGTAGCGAAGATCACGAAAGCGTTTAACTTTCTCAGTACTTTTAACCAATCTTTTATTTTTGGTGCAAAGACTGGATTATCTATTAATGCCCACGCTTCATCAAGTACAATAATAGATGGGGTACCATCAAGAGATGTGCTGATTTTATGAAATAAGTAAATCAATACCGGTCCAAGAGCAACAGTATCTTTGAGTAAGCTAGCCATTTCAAAGCCAAATACCCTTGCTTTTGAAAAATCCAGTAGGTCTTCTTTATTATCGAATATTGCAGCATGAGAACCATCACTATGCCACATAGATATTGCTCCAGCTAGAGTTCCAGGGCCTGTAAGACCTAAAAATGGTACAAGATTTCTTAAAAATCTGTCTTCTTTTTTTAATTTAAAGTTCCCTTCAATTGCGTCATTAATTCTAGTAATATCTTCTGAAGTAAATTTATCATTATAAACCGAAATTAAAGATTTTATCCATTCCATTAAAAATGTTCTATTATCAGGGGTGTCATTGAGTTGTAAGGGATTAAAATTTGTTTTGGTTCTTGGTTCTATTAGAGTGTAGATGCCGCCAAGTGCTCTTAAAAAGATTTCTGCGCCACGATCTTTATCAAAGAAAAATATTCTTGGAGAGAATTTCATTGCTTGAGCACATAAGAAGTTCATTAAAACAGTTTTACCAGTACCAGTTGGACCAATTATCATGGTATGACCAACATCTCTTATATGAAAGTTAAAGAAAAATGGTGTACCAGATGTTGTGTCAAAAACTGTAACAGCATTTCCCCAGTGATTATTGAATTTATTACCTGTAGGGTAATTGTGTTGAGATACAAAGCCAGCTAAGTTAAGACTGCTTATTGTACCTTTTCTTACTATATAATCAAAATTACCAGGAATTTGCGCCCAAAATGCTGGTTCAAGATTAACTTTTTCACGGATGGGGTAAACACCACAATTAGAAAGTTCCGATTCTATTAACGATAAAGCATTATCTAATGACTTATGATTCTTTTCTATACATAGAATAGTTAAGTGATGTTCACCAAATGCAATTTTGCCACTCATTGCATCATCAAGTGCATGAGAAATTTCTGCTATTTGAGAAATAGCTTTATCATCGGATTGTATCATGCGATTTTGTTGTATTTGCATTTTTGCAATTGCTATTTGTCTGTTTGTAAATTGAAAGGATTGTGTAATGATGAACTCATATGGAAGTTGTAAAAAATGGTCAAGCATCCCTGCATAGGTATTATTTCCATATTCTTTGATGCTGACTATTCCAGCATATTTGCTTTCATTATGAGTTAAGACTTGTATAGTTTTGTGACCAAAGAATAGCCTATGTACTGGTAGATATTTCGATATTTCGGTTCTTAAGGGAAAAAGAGTGTTTGTGATAAAACCACAATTTACAATTCTAGATAGGAATTCCATTATTTCGCAAAATAGACCATTTTGTGTTTCTTTTACTCCAAGAATCTTAGGAGAATAATTTTTAAGGCTTGTTACTACACGGTTTGTTGTTTCTTCTAAGTCTTCATAAGTAGCGTACATGTCACTTTCCCAGGCATATTTTGAAGTTACATGCCCGAATTTTTTTAATAAGTATGATAAAAATTCTATCCCTTTTATGTCTGTTCTACGAATAATTGTAATATATAAGTCATTAATAAATGATTTTCTTGTTGAGAGCTTTTCTTTCCATTTAAGATTGACATAATTAGCAAAAAAATTTGGTAATTTTTGACTTGCGGATTCATTAGAAAAAATATTTTTTTTGCGTCTGATAGTATGAAAGTATAACCCAAATGTTGGAGAGGAAATGCTTCTTAGCATCTGATTTCTGATATTATTTTGTATTACTAAATCTTCATCGTCAGCTGTTTCAAACGCGAAGCCACTTAATTTTATAAATTTTACTAACCAGTTTTGTTTTGTTATTAGAGTTGTGCTATTCCAATAGTAAGAATAAGGTATAAATTCAGCAGTATGAACTTCTCTGTTTAAAATGGATTTATTTTTTGATTGAATAGCCCTGAATTTCAATATCATATAGATTAAGTAATATCGTAGGAATTGGCTCCATAGTAAAGACGGTTTAGACATCTTGAGCATTTTCCTAATTTTACTTTAAGTAGTTCAATAAACAACGGTTCTTTTGCAGAAGCTATGTAACCAAGTCCATGTATTCCGAATAAAACCAAGAAAGTTCTAAGATCATTTGTGTTAATAAAAATTAACATGCAAATTAAAACATTTAATATTGCGAACATATAACTTACGCCAAAGAGCATTGCAGGTCTTGTAAGACCTTTGAATAATTGATTTGTTTGTATGCTGCCTGTAGACATTTTTACCTTAATTAAATATATTCTAATACTAATTATTAGTACATCATTAATTAAAAATCCATTGAAATAAGTAGCTTTTTAGGTAAGATAAGTAATTTGATTCAGTTTTTAATGATAAGTTGGCCCTTTCAGGAAGCAGAAAAAATATTACAAAGATTTCCTGATAAGAAAGAGATAATATTTGAAACTGGCTATGGGCCTTCAGGTTTACCACATATTGGTACTTTTGGAGAAGTTTTTCTTACTACAGTTGTTGCGAATGCACTAAAAAAAATAGCTTCTGATATAAAGACTAAAATTATTGTAATTTCTGATGACATGGATGGGTTGCGAAAAATACCAGATAATATACCAAATCAGGAAATGTTAAGAGAACATTTAGATAAGCCATTAACCATGATACCAGATCCATTTGGTACTCATGAAAGTTATGGTCACCATATGAATTCATTATTATGTAAATTTCTTGATTTATTCGGTTTTGAATATGAATTTAGAAGTGCTACAGAATGTTATAAATCTGGTATTTATGATGAAAAGCTTTTACTTTTGCTGAAAAATTATGATAAAGTAATGAATGTAATGCTTCCATCATTCCGAGAAAAAAGGCAGCAAACTTATAGTCCCTTTTTGCCAATATGTTCGAGATTTTCTCAAGTTTTACAAGTTCCAGTAGTTGAAAAGGATATTAATAAAGGAACAATTACATATAAGGATACAAATGGAAGAAAAATAGAAATTTTGGTGACGAGGGGCAAATGTAAACTGCAATGGAAACCAGATTGGGGAATGAGATGGGCTGCATTTGGAGTGAATTATGAAGCTCATGGAAAAGATTTAGCTCCATCTACTGTACTTTCGAGTCAAATATGTGAAATTCTTGGAGAAAAACCTCCACTTCTATTTTGCTATGAATTTTTTCTTGATAAAGAAGGAAAGAAAATATCAAAATCAAAGGGAAATGGTATTTCACTCGAGGAGTGGCTTACTTATGCACCAACAGAGAGTTTAGCGTTATATATTTTTCAGAATCCACAAAAAGCTAAACGTTTATACTTTGATGTTATACCAAGATTAACTGATAAGTATTTAGAGCTTGTTAAGCATTATAATGAAAATAAAGAGAGATGTATAGATAGTCCTATATGGCATATTCATCAAGGCAATGTTCCAAGCATAGAGATTTCAAGTATAAGTTTCTCGTTACTTTTAAACTTAGCAGCGGCTTGTAACGCTGAAAATAAAGAGATTCTTTGGGGATTTATATCTACTTATGTGTCAGGTATCACACCGGAGAACAATAAAATGCTTGATAAATTAACAAATTTTGCAGTGAGGTATTATCATGACTTTATCAAGCCAACAAAAAAATATAAAGTTCTAAGTAAGAAAGAGAAAGAAGCGTTACTAGATTTAAAAAATGTTTTAGGTTCCTTACCTATTATGGCTACTGCTGAAGAGATTCAATCTCAGGTTTTTTTAATTGGAAAAAAAAATAATTATAGTAATTTGCGTGATTGGTTTAAGCTGCTTTATAAAGCATTACTTGGTCAAAAAGATGGTCCAAAAATGGGTTCTTTTATAAAGCTTTATGGAATAGATAATACAATTTTTCTTATAGATGATGCTATTAAGCGCACACTTTAAAGTTTAGTTTTGTCTATATACATGTTATATATTTTGTGAAATTTAGTGTTTTCCACTGTATAAGTGGAAACACATTTATAAATATTTTGAGTACTTTAAAGAGTATAAAATTGATGAGTAGTGTTTAAGTATTGGTTGTTCTAGATTTTTTTTACTTTGTTAATTAGTCTATTTTTGGATATTTAGAACTAAAGGAATTTAAAAGTTTTAAAGAGGGAGGGGGATGTTATGCTTAAAACTTTATTTGTAGATGGTTGCTTTAAAAAAAAGTATAATGTTAGTATACTTAATGCTTAGGTTAATAATAGTTATAATAAAATGAGAGTAAAATGTTTTATGAAAAATTTGTATAGTTAAATTATATTTAAATTTGATGATATGATAGAGAGCAATATGGATGAAAGAGTTAGAGTAGAATTAGATAGTTTAGGTGAAGTTAAAGTACCAAGTAGGCATTATTGGGGAGCACAAACACAACGTTCCTTGGAGAATTTTAAAATTAGTATAGAGAAAATGCCAGAACCTCTAATTAAAGCGTTAGCGATAGTAAAGCTTGCGGTAGCACGTGTCAATATGAAGTCTAATGCTATAGATAAAAAAGTAGGGAATACAATTTGCATGGCTGCACAGGAGGTAATAGATGGTAAATTTAATGATGAATTTCCTCTTGTTGTATGGCAAACTGGCTCTGGGACTCAGACTAATATGAATATGAATGAAGTGATTAGTAATCGTGCAATAGAGATTTTGGGTGGTAATTTAGGTAGTAAATTTCCAGTGCATCCAAACGATCATGTAAATTGTGGTCAATCATCAAATGATACTTTTCCAACAGCAATGCATATAGCAGTAGCAAGAGAAATAAATCATTCTCTTATTCCTAGTCTTGAATGGCTTCGTAAAACGCTAAATGATAAAGTTCAGGAGTTTAAAAACATAATAAAAGTAGGACGTACTCATTTGCAAGATGCAGTACCTTTGACACTAGGGCAAGAGTTTTCTGGCTATATGGTTCAGGTTAAAAAGGGGATAGAGAGGGTAAAGTTAGCTCTGGGTAATGTATATGAGCTTGCGCAGGGTGGCACTGCAGTTGGTACAGGGCTAAACGTTAGCCGTGGCTTTGCCGAGAGTGTTGCTAAAGAAATAGCAAAAATTACTGATCTTCCATTTACTTCAGCACAAAGTAAGTTTGAGGCATTAGCAGCTAATGATGCTTTAGTTGAATTAAGTGGAACACTTAATACGGTAGCGGTTAGTTTGATGAAAATTGCGAATGATCTAAGATTACTGAGTTCTGGTCCTAGATGTGGGATTGGAGAAATAATATTACCAGAAAATGAACCTGGTTCTTCAATTATGCCAGGTAAGGTAAATCCTACTCAATGTGAAGCAGTAACTATGGTATGTGCTCAAGTTATGGGAAATCATGTTGCTGTAACTATTGGCGGCTCAAATGGTCATTTTGAATTAAATGTGTTTAAGCCAGTAATAATTTATAATATTTTACAGTCTATAAGACTTTTAGCTGATGTAAGTTTAAGTTTTGCAGAAAAATGTGTGCTTGGTATTAAAGCAAATGAGAGAAGGATAAAAGGTTTTCTAAATCAGTCATTGATGTTAGTCACTGTATTAAATACTCATATAGGATATGACAATGCAGCAAAAATAGCAAAACTTGCCCATGAAGAGGATATAACCCTGAAAGAAGCTACAATAAAATTAGGATTGCTTACTGAGAAGGAATTTGAAAAAATAGTAAATCCAAAAGAGATGGTAAATTTGTATAGCTACTAATTTTATATTGTATTTGGAGTTATTTTTAATTTTTGTAGTATTTATAATAATTTTGCCCCTTATAATGAAGGAGTTAACCATTAAATAGTTAATGAGCATTGTAAGGCTTTGATATAGAAGAATATTAAGTAGTAATGTATATTAATTTATATTAGAATATGAAGGTATTAAATGTTGTATTTATGTTAGATTAATTCTAAACAATTACAACTTTAGCAAGATTAATTGTCATATTATATGTATGATATAATATGATATTAAAATATATACTACATATTTTGTAAATTATATAAATTAATGTGATAATCAGTGAGAAAAGGTTAAAGTAAAAAGTTCAAGAGTTATATAGTTACTTTATTTGTGTATAATTTCAGAAAAATTTTATTTCATAATAATGAAAAGAGCTTTAATATCAGTGTTTGATAAGACAAATATAGTTGATCTTGCATTGTTTTTAGTACAGCGACGAGTAGAAGTTCTTTCAACTGGAAATACTTATAAGGTACTATTTGAAGCTGGGGTAAAAACGCGAGAAGTTTCAGATTATATAGAGTTTCCAGAGATACTGGGTGGTAGGGTGAAAACTTTACATCCTAAAATTTATGGAGGAATACTTTGTGGTCAAAAAAAGTATAATGAGGAAATGCAAGATTTAGGAATTGAGCCTATAGATCTTCTGATAGTTAATCTATATCCATTTTGGGAAGAAGTAAATAACATGGCAAGTTATGGGCAGATTATAGAACAAATTGATATCGGTGGAGTAGCCTTAATTAGGGCTGCAGCAAAAAATTTTCATTTTACTTCAGTTATTTCTAGTATTGAAGACTATGAAATATTAAAAATTGAGATGATTAAGAATGATAATAAAACTACGTTGAAATATAGAAAATATCTAGCAACTAAAGCGTTTGCTCTTACCACATATTATGATTCTAATATTTATAATTGGTTTATATCACAAAGTAAGGATAGTAGTAAGTTGCCAAAATTTTTTGCTTTGTGTGGATATAAGATGCAAGAACTGAGATATGGTGAAAATCCTCATCAAAAAGCTGCATTTTATAGTAATCAATTTACAAAGTATCCGCTAGAAAAGATACATGGTAAAGATTTGAGTTATAATAATATATTAGATGTAGAATCTGCACTTGATGTGATTTCTGAGTTTAAAGAGCCTATAGCAGTAATAATTAAGCATAATAATCCATGTGGTGTTGCTGTTGGTAGTAATGTTTTAGAAGCATATGAAAAGGCTTTGTCATGCGATAAAGTAAGTAGTTTTGGTGGTATAGTAGCTTTAAATCGAGAGGTGGATTTCAAGCTAGCAAAAAAATTAAATGAGATATTTTTGGAGATAGTTGTTATGCCATCAATAAATAATGAAGCATTGCAAATTTTACGGAGAAAGAAGAATTTGATAATTATTATTTATAGGTCCTTTAAGCAAGATATAAAATATAAAATTAAAAATGTTGTCGGTGGTTTTTTAATACAAGGGAATAATGACCATATAATAAGAACGGAGGAAATGAATCAAGTAACAGAGTCTGCTGTAACAGAAAAAGAAAAAAAGGATCTGCTTTTTGCTTGGAAAATATGTAAATATGTGAAATCAAATGCGATAGTTATAGTGAAAAATGAATGTACTGTTGGTATTGGTGCAGGGCAAACAAGTAGAATAGATAGTGTTAATATTGCAGTAAAAAAAGCAGGTAAAAGATGTAAAGGTGCTGTGCTTGCTTCAGATGCATTTTTTCCATTTTCAGATAGTATAATTAAAGGTGCAAAATATGGAATTACAGCGATAGTTCAGCCTGGAGGCTCTCTAAAAGATCAAGATGTGATAGCAGCTGCAAATAAAAGTAAAATCGCTATGTTTTTTACTGGTATTCGTAATTTTTTTCATTAAATTTTATAACTTATAGTAAAAAGTTTTTTTGTATCAAGTAATTTAACGAATATATATGATTTTTTACTTGGTAAATAATGCTCTCTAGTAAGAGTTTGCTGCACTTTTAAAAGTGCAAAGCTTATTTTTATTATTTCAATATATCAAGAATTATTTAAGAAATTATTCTGAAATGATTTTTTTGTATTTTTATATTTTGGATTAAGTAATTTTTGATTCTTTTATATAAATGAATGAATTAACAAATCCTATGATTTTTATTTTTTTGTGCTTATAAAATACCTTTTTGCTGTTTTATGAGCATGTTCTTTTTTAGTAATGTAAAATCTATTTTGATTTACACTAATATTAATTCTAATGTAAACTTTAACTTACATATTATATAATGGTATGCATTGAAAGATGTTGCTTTTTTTTAAAAAAGTGGGCATTCAATGTTATTGAATATAGTTTGTTATAAATTTTGGAGTTGAATTTATAGTGCAAAAATATATCATGTTTTTTCTTTAATATTACTAAACTTTTTTTTCTGTATTTAAAATACTACTTTGTAAATTTATTTATGATGATTTTTCTTTAATTTTATACAGTTTTTACTGTGGTGGAGTAACTTTTATCTTAGTAGAAGATAAAGTTTTTTGATCGAAGTTTTTTATTGTTCAGCAGAAGCCTAATAGCTGGCTAGGAAAATTAAGTATTTATGTGTTTTTGCTGTATTGATTACTGAAGATATGATTTAATTTGTCTCTTTATGTCATATCAATATCACTTGTAGTAAATTTACCTGCGATGTGGAGGTTTTATTCTTAATAAAGTTCATTTATTAAATAAATTATTTGTTAGTTAAACAATAATTTATTTGGATTTATTTTTTATATTTATTGGATATTAGAATTATTTTTATGGATTACTTTTTTTAAATTTTGTATTAAGTTGCTACGCAAATAATTCATCATAAGTAAACCTTTTTTTTAGAGTTTTAACTTCTCTCTTTATTTTCTTTCAATTAATAAACTCGTTTATATAATTTTATAAGCTTTCTTTTCAATTAGCCGTTATTTTAGTTAGTAAACATCTGTCTTGAATTTTAATTAAATTAATGTTCTTTAGATTGGATTTGTTATACTCTTAATCGTTTGTTGAGTGATTTTAATATTTGGCAATTTTTTTTGAGCTTGTTTCTGGTAATATATTTATTTTGTTGAAAATAGTTAATATGAATAATTGATTATGGTTAATAAATAATATGAGTGAGTATATTGACTTTTATTTTTTTAAATTATTTTGTGGTTTATTTAAAGTAGTGATTTTGATGATTCTTATGTGAAGTTATGAATTCTCGAACTTGAAAATTGAGATGGTAATGTATTTCTATCTATATAACTAAGTGGTTTATAAGATATAGGAACAGGGGTTTATTACTCTTTATTTTCTTATGAAGTTTAGTGGTATTATAGAGTAAATTGAGGTTTTTTTTAGTGAATTGTTATTTAGAAAAGTTAGCACATTTAGTGCTGTTTATGTGAGCACATAATAGTTAATAAAAAAATTAGTTGTTCTTTAAGTTATATTATTTGCTATTAAACTAATGTACTGACTCTTATCAAGTCATTAGTAGTTATTTTATTACTTTTTAAGTATTTTAATGTTATATTAAGAGTATTTTATATATATTATTGTATAGTGATAATTTAGAGAAAAATGATGAAAATTTAGAATTAAGTAAAAACTATAAACGATAAATCGAAGGTTCGATGAATTAAATGCATAAAGATTTTATAAGTAGGTCGGTCTTATTTATTAAATGAAAGATGGAATTCTGCTACCTTTTTGGAAGAAGTTTTTAGAGAATATTAAAATGTACTGGATTTTAAGTTTTAAGTCCATTTCTTTTAGAGAAGTTGATTATTAAATATAATATAAGTGTATATTATGTATTAAATTAAGAAAAGGGTGTGTCTTTTCCTTATTTAGAAGATATGATTATGTGTAGATTTTATATATATGGTATATTTATCAGGTCATACCTACATTAGGTATAATGAAAGGGCTAGTTTTTTATAATTTTATTAAATTGAATAAAATATTTATGTAATCAGAATTGCTTATTCAAATTTGCTTGAATTTCGTATAAATGAAAAGTAACATAAGTTTTATAAGAGTGAGTAAATTTATTTTTGTATATTATTAAAGAGCTAATCTAGGCTCTTTTTCCCTCTCTATTAGTTGGTTAAGTATGCAAGTGAAAGTTTATTTAAGTTTAAGAAGTTTTTTTAGTTATTGGGAGAGATTTAACTGGCTAAGAATAAGTAAAAATGAGAAAGAAAGGTTATTGCTATTGCTATAATGAAAGGTTGTGAACTTTCAAAATAAAAACTATCTTTAATAAGGTAGTTTAAGTAATATATTGACTGTTGTACAGAACAAGTATGGTATCATTTAGATTAAAAAAAGGGTGTAAATTTTTCTATACAATTGATTACTTTAGAATTTGGAAATTGATTTTTAAACCAGGTATATTGACGTTTTGCGTAATGTCTTGTGTTGGTTTGAGTAATTTGTATCGCTTTATTTAAAGTAATCTCACCTTTCAAGTACTTTGTAATTTCTGGCACTCCATGTGCTTTCATAGCTGGTAAATATGAAGGTAAGTTCATGTTAAGTAGATTTTTTACTTCATCAATTGCTCCATTCTTAATCATTGTAATAAAGCGGGAATTTATTTTTTGGTAAACATCTTCACGTTTAGGTAAAATTGTATATATCTTAAAATTATTAAATAAAGGAGGCTGTTTATTTTCTTGCCATATAAGAATTGACTTGCCAGTTTCAGTGATAACTTCAAGTGCTCTTAAAAGACGGTATGAGTCATTCATGAATATTTTACCTTGAATTTTAGGGTCTTTACTTAGGACTAATTTGTAAAACTCTTCTTTGCTTAAATTTTTTTTGAGCTTACTTACATTGTTTTTTACTTCTTGACTGATTTGTGGAATTGATGATAAGCCTTTGATCAAACTACTGATATAAAATCCACTTCCTCCAGTAATAATAGGTATTTGTGAATTTTTTAGTGCATTGTTAATTTCTTTTTTTAAATCTTCTAGCCATAGACTTACAGAATAATTTTCTTTTGCTGAAACATATCCGTATAATTTATAAGGTTTTTCTTGTTTAAATGGTTGGGCAGTAATGATGGGAATTTCTTTATATATTTGCTTTGAATCACAGTTTATGATGCTAAGGTTTAAGTGTTTTTTTATTAAGTTATTACATAATTTTGATTTACCTGAAGCCGTAATTCCTGTGATGACTACTATACCATCTTTCATGATATATATATAATAGATTAGAGTGTAGAGAAATTTAAATTCTATAATTTAACGTCCGGGGATTTTTATATGGCAGAGCACAATAATAATAATTCGTTTACTAAGCGTTTTATAAATAGGGTTTCTAGTGATACAAGAGAAAGTTTTTCTAATAAATATTTATCTCGAAATATAAAGGAACATTTGTTAAGAGAAAAAGGTAAGATTTCTAGATTAGTAAGTAAAAAAACTAAATCTAAAGAAGCTTTTTGGGGAAGTAGTCTCATAAAAAATAAGAGCAGGATTCTTAATGAAAGGTCTTTTGTGGATGCAACAAGAAGAAGTAGATCAGATCTTATATATTTAGTTCGTGGTAAAGATCGTGGAAGGCCAGCATGGCATTATATATTGGTTGATAAAGATAAGAAAGAAATGTTTCTTGCAAAAAGTAGAACTGGTTCTATGGATGTTGCAGATTATGGAGAGATTTTGTATTCAGGGTGGGGAGAAAATCCATCACAAGAGATCATTGATAAGATTAATGAAGAGTTTGGGCTGTAATAAGGTTGTTATAAATTTTATTAATTTCTCTGTAATTTAGTTAATTAAGCAGAATAAAGTAATTTATCTTATTTATAAAATGTTAGTATTGTTTAGTACTATATGTTTTAAAGTGTGTTAGTTATGAAAAGGAATTTATTAAATATAAAGAAGGTAAAGAATTTATGATAGAAGAAGTTACTCATTTTTTTCATCTTAATCTCTATGTTCTTATAATGCCTCAATATTACTCTTTTTTATAAACATTTCTTAGTCATAAAATATAGGTAAAGGGTTTATAAATGTTAAAAATCTTTTGAAGATATGGGTGTATTAGTTAAAAGCTAGATACATTAAATTTTTATTTTTATCTGTATAAGCTGACTTAGTTTAACAAGGAGAAAAGTGATAAACTTGTAGTAGTTTTTTTATTTTTAAATATTTGGACATGTTGTAGATATGTGGGTAATTGATTGTAAAGTAGTTAATTTGAAAAGAAATATATAAACTATTTTAGTTTTAAAGCTTAGAGATTTAGTTTATATGATTACTTGGTTAGTAGTTCAGCATGTATCTTTCTTTAGTTAAAAGTTGTATAGGTTTATTGTCATTTTAGAATGTATAGAATTTCACTTTAAATAGCTTAGATATTATTTTATATGATGTAGGAACCAAAGGACCGGAGGAATAAATTTTATATTTTATATAATGAAATGTAATAGCTGAATAGCATTATTGTCAGCGTTAGTGTTTTAGCTGTTAATTCTTAATCACTTCAGTTTTTTTTGACTTTACTTCTTGAGTTGATGAATTTCGATCAGGGGAAAGATGGAGACGATACGAATGAACGTTGTGATGATTCAAGAGGAAAAGGTTTATTACTTTTACAGTAACTGTAAATACCATGGCTTTTTAAACTTTATTACTTATGAAATTTATAAATTTTTTAGTAGAGAAGAGTGTATATTATTTATTTTACTTCTTGAAGGTGAAAATTGTGCTGCCAATATATATTGTGAATCACCTTTATAATAAATTAAATTCATATGTTTTGCAGAAAAGGTTGCAGCAACCAACGTTGAATTTTATAATTATTACATCTAAGATGGTAATTTGTGTAGTATCACAAACAGTTCAAAGGGAATTAGACCTAGCAAATTAAATGAATTTGTTTTTTTTATTAGTAAACACTGATTTACTTATTTTTTTATTAAGGTAAATTAGTAAATCATGATACTCTAGCTGCTGTTGGATGGTAAGGGAGTTTTTATTAAAGGGTTTGGATTAATTAATGTATGGCATTTAATGATTTTTTTTGTGCTTAAAGAATGTAGTTAATGATTATATATCTAAAAGGTTTTTGCGTTTTTGTATCGGTTGACATGCAAGTATTTCAATTATATGGAAATGCTATAAGCGATACTTTTGTTTTCATAGGTTGTAATAATTAAAGTATCTGTTTAATCAGAGCTTTATTTGGTATGATCTGGAATGTAGATTATAGTGTTGTTAATCATCTTTAAGATATTTTGTTAATTAATGTTGCTAACCACCACATTGTAGCTACTAAATTAGTATGTTTTTATTATGATTGATTGTAGGTATTATAGTAAATATTTTAATATACGTTTGAGAAGGGAAATGAGTATGGTAATGTTAATTTAGTTAGTGGATTAGAAATTGTTTTCATTTTTTATATTAATTAACACCCTGCAAGTGTAAGTATTTTGCTAATATTTTTGGCATTTAAATTTTAAAGGTATGAGGGTTAAGATTACCTTTTGGAGTATTTTTGTGGCTTATATTTATAAAACTGTTTTTTATGTTAAAGATATTTTTTTAATAAACAAAATTATTTTTATTAGGTTTTTAATTTGGTCAATTAAGATAAATAATTTTTTACTTATTAAGTATTTGCTGTTTGTAGAAATATTTGTACTATTTAAGTGTAATTTAGTATAAATTAATCATGGAATTCAATAAGATTATTGCTTCGATTTTGTTTTCTGGGCTAGTGATTATGATAATTAGTAATGTAGTTGATATGCTTTATAGTCCAGAGGAGTATAAGATAAAATATAAAACAATAATTACTGCTGGCGATAATGAGTCTCAACAAAAAATTGAACAAGTAGCATTTGATATTGGAGTTCTTATGCAAAATGCTAGTGTTAAAAGAGGTAAATCAATTGTAAAGAAATGTGTAGCTTGTCATAGTTTTGAAAAAGATGGATTTAATAGAGTTGGACCCAACTTGTGGAATATAGTTGGAGATAAAAAAGCACGTTTTAGTAGTTCGTTTAATTATTCAAAAGCAATGCTTGAAAAGGGTGGAAAATGGAATTATGATGATCTCTTTATCTTTTTGAAAAATCCAAAGGCCTATATAAAAGGTACACGTATGGCATTTGCTGGTATTTCAAATCCGCAGGAAATTGCGGATTTAATTAGCTATTTACTACAATTAAGTGATAATCCGATTGATTTATCAAAATAGTATGAATTTCATGAATAATTTTATTAAGATGATAGATATGCATATTGAAGCTGTAGGGAAAAGAAACTTTTGTAATTATCTTTATTGGGTGTTAATCCAATATAAATTAAAATAAAATACTGCTTATAGATTTTTTGTGACAAGAATATGGTAGATGATGCTTGTGTGCTATTTTAAAAAGTTATGATTGTTTATTTTAATTCTCAAAAAAGATTACAGCGGTTTATATGATATTCTTTCTTGGTTTACTTCAAGTTTGATATTTGAAGGGGAGCTGTTTGGTGGTAAAAAAATTAGGCAAACTCTAGGGGGGGGCTTAGGTAAATTTTGTTCAAGAAATTGAATATAAGATAATTAAAAATGTGATAAAAGATAGTAACAAGAAGACCTTCTTAAATTCTAATAAAGAAATGAAGAATGACAGGATTTTTTTGTGCTTTATTATTTTATTAATAATGTAAATGTTTTTTATCAGAGTTATTAATTGAGCTAAAAACTAAGTTATTGATGTGCCATGTTTAGTAAAATTATTTTAATAGTATATCTGATAAATTTTTGTCTGAAAATTTTTTCAGACTGTAAAGATTTTGTTTAGTGTAACTGATTAAATTATTTGTATTTGTTTAGTTGATTTAGCTGAATGTTGATTTTTATTAATATAGTACTTGATAGAAATTTAATATGAATTTTAGTGGTATAAATTAGTATGTTATAATTTTATATAATTAAAGGAATAGAAAGATGGATACATAAAATAATAAGCTACTAGAAAGATAATTAAGAGTAAGTTTTATAATTGACTACTTTTAAGAGAGCTTAATGCGAGAATAATGAAAAGTGTATATATTTGTTTGTATGTTATGCTTATGGAATATAATGTTAAGTTGTAGTCCTAATTAAGAAGAGGTACTGAACGACACGTGTTCCTTTTTGTTTTTGCTTTGTATCATATTAAATGAAAATGTGATTGATCTATGAAGTAGGATGTGAAGATGTAGTAATGTTAAATAAATATTTTTTTGCTCTTAAGAAGAGTATACTAAGGTATATAAATAGTAACAGATAAAGGTGTTGACATATAATAAGTAAAATTCTTTAAAATAGAAAAAATAATGTAATGTATTTTTTTAGTGATACTTTTAAAGAGTAGTAAGATTTGTTGTTTAATTTATAAGAAAATTCAGTAAGGATTAATTTGAGAGTTTTATTAATCAGGAAATAAAGTTGGGATGTTTTAAATATTGCTTTGGTAATGAGGGGAAAGCTTATAAAAAAATGTAGAGTTATATTAAGTAGTGTTGAGAACAGATATATATTGGGTAAAACTAAGTAGTTTTTTCTTGATATAAAGCGAAGTTTAAAAGTAGTGCCATATAAAGCAGTGGTGTAAGATTTTTTATGTAATAACTATAGATTAAATAGATTGTGTTTGTGGTAAAATGTGTTTACAAACTTTTTTTTTACTATCTTAATTTATGTGTAGTAGGGTGTAGTATATTAAAGATGCCTAATATTTAGAGGTAAAAGCAATTATCTGTGGCAGAATGGATAAATGAAGTCAGGAATTGTTTTTTTATAATATTAAAAATTATTAATTTATTAACATATTTTTGTTGATAAGGAAGTGATTTCTTTATTTTTTTTATAGGTTTATTTGTGTTCGTAATTAGTAGTTTTTTAAATTAAAAGAAAATAAAATTATTGTTGTTTAGTTAAAATATTATTTTTGATAATATGAAAGGTTATTGTGATTGTAGACAATTTTTTTTATGTTATAATTTTTAATTACAGTACTTTTTTTTAGTTGTTAAGTGGATATTTATGGAATATCTGACTTAAATATAAGAAATTATAAAGAAAAGGTGGCTTTTTAAGGTTAAATTGTTATCTTTTAATATGAAAATACAAAGAAATAAATAAAGATATGTTTTTCAAGAGTCGATTTTTAAATAACTAAAGTTAAAATTATATAAGTAGGTATACGTAAGCTTTTTTTTAAAATTTTTATCTTTTTATATTTATCGGTAGTGATTAGTTTAGATGATGAAGAAATTGTATCATGATTAAGATGATTATATAAAGTATTTCTGAAGTAATTAAAAAGAATTAATAACTTTTTTAAAAGAGGAATAAAAAATGCTTTTTATGAAATTATGAAGGTCACCATTTGAAATGGTATGTGTATTTAACTTAAAAGGCTACCTAACAGTCGATACTGTGGTAAGTTAAAGATTGAGAAGTGAAATTATATTTATTTAAGCTGTTTATTTTGTATAAAACAGGTTTAATATCATGATTTAAACTTAAAGTTGTACTTAAAATAGTAATTATAATCGTTTGCATAGGAATTTAATGAATTTTGTTTTCATATTATAATTGAAATCCTTTTTTAGTTGAAAGTGCTGCTGACCGAAATATATAAATGTGGTATTGATTAATGTTTATAAATTTAAATGGTTTTATGGAAAATAATTATAATGCTAATGCAATAAAGATTTTAAGAGGTCTTGATGCTGTGAAAAAGCGTCCAGGTATGTATATTGGTGATACTAATGATGGATCTGGTTTGCATCATATGGTATATGAGGTTGTTGATAATGCAATAGATGAATCTTTATCTGGGTGTTGTAATAAAATTGAAATTAGTATAAATGAAGATGGTTCAGTATCTGTAATCGATAATGGTCGTGGCATTCCAACTGATATGCATGAAGAAGAGGGAATATCAGCAGCAGAGGTGATAATGACTCAACTACATGCAGGTGGTAAATTTGACAATAATAGCTACAAAGTTTCTGGGGGATTACATGGTGTTGGAGTTTCGGTTGTAAATGCATTATCTAGTTGGTTAGAATTAACTATTTGGCGTGATAATAAAGAGTATTTTATACGCTTTGAAGATGGTAAGCCTATTGAATCTTTAAAAATAGTGAATGAAAGAGTGAATAAAAGAGGAACAAAAGTAACGTTTATGCCGTCAACGGAAATTTTTAGCAGTATCGATTTTAGTTATTCTATTCTTGAGAGTCGAATCAGAGAGTTAGCTTTTTTAAATTCGAATGTTAATATTGTTTTGTATGACTTACGCAGTAGGCCATATATAGAATCTTGCTTTAATGGTAGTGAGGAATCTAAGGATAATTTTGGTACAGCAAATTTTATATGTTATTTAGATAAAAATAAGACACATCTTACCAAGATTGTTAGTATGAGGGGTAATGTAAAGGATTTAGGTATTGATGTAGAGGTCTCAATGGGATGGAATGATTCTTGCTATGAGAATATGTTGTGCTTTACAAATAATATAAAGCAATGTAGTGGTGGTACACATTTAGCGGGGCTTAGGTCTGCACTAACTAGATGTATTAATAATTATGCAATTAATGAGGGTTTTTTAAAAAGAGCAAAAGTGACTTTAACTGGAGAAGATATTAGGGAGGGGTTAACTTGTGTTTTATCTCTTAAGATGCTTGACCCTAAATTTTCTTCACAAACGAAAGATAAATTAGTCAGTTCTGAGGCACGTACAGTTGTAGAAAATATAGTTTTTGATAAATTAAGTTCAATGCTTGAAACTGATCCTAAATTAGCAACAAGTATAGTGGAAAGAGTGATTAAATCAGCTAAAGGAAGAGAGGCTGCAAGAAAGGCACGAGAGTTAGTTAAAAATAAAAGTAATATTGATATTGCAACTTTACCTGGGAAACTTGCTGATTGTCAGGAAAAAATTCCTGAGTTATCGGAATTGTTTATAGTAGAAGGTAATTCTGCGGGTGGTTCTGCAAAGCAAGGTCGTAATCGAAAGACACAAGCAGTACTTGCTTTAAAAGGAAAGATTTTAAATGTAGAACGTGTAGGGCTTGATCGTATCTTTTCATCTGCGGAAATTGGCTCTTTAGTGACGGCAATTGGGGCTGGAGTAGGAAGTAAGAATTTTGATATCGAGAAGGCTAGATATCATAAAATTATTATTATGACAGATGCAGATGTTGATGGTGCACATATTAGAACTTTGCTCTTAACATTTTTTTTTCGATATATGCGTGGAATAATTGAAAAAGGCTACTTATATATAGCACAACCGCCTCTTTATAAAGTTACAAAAAATGCTAAAGATACTTATATTAAAGATGATAAAACTTTTGAAGAATATATAGTAAGTTCAGCAGTTAAAAAATTAACATTAAATGGTGTAAATAAGGATTTGCGTTTTGTTTTGAATAGATGTCTTAATATTTCAAATATTAGTAAAAATTATGGTAGGGAAATACCACAAAATTTATTAGAGTCTTTGCTAATTCTAAGTAAAAAAAATGTTTTATCGTCTGCTAATGAAATTTTAAGATATTTAAAATTAGTTTATAGTAAATATACTTGGAAAGTAGAAATAAAAGGCGAAGAAATTTATATTTGTAAATTATTTCAAGGATTAGTAGATAGATATGCATTTTCACTTAGCATGCTTAAAAATAAAGAAGTACTTAGTATATTTAGTTTTCTTGATGATATAGTTGATTTATTTAATGGTAATTCATTTTTGAAGTTACAAGAAAGTCAAATAAAAATTGAATCTCCAAGTACACTTGTGAAAATAATTATGGACTATGGTAAAAAGGGTTTAACTATGCAGAGGTTTAAAGGCCTTGGTGAAATGAATGCTAATCAGCTTTGGGAAACTACACTTAATCCGGAAACTAGGACTTTACTAAAAGTTGAAATAGAAAATTGTGAGGAAGCAAATAGTATGTTTTCAATACTAATGGGTGATATAGTTGAACTGCGCCGTGATTTTATCAAGAATAATGCGCTTAATGTATATAATATTGATATTTAACTTTTTTTCTATTTTTATAATTTTTTATGCTATATTTTTTTTTATAAAATTTTTACTTAGTTTAGTAAGGATTAATATATTATTTATACTGTTTTTGTAATAGTGTTCATGCAATTTATGTTATATATGTTATTGAATTAGGTACTAGTAAGTTCAATTTGAAAGAAAAAAAACTTAATGGTAGATTATCTAGTGTGGCTTGCAAGATTTAGATCTTGTAATAAAGAACATAAAGATAATGTAATTATATTGTTCGTTTTATATTTATATTAATTTTTTACTTAAAAATGAATATTTAGTGTTTGTAAGGTGTGAGGTATTTTTAATCTAGATAGTAAATTTACATACTATAAATTTTTATAGTAAGTTCTATGTATAATCTTGTTTTATAACTAAACTTGCTTGAGGTCAATTTTTCAATATTATGATAATGTGTGGAAAGGTGGCTGAGTGGTTTAAAGCACACGCTTGGAAAGCGTGCACATATAAAGTATGTCGGGGGTTCAAATCCCCCCTTTTCCGTATGTAAAATAGAAGTAAAAATTATGAAAAATATAATGCTAATTGGCGGTGGAGTTGGAAATGCGGTATTGTTTTCAATAGGAAAAGCATGTCTTGAGAATAAGAATGAGGTTTTATATTTTGCTGGCTATAAAAAATTAAATGATGTATTTAAACAAACACTAATAGAATATGCGGCAACTATTGTAGTTTGGGTATGTGAAGAAGGGTTGATAAAAGCGAACAGGAGTCAAGATAGATCTTTTCACGGTAATATAGTTGATGCAATAGTTTCTTATCAACATGGAATATTGGGTAATACTGAGGTAAATTTAGATGCTATAGATCAAATTATTGTTGTTGGTTCTGATAAAATGATGAAGACTGTAAATGAGGCTAGAAAAACGGTTTTAAGACCATATTTAAGATCTGGCCATGTAGCAGTATCATCAATTAATTCTCCTATGCAGTGTATGATGAAAGAAATTTGTGCTCAATGTGTGCAACGGCATATAAATATGGAAACAGGAAAAGAGAGTTTTATTTATAGTTGTAGTCGTCAAGACCAAGATATGGATTTTGTTGATTTTGACTTTTTAAGTGAACGTTTAAAGCAAAACAGTTTGCAGGAAAAACTTACTGCAAAGTGGATAGATCATGTTAAAAGATATTAAACAACAGAAAAAAAGGATAAGGGAACAATATAGAGCTATAAGAAAGAATATTGATCAGAGTTATTCAAATTATGCAGCAAATTCTCTTATTAATCTTTTTGATCAAAGCTTAAGTTATATAAAAGGTAAAACTATTGCTGCTTATATTCCAATTGATCAAGAAATAGATGTTATGCCCTTGATGTATAATTTGCTTGATTTAGGTTATAATGTGGCAATCCCTGATGAAAATAAGCAGTTAAAATTTAGAAAATGGAATGGAAAAGGTGAAGATATAGTTCCTGATGCAATAATTATTCCTGTTATTGCTTTTGATGATTGTTTGAGTAGATTAGGTTTTGGAAGTGGATGGTATGATATTATAATAAAAGAATTGCGGCCATTTAGAAAAATATTTATAGGTGTAGCTTATGAAGAACAATGTTATAAAAATTTACCTATAGAAGAACACGATCAAAAATTAGATATTATTATTACTGAGACGTGTATTAGATGTAGATAATTAAGATTATTTATAATTTTCTTTCTTTTGAAGAAGATTTCAAATGTGTTATATTTATAGACTCAACTTTTTAAAAAAATTTGAAATGATACTTAGCCTTTGAGTTTAATAATTTATGTTTTAGTTATTAAAAATATAATGTTTGGGTGATTACTATTTTTTTTGTAATAAATGAGGATTTACGGTTAAGTGTTTTATAATACTACTTGCAATTTTTTTTAAATTTTGATGGTTTGTAATTAAATTATTAATTTATTTAATTTAAGTATATTTTTTATGGTCGTAATTTATAACTAAAAAAAGTTGAGGGGTTAATTATATATATACTTTTATAATTAATATATACTTATTATAATATTTGCTGTTTGTAATTTGCAGATGAATTTGTGTGTAATAAAGTCATAATAATAACTTTTTTTTAAGGCTAATATCATAAGCAAAAGTCTAATATTCCTATGTTATAACTAATGGCATATAGTTTTTTTAATTTATTTTTTTAGGAAGGCTATATATATAAATGATGTAGTAGTGTTTTTATGTATTTTTTTTAAAATAATATAGGTAATTTATTAGTTAATTTAGATTAAAGTATGCTATATTTAAGCTTTGAATTGAGCTTTATTTTAAATAAAATTTTTATAGAGTTAGATGAGTAATTTTTAACTTTATATTAATTTTTATAATTTTTTTTAATTGACTAAAGCGGTGGTGAAGGACTGCAGATATTTTTTAATTTATAGTCAAGTAGCGATGATAATTGTATATGACATTTATTTTTAAAGATAAGATTTTGTTATTAATTACCTTAGTTTCTTGATTTTATTTAGAAAACTGTTTTATATCTATTTAAAGATTTTTATAGGAGAATAGGATAATTAAATTTTTTAAAGCAATATATTAGGAATATTATTTATCTTAAAAAATATTAGTAAGTTTATACTTTGTGTAAGTTTTGTAATAAGAAATGATGTATAAAATTTAATGCATGATATATTAAAAATGTACTTGCATTATATGATTTTGATTTACTCAGTTTTGGTACTTTTCATATAGTGAACATTTGAAAAGTAAATGATAAAAAAGTTTTGTTACTTTTTTTATTGCTAATCTAATTTAGTGTGCATTCAATGATGATTTAAGCTTTTCAAAGAAGAGTCGATTCCATATATTTTGGATAGTTGTAGATAGAAGGGATAAGTTTATTATGTATTTTTAGGAAGTTTATTTTTGTGAAATGTTTGTATTTAAATTTTATGTTATTCATATGTAATAATAAATTTAAAATTATTGCAATATGATTATGTTTAAAGAAATTATGGATTGTATGAAAGAAAGAAACACTCCTGTGATGGAACAATATTTGAATCTAAAAGCTCAATATAATGATCATTTGTTGTTTTATAGATTAGGTGATTTTTATGAATTATTTTTTGATGATGCTGTTAAAACTGCAAAATTGCTAAATATCGTGCTTACTAAAAGGGGTAATTCATGTGGACAAGATATACCAATGTGTGGAGTACCGGTGCATAACAGTGAGTCTTATTTATGTAAGTTAGTAGCTTTAGGATTTAAAGTAGCAGTTTGTGATCAGTTAGAAACTGCTGATGAAGCAAAAAGAAGAGGATATAAATCCATAGTAAAACGTGATGTAGTTCGAATTATTACTCCAGGTACGGTTATTGAAGATTCATTATTGGAGGATAAAAGTAATAATTATCTTGCATCCATAGTTGAACAGAATGAAGAGTATGCTATTGGTTGGCTTGAATTATCGACAGGAAAGTTTTTTCATATTAAAACAAATTTGAAATCTCTGGATAATGATTTACTGCGTGTGTCACCAAAAGAATTATTAATTTCTGAAAAGCTTATTGAGAATGAGAAAGTGAGGTTAATTTTAAAGAATTACAAAACCTCAATTACACAGCATGCTCAGAGTTTTTTTGAGTATAATAAATCTTATAGAGTTCTATGTGAATTTTATAAAATTAAAAAACTTGAGGTTATAGGAAATTTTAGCAAAGTAGAGGTAATGGCTTGTGGTGCATTGCTTGAGTATGTAAGAGTAACTCAAAAGGGTTTTGTTCCAAGGCTTGAGTTACCAAAATCTTATAAGCAAGAAAGTTTTATGTTTATCGATTCTTCGGCAAGGAGAAATCTTGAGTTGTTTTTAACTCAATCTAGTGAAAGAAAAGGTTCGCTAATTTCAGTAATTGATTATACAGTGACAGCTTCTGGTGGGCGATTGCTTAAACAAATGCTTGCTTCTCCGCTTGTTTGTTCTAAAGCAATTAATTTAAGACTTAGTACTGTTGAATTTTTTGTTAGTCATTATGGATTATGCAAAGAAGTGCGAGAAATACTTTCTAGTATTCCAGATATTGAGAGGTTATTATCACGCTTGGTGTTAGGGCGTGGTTCACCGAGGGATATCAATTTATTAAAAGTTGGTCTTGGAAAAACTTTAGAATTATCTAAGTTTTTATGTAAAATTGAGTCTGGTAAAAATGAACTCAGAGCAATACGTAAAAAACTTGGTAATCATAAAGAACTATTTGATCTTTTAGACGAGGCTGTGCTTAATAATGATCTTAATTCTGTAAAAGAGGGGAGATTTATTAATCCACAATATAATCAAGAATTATCAGAATTATCTTATGTGTTAGATAATAGTAACAAACTAATAGCTAAACTTCGTAAATTTTATTGTGACCTGACTGGTATTGCTGCACTAAAAATATTGTATAATAATATTCTTGGTTATTATGTTGAAGTGTCAACAAATTATAAATTAACTTCTAACCTCTTTATTCATAGACAAAGTTTAGCAAATAGTATGCGTTACACTACTAATGAGTTGAAAGAATTAGAGAACAAAATTCTCACGGCACGTGATGCTATGATTAACTTAGAAATGAAAATTTTTGATGAATTGTGTAGTAAAATTGCTAAAAGATCTGAAAAAATTGCTCTTGCTGCAAATGCTTTAGCTAAACTTGACGTTAGGGTTTCACTTGCAGAGCTCGCGGTACAAAATAACTATGTAAAGCCTATTATTGATGATAGTAAGGAATTTAATATTTATGGTGGAAGACATCCAGTGGTTGAAATTCATGGTAAGTTTATTGCAAATAGCATTAATTTAGTTGGTATACATTTAATTACTGGTCCTAATATGGCTGGAAAAAGTACTTTTTTAAGGCAAAATGCTCTCATTGCAATTTTAGCTCATATGGGTTCATTTGTACCAGCAGATAGTGCACATATTGGAGTGATTGATAAGGTATTTAGCAGAGTTGGTGCAACAGATAATTTAGCATTTGGCTATTCTACTTTTATGGTAGAAATGCTTGAAACAGCAGCTATAGTGAATCAGGCAACAGATCGTTCCTTAGTAATACTTGATGAAATTGGTAGAGGTACAGGAATATGTGATGGTTTATCTATTGCTCAGGCAGTAGTTGAGCATATTCATAATGTGAATAAATGTCGTGCTATTTTTGCAACTCATTATCATGAATTAACTAAAGTGGGTAAAAACTTAAAAAACATAAAATGTTTCTGTGTGAAAGTAAGAGAATGGAACGGAAAAGTTATTTTTTTACATGAGGTAGTTGAAGGTATTGCAGATGAGTCATATGGAATATATGTAGCAAAACTTGCTGGTTTTCCCGATTCTGTACTAGAAAGAGCAAGTGTAATATTTGAGGAGTTAAAGGCTTGAGGGGAGTTTAATTTGATTTTGCGTCCATTTAGTCAATATAATTTTTCTAAGGGGATTATTGGTTGTTAAGTTTTGTATAAATCTTATTTTATCGTTATATAGGTATTTAAAAGTCTTTCTGGGTAGGGGGTGGTTTTGAACTATTGATAAAAGCTTGCTATATTAATGAATATGACCTATTGCTAAGTATCATTTAAGGTATGGAAATTTTTTTGACTGTTCTAAAAGAGGTATTATGTAGAGTTTTTCCTGCTAAAGCGATAAGCTCTTTTTTAGGGATAGGGTATTTACCGAGTTGGCAAAATTATTGGTCTTCTTTTTTAATATTGCTTATTACAGATATTATATTAATTTTTATATATGGAATTGATTTTATACTGTATAAGATGCCATATTCAGGTATAATTATTGCTGCTATTTTTGCGAAATTGGCAATAGGTGTATTAGTTTTGCAGTTAATTGGAATATTTGTTTTCCATATTAAAGATCCTTCAGCGAATAGTAGTGAAAATATAGTAATACAAATAGCATTAGGACAGCTATTGACTATTGCACTTTCAATGCCAGCAATAATGTCAATTTATTATGTTATAAGTAAATTATATAGAAATATATGTAAAGAAATACTTCAGTGTGCATTTTGGTTTGATAATTTTATGCATTTTTTCTTTTTCTTGATGATACCTTATATATTTTTTACTATTATAGAAATAGTAAAACCTTGGCCAATAAGTTCAATACAACTCAGTTATAATAATGCAATATCAATTACGTTTGAAGGAATTTTTCATGCTTTTTATGCAGTGATTTTTCTATATTTGATTGCATTTATATGCTGTGATTTAACTATGCATGATGCAATTGTTTTAAATAAAAGTATAATTCAGCATGTAAAAGGAAGTTTAGCAGTTTTTGATAATTATCTACGTGATAGTGTAAAAAATAAATATTGGTAGAGTTTCTATTTGTTTATATATTTATTATAAAAATTATATAGTTTGTGTGAATTTACAAAGTATAATAAAAGAGTTACAAAATTTTTGGGTTGAGGAAGGATGTACTATACTTCATCCATACACATCTGAAGTTGGAGCTGGTACGTTACACCCTGCAACAGTTATGTCAGCAATTGATATAAAACCAATAAAAATTGCGTATCTACAGCCAGTAATTAGGCCAGCAGATGGTCGTTATGCTAATAATCCTAACCGTCTATATCAACATCATCAGTATCAGGTAATAATAAAACCTTCTGGAAATAATTTGCAAGATATCTATTTAGATAGCTTAAAGGCTCTTGGTGTACATACAAAGAGATATGATATTAAATTTATTGAAGATGATTGGGAAAGTCCAAGTATTGGTGCATCAGGTCTTGGATGGGAGGTTATATGCAATGGGATAGAAGTAGCACAACTTACTTATATACAACAAGTAGGAAGCATTGATTGTAAAATAATTCCTGGTGAACTAGCATATGGATTAGAACGTTTGGCAATGTGTATACAAAGTGTAGATAATGTTTTTGATATAATTTGGGATGATAGTGGAGTAACTTATGGAGATATTTTTAGGCAAAGGGAATATGAATTTTCTTACTTGTCGTTAGACTATTATAATACTGAAGTAGTACAACAGCAATTTGAAGATACGGAGAAATTATGTCAGTTCTTGATTGAAAAAAAATTACCTGTAGCGGCTTATGATCAATGCATTAAAACTAGTCATTTACTTAATTTGCTTGATGCAAGAGGAGTACTTGGCGTGAATAAGCGTATAATATATATTAGTAGGGTTAGAGAGCTAGCAAAAAAATGCTGCGAGTTATACATGAATCAATAACCATGTCGTTACAACTGTTATTTGAATGTCTTTCAGAAGAAATACCATCGAGAATGCAAAATTTAGTTATATCTCAAATTAAAAGTTATGTTGTTAATATTTTTAATAAAAATGATGTGAAATTTGTATCTGTAGAGGTCTTTGTGACGGCGCGTCGTATAGTTCTTTTTGTTAATGATATAAGCGTTTCGCGGTTAAAAGATTTTGGTGATGAAATTAAGGGACCAAATGTTAATGTATCTGAAGGGGCTATTGAGGGTTTTTTAAAAAGATATCAGAGAAGTAAAAAGGATTTATTTATTCGAAAAGTAAATGATAAAAAATTTTATTTTATTGGAAGAAAAGATGATGTGTTTGATATTAGAGAATTTTTTAAGAATCAACTTGAAGAAATGTTAAAAAATTTTTCTTGGCCAAAAAGTATGAAGTGGAGTGAAAGAAAGGAAAGATGGGTTAGGCCAATTAAGAATATTTTATGCATTTTAAATGATGAGATAATACCTGTATCTTTTGCAGGAATTACGGCGTGCAATGTAACGTATGGTCATAGGTTTTTTTTAGATGATGTTGCATTGACTGTAAGAACGCCTAAAGACTATTTTAAGTTATTAGAGAAAAATAATGTTATTCTTCAACCTGATAGAAGAAAGCAATTTATACTCGATCAAATTAATAAATTTGTAAAAGAGTGGAATCTGCGACTTGAAAGAAATGATTATTTGCTGGATGAATTAACAGGGCTTATAGAATGGCCAATTGTATTGTTTGGTAAAGTTGATCAAACAAAGTCATTCGGATTACCAAAAGAGTTAATTCTTAGTATAATTAATATACAACAAAGATGTCTTGCTTTAAGTAATGGAGGGAGAATTTCGCATTTTGTTACTGTTGTTAATATCAATAATGATGAAGTTATCAAAGGATATGAAAGAGTATTGGAGGCACGTCTTGCTGATGCGCAATTTTTGATATCCCAAGATAAAAAGGAAAATCTTGATTATTATGTTAGAAAATTAGATTTGATATTATCTCATACTTCGCTCGGGAGTGTTGGGGAAAAGGTAAAGCGCATTATAGTTTTGTCAAAATATATAGCTATGTATGTTCCATATGCTTCGTTGACTAAAGTTGGACATGCTGCATACTTAGCAAAAGCAGATCTTGCAACATCAATAGTAAGAGAATTTCCAGGGTTACAAGGAATAATGGGTGGGTATTATGCTTCTTGTTTTCAAGAAGATAAAGAGATAGTTGAAGCTATAACTGAGCATTATAAGCCAATTGGACCAAAACAAAAGTGCCCTAAGTCTCCTACTACGATTGCTGTAGCTATTGCTGATAAAATAGATAGTTTAGTGGGTTTAATTGCAGCAGGTGAGAAGATATCAGGTTCATATGATCAGTTTGGTTTGCGGAGAATGACGATTGGTATAATTAGAATAGTACTTGAGAATAATTTACATGTTCCAATCAGACTATTGATAAGTAAGTCAATTTCTTTATATTCAAGAGCTACATTTGCTGAAAATGAAGTATCAATTAATCAATCAGATAAGCTAAATAGGGAGCAGGTTTCAAAACTTGTACTTAAGTTTTGTTTAGAGAGATTTAGGGTTATTTTGAAGAGTAAAGGTTTGAGGCAAGATGTTGTGGGTTCAATATTATATAAAACTGCTGATATTGATGATTTACTGACAGTAGAGAAGCAAGCTGTTATATTAGATTGTTATCTTGATACGCCTGAAGGAAAGCAGATACTAAATACTTATAAAAGGATGAGTAATATAGTTGGCAAGGCAGAAAGAAATGATGCTATTCTTTATAGTGCGTTTTATGATGAAAAATTTTTGATTAAAAGTGAAGAAATAGAACTGTCAAATCGTGCTATCAATATTTGTATGAGCATTAAACAAGCGATAAAAAATGGTTGCTTTAATACAGCGCTTAGTGAACTTAATGGTTTTGTTCCATTTATTAATCAATTTATGAACAATGTGAAGATTAATTGTGTTTCTAATAAGCTGAGGAAAAATAGGTTATCTTTACTTGTGAGTATTGTTTCTATTTTTAATCTAGTAGCATGTTTTAATCTTATACGAGTTAAATAATGAATGACATTATAAATAATATTCAGGCAATAAAAAGGCAAGTTAGGTTTTCTACACAGACTTGTGGGGTGTATAAGATGACTGGAGAAAAGGATAAGGTTTTGTATGTTGGGAAGGCAAAAAATTTAAAAGCAAGGTTATCTAGTTATCTTCGATTAGGAGCCCTTTCTAAACGAGTTAAAGTTATGCTTTCACAGGTTGTTAAGATTGAGACTTTTATAACTAAAAATGAAATTGAAGCTTTGCTTCTTGAAGCAAGATTAATAAAATCACTTCAGCCTACTTATAATATTGTGCTTAAAGATGGAAAATCTTATCCTTATATAACAATTTCTAAACACACTTATCCAAGTATAGCACAACATAGAGATAGATTTGGAGAAAAAAGCGAGTCTCACTATTATGGTCCCTTTACATCTGCTACTGCTGTTAAGCAGACTATATTGTTATTACAAAAGGCTTTTCTTTTAAGAGGATGTTCAGATAAAAAATTTTCCTCAACCAAAAGGCCGTGTTTTGAGTATCATGTTAAACGTTGCTCAGCTCCATGTATAGGTAAAATTACGAAAGATGATTATTATCAATTAGTAAAACAAGCACAAGATACATTACTTGGAAGAAACAATAAAGTGGAAGAACAGTTACTTTCTGCAATGAAAAAATATAGTGATGAGCAAAATTATGAGCTTGCTGCTGTGCATAGAGATCGGATAAGGCTTCTTAAACAGATTCAAATGCAGCCTATGGATTTTTCTTTTGAAAAAGATGCCGCCTTTTTTGGTTTTATATGTAAAGAAGATTTGGCATGTGTGAATATGTTATCGTTTAAAAACAAGAAAAGCTCTGGAAGTACTTCTTACTTTATTGAAAATTGTAGTGATAAGTCAGATAGTGAAATTTTATCTACATTTTTGATTAATTTGTATAGTTCAACTAACTTACTTCCAATACAAATTTATATTTCAGATTGTATTGCAGAGAGAAAAATGATAGAGCAAGCACTACATAAAATTACTCATAAACCAATAAAGGTTTTTTATGCAAAGAATAACAGGGAACATGATTTATTAGAGTTTGTTTATAATAATTCTCGACATAGTTTAGAGCAAAAGCTTAATGATTATAAAGACAGTTTAGAAAAATTTAAAGAGCTGAGTAAGATTTTTTTGTTGCCAAATATTCCAAAACGTATTGAAGTTTATGATAATAGCTATATGTCTGGAAGTTATCAAGTTGGTGTAATGGTTGTTGCGGGGCAGGAAGGTTTTTTAAGAAATGAATATAGAAAATTTACTATCAAAGGGAAATTTTTAGGTGATGATTATAAAATGATGAAAGAAGTATTAACTAGGCGTTTCTCTGGCAAGATAAGGGATATTATTCCTGATTTTTTATTGATTGATGGTGGACTTGGGCATGTTTCTACGGTGCAGAGTGTATTGCAAGTATTAAAAGTGGACGTCCCTTTTGCTTGTATGGCAAAGGGTTTTTATCGTAATACAGGGAAGGAGAGATTTTATATGCCTGGTAGAGAGGGATTTACTTTGGCAAATGACAGCAAAATTATGCTTTACTTGCAATTGCTTCGTGATGAAACTCATCGTTTTGCAATATCTTTACATAGAAAAAAACGCGATAAACAGTTTATAGTTTCATAGTTAAGAAAAATATTCCATTGATAATAAATGGAAAGAGGTGTTGTATTTTTTTGTTTCGGTTTGATGGAAGAATTAAGTAGGTTTTTTTAATAAAATGAGAAGATAATTGAGTAAATAAAAGAATAGGTAGAAGAAAATTATTTCAAACGCTTAAGTCATATTTAGTGGAGTAAATTTATGTATATAATATAATATATTGACGCTACTTCTTTCTTGAAATATAAGCTTTGAGTGTCTAATAGCTATGTTCAAACAATGAGAAAAATATAATAGTTAAGATATCACTCAATTTAAAATAGTAGTTTTTTAGATGTAAGAATTATTTAGTTGCACTTATTTTATCTAATGTTCGTTGTAAAATTATGCATGCAGAGATTTTGTCATCTATTTTTTTAGATTTTATGATTGATACTCCAGCAGTCTTGAGTATATGAGTTGTAATAAATGTTGATAAGCTTTCATCTTGCAAATATATACTTACTTTATATTTTTTTATCATTTTGTTTGCGAATTGTACTATGGTTTTACTCCATTCACTTCTTTGTTTATCTATTTCTAATGGTAGTCCTATTACTATTGAACCAGCTTCATTTTCTTTAAATAGTCTATTTAAATAACCTAAGTCTTTGTTTATGTTTTTTCTATTGTATATACTATGAGCTGTGGCTATGAGTTGTGTTTTATCACTAAATGCTATACCTATTTGTTTTTTTCCCATGTCAAGACACATTATGCGCTTATTTTTTGGAATAGACTTTAAAAATTCAATGTGATTTTTGTGTAGCATTTATTGACATGATAAGCACTCGTTATAGTCAATATCTGTTTTTTGATACATTATTTTATTTTTTTTGGATATGTCATGTGAAATTTTGTCTGCTCTTTGTATTGACTGTGATCTACAGTAATATAAACTCTTTAAATTTTTTTTCCAAGCAAGCATGTGTATTTTGTGTAAATAGCGTTTGTGTACGTTGGCTGGTAAAAATAAATTTACTGATTGAGATTGGCAAATATATGGAGTTCTATCACTTGCATGTTCTATAATCCATCTTTGATCGAGTTCATATGCTGTTTTAAATATTGATTTTTCATGTTCATTAAGAAAGTCTAGATGTTGTACGGAACCTTCATTTGTTGAAATTGAGGACCATACTTTATCGTTGTCTTGATTTTTTTTTACTAATAATTCTTGTAAGAATTTGTTCCGCACTACAAATGAACCTGTTAATGTTTTTTGTGTGAATACATTTGCTGCGTATGGTTCTATTCCAGGAGAAGTGTTACCTGCAATAATAGAAATTGAAGCTGTTGGGGCTATGGCAAGCTTGTGTGTAAACCGTTCCATTAAATTAATCTCTTTTGCATCAAGGCATGCTCCTTTTTCTTTTGCTAATTTTTTAGAGACTATGTCTGCTTGTTCACGTAAATGTTTGAATATTTTTTTATTCCATTGTTGTGCTATCACTGACTCAAAAGGAACCATTTTGCTTTGTAAAAATGAATGAAAACCCATTACACCAAGACCAATGCTACGCTCTCTCATTGCGGAGTATTTTGCTCGCTGTATTTTATCTGGTGCTTTGTTTATAAAATCTTCAAATACATTATCAAGAAAACGCATTATATCTTCTATAAAAAGTTCACTATCTTTCCATTTTTCGTAGTATTCAAGATTTACTGATGATAGACAACATACAGCAGTACGTGGCTTATTTAAGTGGTCGTAGCCTGTAGTTAAAGTGATTTCACTGCATAGGTTTGACATTTTTATGTTTAGATTGAGCTTTTTATAAGATTCTGGCTTATTGTTATTGATTGTATCGAGGAAAATGATGTAAGGTTCTCCAGTTTCAATTCTTGCTATTAATATTTTGATCCATATATCACGTGCTTTTACAGTCAGAATAACTTTTTTGCTATGAGGGCTAATTAAATTCCACTCTAAGTCCCTTTCAACAGCTTGCATAAATTTATCATTTATTATTACAGCGTGATGTATATTTAATGCTTTGCGATTTGGGTCACCTCCTGTTGGCTTACGTATATCGAGAAATTCTTCTATTTCTGGGTGAGATACAGGAAGGTATACTGCTGAGCTTCCTCTTCTTAAAGATCCTTGACTAATTGCGAGTGTCAAAGCATTTTGTACTACAATAAATGGTATAATTCCTGATGTTTTACCGCTACCTTTTACGCTTTCACCAATTGAACGTAAATTTCCCCAATAACTACCTATCCCTCCTCCACGTGCGGCAAGCCAGACATTTTCATTCCATAAATCCACTATTCCCTGTAAACTATCTTCAGTTTCATTAAGGAAACAAGAGATAGGTAATCCCCTATTAGTACCCCCATTACTGAGTATTGGTGTTGAAGGCATGAACCATAAATTGCTTATATAATCATAAAGACGTTGTGCATGCTCTTTATTATCAGAGTAATAGCTGGCAATACGTATAAAGAGGTCTTGATAACTTTCATTTTTTGTTAAGTATCTATCTAGTAAAACTGCTTTTCCAAAACTGGTTAATTTAATGTTCTTTTCGTGATTAATGGTGATACTTTTCATAAATTCCTCTTTTGTTTTATTGTACATAGAAACTGTTTTGAGTAATAGTGGTTTAAATAAGAGTTTTTAATTTTTTTTGTGGATGTTGAAGGGCAAATAATATGCCATCAATCTGACTTCCATATATTTTGCAATAACTTATATAACTTATTTGCATGTTTATTTTTTTTGCAACGCTTCGTATGTAACTTTCTGAATGGCGAAAGTAATCTCCTTTATTTACAAAGTCAATACCTTCACCTTCCTTTCTTCTTATTAAGCATATAATTGCTCCTTTTTTGCTAGTAGATTTTTTTGCTAATTCTAGTTCGATTTGAAAGTCGTGTAAATAATGCAATACTTCAGCAAAGATAGTAATATCGTATAAGTGATTTCTTTTTTGTTTTAGGAAATCTGTCATTTCCATGTGTATTAACTCGTTGTAAATAGGTTTACCTTTTAGAAAGCATCCTCTGGCAATATTTAGCATTCTATTTGAAATGTCAACTCCTGTTATGTAATTTCCAATGTTATGTATTTTTAAAAAATGGCCGCATATTCCGGTTCCGCAACCAAGATCAAGTATGTTAAGTGTGGAAGTTGAGTTATTAAAAATTTTTATAACTGCTGTATATGTAAGTTCATGGCCTCTGTATTGCTTAGCAATCAACCAATGATCAACGAAGTGCTTACCGGTGTAATCGAAATATTGTTTGATAAGGTTTTTAGGTAGTTTTGTAATAGATGTTAAATTTGTTATTTTTTTTATATAGTAGGATGCTTCTTCGTAGTTGTTATCTAATTTTAATGTTTTTATTAGGTAAGTATAGGCTTTGTTAGTATTTCCCATTGCAAAATGACATCTTCCAATATTGTACCAAACTATAGGTAGGTTAGCATTGAATATGCTGATTAACCAAAATCTTAGTTTTGCATCTGATATGTTGCCATTATAAAAATGGTGTAGTCCGATTTCAATATTAGTATTTAATAGATTTTTTGATTTTTCAAAAAGTACAGCTATTTCTTTGTAAAAAGCATTATATTTATTTGTAGCGAATTGTTTGGCTTTCTTAATGTTAAGCATGCTAATTAATTTGCATATAAAATTTGAAATAAAATTTGTAAAGGATAGATTATTTTTCATACTTTAAATACCTTGTATGTTTACTATCATTCTTAAGTAGCTTTCTTAAGTAGCCTTGATCTTTGAAAGTATTTTATATCATGAAATATTTTTTTTCATTGATTTTTATTGCACAATATTGCTGAATGTTTATTTTTAGATATTAAATTTTATTACTTAAAAATATTAAGTATGTATTGTTGTCAATTAAGTAAATATTTTATATAAAAAAGACGTTGACATATTATTTATCATTTTTTAACATATAAGAAATTATTTAGTTTTAAGTTGTTTGACAAGTTTTATGGTAGAGATTATTTAATCTCAGTTCAATTTAAATGGTATTTAACTCTGCATATTCTGCATGTAGTTAGTAAGTAAATTATTAAGAGCACTTGATGGATGCCTTGGCGTCAAGAGGCGATGAAGGACGTGGCAGGCTGCGATAAGCTACGGGGAATTGTCAACAAATTTTGATCCGTGGATTTCCGAATGGGGGAACCTAACTAGTTAGCTAGTTATTACATAGTATGTAAAGCAAACTTGGTGAACTGAAATATCTAAGTAGCCAAAGGAAAAGAAATCAACCGAGATTCTGTTAGTAGTGACGAGCGAAAGCAGAAAAGGCTAGAGATTTAAAAATTAAGAATTAGAATACTCTGGAAGTAGTAACCATAGAAGGTGATAGTCCTGTATAAGTAGAAAGTTTTTAAATCCTTGAGTAGGGCGGGACACGTGGAATCCTGTTTGAATATGGGGGGACCATCCTCCAAGCCTAAATACTCCTTGACGACCGATAGTGTACAAGTACCGTGAGGGAAAGGTGAAAAGAACCCCGGGAGGGGAGTGAAATAGAACCTGAAATCAGGTGCTTACAAACAGTTGGAGCTTTATGTTTTTCTATAGGAGTAATGTCTTATAGTTTACATTAGAGTGACAGCGTACCTTTTGCATAATGGGTCAGCGAGTTAATTTATGAAGCAAGCTTAAGCCGTTAGGTGTAGGCGTAGCGAAAGCGAGTCTAAATAGGGCGTTTTAGTTTCATGGATTAGACCCGAAACCAAGTGATCTAGTCATGACCAGATTGAAGGTGTAGTAAAACACACTGGAGGATCGAACTAGTTAATGTTGCAACATTATTGGATGAGTTGTGATTAGGGGTGAAAGGCCAATCAAACTTGGAAATAGCTGGTTCTCTGCGAAATCTATTTAGGTAGAGCGTTGTATGTATGTTATTGGGGGTAGAGCACTGGATAGACTAGGGGGATTTATCATCTTACCAAATCTAACCAAACTCCGAATACCAGTAATTAATTATACGGCAGACACACTGTGGGTGCTAAGTCCATAGTGAAAAGGGAAACAACCCAGATCACCATCTAAGGTCCCAAAATTGCAGCTAAGTGGGGAAGGAAGTGGAAAAACCATTACAGCTAGGAGGTTGGCTTGGAAGCAGCCATCCTTTAAAGAAAGCGTAACAGCTCACTTGTCTAAATAAGTTTTTCTGCACTGAAAATTTACCGGGGCTAAAGCTGTATACCGAAGATGTGGGTACTTATTGATTTTAGTTAATAAGTGCGGTAGCGGAGCGTTCTGTAAGTCTGTGAAGGTAATTTGTGAAAATTGCTGGAGATATCAGAAGTGAGAATGCTGACATAAGTAGCGTAAAAGAGTGTGAAAAACACTCTCACCAAAAATCTAAGGGTTCCTACGTTAAGTTAATCTGCGTAGGGTTAGTCGGTTCCTAAGGTGAGTCCGTAAAGGGGTAATCGATGGCAATCAGGTTAATATTCCTGAACCTCTTAAGTGTGACGAGTTTTGTATTTGTATGGGGCTTATTGGATTGTCTTATGCTTAAAAGAAATTCCAGGAAATAGCACTTATATTGTGAGGCCGTACCGTAAACCGACACTGGTGGATGGGTAGAGTATACTAAGGTGTTGAAAGAATGATGTTGAAGGAACTCGGCAAATTATACCTGTAACTTCGGGAGAAAGGTAACCTGCTTTTAGGTAACTATTAGGAGGTGGCACAAAATAGGGAGTAGCGACTGTTTACTAAAAACACAGGACTCTGCAAACACGTAAGTGGAAGTATAGGGTCTGACGCCTGCCCGGTGCTGGAAGGTTAATAAGAGGGGTGCGAGCTCTAAATTGAAGCCCCAGTAAACGGCGGCCGTAACACTGACGGTCCTAAGGTAGCGAAATTCCTTGTCGGGTAAGTTCCGACCCGCACGAATGGCGTAACGATTTCTCCACTGTCTCCAACATCACTTCAGCGAAATTGAATTCCCCGTGCAGATGCGGGGTACCCGCGGTTAGACGAAGAGACCCCGTGCACCTTTACTATAGCTTTACATTGCTATTAAAAATGTAATGTGCAGAATAGGTGGGAGACTGTGAAGTTATAGCGCTAGCTGTAGTGGAGTCAATCTTGAGATACCACCCTTTACACTTTTGATATCTAACTATGTCTTATTATCTGAGGCTAGGACGTTGTATGGTGGGTAGTTTGACTGGGGCGGTCGCCTCCTAAAAAGTAACGGAGGCGTGCGAAGGTAAGCTAGAGCTGGTCGGAAATCAGCTTGATAGTATAATGGCAAAAGCTTGCCTGACTGCGAGGCTGACAAGCCAAGCAGAGACGAAAGTCGGTCATAGTGATCCGGTGATTCTGTATGGAAGGGTCATCGCTCAACGGATAAAAGGTACGCCGGGGATAACAGGCTGATGGTGTTCAAGAGTTCATATCGACGACACCGTTTGGCACCTCGATGTCGACTCATCACATCCTGGGGCTGGAGAAGGTCCCAAGGGTTCGGCTGTTCGCCGATTAAAGTGATACGTGAGTTGGGTTTAGAACGTCGTGAGACAGTTCGGTTTCTATCTGCCGTGGGTGAAGGAAATTTGAGAAGGTCTAACTCTAGTACGAGAGGACCGAGATGGATATACCTCTGGTGTACCAGCTGTTATGCCAATAGCATTGCTGGGTAGCTATGTATAGGTGGGATAATTGCTGAAAGCATATAAGCAAGAAACCCTCTTCAAAAAGATTTCCCAATTAAGGCCGTGGAAGACTACCACGTTGATAGGCTAGATGTGGAAGTATGGTAACATATGAGAAGCTAACTAGTACTAATAGCCTGATTGATTTATTTGTTTTCTATGTGTATATATGCAGTGTTAAGTATTAGGTTAAATTAGAAATTTTAATAAACTTGGTGGCTATAGCAAAAATGAAACACCCGATCTCATTTCGAACTCGGAAGTGAAACTTTTTAGCGCTGATGGTACTTGAAAAGGGAGAGTAAGTCGCTGCCAAGTTTATTAAAATTTCTTTGCTTAAAAATGATAAATATACTTTTATCTTAATTTTTTTGTTTTTATGTATTTTTGATTTTCTTTTATATTATCTAATATCGTTCTTACCTCTTCTAATCTGTTCCCTTTTAAAAAAGGATTATTTATTTTTAGTGATGTTGTATTATCTATTTTCTTTTTTAATAATTCTTCTTGCTGACGGAATGCTGACCTCCAATCTGTTCCTGTTCCTTTAGGGAGAAATAAAAATTGATACATTTTACCAAAACCTGTATTACTCATCTCTATTTACATATTCTACTATTATTATACTCATTAACTTTTTTTTTAAAAACTTTACTTATATTATCGTAAATAATGTGGTTGTAAATACCTTAAATTGAGTTTTTTCTTTTATTTTTTTAAAGCAAATGTTTAAATCTTTCTGTAAGCTTTTGTAGCTTGCTTGTATAATATTTCTGTGAGCTACTATTATATAGTAATATCCAATGTTACTGACAGTTAAGATATTAACTCTAATAAGCATTCGTAATCGTCTTTTAATTTTATTTCTTTTTATTGCTTTTCCAACTTTTTTATTGATGATCAGGCCTGTTCTAATAGAATAAATATATTTTTCAGGTTCTTTTTCTTTGACGGCATATAATGATATATAAAGCCCGTGATAAAAAGAATTGTTAGATGCTAGCTTGTTTCTAAAAGCAAATGAAAAGTCTTTTTTTTTATACTCAATAACTTTATTATGCACATAGTTTTTTGCATCCTAATGAACGACGTCTATTAAGTATTTTTTTTCCAGCTTTCGTTGTTATCCGTGAGCGGAATCCATGCCTACGTTTTCTTATTAAATTTTTTGGCTGAAAAGTTCTTTTCATTGTTTTTGTTAAGATATTTAGTTATTTTAATTAATTTTACTTTAATTGTCAAATGATGTTTGCATCATATATACTAAATATCCTTAAAGGTTATATTTTCATTAAAGTAAGGTTTGAATATGAGTAAATGAATTTATTGACAACGATTTTTTTTTTCATGCTTGTACTACTGCTTCCTTTGTTGTGTCTTAGTAAGTTTAAACAGTTAGATAAAGTTAAAGTTTATTTATATCTTAGTTATGTATGGGTATTAACTTGGTCATTAATATTTTGTAACAATTATTTTTTAATTTCTATTGCTGTAGCTTTACTTTTTTTTATTTTTGTTTTTGTCCTAAAGTGTAATAGGACAATTAAGCTTTTGTTATTTATAGCTCTTGCCGTATCATTTTTTATTACTTTATTTATAATGTTATCTATTCTCACTCAGTCTGTTAGTTTTTTTAGGGAAATAGCGATTTCAGAATTTTTGTTTTGCTTGAAATGGAGTCATAATGTAGTGATTATTAATGGTGAAAAAATAGGATGTTTTGGTATAGCTACTCTTTTGGTTGGTACATTAGTTATCACTATTGTAGCAATGTTAGTTGCTGCTCCGCTTGGTTTATTTTCTGCAATATATATTAGTGAGTATGCAAGTGGAAAAGTGCGTTATATTGTCAATACAGCTTTACAAGTTTTATCTGCTATTCCTACGGTTGTATATGGATATTTTTCTATTGTATTTTTATCTTCTTCTGCAAAACGAATAGCAAATTTTTTTGGTTTGAGTATGCAATCAGAGAGTGCATTGGTTGCTGGTTTATCTATAGGAATAATGGTTCTTCCTTTTATTATTTCTTTATTGGAAGATGCAATTAGATCTGTTCCAAAAAATTTACGTTATGGCTCTATGGCATTGGGTGCTACTTCAGCAGAAACTATATGGTACATAACAATACCATATGCAATGCCTACAATTTTGAGTGCAATTTTATTGTCAGTTTCGAGAGTGATAGGTGAGACAATGATAGTGCTAATGGTTGTAGGGGTCAATTCGAACTTAACTTTTAATCCTCTTAATTCAGTTACTACTATTACTGTACAAGTAGCTACGCTACTTACTGGGGATCAAGATTTTAGCAGCGTGCAAACGCTCGCTGCTTATGCACTTAGTTTAGTACTATTTATTATTACATGGTTATTGAATGCATTTGCATTGTTTATGATAAAACGTGATTAGTGAGTATTTTAATGTTGCAAGATTCTTGTTAAGAATATAATATTTATTTTGTGAATTGAGGGGTTTATTATAAAATTATAGTATAGTGATAAAATAATAAAGATGAATGTAGGTAGAGTAGTTAAAGTGACTCAAGCGGTTATTGATTTAAAATTTGAGGGTGAATTACCGAGGATATTCGATGCTTTAAAAAGTAAATTAAAATATGAAGGTAAGGAGCTAATTTTAGAAGTTTCACATCATATAGGTGATAATGTGGTTCGTTGTATTGCCATGGATAGTACAAATGGTGTGTCAAGAAATGATGAATTTATTAATGCAGGTATGCCGATATCTGTTCCAGTTGGTCGTTCAACTTTAGGGAGGGTTTTTAATGTTGTTGGAGAAGTTATAGATGGATATGGTCTATTAAAAGGAAAGTATGATTTTGAGCCTATACATAAAGTGCCTCCAAGTTTTACCGAACAGAAAATACAGGAAGAAATTTTGGTTACAGGAATAAAAGTTATAGATCTTCTTGCCCCTTATCTTAAAGGAGGAAAAGTTGGTTTATTTGGTGGAGCTGGTGTTGGTAAGACAGTTCTCATAATGGAATTGATTAATAATATAGCAAAAGTTCATAAAGGGTTTTCTGTATTTGCTGGTGTTGGTGAAAGAATACGTGAAGGTAATGATCTTTATCGAGAGATGATAACTTCAAATGTAATAGATATAAATGAACATGAAAAGTCTAAAGCTGTTTTGGTTTATGGTCAGATGAATGAGCCACCTGGGGCGAGGGCTAGAGTTGCGTTAACAGCACTAACTATGGCAGAGTATTTTCGTGATCGTGAAAATCAGGACGTTTTATTTTTTGTGGATAATATTTTTCGTTTTACACAAGCTGGTTCTGAAGTTTCTGCTTTACTTGGTAGGATGCCTTCAGCTGTTGGTTATCAACCAACACTTGCAACTGATATGGGTATGATGCAGGAAAGAATAACTTCGACTACTTCTGGTTCTATTACTTCTGTGCAAGCAATATATGTTCCTGCAGATGATTTAACTGATCCGGCTCCAGCAACTACATTTTCTCATCTTGACGCAACTACAGTATTATCAAGGCAAATAGCTGAAATGGGAATATATCCTGCTGTTGACCCACTTGATTCAATTTCTCAGTCTTTATCTGATGAAATCATTGGTGAAGAACATTATAGAGTAGCTTCTGAGGTAAAACGTATACTGCAAACTTATAAGTCACTTAAAGATATTATTGCCATACTCGGTATGGATGAACTATCTGATGATGATAAAATTATTGTTGATAGAGCTCGTAAGATTCAGAAATTTCTTTCTCAACCTTTTCATGTTGCAGAAATATTTACTGGTATGCCTGGTAAGTTTGTTTCACTTTCTGATACTGTTTCGAGTTTTAAGGGGATTATTGAAGGTAAATATGATTACTTACCAGAGGCTGCTTTTTATATGGTAGGAAATATAGATGAAGTAATAGAAAAGGCTGAATTAATAAAGGTTTGAGTTTAAGATTATATAGTAAAAAAATTAAAGATTATGAATACCTTTAAAGTACAATTTTTTTCTCCTGATAATCAAATTTTATTTGATAAGGTAATTTCTCTTTCAATGAATGGGTTTGAAGGTGAATTTATGGTTTTAGCTCGTCATTCTCCTTATTTAATTTATTTATTACCAGGTATAATTATTGTTAAAATAAGTAAACACAAGAAAGAAAAGATTATAATTGATAATGGTATATTAGAGGTTGTAAATAATAATTGTAGCATTATGACAAATCAAGTTTGGGTTTTTAATTATGTCATTCATAATGAAGAGCTTTTAAAAAGTAAAAGAGTGAATATGCAATTAAGATATTTTAATCAATAGGTTTTTATTATTGTATATTTGAATATTATGGAAATTTTTCTTGATAGTGTTAATTTAAATGAAATTAAAGAACTAAAAGACTGTATTGATGGTGTAACAACCAATCCTTCTTTGATAGCAAAATCTGGGTATAAAGCTGAATATGAAGATTTAATAAGTAAGATATCTTCTATTATCAAAGGACCTGTTAGTGTTGAAGTTGTTGCAGATAATTATGAAGATATGGTTGAAGAAGGTGTTAGATTGGCAAAAATTTCTAGTAATATTATAATAAAATTGCCTCTCACGTATGAAGGGTTAATTTCTTGTAAGAAGTTGTGGACAGAATATAAAATATCTGTTAATATTACGCTATGTTTTTCTCCTGGACAAGCACTGCTTGCCGCTAAGGCCGGTGCTTGTTTTGTTTCTCCTTTTGTTGGTCGTCTTGATGATATAAATCATAGTGGTTTATTGCTAATAAAAGATATATGTAATATATATTCTAATTATAGTTTTAATACTAAGGTTCTTGTTGCTTCAGTTAGAAATTCTGCTCATGTTATAGAGTCTGCAAAACTTGGTGCTGATTCAATTACTGTTCCAGCAACAGTATTTAGACAGTTACTTAATCATTCACTTACTGATCAAGGACTTGCAATCTTTAAAAAAGACTGGGGGTGAAAATCATAAATGATCACAAAAATTCATAAAAGTATTGGAACTTAATAATCTTGGCTGTTTTATAATATAATCTTAAAAGAAAGTTTATTTTTTTATACTAAGTTATAATATTCTAATTTTTAATTAGAAACATGGTGTTTTTTTTGAAGAAGAGTAGTAGAGAGTATATATATGTAAAAATATATGTATAGTTGTAGTAGTAAGAAGATGTATTGCATTTACTCAATTTATTAGTAATGGAAGAGCTTATAAATGAAGATGAATTTTGATTTCAAAGTGTTTTATGGGGAGACTATCAGTGGTTAGAGTATTAGTGGTAATAAAAAGCAATTTTATTCTCTTTTAAAGATTCTATTAGCTCTTTTAAAGAGCTGGATTTAGTGTTGTTGTGTCTAATTAATAAGGAAAAATATGATATAGAATAAGTAAATTTAATAATAAAATTTAAGGAAAAATTATTTTTGTTCATAGTATTGTTATAAAATCTTAAATATTGAGAGCTTGCATATATTTGAAGTTAAATTGTACCTTTTAAATTAGAGGATATTTTATTTTGATGTGTAATTCTTATAGAAGGAGCTTAAGGTTTTATTGTAAACTTGATGAGTTTTATAAATTATGATTTATTTGTATTTGGGTGATTTTTATTGAACTGGATTTTAAGCTTTATTTTTTTATAATTGTTACTAAATTTATAGTCGTTAAAAATTTGTTTTTTTATTTGTCTGATTGGAAATTTAAAGGATATTTTATCTAATGTTGTTTTATGAATAATGAAGTACTATAGTAGTAGTATTCACATTACTATTTTGCTCTTTTTGAGTGTAATATAATTATCTATCTCTATTAGAAATATTTTCTGAATTGTTACTATAATTATAATTTTATGTATTTATATACTTTTTTTTAATTTTTATTAATTTGTTTAAAATACTTTGAATATTGAATTAAACTTAAGTTTTTTTTCTTATTTTTTTCATATCAAGCTATGTGTTCGTTTTTAATTCTATTTTTTTGATACTATTAGTAATAACATATTTTACTTCATCAAATTTTACTTTTTCTTTTAACAAGAAATTGATACTCATCAAATTATTTTCATGAGAGAAATCATTTTATTGAAATTAGTTATGAATGAATTTTGCTATTGCTAATTTTGTAAAAAGATTCAATTGTAAATATTGATAAAATTAGCTTATATCTATTTATGTTTGTTAATGAAGAGTTTTGTTAGTTTATGATTAAAGTTTTTATTGTATAATATATGTTTTTTAGTGATTTATTTTGTCGTTTAATGAATTAGATTGTTTTAATGAAATAAATAACTGTTTTATGTTTTTATTTGTTACTTAATTATAGATTTAGTTATTAGGTTGTCTTTAGAAGATTTGTAATATTTTTTTAATTATTAAAATGAGTATAATTCGCTTTTTAGTTTATGTTTTTCAAGATTAAGGATAGGGATTTAATAAAGTTATGAGAAAAAAAAGTGTTAACTTATATAATTTTAAATTACATTTCCTATTATAAATGGAAACTGATATAGTAATAATAGGTGCAGGACCTATCGGAATATTTACTGCTTTTCAAGCAGGAATGCTTAATATGCGATGTCATATAATAGATATTTTAGATCAAGTAGGAGGTCAGTGTACTGCTCTTTATCCAGAAAAATTAATATATGATATACCTGGTTATCCTGTAATTACTGGACGAAAATTAATAGAACGATTGATAAAGCAAGCCTTACCCTTTGATCCTGTTTATCACTTAAATCAAAAAGTGGAAAAAATCTTAAGTGGTGATGATCAGGATTTTTTTGTAATAACGAATGCAGGTATAGAGGTGAAATGTAAAGCTGTTGTTATTGCTGCAGGTAATGGGATGTTTGAACCTAATCGCCCGCATTTGAGTGGTATATTAGAATATGAAAGTAAATCTGTATTTTATAATGTAAATAAAATTTCTGATTTTCAAAATAAAACTATAGTTATTGCAGGAGGAGGGAATTCTGCAGCTGATTGGACCATAGAACTTTCTAAAGTTACAAAGAAAATTTATGTAATACATCGAAGGAAAGAATTTCGTTGTGCACCTGAAACTAGAAATAAATTAGAATTACTTAAAAGCTATGGAAAGATAGAACTTGTAACTCCATATCAATTGCATGAGTTAACTGGAAATAATGGAAAGTTACACACAGTAATAGTAAAAAATCTTGCCTCTAAGGAAAAAAAGGGAATATATGCTGATTTTTTACTGCCATTTTTTGGCCTGTCAATGAATTTAGGTCCAATAAATAATTGGGGTTTAAAATTGGAACATAGTCGTATTGTTGTTGATCAAAGTACATTTAGGACTAATAGAGATAGGGTATATGCAATTGGAGATATAGCTACTTATTTGGGGAAATTAAAGTTGATATTAAGTGGTTTTGCTGAAAGTGCTATGGCTTGTTATGACATATATAAGGTGATTCATAATTCTCCAATTAATTTTCAATATTCAACTTTAAAAGGAATTTATAGAAGAAAAAGTAATTTACTTTAAGTTAAACTGTTGTATAGTGGCTTTGTGCTTTATTTATATGAATATACTTAGTATAGAGAATTGTAATTTTCAAGATAAGGTTGTTTTACTTAGAGTTGATTTCAATGTTCCCATAAAAAATGGGAAAATTTATGATACGACTCGTATTTTGAGAGCCCTGCCTACTATACAGTACTTAATAAGTGCAGGTGCAAAAATTATCATTATATCACACTTTGGGTATCCAAAGGCCAAAGAAAATAGTTGCTCATTGAGAAATATAGTTGAAACTTTATCACAGTTTTTGAAAAAAGAAGTGAAGTTTATTGATGATTGTATTGGTCAGAGAGTACAGAGAGCGGTAAGTGTGATGAATAGAGGAGATTTAATATTATTAGAAAATTTAAGATTTTATAAAGGTGAGGAGCAAAATGACTCGAATTTTGCTAAACAGTTAGCATCTTTGGCGGATATATATGTAAATGATGCATTTTCTTGTTCTCACAGAGCTCATGCTTCTATTTCATCTATTACAAAATTTTTGCCTTCTTATGCAGGGTTTTGCTTACGAGATGAGCTAAAATATCTTGAGCAAGTTATATTATTTAACACTAGACCTATTACTGTAATAGTTGGGGGAGCTAAAATATTAACCAAAATAAAAATGATTATGAGATTAGTAAAAAGGGTTAATTATTTAATTCTTGGTGGTGCAATTGTTAATAATTTTTTGTTGTGTAATGGAGTAAATATTGGTAAATCTCTTTTTCAAGATAATATTAGTCATCTTATCTATGATATTGTTAAGGCAGCAAGTGAGAATAATTGCAGAATAATTGTGCCTGAGGATGTTTTGGTTGCAATAAACTCTAATTACAATATTAGTATTCTTAGAGAAATTGAATCTGTTTTAGATCATGATGTAATTTTAGATATTGGGCCTCGAACATTAAGCATAATAAATAGTGTAATAGCAAGTAGTAAAACTTTGCTGTGGAATGGACCTATTGGTGTTTTTGAACATTTAGCTTTTGCAAATGGTACATTAGAGGTAATAAGGATAATAAGTAGTTTGACACACAAGGGGAAATTAATTAGTGTGATAGGAGGGGGGGATAGTTTATCCGCAATAAGTGCTGCTGGTCTTACTGATAAAGATTTTACATATGTTTCAACTGGTGGTGGAGCATTTTTAAGTTGGCTAAGTGGTGATGAGATGCCTGGAGTTGCTGCGTTGCAATTAGTGTCAAATTAAAGCTTTAAAAGTAATTACTTGTATTTTAATTATTTTTTTTATTATTTGTGTCTGATAGTAGAGAATAACTAAGTTGATCTTGTATTGATAATATTTTTTAACAAAATCAATTTTTGAAATTAAGAGTTATTATCTTGCTGTCTAATTTATAGATAGATAAGTGTGTAAGGTTTAGATGATAATAAACTGATGAATTTGAATATAAGTCTAAGTATATAATAGAAGTAATTGCTAGTTCATTTATTTAAATGGATATTATTAGATAATGAGTAAGTGAAGGAAATTATAGATAGAAATATATAATTTTTATGTTGATGATAATGCTTTGTTTTTTACAGCTAAAGTATTAAAGAGCTAAGAGTAAAGGTTATATTTTTTTCTAAGAAAAAAGAAGGGGAAGGAGATGATTATTTTTAATTTATGGTTGTAGGAAGATTAGCTATGCTTATAATTTGACTTCTATTATGGTGACTAATTGTATTAGTTATGGTGAATTTTTATAAGCATGTAGACATTTATAGAAAGTAAAACAAATATTATTTTATATGTTTGCATTGATTAATTCTTATTGAATAGGTAAGTAGATGTTCATAAGTTTTGCTTTATTTTTATAAGTAAAATTTTAAGAATGTGAGAAAAAATCTTTTAAATTTGCTATTTTCAAATTTTGAAAGCTTTAATTTCAGAGTTTTTTTTTAGTATCTTTAAAAGAAAAATTTCTATTTGATGTAAAAAATAAATGTTTGAACTTTTTTATGTAAAACTGTGAAGTCTTTTGAAGATATAAGAAAGAAAAAAGCGGGGAATATGTGTTAGCCAATTAACCATTTCAGTTAGGTTAATAACAACTTATTGAACGGTAATAGTGAGATATAATAAGTAGAAAAGATTAGATAGAATAGTTAATAAAGTAAAGGCACTAAGATTTAGTTTAAAGTAACCTGATAAAACCTGAATTACACTACCAAGTGCTGATACCCATGAAAGCAATGCAACTGCACAAATCAGTAGATTTCTTATGATTTTTTTTGGTATTATATGCTCATTTTTTGATTTATAGTATATATTTCTAGTAAGAATTATTGTTCTACCTAAATGCCAATTGATTATTCCACCAATACTTGAGCCTAATACTCCAAAAAATAACATAAATAGGAGGTTGTAATTCGATCTGAAATACAACATAGTATAGAATACAAAGCCTTGGTGTATAGGCAAAATAAGTGATGATGTTAGATTATCTGTAAATAATAGGAGATAATTTTCCATATAAACTTACCAGGTTGTTGTACCATCTTCATTATCAGAGATTATAACCCCCATTTTTTTAAGTTGATCTCTTATTTTGTCTGCAGTGTTATAATCTTTATTTTGTTTTGCTATTTTTCTTAAATTTATTAATTTTTCTATTTTTTTATGGTCTTCACTTATAGTGAACCATTCTTGATAGCTCGACTTAAGAAGTCCAATAAATCTTGCACTTTTAATAAAGCTTGCAATTAATTTGAGCTTTTTATATTTATTGCTTGTTTTATTAATTTTTGTGGCCATTTCATGCAATATAACTAAAGCTTTAGGAATATTTAAGTCATTTTTTAGAGCTTCTATGAAACCTTTATAAATTTCTGTGTCACTTTTTTCAATTTTTGTTATGTTTACACTACGTAATAATCGATAGAACTTGTTTAAAGTTTCTTGTGATTCATGAATAATATCCTCAGTCCAATTGAGTGGTTTTCTATAATGAGTTTTGAACAACGCGTAACGTATTACTTCACCTTTTATTCCGCTATTAAGCAAGTCTTTTATTTTAACTATGTTTAATAGTGACTTGCTCATTTTTTCTCCTTTTACTGTTAAGAAACCATTATGTATCCAATATTTTGCAAACATTGATCCAGAAAATGCAGATTTACTTTGTGCAATTTCATTTTCATGATGAGGAAATTGTAAGTCTATGCCTCCACCATGAATGTCAAAATCTTTGCCAAGATATGCATATGACATTGCTGAACATTCTATATGCCAACCAGGCCTTCCTTTTCCCCATGGGCTATTCCAGTAACTTGAAAGTTTATAGTCAATATCGTTTACAGGTTTCCATAGCAAAAAATCTCCTGGGTGCTTCTTGTTTTTATTAATTTCGATTCTGCTGCCATAATCCAGTTCATTAATTTTTTTGCCCGATAAAATGCCATACTCAGGATATGATTTAATGCTGAAATATATATGCTTATTAAATTCATAAGCATGATTAGATAGCAATAAATATTTAATTAATTTGATGATATAGTCTATGTTTTCCGTTGCTTTTGGCTCATATGTTGGTTCTATGCAATTTAGATTTTTCATATCTTCATGGAAAGCTTTAGTGTAATGTGTAGCTATACTTTCTATACTGCTATTTTTTTTGTTTGCTATATTGATTATTTTGTCATCAATATCAGTTATATTGCGTACATAGGTAACTTTATCATAATGAGATTTGAGCAACTGAAATAACACATCGTAGATAACAACAGAGCGTGCATTACCTATGTGTGCTGTATCATATACAGTTGGTCCACAAACATACATTTTTACATGACTTTTGTCAATTGGTGTAAAGAGCTCCTTTTTTTTTGTTAAAGTATTATAAAGCCTAACCATATACGAAGCTTTTTAAAAAAGAAAATGCTCCTATTATGAGTTGTGGTCCTTTGATTATTACGATGAGAGTAAGTAATAAACCACATAAAGATACTAAGACTCCTAATATAGAGAGAAGTCCATCTTTGCTCATAATACTAAGTGAAATGAGAGTTGTACCGATTGCAGGAATAAAATTGGTCAAAGGCAGTGGAATAGCTATTGATAATGCACAAAGTAATATTATGAAAGCTAGGATTTTCTCACCAGGTCCATAAAAAATGAAAGGTATTCTTGGTTTCATGAACTTTTCTATTTTTTTTAATAAAGGTGATGTTTTTTCTATTACAAGAGTTAATGTTGAGAGTTGGAAAGATTTTTTTTCCAGCCAATGTGGCATCCAAGGAGAATGGAATCCAAACAGGAGCTGTAGTGAAAGTAGGATTAAAGGTATAGAAAGTATAGTTGTATAGCCAGGTGGCACTGGTATAGGTACTGATAGGGGTAAGGAGAAGATAATTATTAAAATACCGAAACTACGTTCTTGTAGGGCTATTTTAATATCAAATAATGTTACTTTTTCACTGTTAGCAGTATTAATATCTGCAACCTCTTTTAAAATATCAGAAACTAATTTTTTATTTTTAGTTGCTCTGTCACTTTTTTGCACATTTATCCTTGAACAAATTATTTATTTTAGCTAGCATAATTATTACTATATTTCAATATTCATTCTACATCCTTATTAGAGATTTATTTTATATTAAGGTATTTTATAAAAATTTAACCACGTAACAAAGCTTTTGAAAAGGGAAAGTACTCCTGTTATAAATTGTGAACCTTTGGTTATTATAATGATGGTAAATAATAACGCGCATAATGATATTAAGATTCCTAATATAGAAAGAAGACCATCTTTACCTATAATACCTAGCGAAATAAAAGTTGTGCCAATTGCAGGGAGGAAATGGGTAAAAGGTAGTGGGAGAGCTATGATTATTGCGCAAAGTAATGTTATGAAAGCTAGAATTTTTTCACCAGGTCCATAAAAAATGAAAGGTATTCTTGGTTTCATAAACTTTTCTATTTTTTTTAAGATAGGGGAAATTTTGTCTACTACTAGAATTATTGTTGAGCGTTTAAAAGCTTTTTTTTCTAGCCAATAGGGCATCCAAGGAGAGTTAAATCCAAATAAAAACTGTAGTGAAAGTAAGATTAGAGGTATAGAAAGAATAGTTGTGTAGCCAGGTGGCACTGGTATAGGTAGCGATAGTGGTAATGAAAATATCATTATTAAAATACCAAAACTACGCTCATGTAAAGTTGTTTTAATGTCAAACAACGTTATTTTTTTATTGTTGTTAGTATTATTGGTACTTATAATCTCTTTTAGAATATCGGAGGCTAATTTTTTGTTTTCAGTCAGTTTTTTATTTTTTTGCACGGCTATACTTTATAAGTAAAACTACTAGTTTTAAGCTAGCATGATTGCTTGTACATTTCAATCTATATTTTGCTTTGGCTAAATTTAAATTATGAAATGACACGCACTGCAGTGCGTGTCATAAAAATATGAGAACGTTAACGATCTGGTTCATTAGATGATAATTTCTCTGAGTCTTTAAGTTCTTGTTTAAGGTTTTTAATGCCTTTTCCTAAATCACTCATAACTTGAGGTAATCTGCCTGCACCAAATAAAATTAAGATTATTATCAAGACTAAAAATAATTGCCATGGTCCTAAACTCATTTGTACCTCCATTAAATATAATATTTAAAATATAAAAACTTGTCTGAAGTCAAGTATATATAAATTATATCATCTTTATTTAACTTAGACTAAAATTTTTAAATCTATTTTTAGTAATTTTAATTGAGCTATTTTGAGCAAAGATATGTTTAGAAAAAATCCTGATTGAATTGTCTTTCCAATTTTCTTACCGTAGTATGGAATTAAGGTTTTTTATGATTCTTGTAAGTCATTGGTTTTATTAGAAAAATGAATATTTCTTTATAAAAGAAAGAGAATATATGGTGTTTTGTTTAGTTTTTAAGGTATATCTAAATTTAAAAATAGTTTATCAAGAATAAATTGAAGGTTTTATTGTAATTTTACGTTGTTATTCACTCATTACTATGCTTCTTTAAATTCAGTTTAGAAATGTATGTTTTTATGTTTTACTGTGTTTATAATCACGTTAAAGTACGTTAATGTTTATATTATTTGAAGTTAAGTTGTTTTAATTATCTTGAATAACAAATGGTTACTCATCAATTATTAGTGAAATTAGTGATAGGATGATATCAGATATTTTAAGAGGTGTATTAAAGTGCTTTATTGTTATTAGTTGTTGTTGTGGGGGTTGAGATTAAAAGATAAAAAGATAAGTAAAAGATAAGTAATTTTTTGCTATGATGAGTAAGTGGGAGAAATATGGGACTATAGCTCAGTAGGATAGAGCATTGGATTCCTAATCCGAAGGTTGTGCGTTCGAATCGCACTAGTCCCACATAGTATTTCATAGGTTTATGTACCATTTTATGTTTTGAAGAAAGATATCGTTGGAACTGTGGTTATACAAACATACTTGTGTATAGGAAATAATCTTTTTAAGATTTAGATCTTTCTTTTTCCAAGGAACTAAGTTCTATATTATACTTTGAAGGTATATAATTTGTTGTTAGAAAAAAATGTTTCTTTGTGAATTGTTTTAATATTTTGAAGCTATTAAATAAAAAGAAAAAATTTAGTATAGGAGTTACCTGATATTTATTTTATTTATATGTTGATATTTTAATGCTTTTAAATATTTGGTAACGTAGGTTTATAGTACAGTTGATAATATAAATAATGCATAAATAGTAATTGGTGAGAATTAAATATAATATGTGCATATAGGTATGTTGAGTTTTTTATTTAAGTCTATTAGAAAATAAATATGTTAAAAAATAATAAATAATTTTGTAATGCATAAGTGCAAAGAGTTGCAAAGTTTATTAGTAATTTTTATACTCGATCAGATATTAAAATGTATTGAGAACTTTATTCGTGTTCTACTCTAATTTTATTAGTTTGAGTTGTTTAATTTTGAATTATTCGAGGTTGATTGAGTATAATATAAGTGATATGTTAACAGTTTGCCACAAAAATTTTTTATGTTATTGAGGTTAGCTCTTAATTGGTATTTTAAGGTTTGACAATTTTATTGTATTCTTATGCTACTAACTTTTAATAAAGGATTATATATTCTGGCAGTTGTAATTTTTTCTTAAAAAGTTTAAATATTGAGAGTGGATTAAAAAATAATAAAAATAGTATAAAATAGCTTAATAGTTATTTCAGATATACTAGTCTTTACACGTTTAATTATTATTAGGTTTCCAGCTTTCATAATAATTTTTAACTTTATATAAATCTTTTCTATTGGTTAAATTATGAGTGTGTTTTACTTTTCTTTTTTTATCATTAACTGGTACTGTATTATCAGTATAGTGAATCCATATGTGCCACTTTGAAGATACTGTTGTAGGTTCTGGAACATTACTATATATAACCCACCTTTTTCCGCTTTTTGATTCATAGTAAGAATTTCCATTTTTGTCTTTTCCTATAAATTTAGCTTTCCTTTGTAATAAATATTTTATTGCATTAAAAATTTTAGATAACATTAAACTATTAAAACAAAAAGTATTACATATACTTAATACTTTGGCAATTTATTACAAAATTTAGTGCAATTAGTAATTTTACAAGTTATTATACCAATAATTGCGTCAGTATTTTGCTCTCTTGTTAGGGAGCATAGATTTTCTTGGTTTATCTCTTTTATTACAACAGCAGCTACTTTTCTTATTTCATCGATACTACTCATGAAAACTTATAATGGTGAAGTTGTAACTTATTATCTTGGAAATTGGATTCCTACATACGGAATAGAGTTAAGGATTGATATATTAAATTCCTTAATTTTAAGTTTAGTAAATTTTGTGGCGTTGATAAGTGTTCTTTATAGTTTTTACATCAATGAAAAAGAGATTAGTAAAAATAAAATAGCTGTTTTTTATTCTTTGTTTTTGTTGTGCTTAAGTGGACTACTTGGAATTTTGGTAACAAATGATGTATTTAACCTTTATGTTTTTTTAGAAATTTCATCTCTTTCTTCTTATGTGCTAGTTTCAGTAGGAAGGGATAAAAAAGCACTAATTGCAGCGTTGGAATACTTAATTAGTGGAACGATAGGTGCAACGTTTTATTTATTTGGTATTGGGCTTTTATATTCTATAACAGCTACGCTTAATATGTCTGATATGGCTGAGAGAATAATGTCACTATATGATAATAATATAGTGAGGCTTGGTACATTATTTATTTTTATTGGTCTCTCGACTAAAATGGCATTATTCCCATTAGGTAAGTGGTTAGTTAATTCATATAGTGAGGCGCCAAGTTTTATTACTATATTTTTCTCAGGTACAGTAACCAAAGTTATGATATATGTTTTTATTAGAATCTTTTATACCATTTTTCATCAGAATTTTTTTTTATTTAAACCTCCATTAAATAACGTAATAGTTATACTTGCACTTTGTTCTATTGTGTTTGGGGCATTGTTTGCGATAACTGCGACAGATATGAAAAAGTTGCTTGCTAACTCTAGTATTAGCCAGATTGGCTATATAGTTTTAATGTTAGGTTTGAACTCAAAAACAGGTTTGTTTGCTGCAGTTTTTCATACTATAAATCATAGTATGGTAAAAATATCTTTATTCATGGTTGCTGGGTGCATTTCTTATAAGTTTAATTCAACAAAGGTAGAGAATTTATCAGGGTTAGAAAAATCAATGCCTTATATAACATTTATGTCTACTTTACTTGGATTAGCATTAATTGGTATGCCTTTAACAAGTGGCTTTGTAAGTAAGTGGTATATGATGAAAGCAATTATTGAGTCTCATGCATGGATTTCTCTTGTAATTTTTGTTGCTAGTTCTTTTCTTGCGTTAATATACATATGGCAAATGGTGGAGAAAATGTATTTTGGAAATACTACAACAGCATCACATGTTAAAATGATAGCTGTTTATGCTAATGAGATACCATTACCTATGCTTTTTTGTCTATTATTTATGACTATTTTAATAGTAGTAATTGGAATATATAGTAATCTTGTTTGTTCAGTAGTTGAGAGATTAGTTTTTTGATTTTTTTTTATTTTATATATTTTAGTGTTTATTGTACTGTAAGACAATAAGATGTAAGGATTATTTTATAAAATATTGAAAGGAATTTATTGGTTATTAGTTATTAATTTAATAGCTCTGTTTTGTATTGGTATTATTATTCAATATTCTTCTGCTTCAGGAAAATGGATGCCATTTGCAGTTCATCAATTAGTTGTTTTTTCTTTCTTTTTTTTGCTAGCTATAGCTATGTCATTTATAGAGCTAGATTTTTATTTAAGGCATGCTTATTTTTTTTATATAATAGTAATGATTGCACTATTGATAGTAAACTGTTTTGGTTTGTCCGTAATGGGTTCAACAAGGTGGATAAAGATAGGCTCAATGAGTTTACAGCCATCAGAATTTGCGAAAGTGGGATTAATACTTGTACTTGCTCGTTATTTTAGTAAACAGAGTGTATATAAGATGATGGAATTGCGTAAATTATTTAATGCGTTTATAATTATTCTCTTGCCTGTGTTCTTAACATTAAAACAGCCTAATTTAGGCACAGCTGTGATAATGTTGTTTATAGGGACATCAATTATATTTACGTCAATAATAAAAAGGTTACATTTAATAATTTTTGGAACATTTGGTGTGTTTTTAATACCAGCCATTTGCTTTTTTTTTCATTCTTATCACAAGCAAAGAATATTATCTTTTTTTGATTCGTCAATAGATCCGCTTGGAGTAGGTTACAATGCACATCAATCTAAAATAGCTATTGGTTCAGGAGGATTGCTTGGTAAAGGTTTTGTTAGAGGAAGTCAAACTCAACTTGGTTTTTTGCCAGAGAAATGTACAGATTTTGTTTTTGCAGTGCTTGGTGAAGAATGGGGTTTTATAGGTGGTATGGCTTTAATTTTTCTTTATACTATATTGCTTGCTATAATATTTTTTGTTGCTTATAGAACAAAAAATTATTCTTCTAAATTAGTATCTATTGGAATTTTTGCTTTTTTTGGTGCTCATTTCTTTATAAATATTGGAATGACAATAGGTTTTTTACCTGTAATAGGTGATCCATTGCCATTTTTATCTTATGGGGGAAGTATAACTGCTGCAAGTTTGATATGTATAGGGTTGCTACTCAGTTGTATAGTTTCTGAAGAAGATTTAAGGTTAAGCTCTCGATTCTATTTATAGAAAAGCTTGTATTTTAGAGTATATAATATTTTTATGAATTTTTATAGATTATTTTTATAAATATACTTTTGTATGATTTATGTAATATACCTGAGTTTATATAATCATAAAAAAAGCTATTGAGATTTTATTAATTTTATCCTTGTGATATAAAAGGATTCAGTTATCTTTAATCTTTGTATAGATTGCAGGATGACTATATTGTATAGTTGTATCTTATATTTAATTTTTTACACAGTATATCTTAATATTTTTGTTGTTTTGCTCACTTTTGAAGTTTTTAACTGAAATGTGCTTATAAATCTTAAGTAGATAAAAGATATTAATTTGTAGAGTTAAGAGAAGGGATATTTACTTATTAAGTTACTCAACTTTTTTTTCTATTAGGTAAATTTTAAAGCGTTTATAGCTAGAATAATTTAATAGAATCTAAGAAAATTATTGTTATATGGTATTAAAATTTACTTTTCTAAATTTGGGGTGAGTTGAATATGTTGGCTTTTTAAGTGATGAGATTGAAAGGTTTAATTTGCTTCACTAAATCTTACGATAGATGGTAAAAAAGTAGTCTCAAGAAATTTTTCTTGGGTGAGTCTTTTATGTTTAAACTATTGTTTTTTTATTCTTAGTTTGTAGTGAACTGAATTTTTATGATTAGTTAATTATTTTGTATGTCTTACTCTGTTTTATTGGAAGGTTCTCAATATATAGTTTTATTACTGTAGCAAAATTAGGTAATAAACATTAAAAAAATTACCTTCGCTAATTTTTTGATATAAAAATAATATATGATTTATTTTACTTTTACTAAATATTTATAGTAAAATAGCAATAATCTTGTGGTTTGTAGATTTTACTTTTCTTTAAAATTTGCTTATTTATTCACAGTTATTAAGTAATTCTAGTGCAATATTATAGTTGTATGTTTATAGAGCTTAGTATAGAATAGTTAATAAGGTTTGTATTATTGAAATCAATATGTAGATTTATTGTTTTATGTGTATAATGAATGAAAAGCTTACAATTAGATAAAATACAAAATCATGTGGAAAATATCTGGAAAAATAGGAATGAACTCATTAATCGTAATGTGAAAGTAACAGCAAAAGTAGTAATCAAAGAGATAATTGAGCTTCTTGATTGTGGTAAAATTAGAGTAGCTGAAAAGTTATCAAATGGACAGTGGATAATACACATATGGATAAAGCAAGCAATATTATTATACTTTCTTGTTGAAGAAAGTAAAGCGATAGGTAATAATAATTGGTGGTTTGATAAAACTAATAGTAAATTTGATGGATGGGATGAAGAAAAATTTCGTCAATTGAAAATTAGAGTAGTTCCTGGATGTTTTGTCCGTAAGTCTGCTTATATAGGTACAAATGTTGTCCTTATGCCGAGCTTTATTAATGTTGGTGCTTATATCGGTTCAGGTACAATGATAGATACGTGGTCAACAGTGGGTAGCTGTGCACAAGTAGGTGAGAATTGCCATATTTCTGGAGGAGTAGGAATTGGTGGGGTTTTAGAGCCTATTCAAGCTTCTCCAGTTATTATAGAAGATAATTGTTTTATAGGAGCACGTAGCGAAGTAACTGAAGGTGTTATAGTAAGAGAAGGGTCAGTTTTGGGTATGGGAGTTTTTATTGGATCATCAACAAAAATTCTTAACAAAGAAACTGGCGAAGTATTTTATGGTGAAGTGCCACCTTATTCTGTAGTAGTACCAGGATCTACTTTATCTAAGAATAATGTTTCAACTTATTGTGTAGTTATAATGAAAAAAGTAGATGCAAAAACAAGATTAAAAACCTCTATAAATGAGATATTAAGATGTTAAGTTATGTGCTTGTAATAGAGGTATGATTAATATGGCAAGTAGTGTTATATGATTGTAAATAATTGATTGTAGTAATTTTCTATAATTAATTGTGATTTATTATATAGAACCTGTTTCTAATAGCTTAAGGATTAAATGTTTTATTTTGTTTTTTGTATAAGAATTTGTAGTTTTAATATTAATTTGCATCTATTTTTATAGGTTTACACTAGTTTTTTTAAAGTTAGGTAAGTAATTTTGCTGACTTGATGTGTGATAGTGCATTGCTAAAAATAGCAGATCTCTAAGATTTAATGTTATTAGATATAAGATAAGTTTGATTAATATATGTCATCTAACTTATTTGTATATTGTAAAATATTTTAAATATGGTATTTTATTTCTATAAAATATTTTTTATTTAAGAATTAGTTAAGCTTATTCTATCCATGTAATAGTTATATGATAATTTATGCTTATTTTTCACAGTAGTTTTCTAGGCCTTTATTAAATATTTTTGATAATTAAAAACCCTTTTATTATTATTCACTAAATATGGAATTGGTTATAATTTTATAATATAATTATATAGTATATAAATTGAATATTGGTAGTGTATGGTATTTTAAAATAGTGAATTAAGATACTTGCTTCTTAAAATTAATTTACTGTCTTCATATAACTCTTAACTAGAGTTTTTTTTTATTTTAAATAGGGTATAAATAATTGTGAACTGCTATTACAATAGCATTTATAATTTTGCTTTAGATTTTTATTTATGATTTGTCATGCATGAGCATTTAAATGATCTTTTTAAGGGAAGATAGTTTTTTTGTTGTATTATTCATTCTTACCAAAACTTCTATATCTTTCTATTCTAATATATACTATGGGAAGTAATTTTTCTTTTTAAGAACTTTTTCATTATTTTAGTTTTAGTAACTCTCTTTATTATAGCTGAGTTGGTAGTATAGTATTAACTGTGTAACGTATAAAAATATGGTGTGTTGATATGGGAAAGTTAATGATAAATACAATATTTCTTTGTTTACTTTTTTATTTTCATAAAGTAGCTTAAATTTTAAAAAAAATTGAACTTAGTATAAATTTTATTAGTAAAGTGTTTGTATTGTGTTATTTTTATACTATATTTATAAAGTAAATAATATAGCAGTGATAAATTGCATTGTTATTTTCAGTGTTTGAGGTTGGGGTATGAAAAAAATACTGAAAGGTATTATTATTTTTTCCTATGTTTTTTATCACTATTGTTAACTACTGTAATGGCATATGTACATAATTCTGGAAAGGGTATTCCATTTTCTTTTGATAATTTATGCAGTTTTTGCAGACTTTCTTTTATTTTAGTAGGAATATTGCCTCCACGTTCCTTTATGAGCCAGGAATCTTGGTGGTGAATCGGATGAGTGTCATTTTTGGGGTTTCCTATGTATATAACAAAAGATGAAATTTCTCCTCTAAAATTACATTGTACGGTAAATTTTTTTATGGAGTTAGCCATCTAAAATCCTTTTTTTGGAGGTGATTTTATGATAGGTGTAGGAGATGGTTTCCTGATATAATCTTTTTGTCTACTGATATTTTTTTTTTTGCTTTCGAGAAATCGAAGAACATCGACTCTGCTTAATTCTGATTCCTTTGCTACTTTCATTCCATGTTTTACCATAATATTAGCATGTGTTAGCACTTTTTTTACTAGTTCTAAATCACTATTCAGCATTTGAATTAGTGCTTGAAATACTTCTACTAAAGTTAGTCCATCAGTATTGATAACTTTATTTTTTGTAAAATTGATAGTTTTGTTGAGTTTGTGTTTAATACTGTTATTTGAACTTGTAGAGTTAATATTATTGGTATTTTGATCATTCATAATTAAAGTGTTATCAATAGGCTCTTAGGTTTATATTATATATATAAATATTCTACTAATTTATATATTATAATATTAGACATTTATTAACAATATGCTTTCTTATTTATATAAATTGATTGATAAAAATCAAGGGTCAATATCTATTAGTGACTTTATGAATGTTGTTTTATATCATAAAAAGTATGGTTATTATATGAATAAATCACCACTTGGTAAAGATGGTGATTTTATTACTGCACCTGAAATCAGTCAATTATTTGGCGAAGTAATTGCAGTTTGGATTATGTATACATGGGAAAAGTTAGGAAAGCCACCAAAATTTTCTTTAGTTGAACTTGGACCAGGTAGAGGAACACTTATTTATGATATATTGAGAGTTACTAAAAAATACAGCGATTTTTTTAGGTCAGTGAATGTTTACTTAATTGAGATTAGTCCTATTTTGCGAAAAATACAAGAGGAAAAATTAAAAGAATTAAGTATTAATTGGCATGTTGATATTAGTAACTTACCAGAGCAACCAACTATTTTTATAGCAAATGAATTTTTTGATGCTCTCCCTATGGATCAGTTTATATATTATAGTGGAAAGTGGTATGAAAAAAGAATAGCAAAGCAGAATAATGAGATGTTTTTTCAAAGCTTGATAACTAAGATTCAGAAAAAGAAATTGTATATTTTAATGTCAGCTGCTCAAGTAATAAATGGAAAATTTTTTGATGGTGCTGTAGTAGAGGTATGTTTAGCTGGGATTGAAGTGTTAAAAAAACTTGAAAAAAAAATAGTTAGTAATAAAGGTGCTGCCATAATTATAGATTATGGCTATGTATATCCTACATATAAAAGTACTTTACAATCTGTAGGACAACATAACTATAGTGGTTTTCTTGAGAATGTTGGTAATAATGATATTACTGCACTCGTAAATTTTCAAGCATTGAAGAGCTCATTAAGGTATGTAAATTGTGAAATTTTAACTCAAAGGGAATTTTTATATCTTTTTGGTATAAAGGAAAGGGTGCAAGCTTTAATAAATAATGTAAATGGTAAACAGAGGAATAAGATTTTTAATGAATTTTTAAGGTTAACTGAAAATATGGGTACTCTCTTTAAAGTAATGTTAATTAATAGTTAATATTGGTGTTACTTAAATGTTAGTAACGTGTTGTAATCTTCTTATACATTCATCTTTGCCAAGAATTATCATTATGTTAATGATTCCAGGTGCATCCATTATTCCGGTTATAGGGGCACGTAATGAGTGGTATATATTACTTGTTTTAATATTGTATAATTTCTCAAATTTTTTAATTTGAGAGGATAAAAATTTATTATTCCAGTTCTCACTACCAATTTTTGAGAGAAATGAAACAAGTAACTTGATTATATTGAGATTAAATTTAACAATTTGCTTAGCATCATTATTTAAATTAAGTGGAGGATCTTGAATGTAAAACTGTGCTAAGTCTAATAATTCAGTTAAATAACTTGCTCTTTTTTTTAATTCTGTTAGTCCTTGTAGTAAATAGTTCTTTTTTTTGTTAGTTAGAGTATTTTCTTTAAAAATTAGATTCATGATATCTTCATTATTCATGTTATTGATGTAGTAATGATTTAAATATTTTAGTTTTTTAAAATCTAGGTGTGCGGGTGAACGACCAATATTTTCTAAATTAAACCACTTTATTGCCTGCTCATCATTAATAATTTCATCATTTTTATGACTCCAGCCAAGTCTTAATAAGTAATTACGCATTGCCTTTGGTAATATTCCCATTTTTTTATAATCATGAATGTTTGTTGCACCATGTCTTTTGGATAGCTTATTTCCATCTTCCAGATGAATGAGTGGTATATGTGCAAAACGTGGAATATTAAAATCAAGAGCTTGGTATATTAGTAATTGTTTAAAAGTGTTAGTGAGGTGATCAGAACCACGTATTATATCAGTTATTCCGGCATCATGGTCATCAACTACTACAGCAAAGATATATGTTGGAGTAGTGTCAGAGCGTAAAATTACTATGTCATCAAATTGGCTACTATTTACTTTAATTTGGCCGTATACTTGATCATTAACAACAATATCTTGTATATTTGGTACTTTAAATCGAATAACTGGCTTCGCATTTGATGATATATTGACACATTTATGCTTATATACTTTGCCTTTTTTTTTAACTTGCTTTTCTGTAATTTTATTTTCAGGACAATAGCAGTGGTATGCTTTGTTTTTTTTAATTAGAAGATTTGCAACTTCAATGTACCTTTTTATTCTTTTTGATTGGTATACTATTTCCTCATCATAATTTATATTAAGCCATTTTAATCCATCTATTATCGCATCAATTGATTTTTGTGTTGAGCGTTTTTTATCAGTATCTTCAATTCTTAGTAAGAATTTGCCGTTGTGGTGCTTTGCATAGAGCCAATTGAATAATGCAGTGCGAGCTCCGCCAATGTGTAAAAAACCTGTTGGTGATGGGGCGAACCTAGTGATTATTCTTGTCATATTTATCTATATATAATGATGTAAATTATGATAGCTAGAATTCACACTTTTAACAATTTAGAATTTATTTTTCTGAAGAGTAAATTGCATTTGTTTTTAAAAATTATGGCTTAGATTTAATCTGATTGAGATAAGGTGTGTTATAGTTTAGTCTAATAATTTATTCTTTATTGTAAAAAAAAGAAATCAAGATAAATTTTTAAAAATTTATAAGAAAGGTATTACTTATATAGCTAGTATGGGCTTGATCAAGATGGAGTCAGTTCTTTCCTATAGATATAGGATAAAAAAGTAATTTGCTGTTTTGTTTCAAAAAAATTGAACGGAAAAAAATTTTTGAAAATTATATTAGAGAATAAAAAGGCAGAAAAAATTAGAAAGAAAAAAAAGATAAAGAGGTATTTTACCGTTCTATAATAAAAATTGTATTAAATGGATGATAGAGAATTTGATATTGTTATCTTCTTATTTTTTGTTCTCTCACAATATTTAGAAAGAATAAAATAAAGTGAGAGTGTAGGTATGAAGAGTCATTTTGTCTATGAGAAAAATTGTGTTTATCTCAGTTTTTTTATTTTTTGTATTGACTTTAGTAACTGATAGGATAGTTCTTGGGTTTATATTTTTATATATCGTTATTTAACTACAATGGATGGTAATTTGCGTTCTGTAAATAAATATAATGGCCATATTTGTTGTTATGTATTCTAAAAGGTTGGTAGATATATGTATGGGGTGAAATTGTTTGTAGGTAATAATATAAAAATTTGCTTTCGCAATTTGAGGGAGAGAATTTAGTAATTATGAGAAAAAAGTACTGTAAAATTTTAATAGCAAATAGGGGGGAGATTGCCTGTAGGATTATTAGAACTGCACGTAAGGTAGGTATATCTTGTGTATGTGTATATTCAGATGCAGATATAAATTCTGTGCATGTAAGACAAGCAGATGAGTCAAAATATATTGGTCCCTCACCTTCTTATTTAAGTTATTTAAATATTGAAAAAATATGTGAAGTAGCGGTTGAAACAGGTGTGCAAGCAGTACATCCTGGTTATGGTTTTTTAGCAGAAAATCCAGATTTTCCACGTGCTCTGCAAAAATATAATATAGATTTTATTGGTCCAAGTGCAGAAACGATGGAAGTGGCAGCTAATAAAGTAACAGCAAAGGAAGCGGCAAAGAAAGCTGGAGTTAATGCAATACCAGGATATATAGGTAAGGTCAGCAATGCTGCTCATGCAGCTAGTGTTGCTGAAAAGATTGGGTTTCCTATTATGTTAAAAGCTGTTTCAGGTGGTGGAGGTAAGGGTATACGAATTGTGAATTCAAAAGAAGAAATTGAACTAGCATTTACATTGGCAACAAATGAAGCAGAAAAAAGTTTTAAGGATGGAAGTATTTTTGTGGAAAAGTATATAGAGTTATCACGACACATTGAAATACAAATTATAGCAGATAAATATGGAGGTGTAGTATGTCTTGGAGAAAGGGAGTGCTCAATACAAAGAAATAATCAAAAAATAATAGAAGAAACTCCAAGTCCATTTATTAGTGAGAGAGTAAGAAAAGAAATGTATACCCAATGTATTTCTTTAGCAAAGCAAGTAGGTTACTTTTCAGCAGGTACTGTTGAGTTTGTTGTGGATAAGGATCAAAAATTTTATTTTCTTGAGATGAATACAAGGTTGCAAGTTGAGCACCCAGTAACAGAGTTTGTAACAGGAGTGGACATAGTAGAAGAAATGATTAGAGTTTCATGTGGGGAAAAATTGAGGTTTAGTCAAGATGATATTAAGCTTAATGGCTCTGCAATAGAGAGCAGAATTTATGCTGAGGACCCATCAAAAAAGTTTTTTCCTTCTAGTGGAAGAATAAAGTATTACAGTAAGCCAGATGAAAATGTTTTTATACAATCTTCTATGACTTCAATATCAAATACCACAATTAAAGAAAGAAATGAGTGGATTCCACCAGCATCATGTGCAGTTGTAACTGATGATGTTAATTTTTCATCAAAACGGTTGCTGTGTAAAGAGTTCAATAGTTGTATTAGAGTAGATGATGGAATTGTTGCAGGTTCAGAAATTAGTATATTTTATGATTCAATGGTTACAAAAATTATAACATATGGACAAGATAGAATAGAAGCAATTAATAAAATGCAAAAAGCATTATCTGAGTGTTATATAGAAGGAGTAATAAATAATGTAGAATTTCTTGAATCTATCTTCCATCATCCAAATTTTATTGCAGCAAAACTTTACACAAGATTCATTTCGGACCATTATCCAAATGGATTTCATGGTGACTTTATTACAGAAGAGTACATTAAGATATTTATTTTTGCTGCACTATATATACATTTAGAGAATGAGGAAAGGTGCTATTGTAAAGTAGGTAATATTAATATTGGGGCAATATCTACTACAGATAGTAGTATAAGAGATTTGTTTATAGTGAGAATAAATGATAACGAGTATTCCATAAACGCGAAGTATCAAAACAATGCGTTGATAACAGTATATAATCATAATATATATTCTATACTTGGTAAGTGGAAATTAAGTTGTAGGTTGCTATGTATTACAATCAATGATGATACAAGTCTAACTCTTAGAATAGGAAGAGAGGGTAGTAAACTTTTTATTAAACATGCTGGAATGCAAGCTGAGTGTTGTGTGTTGAAGCCTCATGTAGCTGAGTTAAATAAGTTTATATTAAACAATGAAACAGAAAGAGTTATGCTAGATGCAGTAAGGTCTCCAATATCTGGTTTGTTAGTTAAATTACATGTAGAGGTTGGAGATCGAGTGAGGGTAGGACAACCTTTATTTGTTGTGGAATCGATGAAAATGGAGAATATTATATGTGCTGAGTCAGAGATGGTAATAAAGAATATTCCCATTCAAGAAGGAAGAAATGTGCGGGTTGGTGATGTGGTTTGCTTTCTTAAATAACATAAAAAATATATACCTGATCCAAATAAGATAAATGAAAATATTTGATGGGCTATAGCGACAGCTATTGGTATATGTAATAGCAGAGTAGCTATCCCTAAAATTATTTGAACGATAACGGAAAGTAGCATAATATATGCAGATTTTATATTGGTATTTTTCATTGTGAGTATTATTGTCAGAACTAATATTATTAATGCTAGTGCTCTATGTATGAATTGTACTGTTGTTTTGTTTTCAAAGATATTAATCCATATAGGTTGTAAAGAAAATAAATCTTCTGGAATAATTCGTTCATTCATTAGTGGAAAGGTATTATAAGTTAAACCAGCATTTAGTCCTGCGACAAAAGCACCGAAGATTATTTGTATAGTCACTAAAGTCAGAGTAAGTGTTATATAGTATATGTTATAATTAGTATAATGTATGGCAAGTGGTATAATTTTTGTGTTTGGCATTGAAGTCTGGTTTTTATTGTGTGTCTGCTTGACATATTTGTTTAAGGTTAAATTTTTCTGATTTTGATATTTAGGAACTGAAATATTGTTTTTGTTAGTGAAGATTGTTTTTATATTGTAATATTTATGTAATGGTGTATATAATACTGGAGTTTGTATCTGGTAATCAAAAAATTGATATAATAATAATGCAAAAATGGCTAATGTTAATAGTAAGTGAAGTGCTAGTCTATAGTGACTAACGTAAGGTTCAGATACTAAGCCGCTTTTAACCATGTACCAACCGGTGAGTGCTTGTAATGTTCCAAGTAATAGTACTATAGATAATCTTATTGCTACTTTTTTAGATATTTTTCTATTCAGTAAGAAGTATATAAATGGTAAAATAAAAGCTAAACCTATTAACCTTGCAGCTAATCTGTGTATATATTCTATTAAGTATAGAATACGAAATTCTTCTGTGCTAATGCTATAATTAAATATTTTATATTCAGGTGTAGCTTCGTACCTTAATTTTTCTTGTAGCCAATCTTGTTCATTTAATGGTGGTAATGTTCCAGTAAATGGTTTCCATTCCGTAATTGATAGTCCTGCTTTTGAAAGTCTGGTGAATCCACCAATCCCTACCATGATAATTATCATAGTAGAACAGAGAAAGAGCCAAATAATTACAGGTTTTGATATTTTTTGTTTCATTGTTCTTGTTAATACTGAAAATGAATAGTAAGTTTTGTAAAGTGAGGAAAACTTAATACTGTGCAGCTGATTATAAACAGGAAGTATTATATAAAAAAAGTATAAAGGCATCTTTATTGATTAATAGAGTTCTTATTAAAAGAGTTAGTATGAATATAATATTATAGAATAGTATGAAATAGTTCATTAAAAAATAAGTTATTTTTAATAAAGGTAATAGTATAGATAGAAAAGTAAAAAATGTAAAGCTGTGATAGCAAAAAGGCTCAATAGCAAAATTTTTTTGATTTGAGTTCAGTCAGTATATTTGAAAAAATGATTTTGTGTTTTTTGAATGGATAATATAGTCTTGTATATAATTCCTAATTTACTATATGTTTACTAATCTAAACAAGTACGATTATTAATAATTTCTTAGTATTTCATTTAAAATTGATAATTATGTTGTATGTCATAGTTATAAAGTCTTAGATTTAGATTATGATTTTGTAGATTACTATAGCATTATAGAAAGTACTTTTTTTAAAATTTTTAATAAGAATGGTTTTCTATTATCTAGAGAGAGGTGTATGATATTCATTTTTTTGATTTTAATATAAGTATTAAAATCAGTTCATATATTTTAGAGTAAAAGGTTTTATAAAACCAACTATAATCATAATAATTAGTAATTTATCTTGTTATATATAACTAATTTATTATTATTTTATTAAATTGTTTTTATTCAGTGAGTTGAGTTCATATTATATATGATATACAATTTTTTTATTAGGTCATAAATATTGTGATTACGACTTAGTTGTTGTTATGGTTGAAGAATGAAGTACTTATTATTTTTTAAAATATTACGAAATATATTTTCCTCTTTCTCAAAAGCTTTAAATCTAATTTTGATTCTGAATAACTAAATTCAATACTCCATTGTTTTATCATTAACTGTTTTTAAGAAAAAAAGAAATAATAAAATACTGCAATAAAATATGTATAGGTAAATTTTTCATTTCGCTTGTTAAAGCATTTTGCAGTTAAAACTCTATATTAGTTAGAATTTTAGTTATAAGTTTAAATAAGTATAAATATTTAGCTATAAGTGAGAATGTTAAAATAAGGTGTAATACGTTTTTTTATTAGTGTTAAATTAAGATTTTAATAAAATTGATATATATTTTGTTGTATGCAGTTATATAGATAAGTGAATTTTGATCTAAAGATTTTTGTCTTAGCTTGCACTATTTTTAATAAGAAAAATATTATTTAATCTTGTTAAGAAACTGTATTAGGTTTACGGTAAAAAGCTTTTTTATTTTTTGTTCACTAAAATAAAGTTAATTCTTTTATATATTAAGTAGGAAATTATTATAAAATCTAATGTAATTTTTTGTTTAAATTGCGTGAAAGTGTGGATATAATTTTACTATTGTTATTGTCTTGATGCATTTGCATTGCTTTTTTTACGGCGTTAGCGGCTATATTTACTGTGTTAGCTTGTAAATTATCAATAGCTTTTTCAACATGATTAGTTACTTTTTTAAAGTGGAAGTAAGCATTTTCATTTAATGTTTGGTCTAGTTGTTGTCTATTGTATTTGATGATTCTATTGGCTTTATTCAGTACTTCATTCATTATTTTATTAATTTCCTCATCTAATTGAGTATATTTTTCAGAAGACTTTTTGTAATGTTCTAATACATCTTTTTTAAATTTTTCAATCTCTTTACTTATAAGCTTGCTATTATTGCGTTTTTTGTTAAGAGTATTTTTTATTGTTTTTTTTAGTGCCCTATATGAAAAGATAAAAGTTGCTAAAAAAGCAAGAGCAACAATTATTGATGGAGACATAAAAACCTCTAAAATTCTTTAGATATTAAGTTAGCAATAAACTCCTCTTCAATTTTAGAACTAGTTAGTTTATTATAGTAAATTGAAGCAATGTTAATAGCCATTTGTTTTAATTCATCAGTGTATTCAGATTTAAATTTGGCTATTTTTTCTTCTATGAGCTTATTCATTTTTTTATCTTTTTCTTTTATCGTATTTTTTACATTTGCTTTCATTTCTTCTACTTGGATAAATGTGTTATCTATGATTTTTTTGGCTTGTATTTTAGCTTTGTTTAAAGCTAAATTGTATTTGATAGTTTGACTTTCTATAAGTTGAAGAAGACGAATAGAATTGTTGAAAGAGTCTAATATTCTTTTATTTCTCATTTTTATTATTTCATCTAATTTTGGCAGAAATGAACTGCTGACTATAAAAAAGAGCAAGAAGAAAAAGATTGAAAACCAGAAAATTTGAGAGAAGAAAGTTGAAGTATCTAGTTGTGGCATATTAAACAGCAAATATTAGTAATAATGCAAGTAAAAATGCAAATAATCCCATTGCTTCAACTAAAGCTGCTCCTGTATAAACATATTTTTTCATCTTATCTTCTGATTCAGGGTTTCTTGCGAGTCCACTTAACATGGTAGCAAATATGTTTGCTACACCAATACCAGCTCCAAGCATGCCAAGTACACTTAATCCAATTGCTATAAACTTTAAAGCTATTAAATCCATATGTTACCTTTACAATTTTCTTTATTATATTGTTCATTATAAAATACCTACAAATGAAGTCAATTATTTTACTGCATCTGACAGGTATACACATGTTAAGGAAGTAAATATGTAAGCTTGTAAAATTGCAACAAACACTTCAAATCCTATTAAGGCAATTATAAATAAAAATGGTATAGGAGTTAGGATGAAATGCATATTCATAATGAATTCTGCTATTACTTTAATAATCGTATGCCCTGCAATCATATTTGCAGCAAGTCTAATTGATAAACTGATGGGTCTTGCGAGGTAGGCAAATAGCTTAATAAAAATCATCATTAAAGCAAGCCATGATGGCGTTCCTTCTGGCAGTAATATACGGAGAAATTTTATTCCTTTTTCTTTAAACCCAATAACAGTTGTATAAGTAAAAGTTACCATAGATAAGGCAAAAGTAACTACCACATGACTTGTGACTGTAAAGCTGTATGGAAGAATACCAACTAAATTACATGATAAAGTAAAAATAAATACTGTGAATATTAGCGAAGTGTACTTTAAGCCTTTGCTTCCAGTATTATTTTCTATTATTGAAATAACAAAATCATATATATATTCAACTGCGACTTGTAAATATTCTGGTGTTGCTGATTTATGTTTTACTCCTGAGAATAAGAAAAGTATAATTGAGACTGTTGAAATCAGCATGAAGAGAGATGAATTAGTAAAGTTTATGTTGTACCCAAATAACATGGGTAACTCTATTATTGTATATATTTTGAATTGTTCTAGTGGATTTAATATCATTTTTATGATAAAAGTTTAAGCTATACTAGCAGATAAAGTATATATTTTATGAGATGAAGTCAAGATTATATATGCTCTGTAAATATATAATCTCTAGTACAGCTTATTTTATTTATTTTAATTTACAATTTTATTAATATTTTTTGTATTTTTGATAAAATATATAGAGGTTATTTAAGTTTATAAGTAAATTAAGTTTTTTTAAGGATAGATTTTTTAGAAATAGTATATATTTCATCTTAAAAATTTGTGAGACTTTTAAATTTGTTTTAAATCTTTTTGAGGGTATAAATTTATTGTATCATTGAGTCCTATTTTTTTAGGAGTAATGCTTTAAGTTTTATATTAAAAATTCTTTTTGTATCGTGCGGTTGCAGAGTTGGCTGATATCAATAAAGGGGTAATCTTTAAAGTTTAGAATTTGTTTGTTATTTATAATGTAACTATTAATAATAAACTTAATAAAAAAAATTTTTATGTTATTTTGCTCACTGCTTTGAAAGCAGTACCTCTGTAAAGTAGTTTAAATAAATTGACAGTATTTATAAGAGAGTGTTTGTTAGCTGTTTTTTATGCAATAAAAATTTGAATTATATATTCAACAGTTTTCTTGTTAAGGTGCTCTCTTAAGTAGAGTATCTATAGTATCAAGTTAGATGCTTTTAATTAGGGTTGCTAGGCAAAATAACTATTTTTATATTTTTTGTCGATAAGATGGGATTTTATCTGTTTTTTTGTTTTGTAGTATTGATAATTTGAAAAATTGGTTGACGAAAATTTGTTGGTAATTGTATATATACTAGATGCCGGTTTAGCTCAATTGGTAGAGCAACTGACTTGTAATCAGTAGGTTGTCAGTTCAAGTCCGACAGCCGGCACTTTAATAAGTTAGATAGGAAATTAGATAAGTAATAAAGATCGTGTAATATAAAATTTTCTTTTTCTATATATATTTTAGAGTGTAAATTGTTTTGAAAAAGTTTTTGTTATAGCTAAGTTCTCTGTTTGAGAGGGTAAACGATTATGATCTTTATCTTGAAGGTTGATATTGAAGCTTTATATAAGTGTGAAAATTAAGTTGTTTTTTTATGGCTATTCTTGAAAAAGACATAATTTGAGATATCTATTTGAGTTTGTACTTAGATTATAGATTTATATTAAGATTGAGAAAATAGTGGTTTATTAATAAATTAGTTCATGTTTTTTATTCTATAGAGGATATCATTGATATATTAGTAAATCTTAATTGGACTTTAGAATCTTGTTATGATGATAATCAAAATAATGATAAGTTTATGATTAAGATACTTTACTGGCAGAAGTAAAGTTTCAATCTGTTGAGTATGGATTTCTAATTAGTATTAGTTATTAGTAAGTATTATTAAAGTAGTAGTATGTAGAATATACTTTTTTTATTAACTTGTATGTAATTTTTATATGAAAAATAAATGTATTGAGTATATGCATACTTTTATATAAATAAATTTAACTTTATTTTCTTAAAAGGGAAGTATAATTATGAAATTATACTACTTAAATTTTTTACACCACTATGTTTACTATTTTATTTGGTACAGTATATATAGCTTGAATTTTATTTTGATCAATTTTATTAGATACAGAGCTTATCGCTATTTTTTTTAATTCTTTTTCAGGTAAGTCAATTGCTACCTCAATTGTTGCACTTAATTTTCCATTAATTTGTACTGCTATAATTACCATTTCATCAATTAGTAGTGACTTGGCAGCTTCTGGCCAAGGTTGTAGATATAGCATACCTTTGCCTCCTATTTCTTGCCATAGGCTTTCTGCTAAGTGGGGTATAAACGGTTCAATTACTCTAATTAGTATACAGATGCCTTCATCAATTAGCGATTTTCCATCTTTTACATCTATTTTGGTTATTAAGTTTGTCATTTCACGAAATTTTGCTATTGCACAATTTAATCTATAGTTTTTTAAATCATCAGTAAGTCCATATAAGAGTTTATGCATTTTTTTTCTATGTTTTAGAAGTTTATTTGTAGTATTTTTACCTGGTGTTGTTTCAATATATGATAATATGTCTTCTTTTTGGTTTTTAATGTTGATTGCTTGAATTGTTGAGGGTTGATTTGTGATGACGATAGGTTTGAATTGCATTATCATACACCATAATTTATTTATATAGTGAGAACAGCCTTTTATACCTTCGTCTGACCATTTTATATCTTTTTCTGGGGGTGTATCGGATAGTACAAATAAGCGGGCAGTGTCTGCACCGTATTTTTCTATAATAAAGTTGGGGTCGATTATATTTTTTTTTGATTTACTCATTTTTTCAATCTTGCCAACTTGGATTTTATAACCTAGGGCTTCTAATTTTTTTGCTTCTTCAGGAAATAGCCATTTACCATTTTCATTTTTATAAGTTGTATGACAAACCATTCCTTGGATGATTAAAGTAGAAAAAGGTTCTTTGATATTAAAATAACCACATTTAGTTAAAGCACGACAGAAAAATCGTGAGTAAAGCAGGTGCAAGGTGGCATGTTCTATTCCACCTATGTAGTAATCTACAGGCATAAAATGATTACATGCATTTTCGTTAATGGATTTGTCTTCACTACAAAATGCAGCAAAGTACCAGGAAGATTCAAAGAAGGTATCGAGTGTGTCAGTTTCACGTTCCATTTGTTTTCCGCATTTTGGACAATCAGCAAATTTCCATGTTGGATGTTTGTCAAGTGGATTGCCACCGCTTGTAAATTCTATATCTGTTGGCAGAGCTATAGGAAGGTCTTTTTCTGGTACTGGGACAATACCACAATCTTTGCAATGTATAATAGGTATAGGACATCCCCAGTAACGTTGTCTTGAAATTCCCCAATCGTGTAAACGATAGTTTACAGTTTTTTTGCCTATTCCTTTTTCTTCAAGTTTTTGAATGATTATTTCTTTTGCTTTACTGGCCGTTAACCCATTTAAGAATTCAGAATTAAACATTACTCCATCACTACTACCGATATATGCTCCTTTTAAAGTTTCTATACTTTGTCCTTCTTCATGAATTACAGGAATAATTGGCAAGTTGTATTTCTGTGCAAACTCAAAATCACGCTGATTATGTGCAGGGCACCCTAAAATTGCATTTTCTCCATATTCCATCGATATAAAATTGACTACATAGAGTGGCAATTCTTTATTAAGAAATGGATGTTTTATATGTAATTCAGTAAAAATTCCAATTTTTTTATCATTTTCTCCCTTGATTTTTATACTTTTAATAAAGTCTTGTATTTTTTTGTTTTTTAAATTATCCATAATAGGATGTTCTGTTGTTATTGCACAAAAGGAAGCTCCAAATAAAGTATGAGGGTAAGTTGTGAAAATTCTTAACTTTTTATTCAAATTAATTATTTCAACTTCTATAGTAATTCCTTCAGATTTTCCTATCCAGCTTTCTTGCATTGCTTTAACTTTTTCTGGCCAATTTTTTAGTTTTTGTAGGCATTGAAGCAAATCTTCTGCAAAGTCAGTAATCTTTAAAAACCACTGGCATAATTTACGTTTTTCAACAGTTGCACCTGAACGCCAGCCTTTTCCGTCGATTACCTGTTCATTTGCAAGTACTGTTTGGTCTACTGGATCCCAATTAATCCATGACTCTTTTCTATAGATAAGGCCATGTTTTAAAAGATCCAAAAAAATTTTTTGTTCATGTTTGCAATAATTAGGATCGCATGTAGAAAGTTCACGCTCCCAATTGTAAGAAAGCCCTATAGACTTTAGCTGCATGCGCATGTTATTTATATTCTCTCTTGTCCAAGTTGCGGGATTGATATTATTTTCTCTTGCTGCATTTTCAGCTGGTAATCCAAATGCATCCCAGCCGATTGGATGTAAAACTTCAAATCCACACGCTCTTTTATAGCGTGCTATTACATCTCCTATTGTATAATTACGCAAGTGTCCCATATGAATTTTGCCAGATGGATATGGAAACATTTCTAATACATAGCATTTATCTTGTTTGCTATGCTTGTTTATAGAAAAATTCCACTTGTTTTGGAAAGATTTTTCACTTTTTTTGAAGTCATATTTCATATAAATTTAAACTTAATTACAGTTGATATGCATCAAAGGATCAACTGCTTGACCGTTACGTCGTATTGTGAAGCACATTTGTAAGTTTTTATCTTGTGTACTTAATTTTCCTGCAGATCCAATAATTTGACCCTGTTTTACTTTATCACCAATTTCAACATTTATATTTTTCAAATAGGAATATGTAGTCATGTAATTATCTTTATGTTCCAGTATAATTAAATTTCCATACCACCTAAGTCCTTTTCCTACGTATATTACTTTACCAGGTGCAGAAGCAACCACATTTATTCCACTTTGAGCAACGATTTTTATTCCATCTTTACATGTTTTATCAGAAGAAATAGCTGTACCTTTTACTGGCATTATAAATTTACAATTTTCTAAATTAATTTTTATATTTTGTGTATCTTTTTTATTTTTTCTGTCTATTTTATTTAGAGCTTTTTTATTTTCTTTTCTTATTAAAGAGTCAATCTCTTCCTTGATTAAATAGTATTCTCTTATATACTCTAGATCTCTTTTTCCATAAAATTCTTCTCCTTTTAATAGGACAGGTGCAGGTTTTTGTAGACTACAGCTTACTAGTGTTAATTGTAATATTAAGAACGAGATTATGCGTCTCATAAGTTTATTCAAAATAGTTTTAATTATCTTAATTAACATACTTTTTAAGACAGTGAGACTTTTTTTATTTTAGCATGTAGTTTTGTGTTTTTTGTATAATAGAGATAGGCTACCTACTTATTTTTTTGCAGTCTCTCATGGCTCTAATAACTGTTTTGCTTTTATATACTTTCACTTTGATAAAAGTTTTTAAATTATGAAAAAAAATTATTCTTTTTTTTGCTTTTTCTCACAGTAAGATTGGCTTGGAGTCTACTTACTAACTGTAGCATCTTTAGGTTTCTTTGTTTCTTCCCAAATATATTTTTCTCAATAGAAGCAGGGCTGCTATAAGGTAAATAAAATTCCATGTTGCTAAAGAAGCACCTAGAATATAATGAGGCCTATCACAAGATGGAGAATAATTAGGATTTAATAGCTTATTTTTGAGCTCTTCCATATTAATGTTACTACCACTTATTATTTCTTCTGTACAACCTAAAATATCATGAAATAAATGTAATTCAAGGCCTATATGATAAAAAGATATTACTGTACCTATCAGGTAATTACAAAACATTGTATAGATTAGGATTTTGCTATCCTTAAGCATATACAATGTTACAAGTAATCCTGTGATATAGTAAATTACCCGTTCATATATACATAGTTTGCATGGCAGCATATTAAAAAAATGCTCTAGCGAGTATGCAAAAATTAGAGCAAAGATACTTGATAATAAAAAGGCTACAGAAACTCTAGAGTGATTAGACATAATGTAAAGTAATTATTATAAAGACCTTTGGAAGAATAAAGTAAAATATTTATTTTACATAAGGGTTTTTATTCTTTTTTAAGAGAAATCTTACTGGTATGCCTTTAGTAAAGAAATTCTTTCTAAGATCGTTGATTAAGTAGCGTTTATAACTTTTATCAACACTTTCAGGTATGTTGCATATTAAAGAAAAAGCAGGAGGGTTAGTACCGGTTTGAGCGATGTACTTTATTTTAATTATTCTACCTTTTACAAGTGGGTGAGAATGGTTATTCAAAGCATTAATTAGCCATTTATTCAATTTTGAAGTGCTGATTTTTTTGTTTAAGAATTGGTTTACTTCAAGACATTTGTTTAGCACCTTGTTACAATGTATACTTTTTAATGCGGAGATTGTTATAATTGGTACATCCAATAGTAGTTGAGTTCTTTCTTGTTGTTCTATTAATTTTATTAGTTTATTTTTTTCGTTTTTATTTATTAAATCCCATTTATTTAAAACAATGATAATGCCTTTTCCTTCTTTTATTGCAATTTTACCCAGTGACAAATTTTGTTGCTCCATATCGATAATGGAATCGAGCATTAAAATTGCTACATGAGAGCGTTTTATTGATTCTATGCTTTTCTTAATGAATTTTGATTCTAGGTTGTCTACGATATTTTCTTTTTTGTAGATGCCTGCAGTATCTATGAAAGTAATTAATTCTCCATTATAGTTATATTTAATATCTATGGAATTACGTGTAGTTCCTGGTTCTGGGTTTGTTATTAGTCTTTTTTTTGCGAGTAAAGTGTTTAAGAAGGTTGATTTTCCAACATTAGGGCGACCAATTATTGCAATTCGAAGCTTGCTGGACTTATTGATTAGTAGTTCGGTATCTAGATTTAAATTTTTAATAGTATCAGATAGTGCATCGTAAAGGTCAATCATACCTAGATTGTGTTCTGCTGAAATATATATTGGACCTATAAAATCAAAAAATTGTAGGTAGTCAATATTTTTAGATTTATGACTTTCACATTTGTTTGCTATGAGTAATATAGGGTTGTTGGTTTTTCTTTTTAGCCATTTTGCAAATTTTTTATTTTGTTCATTTTGCACTTTTGCATCAACAAGAAAGAAGATTATGTTTGAATCAGATAAAGAAGATTCAATTTGTTCAATAATTTGTGATGAGAGATGACTTTGGTTGTCCCATCCTCCTGTATCTATAACTTTAAATTTTAGATCGCTAATTTTTCCAGTTTCTTCATGTCTGTCTCTTGTTACTCCTGAAATATTACTAACTATTGCTGCTTTTTTTCCTACTAACCTATTAAATAGAGTAGACTTGCCAACATTTGACAGGCCTACTATAGCAATTTTTAGCATAAATTAATAAAATATTAAAGTAAATTATAGTTGGAATTTTAAATTTAGCTATTGGCTTTATAAGTTTATGTTACTTTATAGGTAAAGTTTTTTATTTTAATTCTATAATATGAAAAGTGAAATAATTTTTATGTGAGTAGTAGGTAAGATATCAAGGTTTAGAGGTAGTTTTTGGAGCAGTGTAGGAAAATGTATTATGAGGGGGGACCTTAAAAAATTATGAATCTTGCACAATTAGGAATTAATGATATTTTGGTTCTGATTGGTTTAGCATATATTAAAGATTATTAATAAAGCAAAGTTGCTTATTGATAATTAAGGAGATATAAAATTTAAAGAAAGTGAATTGTTTTGGTATCTTAGAAGAAGTCAGCATACTTTCAGTAAGTACGCTAGCTATTATGGTCATTGCTTTTTTTAGATATCAATCTTAAGTTTTATACATATATCATTTTGTGTGGTGATATTATGTATACACCTCTTTATTTTTCTTAAAGAGAGGTATTTTTTCTTACTTTAATTTAAAGCTTAGCTGCATCTTTTGATTTTTACTAGTGATATAATTACTTGTTTTGCTCATAATTAGGATTTTAGAATTTTTTCACCAAGGTGCTATATATATAGCTTTATAAAAAGCTATAATAGCAACTAAATCTTCTCGAAGATGCAATAACCTTAAGGCAAGTTTTAAGAAAGAGGATCAGGAGGCAACTATGAACTTGTTTGTTTAATATATATAACTTTGTTAATCTCTTTTTATATTTATGGTTAACTGATTTTTTGTTGTAGTCTACTTTATTGATTGCTTCTTTCTATTCTGAATTGTTTTTTACTAATTTGATATTTTTTTAACTTTTGGTTTAAATGATATCAGCAAGCTTGTATTTAATACTTGGTGAAGTTATGTCGTAGTTTTCATTATTTTATACTGTAATATATTTGTTTTTTTATTTTAAGATTATGATGAATACTGTATAATACTTTTATGCGTTCTGTAAGTTCTATACTTATACTAATCTTCTATATATAGGTTAGCTATTATCTTTGGTAGTATGAATATTGTGACGGTTTTTGGGGAGATAATGCTGTGTATATATAAATTTATCTCTCTTTTTTTAAAAATTTCAACTGGAGTATATATCTCTCTTGTGTTAGTGATAGCAGGGTAATTTCAGTTTTTTTTTATTTTAACTTAACATGGGTGGGCTTTAGAGTATGTAGAAGTAATGTAACCAGCCATGCTTATACCTAAACATTATTGATTATACAATTTTTAGTATTAGCAAGGTTGGATGAGGAGTGGGACAATGATTTAGATCAGTAGGTAATCTTTTATTTTATATACATTACAATCTCTTTAAAATATAGGTCATGTTATCAGATGGTATTTTAGTAATATATTGTGAATGATATTTTTTTGCAAAATATTCTAAATGTTAAGAAAACTATATATTTATATCTTGGTCAGAAATTTCATGATTAGTGTAATAATTTCATTGTATGTCGTTGAGAAATTAAATACTATTCATCAGCGTGCGCACATTGTATGTATATTTTGGTTACCTATTTTTTCTGGTGCTTGTTTAGTAAGAAATTTCTAATAGTTGGAGAAATGGAGTGATTTGTGATGTTTTATATCAGTTACTGATTATTTTATACCTTAGGCAGTTTTGTGCATTCCTATTATTTTATAGTTTAGTTGTACTTGATTTTATGATTAAGTAAATATTTCTTTCTACTATATCTAATAATAAAAAATGTTTTTAGCTTTACTATTCTGCAGAGTATATTGATTGGCTTTAATATTACATTTATTTAAATTGAATTCACTTTAATAATTTTTATTCTATTGTATAGAATACAGTAATATTTTAATGTATTTTTTAAATATTGGCAAAGGGAAAGTAGAACAAAAAAATTATAAATTTATGTCTAAATTATCAATTATAATTGCACCAGATGAAAGATTAACTACATGTGCTAGTGAAGTAAGAGATATAGATAATGAAGTTAGAGAATTAGTATATAATATGTTTGAAACCATGTATGATGCGGAAGGTTTTGGTCTTGCTGCAGTGCAAGTTGGAGTGTTAAAGAGAATTTGTGTTATGGATGTTCAATTAGAAGACGTTGAAAAAAGTGAGTTAGTAGAGTATGAATTGGTTGGTAAATTTTGTATGATTAATCCTGAAATTATAGGATTGTTTGATGAACAAGTAATTCTTAGGGAAGGATGCCTTTCAATTCCTAAGCAAAATTATGAAATTAAACGTTCAAAATATTTGACTGTAAGATTTAAAAATTTGAATGATGAAATACAAATATTAAAAGCTGGTGGTTGGCTTGCGAGATGTATTCAACATGAGATAGATCATTTAAATGGTATATTATATATTAGACATTTGTCTAAATTAAAGTATGATATGGCTGTTAAGAAAGCACGAAAAGTTAAAAGACAGCTATGAGTGATGAAGATTTAGAATTGTTAAAATTTTATCATGAAGAGGGTATTGATTGTATTTTAACAGAAGGGGAAGAGGAAAAGAAAATGAAGGATAGAAAAAAGGATAGACTCATACGATCTGCTATTATTCAGGTTGAGAGGGGTCATCAAAAAAAAGAACAGCAATTCATGTTTTCAAGCGACTGGATAATTAAAGCGAGGAATCTTGCAAGCAGTTGTAATAGGGTGGATGAATTAAGAAATGCCGTTATGTCGTTTGAAGGTTGTGAAATTAAGAAAACCTCTACTAATACTGTTTTTTCTGATGGTAATCCAAATGCAAAAATTATGTTAATTGGTGAAGCTCCAGGTGTGAATGAAGATCTACAGGGTATACCATTTTGTGGTGCAAGTGGAATGTTACTTGATAAAATGTTGAGTGCGATAAATCTTGATCGTACTAAAGTATATATAAGTAATGTTGTATTTTGGCGTCCACCAGGTAATAGAAGACCTACTGACTTAGAACTTGATATATGTAGGCCGTTTGTTGAAAAACATATTATGTTAATTTCACCTCAGATTTTAATTTTAGTCGGGGGAATTGCATGTTATAGTCTTCTTGATAACACAAAAACTATATCAACCCTACGTGGTAAGTTTCATATTTATACTAACCAGTATCTATTTCGTTCAATTACTACAGTTGCTATATTTCATCCAGCTTATTTACTTCGTCAACCAGCTCAAAAACGTTTGGCTTGGGAGGATTTGAAGAGGATCAGAGAGTATCTTGATAGTAACTATATCAGTAGGTAGTATAGATAGGTTATTGGTGTAGAAAATGTAAATTATAATATAAAAGATTATGAATGAATTTTATGGGCTTTTCTTTCAAAGTGAAAAGTGCTTCCAATTCTAAATTTCTGTGAATTAAGTTCTAAAATTTGATAGAAAATTGAGATATTATTTTTAATGAAGATTATATAAAATATATAGTAAGCACATTATTTCAAAGATTTTTCTATATTTAGTTAAGCTATGCTAGTTTAAGAAGTTCAGCAAAGGATTGTAGCATTAATTTAAAATTTAAAAGTTAAAAAAATATGTGTTTTTCTCTATTTGATAGATTCTTTATACTAATGCTAGTGTTAACTAAATGAAAAAGTATTTAATTAAATTAATAATTATATAGCTATATAAATTTTACTCTGAGTTTACTGATGAATTGGATGTTTGGTAGACGTAATTTGGAGCTTCTTGTGTGATAATGATATCATGAACATGACTTTCTCTTAGTCCTGATGCAGTGATAGCAACAAATTTGCAATTTTTTCTCATTTCTTCTATATTCTTATTGCCAGTATACCCCATTGCAGCTTGTAGTCCGCCAATTAATTGATTAATTACTCCTGAAGCTGGACCTTTAAATGGTACTCTTCCTTCTACTCCTTGTGGAATTAATTTTAATTTTGAGTTTTTACTTTGGAAGTAACGGCTAGCTGAGCCTTTTTTCATTGCGCTAATGGATCCCATTCCTCGATAGTTTTTGTATGTCCTCCCCTTGTATGTAATAATCTTACCTGGACTTTCGTTAGTGCCTGCAAAGAGTGAACCAATCATTACAGAATCAGCACCGGCTGCAATAGCTTTTGCAATATCTCCTGAATATTTTATGCCACCATCTGCAATTAATCTTACTTTTCTTGCTTTACATACCTCTGCAATGTTTTGAATTGCGGAAAATTGTGGTACACCAACACCTGTAACTATTCTAGTTGTGCAAATTGATCCAGGTCCTATACCAACCTTTACTGCATCGACACCGACATCGATTAATGCTTCAGCAGCTTCTTTTGTGGCAATATTTCCACCTACTAATTGTATGTTGGGATACATGGTTTTTATTTCTTTTATTGTATTAATAACATTTTCGGAATGACCATGAGCGGTATCTATAATAATTACGTCAATTTCTTTTCCAATCAAAGCTTCGCATCTTTCAATACCATCTTTTTTGCCAGTTCCAATTGCAGCAGCAACCCTTAGTCGTCCTTTGCTATCTTTACATGAGTTAGGATATCTATTGTATTTTTTAATATCTTTAACTGTAATTAATCCTATGCAGCAAGAATTTTCATCTGTGACTAAAAGTTTTTTTATCCTATTTTCATGTAATAATCTCATTGCTAAAACACTATCAACTTCTTGCTCTCGCACTGTAATTAGCTTATCTTTTGTCATTACTTCAGAAACTTTTATATTTATGTTTTTATTTTCAATAAACTTTACATCTTTATTAGTAAGAATGCCGACCAATTTGTGTTGGTCTACTACAGGAATACCGGAATAGTTATGTTCTTTCATTAACAAAATTGCTTCTGCAACTGTTTTATCTGGGGAAATTGTAATTGGGTTATATACAATCCAGCTTTCATATTTTTTTACTCTTTTCACTTCTGAGACTTGTTTGTCTATTGACAAATTTTTGTGTATACAACCTATTCCACCATGTTGGGCAATGGTTATTGCAAAATCTGATTCAGTAACGGTATCCATTGCAGAAGATATAAGAGGAATATTGAGCTCTATATTATTTGTTAAATAGGTTTTTGTATCCACCTCACAAGGTAATATACTAGAGTGAGCTGGCAAGAGAAGTATATCGTCAAACGAATAACAAACTTCCATTTTTTTCATAGGCTTTATTTAAAGCTTATACGTCAATTAATTGAATTGCAATAGGGGGAAAAGGCTTTATAAATTGGCTTATAGTGTAAGGTGATTTAGTAAGGTGTATTTTATTATGTTTGTGTGTTATTTATTATAGTTTGTATTTAGTTTCTATTGATATAGTAAAGTGACTGTGATAGGTAAAATATTGATATATTATACATTATTTATCAATATTATGCTAGTATCTTTTTAGTATATTGGACTTAATAGTAAATTTGTTTCATATGATTTGTTTCATATGAAATGATAAGCAAGTAAATTATATCTTTAAAGAAAGATAAGAATTTCAACAATTATTTAAGATTTTTATGTTTTTATATTTAAATTTATATACTGTACTTTGAGATAATTGTCGTATGATTAATATATGAATATGTATTTTAATGATATTAATACAACGAGAATTTTTATTTCTAGAAGAATTACTATGAAACTTTATGTGGTGCATGAATGTTTAGATTATGTATGATTTTTTGTTTTATTTATTTTACTATATTTTTTAAAGTAAAGTGTCTTTGAATAGTAAGTAGTACTAATCATAACTTTATATTCTTTAAATAAGATACTTAATTTTATGTAAGCTACTTTTATTCTTGATAAAGTTGTAAAAGCTTTGGTGATAATTAAGATCGGCAATTATTTTTTTAGTTACTAATAATTCTTATTAGTTTAACTTTTAAAGTTATTTAGTATTGACATTATATATTTGGATGTTAAAGTGGGAGTAAGAAATTTTTTTGGGGGTTCATGATAACAGGAGGGAAAGAGAAGGTAGCTAGTAAAAATAATCCTACTCAACGTAAGAAGATTGAACAAAAAATGTATAAAGGTAAACCTGTAAGACCAGTTAGGTATATAGATCGTGATTTACATGTAAATTATATGTCTGCACAGTATAATGATGGTCATTTAGTTGAAGATGAGATAAGTGGTAATCCTATGAGATGGGAAGCTATGTAGTGGGTTTAAGTTTGTGGTTAAGATTACTATTAATTCTAAGGAGTATGAAGTAGAGTCTGGGTTTACTATAATTCAAGCTTGTGAAGTGGTAGGTATTGAAGTCCCACGTTTTTGTTATCATGAGCGTTTAGCAGTTTCTGGTAACTGTAGAATGTGTTTGGTTGAAGTTGAGGGAAGTCTAAAACCAGTTGCTTCTTGCGTAATGCCAGTTGTAGAAGGTATGGTTATCCGTACTGATAGCTCAAAAGTTAAGAGAGCTCGTGAAGGTGTACTTGAATTTTTGCTAATTAATCATCCGCTTGACTGTCCTATTTGTGATCAAGGAGGTGAATGTGATCTACAGGATATAACAATGGCCTATGGAAAAGGAATAAGTAGATTTAATGAATATAAAAGAGTTGTACCAAAAAAATATTTTGGTCCATTGATTGAAACTGCAATGAATAGATGTATTCATTGTACTCGGTGTATTAGGTTTCTTTCTGAAGTAGCAGGTACAAATGAACTTGGAGGAATTGGTAGAGGAGAAAATATGGAAGTTAGTACTTATGTAGAAAGGTATATTAAATCTGAATTGTCTGGAAATATTATAGATCTCTGCCCTGTAGGAGCTTTAACTTCAAAGCCTTATTTGTTTAGGGCCCGTTCATGGGAATTATCTCATTGTGAAACCATAGATGTACTTGATGCTGTGGGAAGTGCAATAAGAATTGACTATCGTGGTCTTGAGATTATGCGAATATTACCAAGACTCAATGAAGAAGTTAATGAAGAGTGGATATCAGATAAAACTCGTTTTGCTTATGATGGATTAAGAGTACAGCGTCTTGATCGACCTTACATAAAAAAAGGTAATAAGTTAGTTTCTGTTGATTGGAGTGAAGCTTTTGCTGCTGCTGCAAAAAAGTTAAAGAGTACGAAACCGAAAAAAATAGCTGCAATTGCAGGTGATTTAGTAGATTGTGAATCTATGCTTTTATTAAAGGAAATGATGTGTAAGCTTGGTTCATTAAATTTAGATTGCAGACAAGATGGGGCAAAACTTATGTCGAATAATCGTGGATTATATGTGTTTAACACTACTATTGAAAATATAGAAAATGCAGATTTATGTTTGTTTATAGATACGAATCCTAAAGTGGAGGCACCTATTATTAATGCACGTATAAGAAAAAGATATTTGCGAGGGAATTTTCCTATTGCAAGCATTGGTCCTGACATTGAGTATTTGTACTATGTTGAGAAATTGGGTGATAATCCTCATGTCTTAAATGAAATAATGGAGGGGAATCATAGATTTTGCAAATTGTTAAATGCTGCTCAAAATCCTATGCTGATTATAGGGCAAGATGCATTAACAAGAAGTGATTCTGAATCAGTTTTTGCTTTAGTTAGTTTAATTGCAGAAAAATTTAATGTGGTAAGAAATGATTGGAATGGTTTTAACGTTCTGCATAAAGCTGCAGCAAGAGTAGGTGGATTAGATATTGGGTTTGTTCCTAAAGAAGGTGGAAAAGATGTTAATCAAATACTTAAGCAAGCAGAGAGTGGTGAGATAGAGGTTGTTTATCTTCTTGGTGCCGATGAAATTGATACATCAAAGTTAGAAAATACATTTGTTATCTATCAAGGCCATCATGGTGATAAAGGAGCACATATAGCAGATATAATTTTACCTGGGGCGGCCTATACAGAGAAATATGCAACTTACGTGAATACTGAAGGTCGGGTCCAGAGAGCAAATTTAGCTATACTTCCTCCTGGGGAAGCAAAAGAGGATTGGTTGATTATTAAGAATTTGTCTCAATACTTGGATTTTTCCTTGCCATATGATAGTTTATTTGATGTGAGAAAAAAATTGGATACTATTGGCCAACAGTTTAAAAATATTGATCAAGTGATAAAAAATGAATGGGTTTTGATTGATTGTAGTCAAATTAGCTTAAGTAATCAGCCTTTTACTTTAAAGGAAAGTAATTTTTATATGACAGATCCTATAAGTCGTGCTTCAAAAATTATGGCAGATTGTACTAAGGCCTTCTATGAATATACTAGTTAATATTTTATTTATTTTAGTTCTGCTTCTTTCAATTTCATATTTAGTGTATTTTGAGCGTAAAATTATTGCTGCAATTCAATTAAGACATGGTCCAAGTGTTGTTGGACCTTTTGGGTTACTACAGCCATTTGCAGATGCTATTAAGTTGCTGGTTAAAGAGCCGATAATACCGTTTAGAGCAAATACTGTATTATTTATTATGGCTCCAATTCTTACTTTTTCTCTAGCACTTATTGCATGGGCAGTAATACCATTTGGTGCTAAAGTTGTTATAGAAAATGGACAGGAAATAGTAGTTCCTAAGGTAATAGCAAATATTAATGTTGGAGTTCTTTATGTATTGGCTGTGTCTTCTTTGGGAGTATATGGTATAGTTATTGCAGGATGGTCTAGTAATTCTAACTATGCCTTTTTAGGTAGTATAAGATCAGTTGCTCAAATGATTTCATATGAGATTTCAATAGGTCTTATAGTTGTTATAGTTGTTATTATGACTGGCACACTGAATCTAGGAAAAATGGTGGTAGTAAAGCATAATATGCCATTTTGGATTGATGTGTTACTTATGCCTATAGCAGTAGTATTCTTTATTGCGTTTCTTGCAGAAACTAATCGTCATCCTTTTGATTTACCAGAAGCTGAAGCAGAGCTTGTTTCTGGGTATAATGTTGAGTATTCATCAATACCTTTTGCTCTTTTTTTTTTAGGGGAGTATGCTAATATGATTTTGGCAAGTGCTATGATGACGATATTTTTTTTAGGAGGATGGTATCCTCCTATAGAGTTTACTTTACTATATAAAATTCCAGGATTAGTTTGGTTCATTTTGAAGATATTTTTGTTATTATTCATATTTATTTGGATTAGGGCAGCTATGCCTCGTTATCGATATGATCAATTAATGCGTCTTGGTTGGAAAGTGTTTTTACCAATATCTATATTTTGGGTAATCTTCATTTCAGGAGTGTTACTTTTTACTAAAAATTTGCCAGCTTAAAGTAGTAAATATATTTTATTAATTGCTTTTTTATAAAAGCTTTCTTTTTTAGTAGAAAATATTAAAGTCTTTATGTTATTACTTTATTTTAAGTTTCTTAATTTAAAGTTATGACTGATTGTAAAATAACTTATTTATTATTTTGACTTTTTCAAAAATAGCATGGCTCCTCGGGATGGATTCGAACCAACGACCAATTGGTTAACAGCCAACTGCTCTACCACTGAGCTACCGAGGAATAAGTCATGTCTTATAGCTTATCATTTTTAGTTTTGTTGTCAACAATTTTTTGTACTTTTATTGAAATTTTTGTAGAAATATAATTAATAAAAAATTATGGCTAGATGTTATTAATTGTAAGAGTTTAATTTAGGGATAAGATTTATTGTTAAGTAAGAAATATATGCTAATTGATACAATATTAGATATGAGTATAATGTGTGAGGAGCTGAGAGTAAAGAAGCCAAAGTTTATAGCTGTTGACACGGAGTTTATTAGGAATAATTTAACTTATTATCCTAAATTATCATTAATTCAAATTTCTTATAAAGAAAAGAGTTTTGTTATAGATGTATTAGCACCAGAGATTGATTTATCATTTATTAAGAAAGTTATGCTTGATCGAGAAATAATTAAGGTGTTTCACAGTTGTAGGCAAGATATAGAATCTTTATTTACTGTGTTTAAATGCATTCCTGCTCCTATTTTTGATACCCAAGTTGCTGCCATGTTTTGTCATTATTATTATGATTTTATTAGTTACTCAAAAGTAGTGGAGCAATATCAGGGAATATTGCTGAATAAAGTTAAAGCTAAGAATTCAGACTGGTTGAAGCGTCCATTATCTAAGGATCAGTTAGACTATGCAGTGAGTGATGTAGTGCATTTATATGATTTGTATCAAATATTGTATGATGAACTTGAGGGAAAAAATAGGATAAACTGGTTTCAAGAAGAGATGGAATCAGTAGTTGATATAAATAAATATTTGCATAGTCCTAAAGATGCATGGAAGAAGATTAAATTTGATTATAGGATAAATCCAAGATTAATATTGATTATTAAAGCAGTTAGCGAGTGGCAAGAGACTTTGGCACAGCGCTATAATATAAATCGTAATAAAGTAATTAATAATTCTATAATAGCTGGATTTATTGAGAGGAATGTGGAGCGTATTGATGAGATTCTGGACGATCTTAGAAGGAATGCGAAAAATATAAAGGAGGAAGATTTATTAGAATTTCTAGATATTTTAAATGAGAATGAGAGAGATTTTATGCAACAAAATTATGTTTCGTTAAACAGTTATGATAAGTCTGTATTTGATATACTCTCGGTTATTTTAGAAAGTAAGTGTAAAGAAAATGATATATCAAGGAAATTAGTTTCTTCAAAAGATGAATTAATTAGTTCAATATCTGGACATATAGATAAATTGTTCAAGGGGTGGAGGTATGATTTTTTTGGCAAGTCAGTTGAGTCGTTTTTAAATGCAAGCTCAAAATTTGAAATCTCAATAGTAAAATTTATAGATAGTATGAATACCATTAAAAGTAATTTGGTAGATTCAAGTTGTGAATTGAAATCAACTGCTGGGATTTAATGAATCTACTATATTTTTTACTTGAGAAAAAACAAATTTTTTGTTTGTACTAGTGTTAATAATAAAGTTGCTCATCCTTTTTTTTTCTTCAAAAGGTAACTGAATATTCATAATTAAATTTAGCTTTTCTTTGTTTATGTTACGTTTACTGAGTCTATGAAGTTGTATGATGCTGTCTGCATGAATGAGAACAATAAAGTTACAATAAAAATAGAATTTCGTTTCTAGTAAAAGAGGAGTGTCTAGGATTAAGAGTTTTTTGTTTGTTTTTTTTTCTTGAGTAATAAAAAACTCCAGCTTGTTTTGTACTGTAGAATGAACAAGAGATTGAAAGTGCTTCCAACTTTTATCATAAGCTAAAAAATATTTAGATAGCATTGTTCTATTTATTTCACCGTTTACTACTGCTATAGGAAAATTATCTTTTGCATAACTTATTATGTTATTATCTTTTTTATAAAGTTGATGTACCGTAAAGTCAGCATCGAATACAACAGCCCCAAGCTTTTTAAAGCAGTTGGCTACAAAACTTTTTCCTACTCCAATTCCACCTGTTAAACCTATAATCATGTAGTAAAAATTTTTTAGAGAAACTTGCTACAGTAGTTATCTTTAGATCTTGTATGTGTACTTAGATACTTAAATTTAACTGTATAGATTTTAATTTTGTCAAGAAAAAAATAAACAGCTATTGTTTTTTTAATAATTAAGTAGAATAGAACAAAAAATTATAGAGAAGCTTTGAGAGATAAGATAAAAAAGATAGTGATTTCAGGGAAAGAAGTATGGCCAATCATTGAGGGTGGTAAAGGTATTGCAATTAGTGACGGAAGATCAAGTGGAGCATTTGCTGCAGCAGATGCTGTTGGTACATTTTCAGGTGCAAATGCTAAACTTGTTGATGGTAATGGAGAGTTAGTGCCATTAATTTATAAAGGTAAAACAAGAAATGAAAAACATGAGGAATTAATTGAATATAGCATTAAGGCTGGTGTTAGTCAGGCAAAAATAGCAAATGAAATATCACAAGGTCATGGAAGGATACATATAAATGTTTTATGGGAGATGGGAGCAGCAGAACGTGTACTTCACGGTATATTAGAAAGAGCAAAGGGTTTAGTACATGGTATTACTTGTGGTGCTGGCATGCCATATAGGCTTGGAGAGATTGCAGCCAAATATCAAGTTTATTATTATCCTATCATTTCATCAGTACGTGCGTTTAAAGCATTGTGGAAACGTGCTTACCAAAAAATCTCTTCATTTTTGCTTGGTGGAGTAGTGTATGAGGATCCATGGCTTGCTGGAGGACATACTGGACTCAGTAGTAATGAAGATCCAATGTTACCCCAGGCTCCATTTGAGAGAGTTGTAGAATTGAGATCTTTTATGAGTGAGGTCGGTCTTTCTAAAGTACTCATTGTTATGGCAGGAGGAGTGTGGCATTTAAAAGATTGGGAACATTGGCTTGATAATTTACAAATTGGGCCAATAGCTTTTCAATTTGGTACACGTCCACTTTTGACTCAGGAAAGCCCAATTTCTATGAAATGGAAGAAGAAGTTATTGACTTTAGAAAAGGGTGATGTTTTTTTAAATAAGTTTAGCCCAACAGGATTTTACTCATCTGCAGTAAGAAATAATTTTATACGTGAATTGCAGGAACGGAACTTACGTCAAGTGAAATTTTCAGAAAATGCTAGTGAAGAATTTAATAGTGAATTTACAGTTGGTGTAAGAGGTAGAAGAATTTATCTGACTGCAAAAGATAAAAAACTAGTAAATATGTGGATTAAAGCAGGATATACAGAAGTAATGAAAACTCCAGATACAACTATTATTTTTGTAACACCGGATAAATTTATGAAGATAAGGCGTGATCAAATTAATTGTATGGGGTGTTTAAGTCATTGTTTATTTAGTAATTGGAAAGATCACGGCAATCACTCGACTGGTCGAAAGCCAGATCCACGAAGTTTTTGTATACAAAAAACACTGCAAAATATTATGCATGACGGTGATATTGAAAATGAACTTGTGTTTTCTGGGTATAATGTATATAGATTTAAGCAAGATCCTTTTTATAAGAATGGTTATATACCAACAGTAAGAGAATTGGTAGAAAGAATGTTAACTGGATATTGAATTATGTTCTTTTAGTAAGAATGTTAATTATTAAAATTAATAATGATTAATTTAAGATAGCACTTATAATAGTGAGTAAAATAGTACTTTTAGGTTTTATATCTAAGTTGTAATCACGATATAGGTTTAAATTTTTGAAATTTTTTATTATTACAATATAATACCAATTCTTGTTAAAAAAATATCATATTGCTAGTGTAATAAACATTTATACATAGAAAAAATATTATTAAAGTAAAAAGGATGAAGAAAAATTTTATGGGGAGGAGAACAGAATTTTATTTAATTTTAGGTGTAATTGTGCAGTGCTGTGATTGTATTGTATGAGTTGCTTTTTATGGTTTTGTATTTATTTTATCAGAAAAATAAAAAAGTTGAGAATTGAGACAAAGTAAATTGTTTGAATTATGAATAAAATATTTAGGGATATAATATAAAGTATAATTAGAATTATTTTTCTAACAGTTTTGATGGTAATTCGGCTATTAATTTTGTTTTATTATATGTGATTTAGTTTTTTAATCGATCATTCTTTTCTGGGTTGGTGGAGAGTAAAGTGGTAAGGGAGTTATGATATATAAGGTAACATAAAGGTATAAGGGTTTATAGTTTATTTTGATTTTGAGAAGAAATTAATTATTTGTATAGTTATCGTATAAAGTTTTATTTACTCTACAACATGTTTATTTATAATAGGTTAGTGAAAATAAACGGAGGGTCTTTAATTGAAGAAAGAAAGCTATTTTTTTAATAAAAAGTTGGAGAAAAACTTTTTAGAGAAAGCAATTAGAGTAAATCATGCTGGAGAGTATGGTGCTCTTTGTATTTATTATGGTCAAAGATTTATTTTTAAAAAATCTTCTATAATTAATAAGATAATTGAAATGGAAGAACAAGAAAAGAAACATTTCTACTATTTTAGAGAAAAAGTTAAAAATCAAAAAATTCGCCCTACTGTTTTGTTGCCAATTTGGTGTGTATTGGGGGTTTCACTTGGTGTTATAACAGCTGTAATGGGTAAAAAAACTGCTATGGCTTGTACTGCTGCAGTTGAAGAAGTGATTGAAAAACACTACGAAGAGCAAGTTTTGCATTTAAGAGATGGAGAATTAAGAGAAACTATAAATAAGTTTCGTAATGAAGAGTTAGAACACAGGGATATTGCAATTCAGCATGACGCTAAAAGCGCATTTGGTTATGAGATTTTATCTTTATTGATAAAAACAGGCTGCAAAGCTGCTATTTATTTATCTAAGCTGATTTAGCTAGTTTTTATTATTTTTTTTGTTTGGGGAGGGGAGTGGCTTATGGATTTGAATAAAGTGATTATAACAGTAGATGTGTTAAATGTAATAATTGAAATAGGTGCAAGTGCTGGGCATATAAAGTATGAGTTTAATAAGGATCTTGGATTGTTACAAGTTGATAGATTTTTATCTACTGCAATGATCTATCCTTGTAATTATGGATTTATACCAAATACTTGTGCAGGTGATGGTGATCCTGTTGATGTTTTAGTGTTGACTCAATATCCATTAGCATCTGGTGTTGTGATATCGGTACGTCCAATAGGAGCTCTACTTGCTGATGATGAAAAAGGAAGAGATGAAAAAATATTAGCTGTACCTATTTCTAGGGTTGATAATTATTATGATAATGTGGAGAATTATTCTGATTTACCTAGGAATTTGTTAGAGAAAATTTCCCATTTCTTTTTACATTATAAAGACCTAGAGAAAGGGAGAACAGTAACAGTTGGGGAATGGGTTGGTATAGAAGATGCTAAGAAAATTATTGAAAGTGCTATTGTGTAAAAAATTTTTGTGTAATGACTTATAGTTATTTAGTGTAAAATATGTAGTTAAAAGCATAAATAGGTTATGAAGTTTTGTATTATATGTTGTAAATTGAAATTTAAGATTTGGAGAGGTGGCCGAGTGGCTAAAGGCGGCGGTTTGCTAAACCGTTATATAATTAAATTATATCGAGGGTTCGAATCCCTCTCTCTCCGTGTATTGTTAGCATAATATATAGCAGTTGCTATGTCAATTTATTCCTTTCTTTGTTTGATTATATTAATGTGCTTAATTTTGTTGGATTATGGTATTAATTTCTAATATTGTTATTGAGTTTTATTCTGTTTTTATTGATTAAATTATAGTAAATCAGTGAATGTTAGTAACTTTATTAGATATAAGAAATATTAAAATTGATTTTTTTTATTAGAATACTTAGTAATGAAATTATATTGTTTTTATAGAGAGAAAGATTAAATTAGGTATAAGTTTTGCCATATTTGCCATATGGAATAGTTATCTTAGTACATATTTTGTAAAGTTGAATTATTTTATATTATTGCGTAGCGGTACTACAAATTTAATAAGAGTTTTGTTGAAAATAGAGAAATTGATGTTCGTACTCAGTATAAGATATTAAAGGATTATAGTTATATGTGAATAATTTTAATGAGTTTTTATAGGATTTAGAAAAAACTTTAAAAATTTGAAGATGGCAAATTAGTTATGATGTAGCATTTGTTATATTACTTAATTTATATGTAAATATAATATGTTTTATGTGCTTGATTAATGTATTAATAGACAGCTTTGGATTACAATAAGTGTTTAATTTTTTTTCATCTTTATCTATGCTTGATTTTTGTATAGGTTAATTATTTAGCTATAATAATCATTTTAATTGAGCTTATGCTTAAGGATATTTATGAGAAGTTTTTATGCTTATATTGTTGTCTATCTCATATTTAATTTGATAAGCCTATTTGCTATAGGGCAACAACTTAAAGAAAGAAAAATTGATGTAGATAAATTAGTTAGTTGTTTTATACCTGAAAGTATAGGTATAGAAGAGAATCTAAAGCAAGGCTTGTTACAGAGTATGATTCAGCAGATGAATGACCTAGAATTTTTTAAAAATGCAGTCGATATATTGAGTGTTGAAAAAATGCAAGATTTGAAAATTAGAAGAGAAGAGGAGAATGAAGAAGAGTTACAATACGGTAAGGATAAAGGTTTATTTAATCTTAGCAGTAAAAATCTGTCAAAGGGAAGTAAAAATGAAGTTACTTCCAATTTGCCAAGTCTAATTGGTGAAGAGATGAATAAAAGTCTTATTTTTCCTTTAAGTACTAATTTAGGTGAGAATGCAACTGATCTGCAACAAAAGGATCTACAAATCTATGAAGGGATTAATGTTGAGAAGGATGAGTTTTCAAAAAGTGATGCAGATAAATTATTAGAAAAAAAGAAATTATATGAACAAATTAAAAAAGAAGAAGTAAAAAAGCTTGCCAAAAGCCGTAATATAGAAAAACTTTTTGCTGCTAAAAAAGATGAAAGGAGTGTACGAGATGGAGAGAAAAATCCGCAAAAGTGGAAAAAATTAAGTAGCGAATCAGTAAATGAATGGCGTTATAAAAATGTGCAAAATGAATCAATATATAGAAGACAATATGATAATCTTAATGAGCATCTTCCAGTGACTATGTTTATTGCTGACTATAGTAAACAGCTTTTTTTTTGTATTAGAAAGAATAATTTAATTTGTTTGAGAGGGATTATGGGTGAACTAGAAAAGCTTGGATTAACAGTTCAAGAGATGTTGAAGTTTAGAAATAGGTTTGGAGATACTCCTTTAATTTATGCAGTTAAGAAGGGTGAGATAGATGTAGTACGTTTTTTTTTATTACAAGGTGCTGATCCTGAAGTAACGAATGATAATCTTCAGTCTCCTATTGATATAGCGATTAAAAGAACACGGGTTGATATGGTGAATGCAATTGCTGAAATGATACCATACTTTTTAGAGTATAAAAGAATAAATAATAAGGAAGATTTAGAAATGTATAATTGGGCATTAAAGATGAAAAAAGATAATAGATTTCATTGTGGTGAAAAAGATAATTAGGTTTTTAATATTGATTTTAGTTAGTAATTTGTGTCATGCAAGTGAAGTAAATGATAAAAAAGATCTAGTTACTGATTTTTTAAGTACTTTATATAAGATCAAATACGTATCTTATAGTAAAGAAGACTTTGCAAAATTTTTAGTGAAGTGCCATAAAGAAGGTATATTAAAAGATTTTAAAGGAAGTTTTGGCGCTAATTTAAATGGGGCTAATTTTAATCGATTGTATCTTAATGAGTCCATTTTTGATGGAGTTAGTTTGGTTGGTGCTGATTTTTCTTACACAGACTTATCAGGTGTATCTTTTATTAATGTTGATTTACGTGGAGCTAATTTTTCTAATGCTAATTTACAAGGTATCAGAATAGAAGGTACTGACTTGAGTTTTGCAAAATTTATTTTTGCAAATTTGACAAATATTGTATTTAGTCATTCTAATGTTAGTTATGCTGAGTTTGTCAGTTCTGATATTAAAAATGTGAAAATGCATAGTGTCACCGGGTTATATACTAATTTTTTTAATGTAAAAATGAATTTTTCTGACTTGTTGAATTCAAATATTAGTTATATAAATTTTAGTGATAGTGAGATAAGCAATACTATTGTACAAAGTAGCAATCTTGATAATGCAAATTTTTTTGGAGTAGATTTATATAAATTAAAAGTACAATTTTCCTCGTTAGAAGATACTATTATATATGGTACAGAGATAAAGGAATCAGATTTTACGGGTAGTAATCTTTCTAATGTTTATCTTAATTCTTCTGCTATAATTAGCAGTAATTTCAATAAGGTGAACTTAAGTAATGCACAAATTTCTTATGTGAGTAGTGATAGTTCAAGTTTTGTTCAGTCTATATTAAATGGTTCTAAGATAAAACACTCATGTGCTTTTGAGATGGCTTTTCAGGATGCTGATTTATCTAATATTAATTTAAGTTCTAGTGAACTAGATCAGGTCAATATTTCTGATTCTGATGTCCGTTATGGAAAATTTGATAATGCTAAAATTATAAATTCTGATATGAATGGTTCTTTTTTTGATTATTCATTATTTATTTCTGTGGAGATAAAAAATATTATAAATCTTTCTACAGTTTCTATGTATAAGGTTAAAGTACAGGGTTAGAGTTCTTAATTTCTAATAGTAAACTTTCTTATCAGAGAGTGAATTCTAGTGAAATAGAAAATTTGATATTTTTTTAATTTGATAATGATAGTTTAAACTAGTCTACTTTAGAAGTAACTAATTTTAGTTTTATTGGGAAAATTTTAAATTTTCTTTACTTGTGTGATAATACTTTTAAAAAACAGGCTTTTTGTAAATTTAGTAATTTGATAATTAATAATATATTTTTTCTTTTTAGAATATATAAAGGGTTGGTTATGGTATTGATTGGTAAGTTGTAGATTTATTTATTCGGTTTTAACGATAATGAAGAGGTAGGCTTTAATCTCTAATATAAGTAAGCAAGGTTGTTAATTTGAATAAGTTAATCTTTGTTGATTTAATGCTATTTTTAATAATTTTTCTTTATTGATTACTCTAAATTTATTGTGAATTCTGATTTGGTGTTATTTCGTTTTTTTAAAGTCTGATTGATTTGAGATGCTATATTAGAGGATTACATAGTTGAGTAAATAAATAATTTGTGATATTTTATAAAATATTTTGAGGTATGGAAATGGTTATAAAGGATGAGGTAGGATTGTTATTAATTTTATCTTCTCCTTCTGGAGCTGGGAAAACTACTATATTAGGAAAGTTACTTGATCAGTCAATCGATTTAGTTAGATCTGTTTCTGTAACTACACGCAAACCTCGTTCTGGTGAGATAAATGGAAAAGATTATTTTTTTGTTACTGAAGAGAAATTTCATGAGTTATGTAAGGCTGACCAAATGCTTGAGTACGCTAAAGTTTTTGGAAATTTCTATGGCATACCAAAAGATTTTATAAAACTAAATCTAAGTAGTGGAGTGAGTATTTTGCTTAGTATAGATTGGCAAGGAGCGTTTCATTTATTTAAGCATATGAAAGAAAAAATTGTAAGCATTTTTGTGCTTCCTCCTTCTATGGAAGAGTTAAGACTGCGTTTACAAAAACGTAATACTGATAGTGAAAGTGAAATAGAATACAGATTAGCTGCAGCTCAAAAGGAGATGGGTAAATGTAGTGAATATGATTATATAATAATTAATGATGATATTGATAAAAGTGTGGAGGAGATAAATTTAATATTAAAGAAAGAAAAGCTTAAAAGATCGAAAAAAAATAAATTGGTGGATTTGTTAAATATATTTTAAAATTAGTCTTCGGTATTATATATATTCTTTTCTTTTTCTAATCTTTCTTGTTCTTCAATGCAATATATAGCAAGCGGATTAGCTTTAAGTCTCTCGGCGCCTATTTCTTCTCCTGTTCTTTCACAATAGCCGTAGGTGCCTAATTTTATTTTTTCTAGTGCCTCCTTGATTTTTTCTTTTTTTTCTTTTCTGCGCTTAATTAATTTTTCATTTTCACTATCTTCATCAGAATAGTATGTGTTATTTTCTAATTCTTGCTTTTCTGTTTCATCAAGCATTGATTGTAGCTTTAAATTGAAGTATTCTAGTTGTTTTATATTCATGTATTCTTCATCCTCTGAAGGAGTATAGTTTTCTGGTAGTTTTATTTTTGGTAGTTCTTTCATAATTGAATTATTTCATAAATAATTAAAGCTATATTTTTTATGATAGAAAATTATATTATTTCTCAATAAATACTATAATTTATAATAAACATTTAAAAGCCTAGTATGATTGGCTTAATAAAAAAGTTAATAATAAGTAATAGTGATTTTATTTATATAATATGTATCTTTATTATAATGTTGAGCTTGTCTTCATTTTCTCTTGGAAGTAATAGTGAACAAGAAGTCATGTTAGCATTAATATGGATATGTACTACGTTTGTTTTGCAAATTTCTACAAGTAATTTATTTGCTTCTGATTATTATGATGGAATATTGGAGCAAATTTTCATACAACCTCTTTCCTCTAAGTTTATAATTGTCTGTAAAATTTTTACTCACTGGATATTGTTTGGATTACCAATTTCAGTAATTTCTTCTATATTTATTTTCATAGTTTGGGGTTGTGGTATTGAATATTCAATAACAGCTGGCTTATCTTTGTTACTTACTATACTGGTAGTAATTAATATTTCAGCTACTGGGAATGCATTAATGATTGGTAGAAATAATTTAGCATCAGGAATATCACAAATTCTCGTTTTGCCAATTATAATGCCAACTTTTGTGTACTTTAAATTACTAGTTCAGTTTAAGAGTTTGTCTTTAGGTATTCATATATTATTTGTTACTGCTTTAATTTTTATCATCTTATTGATTAATAGTACTATAGCTATTCACATGGCATTGAAATTTGCTATAGAGCAGGATTAGTAGGATTTATTTTTTTCTGTAAGAAATTTACTAGTAAAATCTAAATTTAAAATCTAAACTTACTAAGTATATTTCTGTAGATTCAGATCTACTTGATTTGGGTTTAAAATATTTTGCTGTTTTGAAGATTTTTTTTAACTCATTATAAAAGTCTTTATCAAATTCTCCTTGAAAGATTTTTACTACAAACTTACCGCCTTGATTTAGAAAATGCTTTGTAATGGTCAATGCTGCTTCACATAAAAGCATGATCCTGATATGATCCAATGATTTTATGCCGCAGAATTCTGGGGAGACATCAGATAAAATTACATCAAACTTTTTATTTTTAAATTTTTTCTCTAAAATTTTAAGATCATTTATGATATCGCATTCTATATATTCTACCCCATTAATCGGGTTTAATGGCTTTATGTCAATTGCAACTACATTTGCTCCTTTTTGAGATGCAACTTGTGACCATCCACCAGGGTGAGCACCAAGGTCAATAATTTTTTGTCCTTTTTGGAGTAATTTAAATTTATTATCTATTTCTATCAACTTGTACGCTGAGCGTGATCTATAGCCATCTTTGTTAGTTTTTTGTACATACTTATCATTTAAATGACGGTATAACCACCTAGTTGAAGATAATTTTCTGCCTTTAGCTGTTTTTATTTTAGTTTTTATTATTGCTATCTATAAAATCACTACTATTAAATTATATTATTTGTTCTCTTTTAGCTATTCTTTTACTAGTATAAAAATTTATTTAGTTATTTTGATAACTAGGATTAAAAAAAAAGATATAATGACTTCTCAAGAAAATGCTTTTTTATTATTTGTGTTATAATATGTTTTGTATCTTTTTAGTAATTTTTTTTAATTTTTATATTAATTTTTTAAAAGTGGTGGTCATTATTTTGTGTTGTAAAGCTACTTTTGTATGTTTTTTTGGTTACTGGAGTGTTAAACACTCTTTTTCTTTCTTTAAATTATAGTTATGCTTGTTAAGCTTAGCATTATTAAAAAATATTTTTTTACTCTTACTCAGTTATCAGTTGATATTTTTTGCACTCTTTTTACTGCTTTCTTCTAAATTTATTTGAGTGAATATATAATAATATTATTATCTTTTTTTTCTTTCTTTATTTTTGCGTGATTAACGTTTGCATTTTCATTAAATATGATTTTTTCTGTTTTCAGAAGAAATTTTACATATAAACTGATTATTTTGCTTGTTATTTAAATGTTATCTAAGTTTAGAAGTTTATGCTATTTGTCATTAAAAGTAATTTATAAACACTGATTGCATAATTATTTTTTGCTTCAACTAAATCTGAACGTGCTTTTAATAGTGCATTTTCAGTGTCTAAGAGTTCAATTTTGCTTTTTAAATTTAAATTAACTTCCTGTTTAACTTCTTCTAATGCAAAAGCTGCTGCCTTTTCAACCTTTTGACTTGCTTTGATAATAGTTTTTGCTATTAAAACATTATTCCAAGTTTTTATAACTTCTTTTTCTATATATTTTATTATTTCATAATAATCATAAGCAGATTTTTTTGCGTTCATTTTAGCTTTACTTATACTAAAAGTAGTAGTTCCTTTTGTCAAGATTGGGATATCAAGGGTAAAAGTAATGTTAGTAGTGTTTAAAAGCGTATTAAGGTTAATACTTTCATTTAAACTTTTACTTGCACTGAGATTCAAGGAAGGTAACCACTTAGAAATTTCAGAAATTACTGCCATTCCATCTGCCTTTTTTTTATGAATTGCTACTTTTAATGATAGGTTTTTGGTTTTTGCTAACTGCAAGCATTCATTTAACTCTGGGACAGAAGGTAATTTATCATTAACTTCAGAGAGCTTATCTGGATCTTCTCCAATTAAATGAGAATAAGCAATATTTGCTAGTTTTAATTTGCCTTCAGCATCAATTCTATCCAGCACTGAAGAAGAAAATTTTGCTTTTGCTAGTGAGACTTCAGTATTGGTAACTTCTCCGAGAGAGAAGCGCTTTTTTACTGCAGATAAATTCTCTAAAGAAACACGTTCTTTGTGCTCTTTTAATTTTAGTATTGCTGTTCTTTTTAGAACGTCAGTGTATACTTTTACAGCGTTAAGTGCAACTTCTTGCTTTGATTGTTGAAATAGTATCTTTTCTGCTTTAAGAAGATGACTTGATTGGTTAAATGTAGCAAAACTACCACCACCTATTACTTTTTGTCTTAATGTAAGGTGTTTTTCAGGTAAATTGTGTTTTTTATCATAAAAATTAAAATTACTGTCAAAATTATACTGTAAGTTAATATCTGGTAAAAACCCAGCTAATCCAGAAGACTTCAGTTGTTTTTCTATGCTTTTATACTGGTAAAGTTGAGATTTTAATTTTAAACTATTTTTAATAGCTTTATTTATAGCTTCTTCAAGATTGATTGCATAGCAACTTATACTACCAAAGACAACCATGAATATAATAATAAACTTAGACATTCTTTTACTATGATTATTTGGATATGTGCTAGATTATTAGCGTAAATTGTTTGGAAGTCAATACTAATATTATTTGACTCTGTTTTAAAGTTGAGTGTACTATGCATAGTATATATGTGTTTGAAATAATTTATGGGGACTTTTTTTTTGAAAGAAAAACAAATCAATAAAAGGTGGTTTATTATAGATGCAAACGGGTTAACAGTGGGAAGGTTAGCAGCATTTGTAGCAACACTATTGCGTGGAAAGCATAAACCTGAATATACACCTCACATGGATTGTGGTGATAATGTAATTATTATTAATGCTGAGAAAGTATGTTTTACTGGAAAAAAACTTAAAGAGAAAATTTATTATAGGTATACAGGGTATCCTGGTGGTTTAAAAAAGGCTACTCCGGATAATATTCTGAATGGTAAATTTCCTGAACGTGTAATGCAAATAGCAGTAAAAAGGATGCTTGATGATGGACCTATGGCACGTAAACGCTTTAAGAATCTGTACGTTTATTCTGGCTCAGAACATAATCATCAGGGGCAGCAACCTGAAAAGATAGATTTTGCTTCTTTAAATCGAAAAAATAAAAGGTAGTGAGGTCAAGATGGAAAATTCTATAGTAGATCAATCAGAAGAAGTAAATAAATTAGTTATTGATTCACTGGGGCGTTTATATGCTACAGGCCGAAGAAAGGAATCTGTAGCAAGGGTATGGATAAAGCCAGGAGATGGAAAGTTTAGTGTTAATCGTAAAAACGAGTTATTTTCTTATTTTAAGCGAGAATCTATATGTCAAATAGTAAGAATGCCACTTATCATAACATCTGTGTTAGATAAATATGATGTGTTTGCAACTGTAAAAGGTGGAGGGTTATCTAGTCAAGCTGGTGCCTTAGCTCATGGAGTGAGCAGGGCTTTAAGTAAAACAAATCAAAGCTTGCGTTTTATATTACGTAGTAAGGGATTTTTGACAAGAGATTCACGTGTTGTTGAGCGTAAAAAATATGGTAGGCATAAAGCTCGTAAGAGATGTCAATTTTCTAAAAGATAGTTATTTTATAGGGTGATACTTTTGTAGGCGTTATGTAAATGTTTTAAAAAAAGTGTATAATATATCCTAAATTTTCATGATAAATTTGGTTGACTATCAGTATGAATTAAATATGCTGTTTATGAATTTTTTTAATTAAGGTAATTTATGAGTAAAGAGAGTATAGTAAAACAAATATACGAAGATTTATCTAATCAAGGTATAGATATAACAATGTTAAATTTGGGCAAGATTCATGATGCTTGGATAAAAAGAATAAAAGGTGATCTAAAAAGGATAGGTAAAGTTCGTTTGCATAGATTAGGTACATTATCTACTGCTATAAGTCAGAAAAAACAATGCCGTAATCCTCAGAATGGTAAGATAATGACTGTTCCTGAAAAAATAAGAGTAAGATTTAAAGCAAGCCAAACTCTTTTAGGTCTTTTGAATGAAAAGGAAGTAAGGAGTAGTTAGTTAGATATTATCATTTTCATTTTTTTTACTGTGCTGTATAAGCTGTAAAATATAGCTTCGCTGATTAAGAAATGGCCAACATTAAGAGCTAAGATGTAAGGTATTTTTTTTATTTTTTTAGCGTGTGTACAGGTTATACCGTGTCCTGCGTGACACTCTATTTTTAGTTTGTTTATGTACTCTGCAGCATTATTAATTAGTTTTAATTCTTCCTCTGATGAATTGTTACAGTAATCTCCTGTATGAATTTCTATTATGTCAGGCTTTTTTTCTAGTTTTTCAAGGTATTTTAGTTGATTGATACTTGGATTGATAAATAGTGAAACTTTTATGCCAGTACTATGTATTTCTTTTATTATATTAGAAAGTTTGTTATACGTATTAATTATATCCAAACCACCTTCTGTTGTTAATTCTTCTCTTTTTTCTGGTACTATATTAATCGAATAAGGTTTTACTTTTTTTGCAATTTTAAGCATTTCTTCTGTAGCTGCAATTTCAAGATTAAGTTTAGTTTTGATATGTTTTTTTAAGTTAAATACATCTTCATCTTTAATATGTCTTCTGTCTTCTCGTAGGTGAACAGTGATAAAATCTGCTCCAGCATCGGTGGCTATTTCTGCTGCTTTTAATAGATCTGGATAAGAAGTTCCTCGTGCATTGCGAAGAGTTGCAATATGGTCAATATTAACGCCTAGTTTCATACTACCTCAAAAGTCATTTATAGATTATAATACATGTTATTAGTTTTTTTAATAGTCATTAATTTAATTAAGTAATATCATAGCTGGAAATGAGGTGAAATTACTGCTTGACAGGCTTATTGATTTCTTTACAATGAAAATTGTAAGGTATTTAATATCTTGTGCAGCTGGTAATGTATATCATATAGTTAGTATCTGAATTATTTAGTTTTTTGGTTAAAATATACTTATCAAAATAGGATAAGGCGTTATTTTCATGAATAAAAATTATCCATTACTTTTTTTGTATTTGTGAATGGGAGATTAGATATAAAGGTTTGTAAATATTGTTATTAAACTAAGATATTATTTTTAATGTACCATAAAAAGATTTATTGTGGCTGTATTTTAATATATATGTCAATAAGTTGTGTGTTTGATAAGTAATGAAGGTAATTATTGTTATAATAATGTTGTTGTTTAGTAATTATACAATGGCAAGTGAGAAAATAAGTTTAATAAATAAGAAAAAATTATCGCAGGGATATGTGGCTCCTGTTATTGTAGAAAATAATGTTATTATGGTAGATAAATATGGTGCTTTATATTCTTTTGATGTTGATAATTTAAGGATTATGAATTGGAAGTTGCGCTTTTCACAAAAAAAAAATTGGTAATATGAGTTTATCAAATTATGGAGATAATATTTTCTTTATTGTGAATAACATTTTGTATCTAATAGATGGAAGGACTGGTAAAATTCAATGGGAGAAAAAACTGAGAGCTCCAGTTAGAGGAAAGGGAGTAGTAATACATGATAAATTGATAGTATTAACTATTGATAACTATTTATATACCTTTAATATAAATGATGGTAGTTTAATTTGGGCTTACCAAAATGGAATTAATGAGGTTCGTGGTTTATATTCTATATCACCTGTAATTATTAATAATGAAATAGTGGTGCCATTTTCAAATGGCGAATTAATAGCTTTTGATGAAAGTGGTAAAAAATTGTGGGATCAAAAATTGTCTGTAAGTCTTTTAGATACACAGTTTACAGATATAACTACTACACCAAGAGTATTTAATGGTGTTTTAGTTGTTACAAATAATTCTTATGTATATGGTATTGACGTAAAATCAGGGAATATTTTATGGTCAAAATCATTGCAAATAAAAAGTTTATCAAATGTTGTACCATATTACGGTTTCTCTATTGCTACAAAAGAACAAAAAGATGGTGGTAGAATATTTATGATTACTAAAGATAATAAAATAATTGGTATTGATATAAAAAGTGGAGAAACGGTCTGGGTGTCTAATTTAGTAAAGAACAACAACGTGCAATTATTTGCTTTAATTATGTATGCCAATACGCTATGGGTAACAAGTAATAGAGGCTTAATTTTAATATTTACTTTTCCTGAATTAAAAAATATAAGAAAAATAATTGGAATACCTGGTAAGGTGTTTCATGCTCCAGTATTTTCTCGTAATAAAATATATATAACAACTGAGGGAAATGGTTCTTTTTCTTTAGAAAATAGGTTCATTTTTTATGACTGATTATTATGATCTAATTGTTATAGGTGGCGGCCCAGGGGGTTATAAGTGTGCCATTATAGCTGCAAAACTTGGATTAAATGTTGCTTGTATAGATAAAAACAGCGTTTTTGGAGGTACATGTTTGAGAGTTGGGTGTATACCTTCTAAAGCTTTACTTTATTCTTCTTATCAGTATGTTTATATAAAAAATAATTTGCTAAAACTTGGTATAAGAATCAAGGATGTAAGTTTTTCTTTAAAAAAAATGTTGGAATATAAGAATGCCATAATTAAAGAATTAGGGGAAGGAATAGAATACCTCTTTAATTTTTATAGAATTGCTAAAATTAATGGAATTGGAAAAATTACTTCTTTTAATCAAAGTAACCTTGAAGTTTCTGTTGAAGGTAAGACATTCAAAGCAAAGAATATAGTAATTGCAACTGGTTCTGATGTTAATTCTTTGTCAAGAATTAGTATTGATGAGAAAAATATTATTTCATCTACTGGTGCACTATCTATAACTGAAGTACCAAAAAGAATTGTTGTAATTGGGGCTGGAGCAATAGGGCTTGAAATGTCTTCTGTATGGAAGAGACTAGGGTCTGAGGTTATTATAGTGGAGTTTCTTGATAAAATTGCTACATCCATGGATGGGGAATTGAGTAAATCTTTGTTTTTTAATTTACAGAAGCAAGGTATAAAGTTTTTACTGAACACTAAAGTTGAAGAGATAAAACAAAGTGACAATTTGTTAAAAATAAAAGTTTGCTCCATTCAAGATAGTCAAGTAAGTGTTATAGAGGCAGATAAAGTGCTTGTTGCAGTAGGTCGTAAACCGTACGTTGAGGGCCTTGGTATTGATGATAGAATAAAAAGAAATAATTATGGTTTTATTCAAGTTAATAATAGGTATGAAACTAATATAAAAGGAATATTTGCAATTGGTGATGTAATTGGTGGAATAATGCTTGCTCATAAGGCAGAAGAAGAAGGAATGGCAGTTGCAGAGATAATAGCAGGACAGTCACCTCATATTGATTATGGAATCATACCATCTGTTATTTATACTCATCCTGAGGTTTCTTCAATCGGGAAAACCGAAGAGGAACTTAAAATTGCTGGTCAAAAATATAAAGTAGGCAAGTGTCAATTTGCTGCAAATAGTAAAGCAAAAATTCTTAATGATACCGTAGGATTTGTAAAAGTACTAACTTGTAATAAGACGGATATGATACTAGGTGTACATATTATAGGAGCATATGCTAGTATGTTAATTAATGAAGCAGCAGTTGCAATGGCATATGGTGCAGCAGCAGAAGATATTTATAGAATTTGTCACTCTCATCCTGATATAAATGAGACCTTTCGTGATGCATGTATTAATGCTTTCTTTAAAAAGGGGACTTAAATTAATATTAAAATCAGTATGATGGCTAGGTACAATGCTTTATTTACTTGGGATATTTAAAGTCATATTTAAGACTTAAAAAGTTTGGTGAGTTTTTTTTTGGTGTTTCATGTTGAAAATGAATATTGCTTTTTTTTGTTTGAGAGAGAGGGTAGTATGTTTGAATGAAGGAAAGATGAATTTAGTTTCATTGTTTGAGAATGGTATAGACAATATAAGATTTAACGCTACGTATTTGTCGGTAGTGGAAAATTTTTTAGTGTATAAAATGGTAGTACAAGATAAGCTAAGGTTATGTTCTTCTTATTTAACTAATTAGAGAAGAATTTATCTAAAGCATTGATCGATTTTATATAAAATTTTATAAAGGAATAAAAACTGTCACTTAAAAAGTTTTGATGGTGTTATGAAGTTTTGTCCTTGTTTGTTTTATATAAAAAAACTTTTTGCAAGACTTAAGAAGTAAGCAAGAGGATGTTTCTCTTTGAGAATATTATTATTAAGCATATACCATAGCGATTCTAGTTAATATTCAAGAGATTTAAACGTAGTATTTATCTTTATTGAGTGCTGATTATACAAATATAGTTTTGTATGAAGTTAAGTTTTTATAAATTGACTAACTTTACTATTTAGTAATTCTTACTTGCAGATGTTTATTTTATAAATCTTGTATGAGATTCAATATGTTTTATTTTGGGGCAGGTTAAATAGGTTATTTTAGTAAATATTGTTTTGTAAGCTTCTTTTTTAAGAGTACTTTTACTAAGTGTTTTTTTTACAAAATAACCGATAAATGATTTTGTATTTTTTGGAATTCTAATTTTATTTAAAAACTCAAATCTTTATTGCAGATAACCCCTTTAAAATTAAATTTATTTTTTTGTTAATATTAGTTGGCATCGTTTTGAGGAGGTTTTTTTTCATTATTTCTGGTTTAATAAATTAATATTATATTAAAATTCCTTTTGATTATATATATCAGCTATTACTTTAAGTCTAGAAATATATCTTATTAGTATGTTATATTTCATATATAGTTTATTATTTTTTGAATGGTAGGTAGTATTGAGACACTTTTTTTAACATGTAATATTTATTATTACTGGTAGTTATAGACTTTTGGAATAGATTTATTCAGCTTATTATATTTTTCTTTAAAACTATTGTAATGTTTCTTAGTACTACACACTCTCTATAGAAAGAGCATTAATCTTACTTTTTAATAGAGCTATTTTTACATGTTTCTTATTTTTAATTTTTAGGTTTTAGGTTTTGGTATTGACTCTAGAAACTTTTCTGCATCAAGTGCAGCCATACATCCTGTGGCTGCTGCAACTACTGCCTGTCTATATACCTTGTCTTGAACATCACCTGCAGCAAATACTCCTGCTTTACTAGTTAGAGTTGTACCAGGTTTTGTGATTACATAACCTTGCTGGTCTATTTCAACAAAACCTCTTAAAATATTTGTATTTGGTGTGTATCCAATTGCAATAAATACCCCATCTATTTTTAATTCTTGAGTTTTATTAGTTTTTGTTGATTTAATAATAATACCAGTTACTCTTTTTGGATTTTCTTCTCCAAGAATTTGCTCTACAGCATAATTCCACATTATTTTTATCTTGTCTTTTTTAAAAAGTCTATCTTGCATCACTTTTTCTGCTTTTAATTTATTGCGTCTATGTATTAGTATTACTTCTTTAGCGAATCGAGTTAAAAATATTGCTTCTTCAACAGAAGTATTTCCTCCACCAACTACAGCTACAACTTTATTTTTAAAAAATGCACCATCACAAGTTGCACAAGTTGAAACTCCATAACCTTGAAACTCTTTTTCACTTTTAAGACCAAGCCATTTTGCTTGTGCGCCGGATGCAATTATAATCGTGGCTGAGTAATAATTATTAATATTACCAAGAAATTTAAATCTATGTTCATTAGAGCTGTTAAGTTGTTCAATACTCTTTATTTCATCATCTACTATTTTTGCACCAAATTTTTCTGCATGTAGCCTATTTTGTTTCATAAGCTCTGGACCTTGTATTGAAATGAAACCAGGATAGTTTTCTACATTTGTAGCAATCGTAAGCTGACCACCAGGTTGCATTCCTGTGACTACGATTGGTTCTAAATTTGCGCGTGCCGCATATATAGCAGCAGCGTAGCCAGCTACTCCAGAGCCGATAATGAGAACCTTTGTGCTAAATAGATTCATCTATAATTCTTCACTATATGAATTCAAATAGTCAGCTACCCCTTCTTTGCTTGCTTGAATAGCTGCCTTTCCTTTTTTCCATCCTGCTGGACATACTTCTCCATATTCCTTATTATGCTTAATTGCATCAATAATTCTAATGAACTCATCGATATTACGTCCTAGAGGTAAATCGTTTATTGATTGATGACGTACAATAAACTCATCATCAATAATAAAAGTTCCTCTGAGTGCAATTGAGTGATCATATAATACTTCGTAGTCTCTTGATATAGACTTTTTAATGTCAGATACTAAAGTATAACTAATTTCTCCAATACCAGCCTCGTTTACTGGAGTTTCTCGCCATTTACAATGTGAAAATTTTGAGTCTATGCTTACTCCTATGACTTCAACACCACGTTTTGAAAAGTCTTCTATTTTATTACTAAACGATATTAATTCAGTTGGACAGACAAAAGTAAAATTGAGTGGGTAGAAAAAAAGAACAGCATATTTATCTTTTATATGCTTGCTTAGACAAAAATTATCAACTATTTCTCCATCAGAGAGAACAGCAGGAGCAGTAAAATCGATAGCAGATTTTGTCACAAGATTCATAATTAACCTCTTTAATTTTAGATGGTTATTATTCTATCACGTGATAAATTTATATGCAAGTTTTCTTTATTTTTCTTTAAAATTTATTTCTAATTTACTATTCTTACTAATTTTGGATATATCTTAAGCTAATAATGGGCCGTTAGGAATATTACTAATTATATTAATTTGATTTAATATCTTGTTAGTAGGGTAGAGGTAATTTTTTATAAATTCCTTATATATAGCAGTTAATTTATGTATATCATCCACTGATACGCATTCATTTACTTGGTGTGCAGTTTTATTGATCATACCGAATTCAATCACTGGACAAAAATTTTTGATAAATGCAGCGTCAGAGGTGCCGCCACTTGTACTCATCACAGCATCGATATTAGTGACTTTATTTATTGCATTAAGCATGATGTCAGTGTTTTTATCTGGAACAGAGAGAAAAACACCTCTACTATTATAAATATAGAGTTTATAATTTTCAGTTACACTAGAACATATTTCATTGATTAACTTGTATAAATTGTCAGGTGTTTGTATATTGTTATATCGAATGTTAAAATTTGCAACTATTAAATTAGGTATTAAATTAGTAATATTATTTCCTACGTCAATAGTAGTGACTTCACAATTTGAAGGCTGAAAATATTTGTTGCCTCTATCAAAGGTAGTGTTTCTTATTTTGTTCAATATTGACATCATTTTATATATTGGATTGTCAGCTAGGTCTGGATAAGCAACATGTCCTTGTTTTCCGTGACAAATTAATTTAAATGTTACAGATCCTCTTCTGCCTATTTTTATAGTATCACCTAATTTTTTACTACTGGTTGGTTCAGCAATAACACAATAGTCCATTTTTTTTTGGTTACTTTCCATCCATTCTAAAACTGCTTTTGTTCCATATTCTTCCATGCTTTCTTCAGCACTAGTAATTAGTGCACTTATAGAACCATTGAATTGGAATTTTTCTATAATAAAATTTACCATAGCAGCAATAAATGCAGCTATTCCGCTTTTCATATCAGCTGCTCCTCTTCCATATAATATCCCATCCTTAATTTTTGGATTAAATGGATCAGATATCCAATCTTTTAGTTGACCTGGTGATACAACATCGATATGTCCAGCAAAACATAGATTTGGCACTCCATTTATATATTTTGCATAGAGATTTTTAACCTTATCTTCGTTACTGCCAAACTCTAAAATTTCACACTTAAAACCACTTTTCTTGAGAATTGCTGCTATATGTTCTATTGCTCCATTGTCTTTTGGTGTTATACTCTTAAAAGAAATTAACTTTTTAGTTAGCTCTACAGGATCAATCTTCATACCAACTTTAAAATACTGAATACTATATTGTAAACATTCTATGCATTATTTAAAGCAAATATTACATCAAGCTAAACAAACCCTCATAGGGGAAATAATAGTAGATCATCATCTTGTTGATAATATACATGAAATATGCATGCAGTATGGGAATGACATTTTTTTGGTTGCGGATGAAAATACAGCAGAATTTTTAAGTAAAAATATATTTAATAAAATTTCTCACTTAATAATTCCTAGCAATATTATTAGACCTGTTACAAAGCCTTATGTTATTTTAAATACTTCTAAAATTTTATTATCTCAATTTTCTGATACCAAGATTAAGGAAAAAAAAGTATGGATTCCAGTGTCGAGTGCTAGAATGATATCAGGTAGAGAAGTTACTCTAAATATGTCTGCATCTCTTGAAATTGTTAATTTAGTTAGAAATAAGGCGAAGGATAGTGACCTAATAGTTGCACTTGGTAGTGGTACTATTAATGATATTTGTAAGTATGCAAGCTATCTTGAAGGTAAGAACTATATATCTTTTCCAACAGCTGCTTCTATGAATGGGTATACTTCTGCAAATGCTTCTATTTTAGTTGATGGGTATAAAAAATCTTTTGTGGCACATCTCCCAAAAGCAATATATATTGATACTAATATAATTACTAATGCACCACTACGCTTGACATTGAGCGGATTTGCAGATTTTATTTGTCGTTCAACAGTGCAAGCTGATTGGTTGTTATCTCATCTACTACTTGGTACAGAATATAATGAATTGCCTTTTTCACTTGTTCGTGATTTGGAAGAAATTTTACTTAGGGAGTATTTAGCGCTTGCAGAAAGAAGTAAAAAAGTGGTTTTATTACTTATGGAAGCTTTACTCATTTCAGGACTTGGAATGGTAATGTCAAAAGGTAGCTATTCTGCAAGTCAGGGAGAGCATATGATAGCTCACACAATGGAAATGGTAACAAGAGATTATTCTTCTTCATTACATGGTGAAAAGATTGCTGTTACAATGACTACCATGGCTAATTTACAAGAAAAGATATTATCAATGCACAATCCAATCATTAAACCAATGAATTATTTTAGTGTTATTCCAATATCGAATGCTAAAGTTCAGAAAGTGAATCAATATAGTACTACTTGGATGATGGAGTGCTTTGGTAATACTGAATTTATAAAAATTTTAAAGCGGAAACAAGTTTTGCAGCACAAAATTAAAGAGATTGTTCATAAAGAATGGAATAATATTTCTAGTTTAATTAGGCAAAATTTATTGCCTGCAAAACGTTTAAAAAAAATGTTTGAAGATTTGTCAATTCCACATTTACCAGAGCATCTAGGTTGGGATAAGGAGCAATATTGCAAAGTGGTTAGTATTGCATTTACAGCAAGAGACAGATTTACCTTTCTTGACTTGGCTCATTGTATGGAAGAAAGTAAAGTTTTGTAATTCAAAATAATTTTGAAAATGTTGATGCTTTCTTTGATTTTTAGTCTAGCAATTGTTTTATTCTATTCTTCAACTTTAAATTACTTAATTTAAATAGACTCAATTTATGAAAATGCTGCTTGCCTTACTTAAATATATAAGGATATTTAAGGGTACTTAATCTGAATAGATGGATACAGAGCTGCTTAATAAGCTTCTTAATGAATTGATTATAATTTTATACTTTTTTTTTTGTTAAAAAATAGTATTTAGCATTTGATATTAATAAGGTTACTTTTCCTTTGTCGAGGAGATAAACTGAACTAATACTCTTTCAATTAGTTGATAATTAAGATCAAATCATTTAATGAACTAATGGTTTTTTAAAAGCAGAGATTTTTAATCTAATATTGTTATCATATAGAGTATAGCTTGAAGAAAAGCAAAATTTTCTGTCTTTACATTATTAATCTGAAGTAAAATCTATCTTTATGAAAATTTTAAGATTTTTAGCATTTTCATTATTACAATGTCGGCGATAGTTAAAATGTATTTTGATTCTTTAATTTGTGAAAAGGAGAATACTGGGATTCAGTTTAGTAGTAATTTATGAAGCTTGGTGATAATTATGTTTATTATTTTAATAATTCTTTAGCATAGATCAGAAGCATAGATCAGAATTTTTCTTTCAGAAAAAGTGGTATTAATTGTTTTTTTGTATCAGTCATACTAATATTTTGTATATTTATTGTATACTTATAGTTTCTATATTTTACGAATTTAGAAATCATACTAAAATTAAATTTGTTTAAATCAATTACCAAACACTCAGCGCTTATAAGATTTCTTGTAACGTTCATATTGAAAAGTGAAATCACTGAGTGTTATAATTTTTATGTCTAATATTCTATATTGAGTATAGTTATTATATTGGTTATTTTAATTAAAGCAGGGTAATTTTAAATTTTTGCAGGTATTACTTATTACTTAGGTTCTAATTATATTTAGACGTATTTTGAATGCATATATTGTTTTTGTATAATCTTATTTGGTATTTGATATTTTTTCTTGTTAATGATTTATATACTATTAGTGTACGGTGAGTTTTTAGCTATGAAAGGTTTAGCCAAGTTTTTGTTTTTTTATTAAATTTGACTTATTTATTTTTACAATGAAATTTTCTTTTAGTTACTTAGAGGTAAGCAGATATTTGTTTATATTGAACTTTAAATAGTAACAAGAAAGACTTGAATTTTGTACTGATTTGCTGTATTAAAAATATGTAGTTTATACGTTGCTTTTCATGACACATTTTGTTACGGATAGGTGTATAAAGTGTAAGTATACAGATTGTGTAGAAGTATGTCCTGTTGACTGCTTTTATGAAGGTAAAAATATGCTTGTGATTAATCCTGATGAATGTATTGATTGTGGAGTATGTATATCTGAGTGTCCAGTAGATGCAATTGTCACTGATGATTCTATAAGAGATATTTTGGGATTAGATGAAAGCTTGTTAAGCAATGAACAAAAAAAAATTAAGTTATTTTATGATATAAATTTAGAATATTCACGGAGATGGCCAAATATTACAGCTAAAAAGCAACCCTTGAGTACTGCAGAAGAGTATAAGAAAAGAAGTGATAAAACTGCTTATTTTAATGAAAATCTAGAATAAGCCTCTTTAATTAAATTTAAAAAGAAAAAAAGTTTTTATTAGTATTTTATGCTAGTATGTTTTATTGTGAAAATTGATGTATTTATAACTTATGACATATCATAATATTAACTGTTTTGTACATTAATGAGTAAGTCAAATATAAAGTATTTTGTTGCTATTTACTTGCTGTGCGGGCAGTAAATTTAAAGAATCAGATTTTTGTAAATCTAAAGAGTACTTTGCTGTAATCATAGGCTATATACTAAAATAGAGGTAAGCTAATAAAAAATAAGATAATATTTTTTTGGGAAAATTCTTGAAAAAAAGAAGAAAAAGCCTGGTAATATACTAAATGTGTGAAAAAAAGGTGTCTTTGAATATGTAATTTTGTTTGTAATGTAGCTTTAAGTGATATATTATATTAGTGTAAATTTTGTAAGCTAATATTTATTGTATTTTTAATAAAGTTATTTATATAATATTAGCTAGTTTCTGTTTAAAAAAATTTGACTATTAAAGTATTCGTGAATTTACATGAAGAAAATGAAATTAAAAACTAAATCTTCTGTTAAAAAGCGTTTTAATCTTACAGCTAAAGGTAAGGTTATTTCTACTCAATCTGGCAAAAGACATGGTATGATTAAAAGGAGCAAATTTAATATTCGTAATCAGCGCGGTACGATTATTCTTGGTAAGTCTGACTCGCGTATAGTTAAACTTTATATACCTTATGGCATTAAAAAAAAATGGAGGTAAAAGCAAATGGCTCGAGTAAAACGTGGAGTTACTACTCATGCACGTCATAAAAAAATATTAAAGTTAGCTAAGGGTTACAGGGGCCGTGCAAAAAATTGTTATAGAGTTGCACTTCAAAGAGTTGAAAAAGCATTACAGTATTCTTATAGGGACAGAAGAAATCGCAAGCGTGATTTTCGTAATTTATGGATAATACGTATTAACGCAGCAGTAAGAAAGTATGGGCTTACCTATGGTAGATTTATACATGGGCTTATGCTTGCTGGAATTCACTTAAATAGAAAAATTCTTGCTGAAATGGCTGTTAATTATCAAAATGATTTTTCAAAATTAGTAGAAATTGTTAACACTAAGTTAGTAAAAAATTCTTAATTTTTAGAATGTAACATGAGAGTGATTTTCATGGGTTCATCTGAATTTGCTGTTGGTACACTAAATTTGCTATTCAAATCCAGAAATGACATAATAGCAGTATATACCAAGGCTCCCAAACCTTCAGGACGTGGACAGAGATTAACAAAATCTCCTGTTCATGCTATTGCTGAAAAACATGATATAAAAGTATGCACTCCTACTTCTCTAAGATCTTTGATAGAACAAGAAAGATTTAGAAACTTTAAACCAGATATTACAGTTGTTGTTTCATATGGATTGATGCTTCCAAAAGAAGTTTTAGATATTCCAAAACATGGTTGTATTAATATTCATCCTTCACTACTGCCTAGATGGCGTGGTGCAGCTCCTATACAACATACAATTTTAGCAGGAGACCAAGAAACTGGGGTTAGCATTATTAGATTGAATGAAAGGTTAGATTCTGGTCCTATTTTAAAGCAGAAAAGATTTGTAATTAAAAAAAGTGATAATTACAAGACATTGCATGATAAGTTGTCTATGTTAGGCAGTAACTTGTTGATGGAAATATTGAATGAAGTCGAAAAACAACAACAGGTTCCTTTAGAACAGGAGGGTGATAATGTATGCTACGCTAGTAAAGTAAAAGACTATAAAATATATGCAAATGATACTTGTGAAGTTGCCTATAGAAAAGTTAAAGCGTTTTACCCTAAGGCGTTTATTAAGATAGAAAATAAACGCCTTAGAGTACTAGATGCTGATTTTGAAATTAATCTTTCTTTGCCTTTAGCACAAGGTGAAATTATTAATGATAATATGCATATAAGCTTGAAAGGTGGAATTTTAATTCCTAAAATGATTCAAATAGAGGGAAGAACCCCTTGTAGAGTTACGGATTTTATCCGTGGTTTGAGATCAAGCATAGTGAAAAAGATTATAGAGTAAACTAAATTGCTGTATAGTTAATTTATGTTAGTAAAAAAGGAGTAGAGATAATTATTAATAATCTTACTTAATTAATATATGAAAGTAGACTTTCAAATGGATTATGGGAAGTTTTACAGTGAAATTAAGTTTAATTTTCTAACGAAAATTAGTTATACATTGGTTGTTTTATTTAGTTTATTGCATTTGCTTTTGTCTATTTTTTTTCTCTTAGAATTTGTAGAAAGTAAAAAGTAATTATTGCCCTTACCTATTGTTACAAATTGCCAGTTCACACTATATTTAATGAGTAATAATAATTTGCTTAAAGGTGTATGTTATAAAAAAGTAGGGTTTGTAATTTTCTTAATGTTTTTTGTGTTTGTTTGGTTTTGATCTGTTATTCATGTATTAAAATATTTAATATCTAGCTTAAAGGTGACTTCATATTAACATTAGTATTGATTGAAATTATAGCTAATTTTCATTAATTAAATGTTTTATAATGAAAGATTTTAGTAAAGAGTTTTTTTCTATTGTGTTGTTTAAAATTCTTATATACTATCTTTAAACCAATTATGAAAAATTAGTGCAGGACGCAATTTTAATTTTACAAAGTGGTAAATGTTTTTTAGGAAAATCAATAGGTAAAAGGGGTAAGAGTATAGGCGAGGTTTGCTTTACTACTGGTGCTACTGGTTACCAGCACATTATAACTGACCCTTCTTTTACTGATCAAATTATAATGTTTACTTTTCCTCATATTGGTAATATTGGAATAAATAGTAAAGATAATGAAGGAGAGAGGATTTTTGCAAGTGGTGTAATTATGCGTGAACTTTCTCCTGCATCTCATCCTTCTTCATATATTAATTTAAATGATTGGTTAAAGAGAAATAATGTTGTTGGAATATCAGGAGTTGATACTAGAGCTTTGACTAGACACTTAAGAAAACATGGGTATCAAAATGGAATGATATGTTCATTGATTTATCCTTTAGAACTTAATCCATGGATTTGTAATGATCAGACTGTTCAAGAAATAGTAGAAAATTTATTGAATGAATTGGTAAATATGAATCTCCAAATGGAATGGAAATAATTGATGCAGTCAGTAGTTTACATAATAATGTGTCTTCTGTAATTCAAGTAGATGACGTTGAAGTTCAAAATATTGAAAAATATAAAGTTATAATAGTTGATTTTGGTGTAAAATTTAGTATCACTTCACGCTTGGTAAAACTTGGCTGCACAGTTGAATTAATTAAACCAGATAGGGGTTTTTCTCAAAAGATATTAAATATGTGTCCAGATGGGATAGTATTTTCAAATGGTCCTGGTGATCCACAAAAGATAGGAGAGAACTTAATTTCAGAAATAAATGTTATTATAAAGTCTAAAATACCAATTTTTGGAATATGTATGGGTCATCAATTACTTGCAATTGCTTTAGGGGCAAAGACTACTAAGATGAATGTTGGTCACCGAGGAAGTAATCATCCAGTTTATAATGTGAGTAGCAAAAAAGTTGAGATTACTAGTCAAAATCATGGATTTGTTGTCGATCCATTTTTCTTACCAAGAAATATAAAAATTACTCATGTTTCTTTATTTGATAATAGTATAGAAGGAATAGTGGTGAAGAATTATCCTGTTTTTTCTGTGCAATATCATCCTGAAGGAGCTCCAGGTACACATGATTCACATTATTTGTTTAAATATTTTATTAATAATATTAAATTATATAAAATAAAATCTGCATAGTTAATGTTGTTCAAAGTTTTATTGTTGATTTTTTTGTTTTAGGAATTTATTATTAAATTTAATATAAAAATTAAGTTAAAATACTACCTAATATTTTTTTAATGAATTTTGTTGGTGGGAGGAGTGACCGAGTGGTTAAAGGTAACAGACTGTAAATCTGTCCGTGGAAGCGTACGTAGGTTCGAATCCTACCTCCTCCATGTTAATAATATGCGGGTATAGCTTAATTGGTAGAGCTCTAGCCTTCCAAGCTAGCAGAGTGGGTTCAAATCCCACTATCCGCTCTTTTTTTTATTGTATTTTTATAAAATTAATATATTACTATGATGTATTTGTATTTTTTTTGGTGAAAACTTTAAATTATGACGCAGATAGTAGAAGCATTTGGTAAGCCACATGTAAATGTAGGAACAATAGGACATGTAGATCATGGAAAGACTACATTAACAGCAGCAATAACTAAGTATTATGGGCGTTTTGTAGCATATGATCAAATAGACAAAGCACCTGAAGAAAGAAAAAGGGGAATAACAATAGCAACAGCACACGTAGAATATGAAACAGATAAGAGACATTATGCACATGTTGACTGTCCTGGGCATGCTGATTATGTAAAAAATATGATAGTAGGTGCAGCACAGATGGATGCAGCAATATTAGTAGTGTCTGGAGTTGATGGACCAATGCCGCAAACAAGAGAACATATATTACTTGCAAAGCAAGTTGATGTTAAGTATATCATTGTATATATAAATAAGGCTGATGTTGCTGATTACGATATGATTGGCTTAGTAGAAATGGAAATTAGGGAATTACTAAATAAATATGAGTTTCCAGGTGATGAAGTTCCCATGGTTATTGGATCTGCATTGAAAGCATTAGAAGATAAAGATAATGAATATGGGAAAAAATCAATAGAAAAGTTAATGGAAAAATTAGACGAATATGTAGCAATTCCACCAAGGCCTGTGGATTTGCCATTTCTAATGCCGATTGAGGATGTATTTTCAATACCTGGGCGTGGAACGGTGGTTACTGGAAGAATAGAAAAAGGAGAAATAAAAATAGGCGAAGAGATAGAGATAGTAGGTTTGAAGGCGACACGAAAGACAATATGTACAGGAATAGAAATGTTTAAAAAATGTCTTGATAAAGGATGTGCTGGATTAAATGTAGGAATATTGGTAAGAGGAATAAAAAGAGAGGAGGTAGAGAGAGGGCAAGTATTAGCAAAGCCAAATGTAATAACACCACATAAAAAATTTAAGGCCGAGATATATGTATTAAAAAAGGAGGAAGGAGGAAGACATACACCATTTTTTGAAAATTATCAACCACAATTTTATATAAGAACTACAGATGTGACAGGAAACATAAAATTGCTAAAAGGGAAAGAAATGGTAATGCCAGGAGATAATGTAAGTATAGAAGTAGAATTACAGGCACCAGTAGCAATAGATAAGGGGTTACGTTTTGCAATAAGAGAAGGTGGTAAAACTGTTGGTTCTGGTATTGTTTCTGAAATTTTGGAGTAGTTGGGGTATGAAACTAGATGGAGCAAGAGATACATATTAAAATAGAAGCTTTTGATTGTTCAAGGTTGGAGGAATATATTAGAAAATTTGTGCGTGAATTCAAGGATAAATTAAAACATTCTGGTACAAGATTATCAGGTCCAATTGCTTTGCCAAGGAAAAATTTTAAGTTTAATGTTAATAGATCTCCTCATGTTGATAAAAAATCTCGTGAGCAACTTGAACGAAGGACTTCTAAACGTTTAATTGTTCTATATAATCCTACTCCTACTATAGTACAAATGCTTGGAAATTCATCTTTTCTTTCTCCTCTGCCTGGAGTAGAAGTTGATTCGAAAATAAAGAAGGTTATAAAGTTTAGGAATAAAGAATGAAGAGAATAAGTTCGCTGAGAAGAATTGGTTTATTAATGAAAAATGTTGGTCATACTGCTATATATTCCGATAGTAGTCGTGTAGCTGTGACTTTATTGTATCTCGGTGATACCTATATTATTGATGTAAAAGAGCGAGATAAATGTGGGTATAATTCAATTATTTTAGGTACTGGAGATTTTAAAAATATTTCAAAGCCTCAGTTAGAATTTTTAAAAAAGAAGGGAATAAAAAGTAGATGTAGGCTATATGAAAGTAGGTTGAATAATCTCTCAGGAATAAGATGTGGTGAAAAAGTAGATATTGGTCATTTTGTCATTGGTCAATATCTAGATATTACAGGTTATTCGATGGGTAAAGGGTTTGCCGGCGTAATAAAGAGGTATAATTTTAGTGGACTTAGAGCTTCTCATGGTGTTTCTATTGCTCATAGGTCTCAAGGTTCTACTGGTCAATGTCAAGATCCTGGTAGAGTGTTTAAAGGTAAAAAGATGGCTGGTCATTTAGGTAATAGTAGAATAACTGTGCAGAATATGAAGGTATTGTTGATTGATTATAAAAATAGTGTTATTGCTATAAAAGGTAATAATGTTCCTGGGTTTAGAAATTCTTATGTTTTTGTGAGGGATGCGGTTAAAAAACCTTTACATAAGGATGTTTCTTTTTTACTTAAGTAGTATTGGCTGTTGAGTGCAAGTGATGTGATACAGTAGTTTTGTAAGTTAATTATGAAATGTAAATTTATTAATTTGTCTAGTGGTGATATGAGTGTTATTCAGCTTAATCCTCTAATATTTTTTGTTGAACGAAAATTGAATATTTTACACGATGTGGTTATATGGCAATTAGCAAAAAAAAGAGCTGGTACTCATAAAACAAAAGGTATTAGTGATATTTCTGGTACGACAGCTAAGCCTTATAGGCAAAAGCGTACTGGTAGGGCAAGACAAGGTAGTTTACGATCTCCTCAATTTAGAGGAGGAGAGATAGTTTTTGGTCCTGTTGTAAGGAGTCATGCATATTCTCTTAACAAAAAAGTGCGTGAACTTGGTTTAAAAATTGCTTTGTCTCTTAAGTATTTAAATAATCAGATAGTTATTCTTGATAGCTTAGATATTAATATAAAGAAAACATTTGAAGTACATGAATATATGAAAAAATTTAAATTTTCTTCTTTTTTAGTAGTTGGTAATTATGAAGATAGTTTATTACGGGCTACTAGAAATTTATACTATATAGATTTGATTAAACCTGTCGGGTTAAATGTTTTTGATGTGCTGAATCATGACTGTATAATGTTGACAAATGATGCTTTAAAGGATCTTGAAGGTAGATTATTATGATAGAGTATAATAATATAATAAAGTCTCCTGTAATTACAGAAAAGGCTTCTTTTTTAAAAGAAAAATTTAATAGATATTCTTTGTATGTTTTTGTAAATATAAATAAATTTAGAATAAAATTAGCAATAGAATCTCTATTTAGAGTTAAGGTTGCTTCTATAAATGTTGTCATGGTTAGGTCTAAGTATAGACGCTTTAAAGGTGTGTCTGGTTATGAAAAACAGAAAAAGAAGGTTTATTTTTCTTTAATTAATGGTCAAAAATTAAATATGATGGGTATTTAATGTGGGTATAAAGTTTCTTAACCCTGTTACTCCATCTTCCCGTGGAACTGTGTTGATAAGTAAGTCTGGGTTATCAAAAAATAGACCTGAAAAATCTCTTACGTTTGGTAAGAAGTCTAGTGGTGGGAGAAATAATTGTGGTAGAGTTACTACTCATCATAGGGGTGGTGGGCACAAAAAAAAGTATAGAATTGTAGATTTTAAACGTAATAGAGGTGATCAAGGTGTAGTTGAAAAAATAGAATATGATCCAAATAGGAGTGGTTTTTTAGCATTAATATTGTATAAGAGTGATAATACTAAATCTTATATATTGGCTCCACAAAATATAAAGCCAGGTGATTTTGTAATGTCAGGTGAGAGTGTTGATATATTATCAGGTAATTGTTTGCCATTAAGGTGTATACCTATTGGTTCTTTTGTACACGGTGTTGAATTGAAGCCAGGTAATGGTGCTGTAATTGCTCGGGCTGCTGGTTGTTATGCACAAATTATTGGTCATGATGGTAATTATGTTTTATTGCGATTAAGATCTGGTCAAGTTAGGTTGATTTTATCTGCTTGTAAAGCTACTATTGGTGTAGTGTCTAATTCTAATCGTAAAAATATAAAGTTAGGTAAAGCAGGAAGAAGTAGGTGGTTGGGAATTAGGCCTACTGTTCGTGGAGTTGCTATGAATCCAGTTGATCATCCTCATGGAGGTGGAGAAGGAAAAACTTCTGGTGGTCGTCATCCTGTTACTCCTTGGGGTGTTGCAACAAAGGGAAAAAGAACTCGAAAGAAAAATAAGTTTAGTGACAAGCATATAAAAAGTTTAAGGGGTTAGTTTATGAGTAGGTCTGCATGGAAATCACCTTTTTGTCATCCTTCTGTGCTGAAATTGGTGAATAGAGTTTTAAGAGAGGGTGCTTTTAATAAAGTGATAAAAATTCATTCTAGAGCGTCTGTCATTCTTCCTAATTGTTTAGGTTTAAAGTTTGCTGTTTATAATGGTAAAGATTATGTTCCTGTTAATGTTAATGATCAAAATATGATAGGTCGTAAATTTGGTGAATTTTCACCTACCCGTAAGTTTAATGGACATAGTGGTGATAAAAAGGCAGTAAGAAGGTGATAAGCAATGAGTATGGAAGAAGAAAAAAAGTGTATGATTGTTAAAGCTAGTTCTAGAGTTTTAAAATCAACTCCTCGTAAGTTAAATTTAGTTGCCGATTTAATACGTAATAAAAAAGTTTCTTTTGCTACTGTGCAATTGAAATTTTGTGAAAAGAAAGCTGCTTGTCTTATGGCAAAGGTGTTGAATGCTGCGGTAGCTAATGCTCAGCATAATTATGGTTTGGATGTTGATGGTCTATATATAAAGGAAGTGTTGATAGGTAAATCTTTTACTTTGCGTAGGATATATCCAAAAGCTATGGGTAGAGCTAGCAAAGTTGATAAATGTTATAGTAGTATAACTATCAAATTAGAAGGAATTGTATGATTTATAGGGATAAAATAGTGAGGTTAGAATATGGGTCAGAAGGTTAATCCTATAGGATTGAGGTTAAAGATAAATACTAATACTTGGGATTCAATTTGGTATGCTAATAAAGATTATAAAGAAAAATTACATCAAGATTTATCTATTCGTAGTTACATAAATAAATCTTTTAGACATGCAGGTCTTTCCAGGATAGTTATAGAGCGTAAAGGTGATTTGATGTCTGTAACAATACATTCCTCTAGACCTGGAGTTTTAATAGGTAAGAAGGGTTTAGATATTGAAAAGATAAAGCAGAAGATAGTTAAAAAAGTAAAAGATAATGTAGAAGTAAATGTAGTAGGAATAAAGAGACCTGAAATAGATGCAGCTTTGATATCAAATAGTATAGCACAACAATTAGAAAAACGAGTTTCTTTTAGAAGGGCAATGAAAAAAGCTATTCAAGGTTGTTTGAGAATGGGAGGGGGAGGTATTAAGGTAAGTTGTTCTGGTCGTCTTGGTGGAGCTGAAATAGCTCGAACTGAGTGGTATAAGGAAGGTCGTTTACCTTTACATACTTTGCGTGCTAATATAGATTATGCTTTATGTGAAGCAAAGACTGTATATGGTGTTATAGGGGTTAGAGTTTGGGTTTATATTGTTAATTAAGGTGTATAAAATGTTTATTCCTAAAAAAAGTAAATATAGAAAGGTATTTAAGGGAAAAATTAAGGGTAGTACAAAAGCTGGTGATACGTTATCTTTTGGGGATCATGGCTTAAAAGCTATAGAGGCGGGTAGGATTCAATCTAAGCATATTGAAGCTGTAAGACGTGTGATATCTAGAACATTAAAACGTTCTGGTAAAATGTGGGTAAGAATTTTTCCTGATATTCCTGTGAGTAAAAAACCAGCTGATGTGCGTATGGGTAAGGGAAAAGGTAGTGTTGAATTTTGGGTATTTAAAGCTAAGCCTGGTAGGGTGTTATTTGAAATTAGTGGTAGTGTTCCTGTACATTTGGCAAAATTAGCACTTGAAAAAGCAATTGCTAAACTTCCTGTAAGATGTAAGTTTGTATCTAATCATAGTTAAATGGGAAGTTTATATGAATATAGTTGAGATTAGGTCAAAATCCTCGAAAGAGTTATATGAAATGCTTCCAAATTTAAGGAAAGAATTTGTTAATTTAGTTTTTCAAAAAAAATTAGGACAGTGTAGTAATATTGTGCGTTTCGGTTTAATGAGGAAAAGTATAGCTCGTATTTTAACTGTATTGAATGAAAGAAAAATAAAGGGGATGAGGAATGCCTAAGAAAGTTTTATGTGGTGTTGTAGTTAAAGCTGAGTGTAATAAAACTGTAAAGGTTTTAGTGTTGCAAATATATAAGGATAAACTGTATAAAAAGGTTATAAAGAAATATAAAAAGTATACAGTTCATAATGAAAATAATAGCTGTAAGGCAGGAGATAGGGTTTTTATACAGGAGCATAGACCTATTTCTGCTACTAAAAAGTGGATTATTGTTTGAGTAGGATAAGGAATATTGTGGTATGATTCAAAAAAATACATTATTAGAAGTGGCTGATAATTCTGGTGCACGTAAAGTACTTTGTATTGGGTTGTTAGGTGGTAAGAAATTTGCGTCTGTAGGTGATATAGTTATTGTATCTGCTAAATCCATCAACTCTAAGGGAAAGATTGAAAAAGGTAAAATATATAGAGCAGTTATTGTTAGAGTGAAGAGTCGTATTAGAAAGTCTGATAATTCTGTAATTTATTTTTCTAGTAATGCTGTAGTTTTAATTAATAGTGAAGGTGAACCGCTTGGTACTCGGGTATTTGGTCCAGTAAAAAAATTGCCATCTGGTTTTTTTATGAAAATAATGTCATTGGCTGTTGAGGTTTTATAATGAGTGCAAAAATAAAAAGTGGTGATGACGTTATAGTTTTAACTGGTAGAGATAAGGGAAAAATTGGTAAAGTAATAAGAATATTAATACACAATGCTAGAAAAAGAGCAATTGTTTCTGGAGTAAATATATATAAAAGGCATGTAAAACCTAAAGCTGGTGATAGTGGTGGTATATTAGATAAAGAATTAACTATCGATATATCTAATATTGCAATATTAGATCCTAAGTATAAAACTTCAACTAGAGTAGGATTTAAGATTGTAGATGGTAAAAAAGTACGTTTTGCGAAAGTTTCTGGGGAAAGAATAGAGTAAGTATAGTTGATATGTTTAAAGAATTATATCGGGATAGTATAGTTCAATCCTTGAAAAATAAATTGAATTATAGTAATGTAATGCAAGTGCCTAGACTTATCAAGGTATGTATTAATATAGGGATCGGGGGGGATGCTGTTTTAGATAGTAAAACAATGAGTGAGCAGTTTAATTGGTTATATTTAATTACGGGACAAAAACCTGTTTTTACCTCTGCAAAAAAGTCTATTTCTGGATTTAAGATAAGAAAAGGTGCTATAGTAGGTTGTAAGGTGACTTTACGTAAAGATAAAATGTATGAATTTTTAGAGAGGTTAATATATATTGCTTTACCACGGGAAAAAGATTTTAGGGGATTTAGTGTAAGACAATTTGATGGAAATGGTAATTTTTCTTTTGGTATAAAAGAACATATCTCATTTTTAGAAGTAGATTATGATAAAGTAAGTAAAATTAGAGGTATGGATATCAATATTATAACGAGTACAACTAGTGATAAAGAAGCAAAGCAGTTGTTATTAGCTTTTAAATTTCCTTTTTTTGATTGATTGAAAGGTATAGTGTATGGCAAAAAAGTCTATAATACAGAGAAATCTTCGTAGAATTAAGTTATGTGATCAGTATAGAGAAAAGAGAAGGGAGTTAAAATCTATAATAAATAATAAAAGTATATCTATGGGTGAGAGATTTGCTGCTCAAAATAAACTGATTAAAAAATTGCCTAGAGACTCTTCTAAAATTAGGATTAGAAATAGGTGTATTTTAACTGGTAGACCAAGGGGAGTATATAGGAAATTTGGTTTATGTAGAGTTGTTTTGCGTGATTTATGTGCTTTTGGAAAAATTCCAGGAGTGACCAAGTCTAGTTGGTAATATGATATTTAAAAAAAGGGTATAATTGTGGCATGTTCTGATAGTATTGGTGATTTCTTGACAAGAATACGTAATGCTCAATCAGCAATGCATAGGACAACGAGGGTTTTATTTTCTAGAGTAAATTCTTCTATATTAAAGATTTTGAAAGATGAAGGATATATTCTTGATTATCAGAAAGAGATTATAAGTAATATTCCATTTTTTATTATAAAATTGAAGTATTATAAAAAATTGCCTGTAATTAGTGATATAGTTAGAATATCAAAACCTGGTTGTCGTTGTTATTCTAAATATAAAGACGTTGCTAAAGCTTATAATGGGCTTGGTATTTTTATTATATCTACGTCTAAAGGAGTAATGACTGATTATAGTGCACGTAAATTAAGAGTTGGTGGAGAAATTTTGTGTCGTGTCTTTTAAGTAAGGGAGGAAGTTTATGTCCCGTGTAGGTGCTGCACCTATTAATATACCTACTAATATTTTAGTTAAATATAATGATGGTAAGATATTAATAAAAAGTGCCAAAGCAGAAAGATGTCTTAAATTAGATAATAATATTATATGTTGTATTATTGGGAATCAATTGTTGCTTTCTATTGATCAAAGTAAGGGTAATTATGATGAAATAAAATCTATGTGGGGTACTTATAGAAGTAATATTAATAATATTATTAATGGTATGGTTAGTGATTTTTCTGTTGATCTTGAGATTAATGGTATAGGATATAAAGCAGAGTGTGATGGTGAGTATTTGACTTTATCCCTTGGTTATAGTCATAATATTAAGTATAAAGTTCCTAAAGATATTAAGATTGAATGTATAAAACCGATTTATTTAATGGTAAGTGGCATGGATAAACAAAAAGTATATATGGTAGCATCTGATATATGTAGGCTTAGAAAATATGATCCTTATAAAGGTAAGGGTGTTATAATAAAAGGAAAATTTGTATTACGTAAAGTTGTAAGCAAAAAAAATTGATTAGAATGAAAAGGTTATATAATTTTTTAAGTAGTTTTGAAAAAAGGAAATTACGTAATAGAAAGAAGCTTAATAGTTATGGTAATAAGCATTTACGTATATCTGTATTTAAGTCTAATAAGCATTTTTATGTTCAATTAATCAATGATGAAAAAGGAATGACTCTCGCTTCTGTTTCTACTTTAGATGCTAAAATTAGGGGTACATGTAAAGGTAGAGTTAATGCTGAAGCTGTAAGACAAGTTTCTTCTTTAATGATTGAACGGTTATCTAATATGAAATTAGAACAAAAACTGGTATTTGATCGTGGAGCATATAAATATACAGGGTTAATTTCTCAATTTGCTGAAGCTTTAAGAAGTTATGGGTTTAAGTTTTAGAGAGTTTTAATATGGTTGTAAAGAATTTACAAGATAATAATGATTTATTAGAGCTTTTAGTTTCTGTACGGAGAGTAACAACAGTTACAAAAGGTGGTAGGAGGTTTTCATTTTCAATTTTGGTTGTTGTTGGAGATGAGAAGGGTAGAGTAGGGTGTGGAATGGGTAAACATGCAGAAGTTGCTGAAGCTAGGATAAAGGCTGTAAATGCTGCAAAAAAATCAATGATTAGAGTGTATTTGCGTGAAGGTAGAACCTTACATCATGATATTAAAGCTAAGTTTTGCTCTGGCGAAATAGTTTTAAGGGCTGCTAGAGCTGGAACAGGTATTATTGCTGGTGGAGCGGTAAGATCAGTGTTTGAGGTGTTAGGTATAAAAGATGTAGTAGCCAAATCTACAAGATCAAATAATCCTCATAATGTTATATGCGCAGTTTTTGAGGCTTTTAGTGATATGTTATCTCCTCGTCAAGTTGCTAGTAAGAGAGGTAAAAAGATTAGCGAGATAGTTGGAAATAGGTAAGATGTGAATAATTTTATAAAATTAAATTATTTATTTAATAAATTATCAAAAAAAAGGAAGCCTAAGTTGCTAGGTAGAGGTATTGGTTGTGGTAAAGGTAAAACATCTGGTAGGGGGCATAAGGGTCAGAAGGCTAGAAGTGGTGTTTCTATAAATGGGTTTGAAGGTGGTCAACAGTCTATATATACTCGTTTACCTAAAAGAGGTTTTAACCCTGTACGTCAGAAAGTATGTTCAGTAATTAATGTAGGTGATGTGCAGCGTTTAATAAGGGATAAGAAAATAATGAAGGGTTCTGTTATAGATAAGCAAGTGCTGTGTAAATTGGGTTTTATAAGGTCTGTTGAAGATAAAATTAAGCTTCTTAATAAGGGTAGGTTAAATGATGAATGTGTATTTTATGTTGACTTTGCGTCGAAAGCTGCAAAGGAATCTGTAGTTTTAGTTGGCGGTAATGTAGAAGTAGTATATTAAATGAGCAGCAAGTCCGCATTTAATAATTTGGATCCTGCATTATTGTATAAAGGTGATTTATTAAAGCGTATATTTTTTACGTTAATTGCTTTAATTTGTTATCGTTTAGGTACTTATGTGCCTATTCCTGGGATTAATCTTGATGTTATTAATGATATTTTTCCTAAAGAAGCTTCTGGTGTCTTTGGGGTGTTTAATCTATTTTCTGGTGGTGCATTAGCTAGAATGACAATTTTAGCATTAAGTGTTATGCCATATATAGTTGCATCTATAGTTATGCAGTTATTATCTTCTATTGTTAAGGGAATTAATGAAGTTAAGAATGATGGAGAGTTGGGACGTAGAAAGATGAATTCTTATATATATTATATGACTATAATATTTTGTATATTTCAATCAGTTACTATTTTGATCGGGTTGGAAAGAATGAATAGAGAGGAAATATTAGTTGTTGTTGAACCTGGTTTTATGTTTCGTACAGTAGGGGCCTTTAGTCTTTTAGGTGGAACTGTATTTTTGATATGGCTTGGTGAACAAATTAGTGCTAGTGGTGTAGGTAATGGAATTTCGTTAATTATTTTTACAGGTATAATATCGGAGTTACATAGTGCTTTTTCAGCATTGTTAGCATTAAATAAGAGTGGTAGTATATCATTGTTTATTATCTTTTTTATTTTAGTAGTATTCTTTTTGCTATTGCTTTTGGTTATTTTTACAGAGTCTTCTTATAGAAAAGTTATTGTTCAGTATCCTAGAAAACAGTTTAAAAAATTACATAATGACGATTTTACTTATATACCATTAAAGATTAATCTATCTGGTGTAATACCAACTATTTTTGCCAATGCAATTTTATTAACTCCTATTTCGATTGCAAATTTCTATAAAGGGTATAAGTTTTCTAATTTTATTTTAAATTACTTTATAGCAAATAAAATAATTTATATTATAGCTTACTTGATACTTATAGTGTTTTTTAATTTTTTTTATACTAATTTTATATTTAATCCAGAAGAAAATGCTAATTTTCTTAAGAGAAATGGGGGTTTTATACCTGGTAGGAGACCTGGAAAACATACTTCTGATTATCTTCAAGAAATAGTTTTAAGATTAACATTCATTGGTTCTGTGTATCTGGTAATTATATGTGCTGTGCCTGAAATTATAAGATATTGTTATAATATACCATTTATTTTTGGTGGAACAAGCTTATTAATTATAGTTAATGTTGTTACCGATACTATTATGCAAATACAATCTTATATTTTTTCAAATAAGTATGATAGTTGGATAAAGAAATATGAATCTAAAACAAGGAAATTAAGATGATTCTTACGGTTTTTGGTCCTCCTGGTTCCGGTAAAGGTACTCAGTCGAACTTTTTAATAACAAAGTATAGTTTAGAGTTAATTTCAGTAGGAGATTTGTTAAGAAATATTATATCTAGTGATAGCGAGTTAGGTAAAGAGGTAAAAGATGTTGTAGAATCTGGTAATTTAATTCAGGATGAAGTTATATGTAAATTATTGTATGACCAACTTATACTGATGAATGATAATTTTTTATTAGATGGTTTTCCTAGGAATTTAAATCAAGCTTATTTTTTGACTAAAATTTTGCAAGAAAGATACAATAGAGATGTGGATATTGCTATTGAATTAGGAATTAATAATAAAGTTGCAATTGATAGATTAAGAAATCGTCTTGTATGTTTGGATTGTAAAGGTATATATAGTACATCTTTTTTTGGTAATGGTAACATTAGTGATAATAATCTTATTTGTATAAAATGTAAAAGTACAAAGTTAAGAAGAAGAATTGATGATTCTAATTTATCTGTGATTAATAAAAGAATAAGGGATTATTATGTACAGATAAAAAATTTACGTAGATATTATAAAGATAAGTTATTAATAGTTAATGCTAATCTTAATGTTATTCAGGTGAAGCAAGCGATTGAAAATAAAATTTCTTCTTGTAATTTAATTTAATTCTAGTTTATTGTATAGTTATGAGTTAAAGATTATTTTAATAGTTGGAGTATTATTAGTGCGTATTGCAGGTGTAAATGTTCCGGTAAAGAAATGTGTTCCTTTTGCATTAACTTATATATATGGTATAGGTATTGCTACTGCAAATATAATTTGCTATGCTTGTAAAATTAATAAGAATGAACGTGTTTTAGAACTGCAAAGTGAGGATATAGAAAGAATTAGTAGTTTCATTAGGAAGAATTATATTATAGAAGGTGAGCTTAGAAAAGAAATAGCTATGAATATAAAATCTTTGGTGGAAATGGGGTGCTATAAAGGAATAAGACACAAGAAAGGTTTGCCTGTAAGAGGACAAAGGACTCATACTAATGCTAGGACTTGTAAGGGTTATAAATCTCGTTTGTTTGTTTCTGGAAATAAGTAAAGTTTATTGTTATTATGGGTTTATGAAAAGGGTCGGAGCAATTGGTAAAAGTGTAAGGAAATTTGTTACTGGGGTTATTTATATTCGTGCGACTTTTAATAATACTTTTATAAATGTAACTGATGTTCAAGGTAATACTTTATACCAAACTTCTGTTGGTGCACATGGTTTTTCAGGTTCAAGAAAGTCTACACCTTATGCTGCGGGTAAAGCTTCAGAAGCTGCTGCAAAAATTGCAGTAGAAAAATTTGGTATGAAAGTTGTTTCTGTAATAATACGTGGTCCAGGTTTTGGAGCTGAAGCTGCTGTGAAAGCGTTGCAAGGTTGTGGGTTAACAGTAACCTCAATTGCAGATAAAACTGCAATTCCTCATAATGGATGTAGGTTAAGGAAAAAAAGAAGAGTATAGAATATTTTAGAAGGCTATTTTATGTATCGTAATGATAATATTAGTATTTTTAATAACTTAGGTAAATTAACTAGACCTAATTCAATTAAGGTATTACCAGGTGATTCAGATGAAAGAGGTGATATAGTACTTGAACCATTGGAGAGTGGTTTTGCTTTGACACTTGGTAATGCGTTAAGGCGTGTAATGTTATCTTCTCTTATAGGTAGTGCTGTTTATGGAATAAGAATTGAAGGTGTAACTCATGAATTTACTTCAATTCAGGGGATAAGAGAGGATGTGACTGATATAGTGTTGAATGTGGGTATGTTGAGATGTAAGTTAAATGGTATTTCCAATAAATGTCTAAATTTGAATGCTAAAGGACCTTGTCAAGTAGTGGCTGGGATGATAGAGACTGATGATCAGTGTTTTATTGTTAATAAAGATTTGTTAATATGTACACTGGGGCAAGATGTGAAGTTCAATATGATTATATATGTAGCTAGTGGAAAAGGTTATCTTCCTGTTACTAAATATAAAGAAAATGAACTTTTAAGGTTTGTTAATGGGCAAGATCTAAAGGGATTTATTCCAGTTAATGCTTTGTATAGTCCTATCAATAAGGTTTCATATAGAGCAGAGAATAGTCGTGTTGGTCAAGTTACTGATAAGGATAAACTGATATTGTCGATTGAAACTGATGGTACAATTTCTCCAAGTCAAGCTGTTGATTCTGCTGCAAGGATATTACAGGAGCAATTGCAGCCTTTTATTAGTTCTGATGTTGGTCATAAAAAATTACAAATTTCTTCTTCTAGTAGTTATAAAGATTTAGGTTATGATCCTATCTTATTGCGTAAGGTAGATGAAATGGAGTTGTCTGTTAGATCACATAATTGTTTAAAGAATGAGAATGTTATTTACATAGGTGATCTTGTTCAGAGAACTGAGAGTGAGATGTTAAGGACTGCTAATTTTGGTAGAAAATCCTTAAATGAAATTAAGGCAGTTTTAAATAATTTTGGTTTATCTTTAGGTATGAATATTCCAAATTGGCCGCCTAAGGATATAGATGAGTTAGCTAAGCAACATACTGATGAAGATTGAATAATATATGAAGCATGGAATAAAGAGACGTAAATTATCTCGTCGAACTGAACATAGATTATCGATGTTAAAAAATTTATCTATTTCTTTAATCAATCATGAGCAAATTGTAACTACTTTGCCAAAAGCAAAAGAACTGCGTCCATATGTAGAAAAGTTTATTACAATTGCTAAGAATAAAAATACTTTACATGGTAGGAGACTTTTACTTTCACGCCTTCATAATAATGAGTTGGCAGTGAACAAATTATTGACTATTCTAGCTAGTCGTTATCAAAATCGTAATGGTGGATATTCTAGAATAATAAAGCTTAATACTCGAAGGGGTGATTGTGCTTCGATGGCAGTAATAGAACTGGTTGATAGGGATACTACAGCAAAAGGTAAAGTTAATAATAAAAATAAAGAAGAAAATAGAATGATTGTAAGGGGTTAACTGTTATATGATTTTTGATGTAATTTGATTTTACTTTAATTAAAATTTAAAAAAATTTGATTTTTTGTTATAATTGTGATAATTATAAGTTTATATTTTTAGTTACAATAATGCTGAGGTTTTTTTTCTTGATTTTTATATTTATAGTGTTTGTTCCATTATCGGACGTTAATGCAAGGAAGTATATTAGAATCGTTGGGTCCTCAACTATTTTCCCTTTTATTTCGTTTATAGCTGAAGATTTTGGTCGTGTATTTTCTTTTAAAACTCCAGTTGTAGAGTCAATAGGAAGTGGTTCAGGGTTCAAGATGTTTTGTTCTGGAATAGGGGAGAATACACCAGATATTGCTACTTCATCTCGTCCTATAAAAGATGTGGAAAAGGAATTGTGTGAAAGGAATAAGGTGAGTGAAGTGATGGAGATTATTATTGGATATGATGGAGTTGTAATTGCAAACTCAAATCGAAGTTATAAATTTGATTTTACGAAAAAAGATTTGTTTGAAACTCTGTCTGCGTATTCACAAGAAAGTGGAAAGTTGGTAAGGAATAATAAAAATTTTTGGTTTGATATAAATCCAGCTTTACCAAAAACAGAAATCAAAATTTATGGTCCACATCAAAATTCAGGTACGTATAATACTTTAATTAATTTTATTATGCTTGACCAATACTCATGTATGAGTTCAAAAATTTTTAAAGAGAACTATAGTGATTTAGAAGAGAGAAGGAAAGCATGTAGTAGTATAAGAGATGATGGAAGGTATATAGAAGTTGGAAGTAATGAAAATGTAATAATACAAAAACTGAAAAGTAATGAAGATGCTTTAGGGATATTTAGTTTTAGTTTTTTGATAAGAAATCAAGATAAAGTACAAGGAAGTACAATTGCAGGAATTGAGCCAACTTATGAAAATATATCTTCGGGGAAATATATCCTAGCAAGACCTTTGTATCTTTATGTAAAAAAAGAGCATTTTAATACTGTTGAGGGGCTAAGAGAATTTATTAGAGAAGTAATAAATTTAATTAGTACTAAAGATGAATATTTGTCTAAGCTTGGTCTGATTCCACTTTCAAGTGGTGATATAGAGAAGGTTTTAATAAAAGCTCATGATATAATGTAATATCTTTTGCTTAAAAAGAGAATGGAGTTTATGAAAAGTTACTAAAGTTTGTAGGGTTTTTTATGTTTAATTATATTGAGAGTTTTTATTGTTAGATAGTTAATATATAAGAATAATAAAGATTTATATAACTACTTAGTTATGTAAGGGTGCTTGTTGTTTTATGTTTTTTTTGATTTGTGGATGAAGTGAGTTATTATGTAAAGTTTTTATAGTAAATAAAATTGCTTATGAAGATATGTTGATTTTAAGTTTTGTTTTCTTAGTATTTTATTTTGGTAAGTTTACTGCATATAATATACATTGTATAAATTAATTTTATTTATTTCAGTCTTAACTTTTTTTTTAACTTGATATAATATGTAATGCTTTTTATCTATAAGTTGAATTAAAATAGAAGATTTTGTTCATGTTTGAGGTTGCAAAATCTCTTTTGTTTTTTACTAACTTAATGCAAATTGATAAAGTAAAATTTAATGTAAATTTTGAGAGTGATAAGTTTTTATATAATTTAATTTATTAAGAAGTTTAGAATTTATGATTATGTTTTACTGTTTATTATAAATGAAAATTAATTTTAGTATTTAGAATAAGTGACTGTTATTATATAGTATAAACCTTTTAATTATAAGGTTGATGTAATTTTTATTATTTTTTTATACTAGCTATACTTTTATTATAATAATGTTTATATTATGTATGTATTTAAGAAAATAAGATTTCTAAATTTATTATTTATTTAAGCTTAAAAAACGTATATGATAATGTTATTTCACTTAAATCTTTTGTGCTATTATCATGCATTATTTCAGGGTCTATGTAAAAAGATACTGGCATAGCTGCTTTTTGTTTTGGTAATAGTGGTTGTTCTTCAAAGCAAAAGCAGGCAATTTTGTTAAAATATTTGCCTGCTTTAAAAGGTGTGACATTATATACTGCCATTCCAAATGAGGGACGGTTAGATAAATTTTTTGCGTGATAAAAAGCTAAGTTTTGTTCTCCTATATTTACATCAATATAGTTAGTTTCTGGATTAAATTCCCATGATAAATCTGGCATTACATTGGCATCGAAGTAGACCCTGATTTTTTGATTAGTTACATTTGTGGTGGTTGTATTGATTGTTTTTTTAGTCGTGCCACCATATCCGGTAACTTTACAGAAAGTGCTATATAGCGGCACTGATATATATGTAAGACATAGCATCAATATTACTAAGAGTATTAGAGATAAAATTGTGAAACCTTTATTATTCTTTTTTAAGAAAGAAAACATTTAATCTCTATTGTTAAATAAATGAAGTAGCCTGAGTAAATTGAGAAAGATATTGATAAAATCAAAATAAAGATTGGTTGCACCAAGTATAGCTAGTTTGGTAGCTGCAACTTCTGAACCATCGTTATATCTATAATAAATATCTTTGATTCTTTGTGCATCATATGCAGTTATCAAGGTAAAAATTATTACTGATATGAATGATATTGCAAAATAAAGAGGGGTACTTCCAAGAAATAAATTAACTATGGATGCAATAATTATTCCCCAGATTCCCATAATCAAGAAAGAACCCATGTTGGTTAGATCTTTTTTTGTAGCGTTACCATATAAGGCCATAGAGCTAAACATAGCTGATGTGATAAAAAATGCTCTTGCTATGTTTTTTGCAGTGTAAATTATAAAAATATGGGATAAAGAAAGTCCCATTAGGACTGAGAATAAGAAGAATATAGTAACTGTAGATTGAGCGCTCAAGTATTGGAGTCTGAAAGACATATAAAACACCATTGCTACTGGAGAAAACATTACTATAAGTGATAGAATAGGATTAGAATAAATAACCTGGAAAAGACCGAAGAACACAGTTAAAAATGCAACAGTACCGGTAACACCTAAAGCTATAGCCATGTAATTGTATACTTTGGTCAAATAGCTTCTAAGCCCAGCACTATAATAGATACCTTGAGAGTAAACATCTCGCTCATTTCTCATGTAAGACATAAATATAACTCCTTTTTATTCCTTAAATATTATTATAAGATAAGACTGTATCTTTATCAAGTGAAAAATTACTTTAATTATATTATAGTGGTAATTATATTATAGTGGTGTTTTAATGTAAACAGAGTATAATCCTATTGCTACTGCATTTGAAACATTTAAGCTATTAATTGAGTTTGATATTGGAATTTTTAAAAGATAATCACAATTTTCTTTAACTAATTTTCGTATTCCTTTTTCTTCAGAACCAAAAATGATTACTTTTTTTCCCAAAAAGCTTTTTATTTCATTTATATACTTTTTTGCATTGTTATCAAATCCATAACACCAATAGCCAACCTTTTTTAAATATTTTATAATTTGAACTATGTTTGTAACATGTATTAGGGGAATTATATCTAATGCTCCACTTGCTGCTTTTGCGATAGATGCATTTTTTTTAGGTGAATTGTGATATGGTAGAACTACTGCATCAACATTGAAACAAGCGGATGTTCTTGAAATTGATCCTATATTGTGTGTATCAGTGATTTGATCTAAAATGACTATAGTGGAGTTATTATTTGAATTTTGTGCTAACTCTTTGATGTTTAAGTTATGGAAAATAGGGGAAACTTTTAAAGCAATGCCTTGATGGTTAGCACTTTTTGGTAAAAAGTTATTGAGTATTTTATTTTTTACTAATTGTACTTTAATACACTTGTTATTTATATATTGCTTAATTTTTTCTTTATGTTTTTTGTAGAAATTTTCTGTTATTAATAGTTCTATACACTGCCTATTTTTATTTTTTAGTGCTGATATACAAGTGTGCTTTCCATATAGCCAAAAACTCTCGTTAATTTTTGATTTCATTAAATTTAGAATCTTAAATTTTATAAAATTAAGTAGCATTTTACTATATTTAATATTATTATAGAATAATAAGGTTGATTAGTCTATCTATGTTAGATGATGAATTGGATTGGGCAAAGAATGTTAAACCAATAAAATCTGAGAGAGTAACTTTAAGAAGTCGCTATAAAATAGATATAAAACCTGTAATTGATAGGGACATACCTTGTTTGCGAGAAGATTTTTTTAACATTAATAGTGGTAGTTTGCCATTTTGTCTTGACTATAACACAAAGTTAAAAATTGATAAAGGAAAATGTTTGATAAATAATAAGCTTGACTTACATGGTTATAGTATAGAGGATGCATACTCTAAATTAATAGATTTTATTATTGAAAATTATAAAGTAGGAAATAGGTATTTATTAATAATCACAGGACAAAGTAATATAGTAGGTAAAACGGAAATTATAAAGAATAATTTGAGTAAGTGGTTAAATAATAGTAAAATTCAGTACATGGTTTTATACTATCGACAAGCTATAAAAAGGCATGGTGGTAAAGGAGCTTTTTATGTTTTGTTAAGAAAAAATAAAAAGTTGAGGTCTTGATTTATTTTTAAAAAATTAAGTAAAATATTAACGTTTATATTAAAATGTATGGTATTTTTATATTTTCAGTGTTGAGGATGATTAAACTATTTTAAATTTATGCAACTATTTTTAGTTATGAAATATTTTAAAAAATTTATTTATTTTAAGGGAAAATATAATACTAAAACATAGATAGCATGAAAAGTTTAATATAAAAAATTAACCACATAATATTATTTTATTGTTGAATTTGCAAATGTTAAATAATTAAAATACTTTCAGTTTAATGAAAATGGGAAAACTGATAGAGTTTATAAGTAACTAGTCATTATTTTGTTATGCAAAATTCTTTTTAATTTTCATATATCCGGAGTAATTCTTGTGCGTTAGCCTTTATTAAAGTAGGACATTTTTTGCTATTTAATAATGAATGTAGTATTTTAATTGCGCCTTTAATGTCATTATTATGTATTTTTATTATAGCAATGGCTTCTTGGCTTGAATAAGGATATATTGTGCTTGATTTTAAGTTATTGATTTTATCTTTATCTATTTTTTTACCATAGAGAAATAAACTCATTATTTCTAAATATTGTGCTAATTCACGTAAAATATTAGGAACATCTTTATTGTTTGCTATATCATTGTAAATGAATATAGCATATGTTGATGTTGAATTTGAGATGTGATTGAATGCATTTTCAAAATTTGCTAAATATTTCCAGCTTGAGTCTACTTCTTCTAATAATTTAGTGTCTTTTTTTAAAAAAAATGTCTTATAAAATTTATTGCCTGCAATTGTAGATCGCTTTATGTTATTAGTATAGTGTAATAAATATAATATGATAGCAATTAGTACTGGCATCGATATCAATAACAAGATATATTTTTTCATAGTAATATTCTTAAATAAATATGTGTTTATATATTAATACTTTATGATTTGTAAAAACATATTGACACTACGTTATATCACATGATAATATTTTTTAAAGGTTGTTTGAATAGTTGAAGATTAAAATATTTCTAAAGTAGAAATAAAGACAGCAGTATAAAGCTAAATTATCCTATATTGGATTATTTGATATACCTTTAACTTTTTATAAGTTAAAGTTTAAATTTGAGAGTTTGATCCTGGCTCAGAATGAACGCTGGCGGCAGGCTTAACACATGCAAGTCGAACGGGATTTGTTATAGCTTGCTATAATATAATCTAGTGGCAGACGGGTGAGTAATGTATAGGAATCTACCTAGTAGTACGGAATAATTATTGGAAACGATAACTAATACCGTATACGCCCTACGGGGGAAAGATTTATTGCTATTAGATGAGCCTATATTAGATTAGCTAGTTGGTAGGGTAATGGCCTGCCAAGGCTATAATCTATAGCTGATCTGAGAGGATGGTCAGCCACACTGGAACTGAGATACGGTCCAGACTCCTACGGGAGGCAGCAGTGGGGAATATTGGACAATGAGCGAAAGCTTGATCCAGCCATGCCGCATGAGTGAAGAAGGCCTTTGGGTTGTAAAGCTCTTTCAGTGAGGAAGATAATGACGGTACTCACAGAAGAAGTCCTGGCTAACTCCGTGCCAGCAGCCGCGGTAATACGGAGAGGGCTAGCGTTATTCGGAATTATTGGGCGTAAAGAGCACGTAGGCTGGTTAGTAAGTTAAAAGTGAAATTCCAAAGCTTAACTTTGGAATTGCTTTTAAAACTGTTAACCTAGAGGTTGAAAGAGGATAGAGGAATTCCTAGTGTAGAGGTGAAATTCGTAAATATTAGGAGGAACACCAGTGGCGAAGGCGTCTATCTGGTTCAAATCTGACGCTGAGGTGCGAAGGCGTGGGGAGCAAACAGGATTAGATACCCTGGTAGTCCACGCTGTAAACGATGAATGTTAAATATGGGGAGGGTACTTTCTGTATTATAGCTAACGCGTTAAACATTCCGCCTGGGGACTACGGTCGCAAGATTAAAACTCAAAGGAATTGACGGGGACCTGCACAAGCGGTGGAGCATGTGGTTTAATTCGATGCAACGCGAAAAACCTTACCACTCCTTGACATGGAAATTGTACCTATTCGAAGGGATAGGGTCGGTTTGGCCGGATTTCACACAGGTGTTGCATGGCTGTCGTCAGCTCGTGTCGTGAGATGTTAGGTTAAGTCCCGCAACGAGCGTAACCCTTATCCTTAATTGCCATCGGGTGATGCTGGGGACTTTAAGGAAACTGCCAGTGATAAACTGGAGGAAGGTGGGGATGACGTCAAGTCATCATGGCCCTTATGGAGTGGGCTACACACGTGCTACAATGGTGGTTACAATGGGCTGCAAAGTCGTGAGGCTAAGCTAATCTCTTAAAAGCCATCTCAGTTCGGATTGCACTCTGCAACTCGAGTGCATGAAGTTGGAATCGCTAGTAATCGTGGATCAGCATGCCACGGTGAATACGTTCTCGGGTCTTGTACACACTGCCCGTCACGCCATGGGAATTGGTTTCACTCGAAGCTAATGACCTAACCGCAAGGGGGGAGTTATTTAAAGTGGGATCAGTGACTGGGGTGAAGTCGTAACAAGGTAGCAGTAGGGGAATCTGCAGCTGGATTACCTCCTTAGGCTTTGTGTATAATTTACTATATTTAATAATAGTGTTATTATGCACTATACTGCTGTCTTTACTTCTGCTTTGTTTCATTTTCTTATTCTAATTTTGGTATGGGTTTTATGAGTGATAGGCCTCTTTCTCCACATTTACATATATATAAAATACAGATTACTAGTTTTTTTTCTATTATACATAGATTAACTGGTATTTTTTTATTTTTTTTGTTAGTAGTACTTTCTTGGTATTTTATATTATATGTCTATTTTCCTGAACTGTTTATAGTAAGGTACTTAAATGTATTATTATCTGCTTTTATTGCTAAGTTAGCTTATATTTTATGTTTTGTGAGCTTTTTATACCATTTTTTTAATGGTGTTCGTCATTTATTATGGGATATGGGACTTAATTTAGAAATGACTGGTGTTTCAAGAAGTGCTATTTTAATAACAATAATACTTCTTCTTTCTACTATAACTTTTTTATTTATGTTTATATGATTCAGTCTAGAAATTCAATATATCGTTGGTGGGTACAACGTATTTCCGCAGTGATCTTGCTACTTTTATTTCCTTGGTTTATTTATTTATATCTTTCTACATTTTATACTAATTATTCTCTGTCTTTTAATGAAAAATTGCTTCTGGCTATTAGTCATCCTCTAGAACTTTTATTTTTTATTGTATTATTATTTTGTATTTTCTGGCATGCAGTTCTTGGAATGCAAGTAATATGCGAAGATTACATATACAGTATATCTATAAGAGTTTTTATAGTTACATGTATAAAGTATTTATCGAGTGCTACTTATATAGTTCTTGCCTTTACAGTTCTTTTTTTTTATAGGCGCATTTTTCTATTATGAATTATTGATTTTATGTTAATATATCGTTAAATGTATTAATTTTATTATTGAACTATATATTTATAGTAATTTTGGTAGATTAATATGATGTTAAAGGTACTCAAGAAAGTAGGAATAAGTTGTATACTAAAAATAAAAGGTCTATTTGCTTCATTTGAATCCCAGGCTGTTTATGTCAAAGATCTCAGAAAAGTGATAGTATATAAAGATGGGAGAAAGCTTAAATATCCAAAAAATTATGATCGTATTGTTAAGTTAGGTAAAATCATAAAGAGTGAGGATAGTAATAATGATAGTATGTATGAGCTTTGCTATGATAGATATAAGTATAATTTAATTTCTGTTGCAGAAAATGAAAAAGGAAATTCTTTTATAACGAAAGACGGTAAAGGTTATTTTACTATTAAATTTTTAGTTTATAAGGGTAAACTCAGTAAAGATGAATGTAATGATAATGATGATTATTGTGGATTTTATAAGCCATTTAAGTTTAAAAAAATTGATCTTGTAAAATATTTACCAGTTTTTGAGATTGATACTAGTTCACTTAAGTTAATTAATTCTTCTGTACTTACTAAGGAAGAGAAAAATGGAAGAGGTGAGGTTCATAAGGTGATTGATGAAAAAGGAAGAAATGGAGAATTGTTGTATACTAGTGATTATAAAAAACTTAATACTAGTTTTTTTGAAATTAGAGATCAAAATAATAATCTTGAATTAGATAAAAGTCTTATATCTGTTCCTATTGTTTTTATTGTGGGTTTAGTTAAGATTTGTACTAAGTTGCTAGCTTTTATTCCTATAAAATTAGGAAAGTGTTTAATAAGTAGGCAAAGTCCAGTTGTAAAGTCTTGTGGTTATCTTTTATTTGCTTTTGTAATAATAGTAAAAAATTTAGTAAATATGGGAGCTACTATATTAAAAGTTATAATTTTGTTATTTGTAGCAAACAAAGAAAAGTATGGTGATGCTTATTTAACGATGTGGAATTGTCAATTAAGTAAGTGCTGGGAAGAATTTATGAAGGATTTTAGTGTTATTAAAATTGAAGAGAGGGAAGAAAAATTAGGAAATATGGATAATAGAAAGATTATAGGTACATGGAGAGAGCTTAATGCTAAAAGGTTATTTATTGAAAAAAGCTTAAAGAATGAGATAAATGAAAGTAATGGAAGTATAAGTCAATCTAGAGAACAGAGCTTGAAGAAGGAGAAATTGCAAAATGAGATTAGTGAAGGAATGGCGGAGTTTAGTAGTCAGAGAAATAAGGATTTTTATGTTAGAAGAGAGAAAAGTAGGAGAGGTTTACATCAAAAGCAAGATACTATGCTATATATGCATTAGTTAGTGAGTGATGTTCTAAGTTAATATTTATTTTTACTTTAATTATTTTATAACAAAGTTTATATATATTATATTCTTAATATAAGTATTAGTTGTTCAATTTAAATTTAATTAAATATGTTTTATACTACCATGTAGTGGACTTTGACTTTTATTAAGTAGAATCAGTTTTAGAAAATATTTAGTTATAATGTTCTGTTTTAGGGGTTTTTGCTTTTTTTGTTAAAACTAAAAAGATGTCTATAGATGTTATAATTATTATGTAAGTGTATAAATGTTAGTGTGAATTATGGGAATTATATGTATTGCAGGAATGTAAAGTGTTTTAAAGTTGGTAGAGTTAGGAATAATAACATTAGCTGTAGAGCTACTGTTTTTTTAGTAAAATAAAAAAAGTCTATATAAATTAATCATGAATATAACTGTATCAATGTGTTTTAATTGGAAAGAAGATGTTATATTGTATGATAGAGAAGTTTTTTTAATGAAAAAATTTTATAAAAGGAATTTAAACATGTCATGAATGAGGTAAGAAAAATTTATTCTGATTTTCAAGTTTGTATTATGTAATATAAAATTTTTCTTAACTGGATAATGAGTTATGTTTATGTTATAAGATAATAAAGTTTATATATTTATTGGTCATTTTGGTATTTAGATATTTTTTGAGTTAAATAAGAGATTTGATAGTTAATTTATTAGCGTATAACTGGAAAAAAGTAAGTTTTAATACAATACGGAAGGGATAATGATTAAGGAGTTTTTACTAAAAAGAAGTTAAAGAAAAATTTTTTTTTAGTAAAATTTTAAGTTATAATGCTTAACTTCAAAATATTTCTAGAATGTCTATTGCTTTCGAAGTTACTATTGCTATTCACTATTTGCGGGCAAAAAATACTAGGTTTTGCTCTATAATGACTTTGTTTTCTGTTGTTGGTATTGCTCTTGGGGTTACTACATTAATAGTAGTAATGTCTGTAATGAATGGGTTTAGGGTAAAGTTGCTTGATTCAATACTTGGTATTGATGGTCATGTTAATGTTTTTTTTGATAAAAGTATGAATTCGGATTATCATACAGTATCAAAATCGATTGAAAAAATTTCAGGTGTATTAAAAGCTATTCCTATGATTAGTGATCAGGTGATTGTTGCAGCTAATGGTAAAATTGCGGGTAGTATAGTACGGAGTGTATCAGTTGAAAACTTGTTTTATAATACTTCTATTACGAATAATGTGATTATGGGTAATGTAAAAAATTTTGATGAAGGGATAATAGTAGGAGCTAGATTAGCAGAAGCTTTGAACATTAATTGTGGTGACAAGATTGTACTTATATTACCTGAAGGATTTGATATGTTATTTAATGTAATGCCGAGAATGAAAGAATATGAAGTTATAGCTATATTTGATATAGGTATGTTTGAGTATGATAGTATCTTAATATATATGCCCATAAAGTTAGCACAGGATTTTTTTAATTATAAAGAAGATAGTGTGCGAAATATAGAGGTATTTATAGATGATATTACTAAAGCAAGTGAGTTAGCACAGGTTATAGAAAAAGAAATAGGAATGAAAGCTGAAAGCTGGCAATCGCAACATATTCACTATTTTCATGCTTTAAAAACTGAAAAAAATGTAATGTTTTTAATTCTTGCTTTAATGATAGTGGTGGCGGCATTCAATATTGTTTCAAATTTAATGATAATGGTACAAGAAAAGAAATTAGCGATTGCAATTATGCGTACATTTGGTGCAACAAGTGGAAGTATCATGCGCATATTTTGTATTTGTGGTTTACTTATTGGTTTTATAGGAACTTGTCTTGGTTGTATTATAGGTGTTATTTTTTCCCTTAATGTTGAGAGTATTAGAGTATTTTTAGAAAATATTACTAATACTAAATTGCTTGATCCTATGATATACTTTTTCTCAAGTTTACCAGTAATATTAGTTCCCCAGGACGTAGTGAATATTTCTGTACTTGCATTATTATTATCATTTTTAGCAACAATTGTTCCTGCATTATGTGCGGCTGCACAAGATCCTGCAGAGATATTATGTTACGAGTGATATTTAGGTGATATATATTGATCTCTACTTTTTAATTGTAGATTGCTATGTTACTTAAGTTTTCTATTTAGAATAGAAAAGTAAAGAGTTTTTTTTCTGTTTAAAGAAATTAAAGTTTAATTATTGTGTATAAATATAATAAAGCCTTAATATTGGGTTTAAATTTGGTAGGTAGAGAGAATATATTAAATAAGTTGAAAGTTTTTCTAAAGTTTAAAAGGTAGTTTACTTAATTTTTTTTAATTGTATTTATGTGCTTTTGCTATCTTATTTCATGAATATCACTAATATAATAAATAGAAGCAAGGAATAAAAAAGGATTACTTCTTTTTAAAGCTTCGTTAATGTAGATTTTAGTTATATGGATTTCATAAATTAATAAAAACTTAAATAAATAGAGTGATAGGTATCTTTATTGAATAATTGGTTATAATTTATAGGGTTAATTTTGTAAACTACTTTTATTTTAGCGATTGTAATTTAAGAGCTTTATTTTTTTAATATAATAAAATAAAATCTTTTTAGTTAGTTTAAAGTCTTCTAAAGTATTTCCTTCACATCTTGCTGTAATGCAGCTTTGTGTGTTTGACACTCTAAGAAGCCACCAGCTTTTATTATTGGTATTGATTACCTTAATACCATCAAGCTCTGAAAATGTAATATTTTGTTGCTTTAATATTTTTTTAATTAACTCAATTATTTGAAATTTTTTTTCGTCTTTAACTGAAATTTTTATTTCATGAGTAATATATAGTTTTGGTAGCTCTTCAATTATTTGAGATAAACTTTGTTTTTTTTTAAGCAAGATGTCAATAGCTTTTATAGCAGAATACATTCCATCATCAAAACCTAGTTCAGAAAAGAAAAAATGGCCGCTTGATTCACCAGCAAATTTTGCTTCTTCTTCTAGCATTTTCTTTTTAATTAATGAATGTCCAGTAGCACAAGTAATTATTTTTCCTCCTAAATTGCTTACAAAATCATATGCTTTCATACTCATTTTTATGTTAGCAATAACTTTGCTTTGTGGGTATTCTTTTAATACTTCCCGTACAAAAATCATAAATAAGTGGTCATTGGAGACAATATTGCCTTTATTATCAATCAAGCATAATCTATCACTATCTCCATCAAGTGCAATGCCAAGATCACATTTATCTTTTTTTACGATATCAATTAATTGAGTGAGGTTTTTTTTTTCTATAGGATCTGGATCGTGTAGTGGAAATGTTCCATCTATAGAATTGTTAACTATAATGTGCGTATGGCCGGATAAGAATGTTTCAATATATCTTAGTATTCCACTTATTGGGCTATTTCCACAATCCCAGGCCATTTTTAGCTTTTGTGTTGTATTACTTTTTAATGCTCTTTTTAATATATGAATATATTCACTATATATATTCATGTTAATTAAATTTCCAATTTTTGTACTATTTTTAATTGGATTACTTATAATTTCTTTTATTTCCTGATCTGAATAAGTTTTTTTGTTGCTAAAAAACTTAAAGCCATTGTAATCACGAGGGTTATGTGAAGCAGTAATCATAATACCAAGATCTGCTTGCATGATTTGTGTTGCAGTGTAGAGCATAGGTGAAGAGCATAATCCAATGCGTGCAGCATTTGCTCCGGATAAAGTTAAGCCTCTAATAAGTTCTTTTTCTATACTTGGTGAGTTTATTCTGCTATCATAACCTATACAAACATTGGATACAGTTTGACCAAACTTTCTGCCTATCTCATATCCATCGTTTATTTGTAGGTCTTTGCCTACTATTCCTCTAATATCATATTTTCTTATGATAGTATTATCCATATATTGATTACTTAAAATGGTTACTATATAGTATTGCAAAGAAATACTCAAGTTTCTTTTCTATTTATTTATATAATGAGGTTAAATTTTAGTATACTTTAAATTATAAAAATATGTTAGAAAAGAAATTAAAAAACTAAAAATTATAAAGTTAATGTTAATATTAGATAGAGACAGGATGAAATATTTAGTAAAGTATATATAGAAGTGGATTTTTTTCTACAACACTTTACTTTTGATAAGTAGAGAGTAGTTAAATATCTTCATTAAAATTGGATAATCTTTTTATAATAATGTATTAGTTCTAAATTTTAGTGAAGTTATAAATAACAAAATTTTTTTTTGGAGGGAAAGTATTATCTATAATGAACTTGTAAAGTTTTGAGAGAGTATATTTTTGTTTAAATAGATGAGGAAGAAAATATATGAAAGCATGATAATATTTTATATATTGCTGTGTAGTAGGGGAAGGGTAGTTTAATGATTGTAAATAATCATATAACATAAAAGTTTAAGAAGTTTATTGTTCTAATTTTATAGGTAGGTATTATTAAATATATTGTGTGGTGAGGAGTTTATTTTTTTTGTATAAATGGGATAATAAAGAGAAAATAAAGAAAAATGGGGATATTTATTTATATTATTGTGATCAATTTTTATATTTATTCGACATTACTATTTTAAAAAGCAGTACTCAATAGATTGTAGAAAGTAAATTTTCATGGTTTATATGTGTTTTTAGTAAGAAAGCTAGCCTTAGCTTCTTATAAGAAGCGAAACTATTTTTCGATGAATTTATGGTATAATTTATTGTGTAAGTTGAGTAAGGATTAGTTTTTCAATTTTATTGAAGTAAAAAATTGATTTCCATTACGATAAATAAGTAGCATTATGGCTTTTTTGCTGTTTTGCTTTTTTGCCAAATTTATTTGATTTTGAAAATTTTCAACATTTTCTACATCATGCTCATTTATTTGCATAATGATATCTCCTTTTCTGAGATCACGTAGTGTAGGATTCTTATGGATATCCACATTAGTAATTATTATTCCTTTTATAGATGTATTGCTTTCCTTTAATTCTTTTGATAGATTTGAAATGCTTAAACCAGCTACATAATCAGATGTTGATAAGTTTTCTTCTTGATTATTATCTTGGCTATCATTTATAGATTCTCCAATAGTAATCCTGATGTTCATTTCTTTACTTTTTCTCAATAATTTAATTTGCACTTTTTTTCCAGGTTCAGTTCTTGAAACCATTTGAGGTAATTGTGCCATTCTATCAACCACTTTACCATCAAATTCTAGTAATACATCACCTACTTTGATGCCACCTTTTTCTGCAGGGCTACCTTTTACTATACTCGCAATTAATGCACCTTTTGTGTCTTTTAAACCTAAAGATTCTGCAAATTCTACTGTTATACGCTGAACTTGTACGCCAAGCCAACCGTGTTTTACTTTTTTACCACTTTTTAATTTATCAATGATTGGTACAGCTATATTAGAAGGTATAGCGAAGCCTATACCTACATTTCCTCCAGACTCAGATGGAGAATAAATAGCAGTATTAATACCTATAACCTTTCCATTTAAATCAAATAGTGGTCCTCCAGAGTTGCCTCTATTAATTGCAGCGTCAGTTTGAATAAATTCATTCATAGTACCAATGTTGATGTCTCTAGACCTTGCAGATATAATTCCTGTACTTACAGAACCACCTAAACCAAATGGGTTACCTATTGCCATAACCATATCGCCAACTCTTGCTTTATCAGAATTACCGAGCGTTACAAAAGAAAGGTCTTTATCAGCTTTGATTTTAAGCACAGCAAGGTCAGTTTTTGCGTCATAACCTAGAACTTCTGCCTTGAAATAAGTATCATCGTTCATAGTGACTGTAATATGTTGAGCGTTTTTGATGACGTGGTAGTTGGTGACTATAGTTCCATTTTTATCTATAATAAATCCAGATCCGAGTAGTATTGCTTCTCTGCTAATATTAGGATTTTTATCTGTAAAAAATTGGTCAAAGTACTCAAAGAATTCTCTGAAACCATCAAAAAAATCATTTCTTGGTAATGGAGCTCTAGTTCTATTACTATTTCCTTGCTTAATCACTTGTTCACTTGAAATGCTTACGAATGCAGGAATGAGTTCTTCTACTAGATCGGCAAGTCCTTGATTGCAATTATTATTGTATGCAGAAGATGGGATGGTATTGCTACTTACAGCCTTCTCTGTACTCCAAAATACCCTAGCATACAGAGAGAATGAAATTAAAAGACATAAAAATATAGATAAAACTTTACTCCTCATAAATTTTATTTCCATCCCCTATTAAAAATATCTAAGAAATTGTTAGTTGGTGAAAGTATAAACTTGGTGTTATTTTCAGTAAACGATTTACTGTAAGCATTCATAGAACGGTAGAAGTTAAAAAACTCTTCATCAGCTTTGAATACTTCATTATAAATTTTGGTTGCTTCAGCATAGCCACGCCCTCTTATTTCATAGGCTTCTTTTACTGCGCTAGCAATAATTTCCCTTTTTTGTTTATCGGCCTTTGATCTAATTTCTTGTCCTATTTGTTCTCCTTTTGCTCTTATTTCTTTTGCTTCTTTTTCTCTTTCAGTTTGCATACGACGGAATATTGCAGAACTATTTTCCTCTGGCAAATCTGCCCTTTTAATTCTTACATCTATTATTTCTATACCAAATTTTCTAGCTTCAAAGTAAACTCCACGCTGAATTAATTGCATGACTTCTGATCTTTTTTCATTTAGTAGATTAATTAATGAAAATCTTACTATATTTTCTCTTAAGTGAGCTTCTATAATTGGGTATAACCTTCTGACTAGTCCTAACTCATTTCTTACAGTTTGATAAAAAGTAATAGGATCTACTATTCTATATTTTGCATAAGCGTCTACTATGATACGTTTTTGATCTGCGGTTATTACTTCTCTTGGAGTTGTATCTGGACTTAGATCTAAAACTCTTTTATCAAAGGATTCTACATTATTTATAAATGGCAACTTGAAATATAAACCACTTTCTCTAATATCTCTCACAACTTTACCTAATTGTATAACTATTGCTTGTTCTGCTTCTTGCACTATGAATATTGAGTTAAATATGAAGATTGAGAAAATAGCAAATATAAGAACGCAAGTAACCTTAGTATTATTAAACATAATTATTTCTCCAAGTTTGTAAGAGGTAAGTAAGAAAACACACCTTTTAAATCATCAGTGATAACAATCTTATCTGTTTTATTAAGAATATTTTCTATAGTTTCAAGGTAAATGCGGTTCTTAACAAGGGAGGGATTATGCTTATATTCTTTATAAAGAGATAGAAAATGATTTGCATTGCCTTTTGCTTCATTTATTATCTCATTTTCATATGCTTCTGCATCTAGCTTTATTTTTATTGCTTCACCTTTTGCTCGAGGTATAACATCGTTACTGTAAACATATGCCTCGTTTATAATACGTTCTTTATCCGCACGAGCACTTTGTACGTCTCTGAATGAGCTAATGACTTTTTCTGGTGGGTCTATTTTTTTCATTTGTATCGATAATATTTCTATACCCATTTGATATCCATCAAGAATTTGTTGTAGTAGAACTTTAGTATCTATTGGAATTTCTTGTCTACCTTGGCCAAGTGCAAAAGAGATTGTGTTTTTGCCTATTATTTCCCTCATAGCACTTTCAGCAGCATTTTTAACACTGAAACCAGGTTTATAGTCTCGTACTTTGAATAAGTAATCTTTAGCGTCTCTAACGCGCCATTGGACTTCAAAATTAACGTTAACTATATTCTCATCTCCAGTTAGCATAACGCCTTCACCTCGATCTGCATCTCGCCCATAAGAACTACTTATCCCAATTTCTTCACGATTTACTTCTTTAACATTAACCTTAAAAACTTTACCAATAGGATAAGGGAAGTGATAACGTAAGCCAGGTGTTTCTGTATTAGAATATTTACCAAAAATAACCTCTATGCCTTCTTCGCTTGGATGAACAATATAGAAACCAGTGCAAACGTAGAAGAATAAAATAATGAAAAAAATGATTAAATAAGGTTTTTTATTGCCATTTCTTGTTAAACCAGTAAAAAAATATCTTATCTCAGATATAACTTTACCGAAAATATCTTCATTATTAGAAATTTTATTTTTTATTGGTTTCTTTCCTAAATTCCAAGGATTGTTTTCATCAAACATAACGACTAATTTATAACTAATACACTAATATACTCCTTATAGTAGAAAATTGCAAACCTATTTTATTTTATGGTAATTATAAGTATATTAAGGTATGGCTTTATATCTTCTTTATTTTTACATGTGATTATGGTTAGTTTTTAATTTTAAACTTTTTTTTTGCTTTATTTGTGCTGTTTTTTTGGGTGACTAAATTTTGATATAGTTATTGGAGTGCAAATTTTTTTATTGTATGTTTCTAGAGTAAAGAGTATTATTTTATTTTTTAAACTTTATGAATTTATTTTATTTATAAGTGTGAAAGTTGTTTTGTATAGTTATTTCATATATAATAATAAGCATTGAGATGGTTAAGTTACACTAATTTAAGAATTGAAGGTTTATAATTTGATGTGTTTAATTTAGTAGGAGGTTTATAATGTTAAGTAGCAATAGAATAGATCCAAGTGTTGTTAACATACAACTTCAGCAAAATTAGTAACACAGTAATTCTTACCTTTTTCGGATGTAACGAATGCAATTTTTAAAGAATGGGGTAAAGTCATTAAGAGATGATGAATAAAGCAGTACTTGGTTTGTTATAGGTATAGCTATGACAGTTGGAGCTGTTTTTTTATTGTATCTTCTCCGGTAATTACTGGTAGTGTAATGGTGGCCTTGCAACTGTAACATTTGCGGTGTTAGCACGATTTTATATAAATAAAATATCTCTAATCTAGATGAAATTTTATATTCTATAGAACAGTAAGGTCAAACTGTCGTTTTAAAGGCAGAGGAAAAAAAACAAAAGAATTTTAATGATGTAAAAAAAATGTTCATTAAGGAAGTTTTTGAAGACTAAACTGTTGTTGGTAACTTTGTTTTAACTGAAAAAATATTTTTTGAGTTGAAGGAAGAATATTAGAAAGAATTTATTTTATTAATGGTATTAAGGTTTCAAAAAGGATAAGTTTATCAATCAGTTAGAACAGCGGATAGGTTTTATTAATAATTTAAATGTTAAAAATTACATGTCTGTTAGCTCGTAATGATAACAATCTTTAATAAAATTTTTTTTGAGTTTAATTTAATGAAATTAATGAAACTGTAAAAATTATTAGAGAATGTAAGATAGAACGTAAGCTTTCTAATGTTATGGAAAACTTAATGGAGTGCAATTTAAGATATGCAAGTAGGAGAGGTTCAGGTTCAATACAATTTATTGGCGTAGATTGTTAGAAAATAGTTTGTCAAGTGTTGATTCTATAAAAACTGACAAATATTACTATGGTTTCTAATTTAGGTTCTAAAAGTGGTGTTGTAATAGTTGACTCTCATTTTTCTAGAAATGAATTCTTTTTCTGGTAATTTATTGATAGTCAAATAGATTTGGTTGGTTCTTCTTCAAAATCAGTTATGATGATTTGGTCAGGTGGCAAAGTATGAAACAAGCTGATTAAAAAAAGCATGTCTTTTGGGTGAAATAGTAAAACAATAACCTTTTACGAGTATGGTTGTTTAAAAAACTGACGTTCACTATATAAATCTATGTAAGTAATTATGGTTATAGTTTGGTAAGTAGGGTTATTCTCTTTAATTTTGAAAGGATGTTATGAGAAGTAACATCCCTTTTGATTTTATATTTTTTAGAGCTGAGTGGGTATTGAACTTAAAAAACATTTTTAATCTCATGTGTTTTAGAATATGAATTCTAATTTTAAGCAATTTAGATAGTAGGGACTTTATTGTTTAGAAACTTCTTTTTCATGAAATGCTTTTAAACTATAATGATGGGTATTGAAAGATACTTTAGTTTTATTTTTTCTTGATGAATTAACTTAAGTGAGTATATTCATAATATATTTAATTAATGTTATTTAATGAGTAATATAGTTTTAGTTTATACAACTTTTTCAAATTTAGAAGAAGCTAAAACTATTTCTGAAAAATTATTAAGTGAGAAATTGGTTTTCTGTGTAAACATATTTTCTCAGGTAAATTCTTTATATTTATGGAAAGATGAAATTCATAATAGTTATGAAGTAGTAACAATCATGAAAAGTAGAAGTGGCAAAGTTGATATGGTTATAAAAAAAATTGAAGCAATGCATTCTTATGATCAGCCTGCTATTATGATATTACCAGTAGAAAAGACAAATAGGGCTTTTACTGATTGGGTTAGTAATGCTATTAACTAAGATTGATGTATTGGGGTGTAGCCAAGTGGTAAGGTAGCGGTTTTTGGTACCGCCAGCGAAGGTTCGAATCCTTCCACCCCAGCCGTATCGTATATCTTGAAAGAGAATATGAAATGGTTATACTTTTTATAAGTTGAGAATATTGTATAGTATTTTGGAAATACCATTGTACTATGTTGTTTTTTGCTTATCACTTATCTTATATTACTCAGTGTTTTTACTTATTTTTTCCTAGTAGTTGAGATACTTACTTTCTAGGTTATTTTATAAAATGTAGCTTTTTTCATCAAGTATATGTTTATTGTGTGTTTGTTTGAGTATTATAAAGCCGTTGTTTGTGGTAAGTACAGAGGAAATTTTTGGGGTATTTTTCATATAAATTTTCTTATATATTATGAAGAGTGGTATATTTTTAATAAAAAGGTAAAAACAGATACTTGAGTTTTAATAAAAAAAAAGCGGGTACACTTAAAGTAAGTTATGGCAGTAAGGATAAGAGACTTTTTGTGTGGGTAATAAAGATTATTTAAGTATTTTATATTCTTAATGTACTTCAGAAAAATAAAAAATTATTCTTAGAGCAAGTAGCCTTTATTTTGCTACTTGTCTCCAAGTTTTTATTTACTTAAAATTCATTCATTCTATTCATACCACCTGCACCCATAGAAGATGAAGCATTTTCATCTTTATTTGGTATATCAACTATCATGGATTCAGTGGTAATTAATATACTTGCAACAGATATTGCTGTTTCAAAAGCAATACGAACAACTTTTGCTGGGTCAATAACACCAGCAGTAAATGCATTAGCATAATTCATAGCTTCAACATTATATATAAGTTCTTTATTATTTTGCTTAATCAAATAATCGATTATAACAGCAGATTCTAGACCAGCATTTTTGACTAATCTCTTAATAGGAACACTAAGAACTTTCTTGATAATATTTATACCTATTTGTTCCTCATCACCTGCACCTTTCAGGTTATCAAGAGCAGAAGAAGCATAAAGAAGTGCAACTCCACCGCCTGGAACTATACCTTCTTCAATTGCAGCTCTTGTTGCGTGCAACGCATCCTCAACTCTATCTCTACGTTCTTTAACCTCAACTTCAGTTGCTCCACCAACTTTTAATACAGCAACACCACCTGATAATTTTGCTAAACGTTCTCTTAGTTTCTCTTTATCATAATCAGAAGTTGAAGTTTCGATTTGAGACTTAATCTGCTCAATTCTAGCTTTCACTCTATTAGTAACTTTGTTTTCACTAACAATTGTGGTGTTATCTTTAGTAATCTTGACATTTTTAGCGATACCAAGGTCTTCAAGAGTTAAGTCTTCCATTTTAATTCCAAGTTCATCTTTTATAACATATTTAGCATTAGTTAATGCTGCTATATCCTCAAGCATCTCTTTCCTTCTGTCACCAAAACCTGGAGCTTTTACTGCAGCAACTTTCAGACCACCACGTAACTTGTTAATAACTAAAGTACTCAATGCTTCACCTTCAATGTCTTCCGCAATAATAAGTAGAGGTTTACCAGACTTAACAACAGCTTCAAGAATAGAAAGTAAAGGTTGAATGATATTAAGTTTTTTCTCTGTAATTAAGAGGTATGGATCATCAAGCTCTACAATCATTTTTTCATTATCTGTAATAAAGTATGGAGAAAGATAACCACGATCAAACTGCATACCAGTAGTGAGCTCAACTTCGAGTTCTTTGGAACCTTTACTTTCTTCAACAGTGATGACACCTTCTTTCCCAACTTTTTTGACGGCATCAGCAATATTACTACCAATACTTCTATCACCATTTGCAGAAATTATGGCAACTTGTGCCACTTCATCTATTTTCTCTAAAGAAATTGTGCGGGACATTGATGTAACTTCCCTTAGTACTACGTCCTTTGCTTTCTGCATTCCATTTTTAATGCTTACACGATCATTTCCAGCGGCAATTGATTTTGAAGCTTCCATTACCATACCGCTAGTTAATATTGAGCATGTTGTTGTACCATCACCAACTTTATCATTACATTGAGAACAACTTTGAGCAAAAACGCTTGTTATTGCAGCGTTTAGTGGTTTTTCAGGCTTAATACCTTTCATTACCTTATAACCATCTTTTGTAATTTCTGGTGCCCCATAAGGCTTGTTAATCCCTACTGTTTTTCCTCTAGGCCCTGCAGTTACTGCTACCGTTGAGTCTACTACTGCTGCAACTTCGCGAAAAGCTTGCTGTAACTGCTCACCTGATACTACTACATTAGTCATCTTTGTAACCTCATTAACTAGAATTAATAAAAAAATTAGAAAAATTTAACAAATTACTTCACAATGTGCTATGTTGTATTTTACTTTAAATTTTAAAAATTAAAAGTTTCTACTTAACGATAGCAAGTATATCGGACTCTTTCATTACGATAAACTTTTCATCACCATGTTCTATTTCTGTACCAGCCCATTGACGATAAAAAACTTTATCACCAACCTTTACAGTTAAGGATATACGCTCGCCACTTGAGTTGCGTGAACCTTCACCAATTGCTATAACTTCACCTTTAGTAGGCTTCTTTTCAGCACTTGATGGGAGCACAATCCCACCTTGTTTTTCTTCGCTGATAGGTTTAATTAGAACACTATCATCCAGCACATTTAAATTCACACTAGACATTTATTTCCTCATCAACAAATTGAACCATAAATTTATATAGGTACTAATAAATTAGATTTCAAGGGCCTTAAGCTTTTTAAAAATTGTAAAAGGCAAAGAATATTAATATTATATACTAAAATTTGAGTTATTATTAAGTTGTATGAGTTATATACCATTACGGAGTCGTAGTGTATTAGCTATATATGGGCCAGATACAAGAAGTTTTCTACAGAGCATTATAACAAACGATATTAGTAATTTGAGTAACCAAAGAGCTATTTATTCTTTATTGCTTAACTCTCATGGACAATATTTATATGATTTTTTTCTTGTTGAATATGGTAAATGTATTTTATTAGAATGTGAGAGTATTTACTTACAGCAGATGATTGAGAAATTGGATTTGCTTAAGACTTATCTCAGAGTGAAGATTAAAGATGTTAGTACACTATATAAGGTTGGAGTTTTGTTTAATACTAAATTAACAGAATTGAGTAATGAATCACGAATTATTTTTCAAGATCCAAGACATAAGTCTTTAGGGATGAGAATAATACATAAAGATGAAATAAAACAGCCAATTGGTGATATTATTCAATATGAAAAAGTTAGAATTCAAAACCTTATTCCAGATGGGAAAAAAGATATGGTGCAAAATTCGTCATTTCCATTACAATATTTGATTGATCAAATAAATGGTATAAGCTTTAATAAGGGATGTTATATAGGTCAGGAAGTTGTAAATCGAATGAGTAGACAAGAGATTTTCCGAAAGAAACTTTGTTTCGTTGAAGGGGATAATATACTTCCAGATATTGGCACTAAAGTAATAAATGAAAGTAATGAAAAAATAGGGGATCTTCGCTCTAGCGTAGGTAAAATCGGACTTGCATTGCTTAGTACAGGAAGAAACTATATTGATTTGTATGCTGCTGGGGTTAAGATAACTGTTCGCTAAAATGTTGAGGCTTTATTTTACAGTAACTTTAAGTAAGTAGCACATAACTAGTTATTAAAAGTATATTAGGATTATTTGATAAATTTTGATATTACATTATTTAAGTGAGATGCGAATTTATTTTAGCAAGAGCTTATTTTTTAATCTTAAAATTCATTGATAAAATCCAGTAAGAAGCTTTTAAGGTATTTTTTAGTCATTAAATATAGAGTTATGTGTTACTATAACTTTACAAAAAAAAATTTATATTTAGTTTAAGTGATTTTAATTAAACATTTAGTGAAAAAAATATTGCTGTTAACTTATTCAATGAAGGATTAAATAGTCAAGATTAATTTAAAGTTCTTTTTCTTTAAATTATTTGTGCTTTATGAATTTTTTACTATTTCTAGTATAGAAAGTTAGAAATGGATTATACTATTCAATATATTATTGATATGCTCACTTTTGTTGTGAATTAAATTAACTTTATTATTAGTATTTTTAGGATAAAGCATTTGTTAAAATATAAAAAAACTTTATTGGAAAATTGTTATTGAATACTGGTGCCTTTATAAATTTTTAATAAAGGTTAAACTATGAAAGAAATTTTTTGATATAATTTCAAAGATAATTTTGTTGTGAGATAGGTTAACGTAAACATAGTATTTGAGTCTGAAGCAATTTATGGACAGTCCAATTGATCTTAGAATTTTAATAAATTGTAGAGCAAAAGTTGGTTATATTAGAGTTAGTCATTATAAGTATACAAAATATAATCTAAAATGAAAATATGGATGTGCTGGTGAAAATTTGTTGGGGATTTTGGAGTAAGAAAATAGGGCTGAATATTAGTAATAACTTGGAATTAAGGAAGTAAATAAAAGGATAAATATAACTTTGATCTATACTATAAAATCAGTTAATTAAGTAATTTTAAGGTACGATGGAACAATTGACAGTAAGAATAGCTAAACAATAATGTGCTAGATAAATATAAAAAAAACAGTTCCTTAGCTTTTATTATTTTTGAGACTTTTGCTAGTAATAACTACTGTATCTGCAATTTTATCGTGCCAAGTTTGACAACGATTGTTAAAGTTTGACCATAAAAAGCCCAAAAATAATGGTGCAGCTGATAATATTATAGAAAAAAATCTTTTTGTTGCTTGTTTTGGGGTTATCCTTTTGAAGGTTTGTGCATCCACAACTCTGAGCCCAAGTAATAGTTTTCCAGGTGTAGCAGCAAATCTTGTCCACATATATGTGATATAACTGAAGAGCCCAATAAACTGGATTATTTGATTTATAATCAGTAATTTAATAAGTTTACTTTGAACTATCTTTTCCTCTATAGAAAGTGATATTTGTGTTTGATATTTTGCAGCAATTTGACTTAGTGTTTTGCTATCTTCTGAGTTTATGAAGAACTGATTTGAGATCTGGCTGCAAGATTGTAAGAATATAACAATAATAATTAGATCAAGTAATATTGATATATAGCGCTTAAGTCCTGTTATATAATATATACTATTTTTATCTTTTTTTACCTTTTTAAGGACATTTATGGAGGTAAAAATAGAAAATAGATAGTTGAACATTTTGTGTAACATAAATACATTTTTTGCTATTTTTAGTGTGCTCCTAGCCGGATTTGAACCAGCATGCCACTAGGGCAACAGATTTTGAGTCTGCTGTGTCTACCATTCCACCACAGGAGCCTTTAAATTCAATATAATTCAATATATGGAAACGTGAAATTAGTCAAATTTTTTTACCCTTTACGTCTTTTAAATGAGAATTAAATATTCTACAATAGTTAAATATTGTTTTGGAAGCTGAATAATGAATGAGTCAACTGATCTCATTGATTCAAGAGATATGAATAAGGGAATATGTAAGTTGCCATGTAACTTGGAAGCAGAGCAAATGCTTATTGGTGCAATGATTCGTGATAATAGGATTTGTGATGTAGTTGAAGATATAATTACAGCAGATAATCTTTATGATCCATTGCATCAAAATATTTTCATCCAAATATCTAAAATTAGAAAACATGGCATGGTTGCCAATGAATTAAGTCTTAAGATGTTCTTTGAAAACGACAAGGCGTTTGCTCAGTGTGGTGGTGTAGAATATCTTGCAAAACTTGCAGCAAAGGCAAGTATTGCACTTGATATCTATAATTTGACTAGAATAATTCGTGATGCTTATTTAAGAAGGTGTTTAATCAAGCTTGGGCAGGAAATAATAGATGCTAGTTATAGCTATGATATTGAAAATCATGCACAGGTGCAAATTGAGCAGGCGATGACTAAGTTGTTCAACTTAGCAGTAAAAAAGCAGAGCGAGAAAACGTATGTAAAACTTGCAAGTTCAGTTAAAAGTGTAGTTAAAAAAATAAGTACACTAAAAAATAATCCTGGAGCACTAGGGATTACAACTGGGCTGCAAAATTTAAATCAGCTTCTTGGAGGTTTACAAAAATCTGATCTATTAATTTTAGCGGCAAGACCTTCTATGGGTAAAACAGCATTGGCACTAAATATTGCACTTAATGCTTGTAAGATTTTGCAAAAAAGAGAAAGTGAGAAACACTATGTAGCGTTTTTTTCACTTGAAATGTCGGCAGAACAGTTAGCTACTAGGTTAATTACTATAGATTCAGGAATTAGTTATTATAGAGTATTAACCGGGAGAATTAGTAATTTTGAATTACATGAATTTATCAATGCCAGTTCAAAGTTATCTGAACTATCTTTTATGATAGATGATACTCCTGCGTTATCAATTAGTGCTCTTTGTACTAGAATACGTTTACTATATCAATTATATAATGTGAAGGTGGTATTCATCGATTATCTACAATTAATCAGGGGAACAACAAAAAGGAGTAATGAAAATAGAGTGCAAGAAATTTCAGAAGTGACTCAGGGCTTAAAGGCAATTGCAAAGGAATTAGATATTCCCATTCTTGCACTTTCTCAACTCTCACGTTCTGTTGAGCAACGAGATGATAAAAAACCACAACTTGCTGATTTGCGTGATTCAGGAAGTATAGAGCAAGATGCGGATATAGTGATGTTTCTTTATAGGGAAGAATATTATGAACTGAGAAAGCAGCCAAATGAAGGGAGTAGTAAACATCGAGAGTGGCAAGAGAAGATGGAGAAAATTAGAAACATTGCAGAGCTTATTATTGCTAAACAAAGAAATGGACCGATTGGTAGTGTAAAGTTATATTTTGATTCTAATCGAGGTACATTTAAAGATTACACGGCAAGGTATAATTTATAATCTTGCTTTGTAGAGTTTTTATTAAAGTTTTTTTACTTAAGAAGTACTGATTATTTTTTATAAAATTGACCATCTTTAAAAATATTTGTATTACTATATATAGTATAAACATTATATCTCAATTTTGCATTTTACGTTTTGCTATTTTGTTTTTATTTGTATCAGAAGTATTTTACTGTAGCTTTTTTATTGGTTTTAATTTTTTGGTTTTAGTAGTTCAATGAAGTTTGTTTCTTCATTATTGTTAGAGATGTTGTTTTTATTTAATAATATTGTGCTTAATATGTAAAATATGAACTCTAGTAAAAATAGAACTTTTACTAAAAATAAAGTGTTTGTTGTATTTAATATCAGAGAAAAGGAAAGGAATTCTGAGTTTTAAAAATTAAGAAAAGCTTTAAGAATTAGGATATCTTTTATAGAGCTTTTTGTTCAGTAATTAGTATAATTAGAAGGAGCCTAAGAATTGATTATCTGAATGAAGTAGTAAGTGTAGTTCATTGTTTTATTTATCAGATATATGGAATCTATATCTTAATTTAGTTAAGTTTATGTTTCAACTTCTTAGCTCATTTAATGTGAACATGTTTGATAATGTTGAAATTAACTAAATTGTCTAATTAAAATAGATAACTTATTCAATATTTTATAGAGAAATAAAGATGGTTATGTAATATATTTTATTCAAATGTTAACTTCAGAAAGATTGGCATAGGTTTAGGCAGTGTTACACCTGACCTCACGCATGCATTACATAGAGATTTTAAATTTCGTTGTTTTTTTGAAATTTGTAATTGGTCAAGTATTGTTTTTGCTGACTCGGGAATAATCGGCTGCAATAAAATACCGATTATCCTAATATACTCTAATAATTTATAAATCACTAAATTCATTTGTTTTCTATTAGTTTTACTCAGTGTCCAGGGTGTACTTTTATCTATATAAGCATTGGCTTCAGATGAGATATTAGTAATCAGAAGTATGATATGGTTAAATTCGTATTTTGATAGATGATGTGTAACTTGGTTAAGTATAATTTTGCAGTTGGGCAGAACTTCACGACCCTTAAGTAAATTTTTGTCTATTGTTGGTACAACTCCTAAACATTGCTTGTGTAAAAATGAGATTGTTCTTTGTACCAGATTGCCTATGTTATTTGTTAGTTCTGAGTTTATTCTGTTAACCATATTTTTTTTACTAAAGTTACCGTCTTGACTGAAGCTTATTTCTCTAAGGAGGAAATAGCGTAGTTGGTCAACACCAAACTCTTTAGCTAAGCTAATTGGATCTATAATATTGCCAAGAGATTTAGATATTTTTTTCTCTTCATTCAGCCACCAACCATGAACTGCAATTTGTTTTGGTAGTGGTAAATCTGCTGCAAGGAGGATTGCCGGCCAATATATAGCATGAAAACGTAATATGTCCTTACCAACTATATGGACATTGAAAGAGTTATTATTTACCCAAAACTTTTTATATTCCTTGTTTTTAGTACTAGAGAAGCCTATTGATGTAAGATAACTAGTTAATGCATCTATCCAAACATAGATTATGTGTTTACTATTGCCTGGTACTTTTATTCCCCAATTGAGACCAGTGCGGGAGATTGAAAAGTCAGTTAGTCCTGATCTTACAAATGATATTACTTCATTTTTTCTGCTCTCAGGAAAGATGAAATTTGGTTGATTTTGATATAATTCTAGTAATTTATTTTGCCAGTTTGACAAACGGAAAAAATAACTTTCTTCTTTTATCCATTGAACTTCTGAACCTGTTGGTGCCTTACCATTTATTAATTCTAATTCTTGATAAAATGTTTCATCGTGTACTGAATACCAGCCTGAGTAGGAATCTAGATATATTTGTCCTCTTTCTTTAAGTCTATTCCATAAAACTATTACTGCTTTCTTGTGGCGTTTTTCTGTAGTACGGATAAAGTCGTCATATTGAATGTTTATAAGCTCAGCTAATTCTTTAAACAAGATACTTACTGCATCTGTAAATTCTTTTGGCTGCATTTCTTGTACTTTAGCTGCTCTTTCAATTTTTTGTCCATGTTCATCTGTTCCGGTAGTAAATTTAACATCTTTTCCAGCTAGCTTGTTGAACCTTGCAATCACATCACATAAAAGAGAAGTATATGCATGACCAATATGTGGTTTATCGTTAACATAATACATTGGCGTAGTAATGTAAAAATTCTTGAATTCTTTCATTAATGAATATTTAAAATATAATTTTATTTACATTGAGATAAAAATCAATAAACTAACTGCTTGCTGAGCCACATAATATATAATTGACACCAACATTTTGAGTTAAATTCCACTCACGCTTTATCATGTTATACTCTATACCAGCCATGTTTTGTAGTGTTATATTATTTTCCCTCAGATGATTTGCAATTTCTGATGGTTTGAGAAATTTATTCCAATTATGCGTACCTTTTGGTAGCCAGTTTAATATATACTCTGCACCGATTATTGCAAAACAGAAAGATTTAATAGTCCTATTTATTGTAGATATGAATATCAGTCCTTCTGGTTTTAATAACTCTATCGCTTTTTTCATGAAAAGCTCTAAATTATCTACATGTTCAACGATTTCCATAAGCAAAACTACATCATATTTTTTATTATTACTTAACTCTTCAATGCTGGTATGTGTGTATTCTATATTTGATCCTACTTTTTTTGCATGTAGTCGTGCTGCTTTTATGTTTTTTTCGCATACATCTATTCCCATAACGTTAATACCAACACGTGCTATCGATTCTGACAAAATGCCACCACCACAACCAACATCAAGGAGTGATATTTCACTTAAGTCACATTTTTTTAACTCTTTTATATTTTCGATGATATAAGATACCCTCACGGGGTTCATCATATGTAGTGGTTTGAATTTACCATTCTCATTCCACCACTCATCTGTTATTTCAGCAAAATTTGACATTTCATCATTACTATAAGTTTTTGTGCTTTGTTTCTTATTAATACTACTAAGCTTATCAAGACGTTTTTTGTGTCTACTTTCTTTTGAAAATTTTGTTTCAAGGAATTGTTTAACTATATTCTTTGCTAACTCATTGGTAGTAAATCCTGCACCAAGGCATAGCACATTTGCATTACCATGTTCACGAGCCAATTTTGTAATTTCAACACTATCACATAAGGCAGCATAGATTCCTTCAAAACGATTTGCTACTGTGCTCATACCCAAACCTGTACCGCAGATTAATATTCCATAATTTGCTTTTTTATTTATTATATCTTCTACAACTTTAATAGCATAATCTGGATAATCTACACTTTCTTCTCCAGTAGTACAACCACAATCTATTACTGTATAATCTAGAGTTTTTAAATAAAGCTTAATCTCTGATTTTAGTTCATAGCCAGCATGATCTGAGGCAATTGATATTACATCTGACATATAAGAAATTATGACTTAAAAGCATTATATTATGAGTAATTTGTTTTATTTTTTTTGTCAAGTCATCTAGGTACATGATCTTTCAAGAAAATATTAATTTTAAAATTTAAAATGGTTTTTTATAGCATGGTATATATAATTTAAAAATTTTTCTACTGGGTTTTATTACTGATTTTTTAATGGAATGGGATTGTATAAATACTATAAAGTCACGGTTGTTATTATCTAATATAGTAAGTAAAAAAGTTAAGTTAGTGAAGAGGGGAGATAGTTTTGTTGGGCTTTGCCCGTTTCACAATGAAAAAACTCCATCTTTTTTTGTGAATGACATTAAAGGGTTATATTACTGTTTTGGTTGTTTAGCTTATGGTGATGTGTTTGAGTTTATTATACGAACTGAAAGCTTGAATTTTAAAGAAGTATTGAAAAAGCTGGCATTAGTTACAGGTATTGAGTTGCCTAGAGATCTTAATACTACTAAATCTGAGAAAAATAGAAAGCGATCTTCAGCACTGAATTTAGCTACAAATTGGTTTGTACAGAAAAATCATGAAGTAATATCTCATCTAAAACAGCGTAAAATTTTACCTAAAATCATAAATAAGTTTAAAATAGGTTATGCACCAAGCTCTGGTTTAAAAGAATATTTGAACTTTTTGGGGATTGAAGATGAAATTTTGATTGATGTTGGGTTAATAAATAAAAATTTTTGCGATTATTTTCGTAACCGACTGATATTTCCTATATATAACATCTTTGGTCAAGTAATCGGTTTTGGTGGACGTGCATTAAGTTCTAAACAGCAGCCAAAATATTTGAATAGTCCAGAGAATCGGCTTTTTAGGAAAAGAGAAAATCTATATGGATTGAACTTTGCTTTAAGCGAAATACTTAGAAAACAACAAGTGTTTATTGTAGAAGGATATTTTGATGTGATAGCATTTCATCAAGCAGGAATTAACAATGTAATTGCCACCCTTGGTACTGCAATTTCTATAGAGCAAATAAAGAATCTATGGAGATTTGCTAAGGAAATTTCTATCTGTATGGATGGAGATGATGCTGGATGTAGTGCTGCAATTAGAATTGCAGAATTTATTTTGCCAATACTTAGGCCTGGATATACATTAAAGTTTATAAATTTATCAAACAATAGAGATCCATATGACATATGTAATGAATTAAAGTTCAAAAAAGAAAATGTACTTTTTGTGCTTGATCATTCAACAGAACTACACTCTGAATATTTATGGCGTTATATAGTTAACGGTAGTAATTTACAAAGTTATGAAAAGCTTTCTCCAGAAAAATATTCAATTCTTGAGCACAAGTTTATGAAATATATCAATACCATCGGTAATAGTAGTATTCGGAGATATTATAGAGATTATTTTTATACTAAGGCTAATGAATTAAGAAAAAGCTTTAAAAAACAAATTTTTAATAGTAAAATTAGAACAATAAGAAGTGAATATCTTTATAATAAATCTCCAGAACTAATTGAGGCAGAACAAAATCAGGCCATAATTTTACGTATAGTAATAGAATTTCCTAAAATTTTACACTATCCTATATTTTTTGAGCAGTTTTCTCATTTTGAATTCAATGATATAAAAATGAAAAGCTTACAAAAGCATGTAATTAATATTGTAAATAGTGGAAATAAACTTAGTAAAGAAATTTTGTTGCAAAATTTTGAGCGATTCAGTGATGCTGAAGCTGTAAAGTTAGTGTTAAAAAAAACTAATATATTAAATAGCCAATTAAATGAAAGAAAATCAGCAGAAATTGTGTGGAATAATATAGTTTTGCTAAAAGAATTAAATATATTGCAAGAAAAAAAGATTAAGGCAAGACTCAGTGGCGATTTTTTTTTAGAAGAAAAGTTGATAAAACAAGTAAAACAAATAGAAAGTAATATATGGAAAATGCAGATGCAGTTTATTCAAAAATAAATGATATATTAAGTATAAAGCTACTTTTGACAAAATATTTCAATAGCCTCTTTAGCCACAGCATTAAGGTTATTTTTGACTTTAAAAGGTAATTTTTATCTATGAGTTCAATTCAGGAAAATTTAAGATATTTTTTAGTGAATTAAACAAAATTATAGTAGCGATGTTTTTAATAATGAAGTTTTTTGCATTCAGGTAAATTTACTTAAATTAAGCGGAATTGTCATTCTTGTTTTAAAGAATTAATTGAAGAGAGCGAAACCTAATCTATATTTTTATTTGGAATCTAATCTATTTAGTATTTATTATGGTTGTAAGTGAGTATTATTTTATTAGTAATACTAACCTAGTAAGAAATTTTGTGAGTATTCATTAAGGTATGTTGTAGAACAAATTTTTACTTCAGTAATTTTTTGCTACTATGTACTAATTTACTTATTTTATTTAAATTTGAATTAAGTGTCAAGAATTAAAATGAAGTTATCTATTTTGTAAATTGAATATATTTATATGATTTTAATACTAGTTTACAATGAGTCTTTAAATTCGTATTTTGTAAAGGTGAGTTACATTATTGAATAAGCTGTACAGCTGTTTATACAGTATTATTTTTGTGAAATAGATTGGATTTGGTTACAAAAAATGTGTTATTAAAATTAGTACTACTTGGTAAGTTGTTTAATTGATGCAGAGAATATTCGGAAAAATATGAAAGCTTTAACTCTAGTTATAGGGGAAATATGTTGCAAATATTAGAACTAAGTTTTTGAAAAATTTAGGTAACCGTGAAAAAATAAATAACTTATAAGTTAAAATTTATTAATTGAGTATGGTAGTTGATTTACTTTGAGGTAAAGTAAATTTAAAAAGGTTGTAGAGTAGAGCTAAACTTTAAAGTTTATTAATAAGATTATATTTGAAGGGATTAATTTTTATAGTTTAGATTTTAAAGAAAATGTGGGAGTGTTATCTCTGTTTAGAATCAAGAAAGTTTTGTTATTAATTTTTTAAGTTTAATCATTTTACTTTTACTTTGGTATTAAAGTATTACTGGTATAAAATTAAAATCGTTACATAGAAGATGAGTTATGAATACAGAATTTACTTTACAGTTATTTGAAAAATAATGTAATATAAAAGCTTGCTTAATTTAAGTGTAATTCGTCATGTGCAGTAAAGTTCTTTTCAAAGGTATACTAGAAAGTAAATAATTTTATTTATTTGATGAAGATACTCTAAATTTTTACTGAATTTTATAGAATCATAATTAAAATAAACTTTTGTTCAAAGTAGCTTTTAGCGTTTTGGTGATAATTAAAATTGTTAATAAATTAAATGTTTATGACTCTTTTATGAGATTACTTAGAAGTAATCAGAAGCTCAGTATAATGATATTTATTAAAGAGGGAAAAGTATATTAAAATCACATAATAAAAATGGCACAATCTTAAATTAATTTGCGTATTATTGGAAACTTTATTTTACTTAAAAATGTATTTTATTTTGTTTTTAAAATGTCTTAATTTATATTTGTTTATATTATATAGTGAATAGGTTGCTGCAAAAGCTTTACAGAATCATTTATTGTCTTTACCGTGCTCTAATTGATACGATTTATAATGACGGAATGGAACATGCAGGATACTTATCATTTTTGATTTTATTGTCGATATTTCCTTTTCTTATAGTTTTAATGGCTTTAGCATCGACGTTTGCGAATTTTTTAGATCAATATATCGGTTGGTCATTTATAATTGATAATATACCCCAAGATATTTTGGCATCTTTAATGCCACGCATTGAAGAGATAATATCAGGTCCTCCACATAGCTTACTGACTTTGGCAATTGTAGGAGCTATTTGGACTGCTTCGTCAACAGTTGAAGGGCTTAGAACAATCTTAAATAAGGTCTACAAAGTTCCTGTTTCTCCTCCTTATGTTTTAAGAAGGATACTTAGTATATTGCAGTTTTTAGCAATTACATTTATTATCACTTTAACCATAATATTCTCTGCATCAGTACCAATGCTAATAGTTTTATCCTATCATGGACTAGGTTATATAAAATATCTTCTTATTGAATTTGTACTTTTCATAGTAGTTTCTTGGCTATATTTTATGTTGCCAAATATAAAGCAAAATCTATTAGATGTATTTCCTGGATCTTGTATGGCTATTGTGCTTTGGACAATTTCTGCTTTGGTTTTTAAGCAATATTTAAAAGCTTCTTTTGTTCAACTAGATTTAATATATGGAAGTTTAGGTGGTGTAGTAGTATCGTTGCTATTTTTTTATGTAGTGAGTTTAATTTTTATATATGGAGCAAAGTTTAATTTTCAGTTAAAATATTTTAATTGGTTTAGCTCAAGGAGAAATAGTGGGTAGATTAGAAGGTAAGATAGCTTTAATTACTGGAGCTTCAAGTGAGATAGGTTCTGCTGTTGCAAAAAGATTTGTCAGAGAAGGTGCATATGTAATTTTAGTATCAAGGTCTGTTGATAATCTTAGGCCCCTATATAGTGAAATTGAAAAACTTGAAGAATTTAAAGAAGGTTCTGTAAAGTTGATTAAGCTAGATCTTTTAGATTTTGAAAATGTAAAGATATTAGCAAACATGATGGAGAGTTTAAAATTGTCAGAGTCTGGAGCACTTGATATATTGGTTGCATGTATTGGGATTTTAGGTAAATTAAGTCCTGTTCATGATTGTGAGCTTGAAGAGCTACAGAATGTAATGAATACAAATTTCACTGCTAATTGGTACTTGCTGAAAAACTTAGATCCTATACTAAAAAAATCTAATTCTGGGAGGGTAATATTTGTGACATCAGAAGTAACAATTTTTCCATCTTATTATCCATATTGGATACCTTATGCTGCAAGTAAAGCTGCACTAGAAATCATGGTAAGAATATATGCGTCTGAAACAAAGCATACAAAATTGTGTGTGAATGCTGTATATCTAAAAGGTGTTACTGATAGTGAGATGTACAAGCAAGTCTTTCCTGGAAAAGATGTACTTAAGTTAGTGTTACATGATAAATTAACGGATAGGTTTGTAGAATTGGCCTCTGAAAGTTGTGAAGTATCAGGGGAAATTTTGCCATTGAACAAATTTGTTAAATAAATTGTATTAGCATTACTTTTTTTAATAACTAAAACTTTATAAATTATTTGTATTTTTCATCTTTATGAACTAACAGTTAATAAAAAATTCCATTTATATAATTAAAGATTGGTAGTATTGTTTTTAAAGTAAGTATTACTTTCAAAGTATGCCAAAGTGCACAGATATAGAATCTATATTAGTCATAGGAGCGGGTCCAATAATTATAGGTCAGGCGTGTGAGTTTGACTACTCGGGAACTCAAAGTTGTAAAGTATTAAGGAGCGAGGGTTATAAAGTCATTTTAGTGAACTCTAATCCTGCAACTGTAATGACGGATCCTGAGTTTTCTGATGTAACATATATTGAACCTATACTACCTGAGATAGTAGAGAAAATTATAGTTAAGGAAAAACCAGATGCAATATTACCAACGATGGGTGGACAAACAGCTTTAAATTGTGCAATGAAGCTTGCAGATGATGGAATATTAGATACATATGATGTAAAATTAATTGGTGTAAGTAGAGAAGCAATTAAAAAAGCAGAAGATAGAGAGCTATTTCGTCAGTCTATGGATAGGATAGGGTTAAAATATCCTAAAAGTATGATTATAAAGAGTCAAGGGCAGATAAAAAAAGCTTTAGATTATATTGGATTACCTGCAATTATTCGTTCATCATTTACTCTTGGTGGTACAGGAAGTGGTATAGCATATAATAAGGAAGAATTTTTTAAAATTGTAGAAAATGCTATAAAAATTTCACCGATAAATGAAGTTCAGATAGATGAATCTGTTATCGGTTGGAAAGAGTATGAAATGGAAATTATTCGTGATTGTAAGGATAACTGTATAGTAGTTTGTTCAATAGAGAATATTGATCCTATGGGAGTTCATACAGGTGATAGTATTGCTGTTGCTCCTGCTTTAACTTTACGTGACGCGGAATATCAGCAAATGAGAAATGCATCTATAGCAGTACTGAGAGAAATTAATGTTAGTGCTGGCGGTGCAAATGTTCAATTTGCAGTCAATCCTAAAGAAGATGGTAGTCTTGTTGTGATTGAGATGAATCCAAGGGTTTCTCGTTCTTCTGCGTTTGCTTCGAAGGCAACAGGCTATCCTATAGCAAAAGTTGCAACTAGGCTTGCCATTGGCTATTCTCTTGATGAAATATGCAACGATTGTATACCAACTATAACTGCTGCATTTGAACCAGTAGTTGATTATGTTGTCACTAAAATTCCTCGTTTTGAATTTGAAAAATTCAAGGAGACAGATTGTGAATTGTCAACTTCCATGAAATCAGTGGGAGAAGTAATGTCTATAGGACGTACTTTTAATGAATCGATACAAAAAGCTTTTCGTTCACTTGAAATTGGTCTTACAGGATTTGATGAAGTATTTTCTAAAGATACGGATATTGATTATATCAAATCTCAATTAGCAAAATTGCTACCAAATAGATTACTAATTGCTGCTGATGCAATGCGTCATGGGATAAGTATAGAAGAGATCAATTCAATTACAAAATATGACCCATGGTTTTTACAGAATATACAGCAAATTATTTTAGCTGAACAGAAGATTAAAGAAGCTGGTTTGCCTAAAGCTGCACATGAGATATTAGAACTAAAAAAGATGGGTTTTTCAGATGCAAGATTGGCAAATTTGAGTAATAATTTTATTTCTATTGTTGAATTGGCTGACACTGGAGTTCAGATGCAGCTTCCAATTTTAAGTGTTAGAACAACGTTGAATCAGATTGAACAGGTTGAAGTAATAAGAAAGAAATTTAATATTAACCCAGTTTATAAACACATAGATACTTGCGCAGCTGAATTTGAATCTTGTACTGCTTATATGTATGGATGCTATGAGGGAGGGGAAGTTATAAGTAAGGCAGAATGTGAAGCAAACGTTTCTAGTAGAAAAAAAGTTGTTATTTTAGGTAGTGGGCCGAATCGTATTGGTCAAGGTATTGAGTTTGACTACGCATGTGTGCATGCAGTTTCCGCTGCTAAAGAAATGGGATATGAAACAATAATGATTAATTGTAATCCTGAAACTGTTTCAACCGATTATGATACTGCTGATCGTTTGTATTTTTCTTCATTAATTGAAGAAGACGTACTTGAAGTATTAAGTAAAGAGCAGGAAGATGGTATATTAGTGGGTGTTATAGTTCAAATGGGTGGCCAGACACCTTTAAAATTAGCTAAAACATTAAGTAAAAGAGGTTTTAATATTTTAGGTACATCTTTTGATTCTATAGATCTTGCTGAAGATCGCATGAGATTTAGAAACCTTGCTTCACAACTTAATTTAAAACAACCAGGGAATTCCATTTGTTTTTCAGTGAAAGAAGCATTATCTAATGCACAGAAGATTGGTTTTCCATTAATAGTTAGGCCGTCTTATGTTTTAGGTGGTCAATCTATGTCAATTAAGTACGATATTAATAGCTTTGAAGAATATGTTCTTAATCAACCTAGTATTTTTGAATATGGGGCATTGTTGCTTGATAAGTTTTTAGTGAATGCAGTTGAGATTGATGTTGATGCTGTGTGTGATGGAGAGAAAGTTTTTATTGCAGCAGTGATAGAGCATATTGAGAAGGCTGGAATTCATTCTGGTGATTCAACTTGTTTGATACCAGTAAACACGTTAAGTAATAGAACTATAAAGGAAATTGAACTTCAAACTGAAAGGATAGCTCTTGAGTTAAAAGTAAAAGGCTTAATAAATATTCAATTTGCTATTCAAGAAGATGATATATATATACTTGAAGTGAATTTAAGGGCTAGTCGTACAGTTCCTTTTGTTTCTAAGGTAATCAATATTCCTATCGCAAAACTTGCTACTCAAGTTATTTTAGGTAAAAAATTAGACCAACAAAAAAAGACTATTGATTATTTTGCAGTCAAAGCTGCTGTTTTTCCGTTTTCCCGTTTTTCGGGAGTTGATGCCCTGCTTGGTCCTGAGATGAAATCAACAGGAGAAGTGATGGGAATTGACTTATCCTTTGAGGCTGCACTTGCAAAAGCATATATGGCTGCAGGATATAAGTTACCAACAGAAGGTAAAGTTCTGATTTCAGTGACAGATGATGATAAAGAGTATGTATTGTCAGTTGCGTTAATGTTAAAAGAACTAGGTTTTGAAATATATGCTACCAAAGGTACAGCTTTATACTTAAATAATAATGGTGTAGCTGCAAAAGTTGTGAATAAGGTGAGAGAAGGTAGGCCTCATATAGTTGATATGCTTAGAGATGGAAAAATAAGTTTGCTAATTAATACTTCAAAAGGTATAAAATCAATTTCTGATAGCAAAGATATTCGTAGAACTGCTATTTTGCAAAATATAGTTTGTAGTACTACAGCCTCTGGTAGCAGAGCACTAGTGCTTGCAATTCAATATTTAAAAAAAAGTAAGTTAGAAGTAAGGTCATTGCAACAGGTACAGAATATTTAGAGGTTAAAAGTAATATAATTTTTGATATTTTTGAGTATAACTTGTCTTACTTTGTAATTAGTTAATGAGAGTTATTAGATTGTGTTAAATTAATGAAACTTGCAATTAATTGTATGTTTAAGTTTGACAGGAAAATAATCTAATAAATTTTAGAATGCATAAAAATTTACGCGGGAGTGATGAGATTTGAACTCACGACCTCATGCGTGACAGGCATGCGCTCTAAACCAACTAAGCTACACCCCCATATTTATTGATGCTTTAATTCAGGGTATAATGATTGTGCTTTATTTGTCAATATTTTTGTTTGCACTTTGGTATCTTTTGTATTATCATGTAAATAATTTAATCTAAAATATAATTTATATAATGCCCTGCTAGGGTTATTTCATGAAGATGAGCTATTTTAAGGAAAATTAAAAATATGGTAAACTTACCTGAAATCACTATACGTGATTTGGCTGGATCTGGTGTACATTTCGGTCATAAAGTTAGTCGATGGAATGCAAAAATGGCTCCATATATCTATGGAATACATCAAGAAAATCGTATACATATAATAGATTTAAGGAAAACATTACCGTTATTACAGGTAGCAATGAAAGCTTTATATGACGTTGCGTTTCAAGGGGGGAGGGTTTTATTTGTTGGCACAAAATTTCAAGCTCTTGATATTATTGCAAGTGAAGCAATTCGTTGTGGTCAGTATTACGTAAATTATCGTTGGCTAGGTGGCATGCTTACTAATTGGGGTACTGTTTCTTCTTCAATAAAAACTTTAATTCAATATGAAAAAATTTTGAATGATGAAAATAACGTTTTAACAAAAAAGGAATTAGGAAATCTTGAAAAGAAAAGACAAAAGCTTGATAAGGCACTAGGTGGTATTAGGGAAATGGGAGCAATTCCAGATATTGTGTTTATTATTGATACAAATAAAGAACACATTGCAGTTAAAGAGGCTGAAAAATTAAAGATTCCAATAGTTGCAGTACTTGACACGAATTCTAATCCAGATGATATTACTTATCCTATACCAGGAAATGATGATTCAAGAAAATCAGTAGAATTATATTGTAGGTTAGCTGCTGACTGTATATTGGCTGGAATAGAATCTAGTTTGATGAAATCTGGGGTTAAGGTTGGTGATATAAAGGGTAATGAATTTATTCAAGAAAAGGGAGATGATGGTGTTGCACAAACTCAAAAGGAGTATAGTAAAGTTTATAAAGAAGATAGAAAGGAGATAGTAACAAATGAAAATGAATTTAGATAGAATAAGGGAATTGCGTGATAGAACAGGATTTGGTTTAAGTGATTGTAAGAGAGCGTTAGTAGAGTGTGATGGTGATATTAAAAAGGCTATTGATAAGTTACGTATGGTAGGGTTTACTAAAGCTGATAAAAAAGTTGATAGGGTAATCTCAAATGGTTTAATTAGCATGTATTTAAATAAAAATCGTGGTGTATTAGTTGAACTGAATTGTGAAACTGATTTTGTTGCAAGAAATGAAAAATTTATTAAGTTGATTTTAAACTTAGTATCAATCGCTTATCAAAAACGCTGTACTAGTATTCGAGATTTGAAAAATGCTAAGTATGAAGGTGTTGGTACTGTGCAAGAAGCTATTATAAGTAATGCATTTATTCTTGGTGAAAGAATGGAGTTAAGTAAGCTTTGTTACTTAGAAATTGAGGATGGGATTGTTGCTGGTTATGTGCATGGTGATATGTGTGATTTAGGTAAAATTGGAGCCTTGGTTGCATTGCAGTCATCAGGTGATCAGTTAAAGTTACAGGAAATTGGAAAGCAAATAGCAATGCATGTAGTTGCTATGAAACCTGAGGTTCTTTCTATAGATGATTTAGATTATATAAAGTTGAATAATGAGCGTTCTGTAGTTGAAAAACAAGTAAGTAGCTTAAGTAAGCCTGAAAAAGTTACAAAGAAAATAGTAGATAGTCTAATGACTAAGTATTATGAAGAAGTTGTTTTATTAGAGCAGAAATTTATTAAAGATAATAAGATAAAGATTTCTGATTTTTTAAAATTAAGTGAATTGAGTGTAAATTCTTCTATAAAATTATCTGATTATAAGTTGCTCATTTTGGGTAGTGAAAGTTAAGTAGTAGAAGTGGCTGCTGCAACAAATAGAAAAAGTAAAGTAAAGTATTCTAGAGTGTTGTTTAAAATTTCTGGTGAAGCTTTGATGGGATCTAGATCTTTTGGTCATGACATGGAAGTAATAGATAGGTTATGTAAAGGTGTAGTTGATGTTTACGAACTTGGAGTTCAGGTATGTATTGTTGTTGGTGGGGGAAATATTTTTCGTGGTGTATCTGCTTCTTTAAGCAGTTGTGAAAGAGCAAAAAGTGATCATATTGGAATGCTTGCAACTGTAATTAATGCTTTAATTTTGCGAAACTTTTTGGAAAAGAAATCGGTAGATTCTAGAGTATTATCTGCAATACCTATGGCCACCATATGTGAGCCTTATATAAGGGAAAAAGCTATTAATCATTTAGAAAAAGGTAGAGTAGTGATTTTTGCAGCTGGTATTGGAAATCCATTTTTTACTACGGATACAGCTGCGGCCTTACGTGCTATTGAGACAAATTGTGAGGTTATTTTAAAAGGTACTCAAGTGAATGGTGTATACTCTTCTGATCCAGGAGAAAATAAAGATGCTATAATGTATGATAAACTTTCTTATACAGATTTATTAACACGTGATTTGAAGGTTATGGATGCATCAGCTGTCTCTCTTGCACGTGATAATTCTATTCCAATTATAGTTTTTTCTCTAAAAAGGGAAAAAATAGCTAATGTTATTAAGGGTTTTGGTACTTATACTATAGTTTCTGATTGTCAACGATAGATAATTTATGTTAAATGAAGTAAAAATTCAGACGGAAGAAAGGATGTTAAAAACTATTCAGTCATTTTTTAATGATATTAAAGGTATACGTACTGGTAGAGCTAATGTATCATTACTAGATGGCATAGTAGTAAATATCTATAATGGGCATCAAAAGTTAAATCAAGTTGCAGGTATTTCAGTTACAGATAGTAAAACTTTATTGATTAAAGTTTGGGATATTGATATTATAGGTAAAGTAAAAGATGCTATATTAAATGCTAATTTAAATTTAAATCTTATTGTCGAAGGTAGTGTTATACGTATAGCTCTTCCTGATTTGACACAAGAGACCCGTGAAAGATTAGTAAAATTGTTATATCAGTTTGCTGAAAATGCACGTATTGCTATTAGAAATATACGTAGGAATGTTATGGAAAAAATGGAAAAAATGCAGGAAAATAAAGAAATTTCACAAGATGATTTTCATGATATTAAAAAGCAAATACAAAGCATTACTGATGATAGTATTAAAAGGATTAATAGTGAATTATCTACTAAGGAAAAGGAAATATTATATCGTTAGGTGATTAATACAGTAAAGACCGTTAGTTATAAGCAAATACATTGCTTTTGAGTATTTTATGTGGATAGTTGATGTATAACTATTATGGATGTTATACCTTGAGGGTAATTTTGCTACAGTAGTAGTATTGGTATTTTACGGTGTGGTGGAACTTAGCTTTTGATTAATGTAACTTCATTGAAAATATTGTGTTATAATATAAAGGATGGCTGCTTTTGATGATTAATTTAGTATGCCTATTAATTATAATTAAGTTTTTTTTTGTTCTCGTATCAAGGTATTGTGTGACTCTTTTTAGACGTCAGCTAAAATTTGAAAAATTTTATTTAAATCAAAAAACAACCTGACTTGAGTTCAAATGTTAAATCTAGAATCTCTGCCTAAACATTTAGCAATCATAATGGATGGTAATGGTAGATGGGCAAATAAGCATGGTAGGATAAAAATTGATGGTTATAGAAAGGGTAGTGAAGTTGTATATGATATTGTTAAGTATTGTATAACTTTAACCATACCATGTTTAACTTTATATGCATTTTCTATGGAAAATTGGCTCAGGCCTAGAGAAGAAATCGATTGTATATTTGATTTGTTTTACTTTGCTCTAACTGATGAGGATAAAGTTAATTTTATTTGTAACTATGATATTAAATTAAATTTTGTTGGAAATTTGAATTTGTTGCCTCAAAAAATATTTGATCAAATAAAAAAGGTAGAAAAAATGACGTGTAAGAATGATGGTTTATTACTGACTGTAGCGGTTAGCTATGGAGCAAAGCAAGAAATTATACATGCTGTAAGCAATCTTATAAAAGAGAATATTCATTTTATATCAGAAGATAGATTTGAAAAATTTTTATATACTAAAGACCTGCCTAAATTAGACTTGTTAATTCGTACTGGTGGTGAAAAAAGGTTAAGTAACTTTCTATTATGGCAAGCAGCTTACGCTGAATTATATTTTTGTGATACTTTATGGCCTGATTTTTCTTGTCAAGATTTGAGTATAGCATTAGAAGATTATGCGAGAAGAGAAAAAAAATATGGCAGATAATAATTTTATAGTGAGAATATTATCTTCAGCAATAATATTGCTTGTATTTTCTTTTGCTATATATTTCAATGATTTATCGTTTTATTTACTGATTTTTTCAATAGCAGTTCTATCTTCTTTTGAATGGTATAATCTCACTCAAGGCAACAAAATCTTATATATTTTTGCTTTATTATTGATTGCACTACCAAATGCTTCATTAATATACTTATATAATCTTCCACAAGGAAAATATGTATTAATATGGCTCATCTTAACTATTTGGAATATTGATATTGCGGCATATTTATTTGGTAAAAATTTTGGTGGAGCTAAAGTTTTTCCAATTATTAGTCCTAGAAAAACTTGGTCAGGGCTTTTTGGTGCAATCTTGATTGGAATAATATGTACAGTTTTTGGGTCAGTATTTTTAAGTCTATTTTCAATTTTTTATTCTCCAATGATTGGAATTGTAGTTGCTATTCTAGCACAGCTTGGAGATTTTACTGAATCACTTATTAAAAGAGTTTACAATGTTAAAAATAGTGGAGGTATGATACCTGGTCATGGAGGGGTATTGGATCGTATGGATAGCTTTATTTTTACTGCTCCTTTTATTGCTATTTATGTCAGTTAGTAACTTTAAGAAATACTAAAAGTCTATATCAATAGCTTTTTATCGTTTTTTGTTTGTTGATAAGATGTGCTTATTAACGAGTTTAGATTTTTTAGATTTGAGTGCTTTATTCATTATCTTGTTACAATAAGGACAAAATGTTTTTTTTCCTTTTTCTTTGTATAAATATATTAGTGGATGACCAAAATATTCATCATCATCCTCACAGCCACAGCAGTAAATTATTATACTATTATTTCTGACTTCTGACATATTTTCCTTATAGTTTATAATATTTTTTGTCTTAAATATATTTGAAAGTAGAAAATAGATATTATTCTTTGCTTTTACTTCTTTTTATATTTAAGTTAATTAATTCTTTTTGAACGCTCTCTGGAGCGAACTTACTAACACTTTCTCCCAATCTTGCTATTTCTTTTACGAAACTTGATGAAATGAATTGAGTATTTTCAGAGGCAGGAAGAAATATAGTTTCAATTTCAGGAAGAAGTTTGTAATTTATCCAACTCATTTGAAATTCATAATCGAAATCTGATACTGCTCTGAGTCCTCTAATAATAACAGAAGCATTTTGCTCCTTTGCAAATTTCATTAATAATCCATTAAAAGATATAACATCTGCACTAATTCCTAACTTTCTAATTTCATTTTTAGCCATACTTGTGCGTAATTTTGCATTAAAAGTAGTGTACTTATTGGTATTTTCTGCAATACCAATTATTAATTTATTAACTAATTTACATGCTCTTTTTATTATATCAATATGTCCAAAAGTTATAGGGTCAAATGTACCTGGATAAATTCCTATTCTGTTATCAATATCCACTCTTTATTTTTATGAAAATGCTTTTCAAACTTTTAATGGACATGATAACATTTTTTGTCTAAGTATGAAAGTATACAGTTGGCCTGGTAGCTCAGTTGGTAGAGCAAAGGACTGAAAATCCTTGTGTCGCTGGTTCGATTCCTGCTCAGGCCACACCTTTTTTTTATTTTATAAATTTAAACTTTTCTTTTTACCTACTATTCTAGTATATTATGCATTTATATAGCTATAAATTGTGGGCATGATATATCAATGTTATATGAAATGTTTATTTTATTTAGTATAATTTTATTATTCAGTAGTGTTGCTCATACAAGCACTAATAGAAGTTTGCTGCATTCAATAGATGAAATAGTTGTTGGTTTATTAGAAGCAGAGAAAGAGATATATCCATGTGAAGCTGATTTGTCTAAGAAATTCTATGAAATATTTAATAATTGGAAAATTAGGACTGTGTTAATTGATTATAATAAAATAATAAGCCTTAAAGAAATTCAGGCAGAGTTACTTGCTCTTGCAGAGCAAGATAAAATTTTAGCAAGAAAGCTAATATTGGATAGAACAAAAGTTGAAGTTGCAAAGTTCATTAAAGAGTTTAAAATAAATAGGATATTTATTTTAGGAAATTATTGTAGTTTATATTCAGGATTATTTGATCCTATTTCTTGGCGCCAGCTTATTATCGAAGCAATTATAAAAATAGTAGATAACAATCCCGCAATTCACTTACTTGGTATATGTGGCAGTTTACAAGAGATTATGGATATGAAAGGAATTGAAATATTAAATGTAGTAAATTTTATAAATGATGAAAGGAAGCAAAAGCTTTATTTAGGATTTGCATCTGATCAACAGCAGGAAAATGTACCTCTGCAGCAGATAAAAATTATTCCAAATAGCTACTTAGCAAAAATAGTTGCTAAATTTTTGCCATCTGATAAAAATGGTTGGTTTTCAACTTGTGTTCCAAGTGTTTGTTCAAGGGTGGTAAGTAATACGTTTAAAAATAGAAGAAAGTTAGAATTACTTGGATATAAAGTTGCAGCATTTTCCAGTAATGGAGTAATAGAAGCTATTGAAGATAAGCATGGTAATATTTTCTTTCAAAATTATCCAGAAGCACTTATTGTAAAGTCAGATAGAAGATGTTATTCATTAAGTTATAAAGCATGTTACATTTCAACGCTGGTTACTATGGCGATTATAAACGATTTTCTTCATCGTGTTTAATGGAAAGTTTTGGAATCAATGTTCATGTATTAAATTGTTGTGTGTAATTGTAATCTTCTTCTTGAATTATATGCTCATTTTAGTAAAATTGAGTTTTTTTAGATTCTAAATATATTAGGGTGATAAGTAAAAAATTATTTAAAGGCCTTTTATATATAGTAGAATAGAATTATGAGTATGTGTAATTAGGTTTAATTAGAAAGATAGAAAGATAAAGTGAACTAAATTTGATAAGAAATTGCTTGGTGTTTTAGCTTTACTGTAGAATTAATGGCAGTGATTTTTCATTAGGGGATTGATATAATTAATTTCTGTGTAGTTTTTTAATATTATTAAAGTGTACTGCAAGCTTTATGAATAAAAAAAACTTTTACAGTTATTATCATATATAATGTATTTATTTTGCAAGATTATTTGCTAACGAATGGATCATGAAAGTAACCACACTGCGATGTATTTATCTGTTTTTTCTGAATTTCAGGTTAATTATTTAGTGATATAAGAAACTAAATCGAAAAAGATAAAACTCTATTTTAAAAAATGAATGGTATATTTTTATCTTTTTAGAGTTAAGTGTTTTCTTACTAGATATATAGATAGTTATTGATATTCAGAATTTTGAAAGGGTGTTATATAAAAAAAATTTAATATACTCGGCATATTAATTACTAATTAATGATGATTTATTGTTTAACTTACTACATGTAGTAGAAACTTTATTGCTAAATTTTATAAAATTTATTACCCTATGTTTTTAGTCTGGTGGGTTTGTGGAACCATATAAATAATGTATTTATAGTAAGATCTAATGAAAGGAAAGTTAATATATTACTTTAGTCAAGACAAATGTGAAGGTAATGCAGAAATGAAAAATTTGTTAGGGGGTAAAGGTGCAAATTTAGCGGAAATGTGTAATGTTGGTATTCCCGTTCCTCCTGGCTTTACAATTTCCACCTTTGCATGTAGTAAATATGGACTATCTGGTGATTTGTGTGATGAAATCGAAAGATATATGGTGATGCTCGGAAGTGATGTTAATTGTAAATTTGGAGATTCAGATAATCCTTTGCTTGTTTCTATACGTTCTGGTAGTGTAAGTTCAATGCCTGGCATGCTTGATACAATTTTAAATGTTGGGTTAAATGACACAACTGTTATCGGACTTGCAAAAAAAAGTGGAGAACGTTTTGCTTACGATAGCTACTGCCGTTTTATTATGATGTATTCAAGTGTTGTATTACAGATTGACTATCGCTTGTTTCAGAGTGTTATTGATAATGAACGACAAAAGCGAGGAGTAAAAAATTTAGCTGATTTTCATATTGATGTTTTAAAGAATATTATTAGTATTTTTAAAAAAATAGTATATGAAAGAACTGGAAAATACTTTCCACAGAGTGTTGGAGAACAGTTATTCAGTTCAGTGAATGCAGTGTTTTCTTCTTGGCAAAATGATAGGGCTATTTCCTATAGAAGGATAAATAATATTCCTGAAGCTTTTGGAACTGCAGTTAATGTACAAGTAATGGTTTTTGGTAATTTGAACAACAATTCTGCAGCTGGTGTAGTATTTACACGTGATCCTTTGACTGGAGTAAAGAAACTTTTCGGTGAATTCTTGATCAATGCTCAGGGAGAAGATGTAGTTTCTGGTATTTATACTCCTATGTCAATTAATGGAGAGCAAGAAAATACTATGGAAAAATTGATGCCAAACGTATACCAAGAGTTATGTGATGTATGTAAAAAACTTGAGGTGCATTATAAAGATATGCAAGACGTTGAATTTACTGTGCAAGATGGTAAATTATGGATTTTACAGACTAGGTCTGGTAAACGTACGGCTGAAGCTACTATTCGTATAGTAGTTGATATGGTAAGCGAAGGAGTAATTACAAAAGGAGAAGGAATATTGAGAATTAATCCAAAAATTCTTGATAATTTGTTACATCCGGTTCTTGATATTGGAAGTGATCAAAAAGTAATAGGAAAGGGACTAGCAGCTTCTCCAGGTGTTGCTTCAGGATATGTGGTGTTTAATGTAAAGGATGCAGAGGAAGCTGTAGAGCAGGGTAAAAAGGTAATTTTGGTGAGATTAGAAACAAGTTCTGAAGATATTAATGGGATGAATGCTGCAAATGGAATAATAACAGCACGAGGAGGTATAACTTCACATGCTGCTGTTGTGACAAGAGGGATGGGAAAACCATGTATTTGTAGTGTAAATGGACTTTGTTTAGATAAAGGTGGAAATTTTTTTTCTGTAGGAAATATAAAAGTAAATAAGGGTGAACCAATTACTATTAATGGAGGAACAGGAGAAATAATGCTTGGCATTCTCCCTACAATTTTACCTGGATTATCACAAGAATTTAAGACAATAATTAATTGGGTAGATGGGATTAAAACGATTAAAATAAGAGCAAATGCTGATACTCCAAAGGATGCAAAGATTGCTAAAGAGTTTGGCGCAGAAGGTATAGGCTTATGCCGTACTGAGCATATGTTTTTTGTTCATGATAGGATCGAGTTTATTCAAAAATTAATAATAGCTGATGACAAAAACGAAAGAGTAGGTGTACTAAACAAATTAGAAGAAATGCAGAAGTCTGATTTTAAAAAAATATTTTCTATTATGGAAGGCAGGGAAATAACTATACGTTTGTTTGATCCACCTCTACATGAATTTTTGCCTAGTGATCAATCTGTTATAGAAAGAATTGCTAAATCAATGAATAAGCCTGTTGAGGCAGTAAGAAATAAAATAACACAATTATCAGAAAAGAATCCGATGCTTGGTCATCGAGGCTGTAGACTTGCTATTTCTCATCCTGAAATATACAGTATGCAAATTAGGGCAATATTTAATGCTGTAAATGAACTAAGAGAAGAAAAAGAGGTAAAAGTTATGCCTGAAATTATGATTCCTTTTATTATGGATGAGAGAGAATTTATTTTGATATGTGAGTTAATAAAAAAAGAATTTTCTATTCTTTTAGCTGAAATTGAGACACAGGTTCCAGCATCATGTACTAAAATGTTACTAGGTAAAAAAGATAAAGCTTATTCAATTGGAACAATGATAGAGTTACCACGGGCAGCATTGATTGCTGATAAATTAGCGCAGCATGCAGAGTTTTTTAGTTTTGGTACTAATGATTTAACGCAAACTACCATGGGACTTTCAAGGGATGATTCAGTAAATTTTCTTGATTCTTATAAAGAAAACAATATATTTAAAGATGATCCATTCAAAGTGCTTGATATTGAAGGAGTAGGAGAATTAATCAAAATAGCTACTGAGAAAGGTAAGAAAATGCGAAAAGAAATTAAGGTTGGTGTATGTGGAGAACATGGTGCAGATCCGCAATCTATAGAATTTTTTATTAAATCAGGGGTGGATTATGTTTCATGTTCACCTTACAGAGTACCGCTGGCAAAATTAGTAGCAGCGCAGTTTAGTGTTAAGTCTAAATATATTAGATAAATTAGATTTTAATATGTTACATATTGTAGCACTTTTCTAATCTTTTGAATCATAAAGTTTATACTTATTTTTTGATTTGTATTTAATTTTACTTTTTGTTTTTATGATTTAGTATAGATAAAATTATTACAGCAGTTAGTAAATTATTTTATAATGGGTAAATGGGTAATTACAATAGTGTATTGCTGATTAGATATAAAATTTTTTTGCTTTGTTTTGTATTTAATTTTTTCTATTTGTTGAGGAGAATTTTGGCTTTTACCAAGTTATTATTTTATTATTGACTTAATATGCTGAGACTATATTTATTTTTTTATACGGGGTATTAATTTGTACCGTTTTTTCTATTGCTAAGTTTTCATCTATTTTTTATATTTTTATGTAATAATAAGCGTTTCCTAAAAAGATATTTTATGTTTATTTGTTGACTTTGTAATGTAGTTTTTTTTAAATCATTTTTAATTCATGTTAACTATGTAAAGTTATTTTATAAAAGTTATAGATGTATTTATATTATAATTATAATGTTGCTTGTATGATTTTTTTAGAACTAGCTTAAATTGGGTTTCATAAATACCTTGCTTAATTTGAATAATTTATAATTTCACAATAAGATACTTAAATAAGTTAAAAAGTTCACTTCATATCAGAACATATATACTAGTCCCTAAAGGCTAATATTAGGGTTAGTTTGGGTATTTCATCACTAAATTTTATATACTTTGCTTGTCTGGCACTTTAGTTTTCTATATCATTTACTTATGGGTAAAATTATCTACTTCATATCGATTATTTATCATTTCATTACTATAAAAATAAAGCATTTAATTTTTTTTATTTAAAAAAAGAGATGGTAAGATTGTTGATTAGTATCAGTCAAAAAATTAAAGCCCCTCAATTATTCTCATTTTATAAAATAGAAAAAGCATCACACTTAAGATTTATCACTTATTTCAGATGAATTAATCTTATGATATACTACCTATCTTAAATTTATTGGAGGGATTATACATACCTAGTTCACTATATAAATTTTTTTATTATTACTTAATTATTACAATGATAGCATGAATATTAAAAGTTACTCAGATGATTTTATAATGATAATCAATATAGATCTACTTTTACGATAAATTTTCTATTTTCAGTTTTTAGTTCTGATTGTATATCATCACTCCACTGTATAGCTTTAGCGTTACATACTGTTTGCAAATCATTCTCTGCGGACTGATTTAACTTGTATTCTTGTAAGTTTGTTTTTATTATTAATTTCTTTATTGGATACTTAATCGATACATTGTTATATGCTTTTATTTCTCTTACAATATCTAGTATTTGTACGAAATTATTTCCCATTTCTTCAGAAAATTTATCATAGGTGAGTTCTCCTCTATTTGGCCAATTATTTTGATTGTGTATAGAATTATAGCTATATAATTGCTGATATATTTCTTCTGTAATATATGGCAAAAAAGGTGCAAACAACCGCAAAATAATATTCAATACATATGATAAACTATGTTTCGCGCTTAAGCTTGCTTCATTGCTGACCGTATCACTATACACACGTTTTTTCACTAGTTCTAAGTAATTATCACAAAAATCCTCCCAAAAAAATTTCCTTATTGTATTTAGAGCTTCATAGTACTTAAACTTTAGCAAATTAACTGTTGCTTTTTCTATAACTTTGCATAGCTTAGACAATACCCATTTATCCATTATCTCACTGACAAAGTTTATATTTACAACTTGATGCTTCTTTATAAATAGAGAAACAAATTTACTTGCATTCCAAAGCTTTGTAATAAGACGCTTGCCAATTTTGAATATATTTTCAGAGTAAACCGTATCAGTTCCAAGTCTTGAATTTGCTGCCCAATAACGTACTACATCTGCACCATAAGTATCAAGTATCGTATGAGGGGTGATAATATTGCCTTTTGATTTGCTCATCTTTTTTTTATCGTCAGCTAAACACCAACCGCTGATCATAATATTTTTCCATGGTAGTAAATTTGCGTGATAATGTGCTTTCAAAATCGTATAAAAAGCCCAAGTTCTTATTATTTCATGACTTTGGCTACGTAAATTCATAGGAAATACCTTATCATATCGATGTCCAGGCAAATAGAATTCATTATTTACTGCCAATGCATTTAATTGAGGAGTGATTGCGCTTGTAGCCCAAGTATCCATGACGTCTTGATCTGGAATAACTTCTTCTTTACTATATCCTTTTGGTAAATCTTTTAACGGATCAATAGGTAAATCTTTTGCTTCAGCCAAAATAATTTTTCCTTCCTCTCCTTTACGTTTTGAGTACCATACTGGAAATGGAACACCAAAGTAACGCTGCCTTGATATACACCAGTCCCAATTTAATTCTTCTATCCATACTTCAATGCGTTTACGCATAGTGCTTGGATACCAATTGCATTCTTTTACTCTATCCAATACTTGTTTTTTTTGATCCAAAACCTTAATAAACCATTGATAAGTAGGCAATATCTCAAGTGGAGTACCAGATCTTTCTGCACACTTTATAGAATGAAAAATGTTAGTATTTTTTATCAAAAGTCCTTTTTTAGTTAGAATTTCTATTATTTTTTTTCTTGCTCCTTGAATCTTTAGCCCATTTACTTCATTATAAATTTCGGTATTATGCATGACATTTTTTGTTGTCATCCAAGTAGCAATTTTTTCTATCGTTTTAATATCTTGATATTGAGGTTTACTATCATGATATATTAAATCCAGACTTACCTTTCCATCTTGGTCCAGAATAATTTTTATTGGTAAATTATACTTTTGCTGCCAATATATATCTAATTCATCACCAAATGTACAGCACATAACAAGCCCTGTACCTTTATCTATTTTCACCTTATCATCAGATATTATTGGAATTTTTACTCCTGTAATTGGTGCTATAGCTGTTTTTCCAATCAGGTGGGTATAACGTATGTCTTTTGGATGGCAGAAGACTGCAACACATGCTGGAAGTAGTTCAGGACGTGTGGTCGCGATCTTGATTAACTCATTTTTTTCAGTGAAAAAGGCTATAATATATAAAGATGATTCGAAAATTTTATTCTCTATTTCTGCTTGTGCAATTGCAGTTTTGTCAATCGGATCCCAGATAATAGGTTGCATTTTTCTATATGCATATCCTTTATTATATAGGTCAATAAACGACATTTGAGAGAGTATTATAGTTTCTTTGCTAATTGTGTGATATTCTAGATTCCAATCATAGCTAATACCAACCGATTTAAATAATTTTTTAAATTCTTGTTTTGACTTTTCAATAAGTTCATAACATATCTTCATAAATTTCTCTTTGCCAATCTCTTTTGCTCTGATTTTATTGACTTTTTCTACTAATCTTTCAGTAGGAAGTCCATTATCATCAAACCCAATTGGATAAAATACGTCTTTTCCAAGCATACGTTGAAATCTTGCAATAAAGTCTGTATGGCAATAACTAAATATATGTCCAATATGTAATTTTCCTGATATTGTTGGTGGAGGGGTATCTATGGTAAAAGTGTTATTCTTTTTACCACTCCATTTATAAACTTGACTTTTTTCCCATAACATATTGCATTTGGCTTCAATTTCTTTAAAATTATATTTTTTTTCTAACATAAATATTCTTAGTCTTTCCCATAAGTTAACATAATTACAGGAATTTTGTTCTAAAATTTTGCGGTGCATTATTATAATAAATGATAAATATATAAGTAACTACTTAACTTTGGTTTTTGAAATTTTTATATACTAAAATGTATTCAATTAAAGTAGATCATGACACTAAAACAGAAATATAAAAAGTATTTGGATGAGAGAAAAATATTTAAAAAAGCAAATTATCAATATGGTAAAACAGTTTTTAGACACTAAAATAATAGATAGCTACTAAAAATGAGTTAAGGTAAGGAAAAATTTAAAAAGTGAAGTTTATAAAAATAAATTGTCGGTTGATAAAGTAAATAAAAAGTAAATAATTTTGAACAACTAGAAAAAAAGTTAAAGGTTAAAAAAGATAAAATTCAATATAGTCAAAAATGGGAGCATAAAATTAAAAACCAAAAATGGACCAGTGCATCATAGAGTCATAAAAATTTTACGTATAATGTTCTATTTTTGCGTGGTTTACTCTTCTTGTGGGGGGGATTGATAATTTACTATATTAAACGTATGGTGTTAGATTAGATATACAGTTATATTAGTGTAGTAGTAATTTTTTACTATGTTAATAATTAATGCATAATATATTTATTACTTAAATCTAGTATTTATAGTAAGTAAAATACAATCATGAGAAATAGACAAAAATTTATTATAGGGTATTAGCTTAACATTATTGATTAAGTCAAGTTTTACTTAAAAAGTATGAATGAAAAATAAGTACTAAAAAGGTGTTTGTTATCAATATATAAGCTATAGTCTTAAATAATATAAAAATCTTGTTCTATATAAACATACTACTTTACTAAGTACTAGTAATTTTGATATAGTTATATTTAAAGTTAAAACCTATAAAAATTTGTAAATGGCAACTTTAAGCGTTAGGGAAGCTTTATGTATAGCAATCAGAGAAGAAATGCAAAATGATCATGATGTATTTGTTCTTGGCGAAGAAGTTGCAGAGTACGATGGTGCTTATAAAGTGACAAAGGGATTACTGAAGGAGTTTGGAGAGAATAGGGTGGTGGATACTCCTATTACTGAACAAGGTTTTGCTGGTCTTGCTATTGGAGCAGCACTTGCCGGACTTAAACCAATTGTTGAATTTATGACTTTTAATTTTTCTATGCAGGCCATTGATCAAATAGTGAATTCTGCAGCAAAAATAAATTATATGTCAGGTGGACAACTTGGGTGCTCTATAGTGTTTCGTGGTCCTAATGGTGCTGCAGCGAGAGTTGCTGCTCAACATTCTCAATGCTTTGCATCTTGGTATTCGCATATACCGGGATTAAAAGTAATAGCACCTTATTTTGCTTATGATTGTAGAGGTTTGCTCAAAGCAGCAATTCGTGATCCAGGTCCAGTAATATTTTTGGAAAACGAAATTGCTTATGGACATGAGCACGAAATTTCTGATTCTGAACTATTAAATAAAGATTACTTGCTTGAGATAGGGAAAGCCGCTATTATTCGAGTAGGAAAAGATGTAACTGTCACTGCTTTTTCATTGAAATTAATGTATGCTTTGAATGCAGCAGATTTACTTTCAAGTGAAGGTATAGAAGTGGAAGTTATTGATCTTAGAACTTTAAGGCCACTTGACATTGAAACTGTTATTAATTCTGTTAAAAAAACTAATAAGTTAGTGAGCATAGAAGAAGGTTGGCCGTTTGCAGGAGTAGGAGCAGAGTTATCAGCTATTGTTATGGAATATGGGTTTGATTATCTAGATGCTCCAGTTGTGCGAGTGACTGGTAAGGATATTCCTTTACCTTATGCTGCAAATTTAGAAAAAAAAGCATTACCTCAAGTAGAAGACATAATTGAAGCTGTACATCAAGTTTGCTTTAGAAAGGCTTAACTATTTAGTAAAAAGACTGAGGCTAAACCTAGAAATATAAAAGCTGAAAGAATATCGGTTGTTGCTGATGTCAGGATCGAAGAAGAAACAGCAGGGTCAGATTTTAAACGATGAAGCATTATAGGGATAAAAGTTCCAATAAATGTTGCAATAATTGACATCATAATCATAGAAGTAACAAAGATAATTTCCACTTTAAAAGTATGAAATCTGATTGCTAATACTATAAGTGAAATAATGGATAAAATTATTCCGTTTATTAAACCTATCAAAAATTCTTTTATAAGTATTCTACTTCTATTTTGCTCGGTTAAATATTTTGTTGCTATTGCTCTAATAGTTAATGTTACTGTTTGAGATCCTGCATTTCCGCTCATTGATGCAATTATTGGCATTATTATTGGTAGTACTACAAAGCTTTCTATTACATTATCAAAAAAACCAACCACTATAGAGCATATTGTTGATGCTAAAAGATTAAATAATAGCCAAGGTAATCTTTGAATTATAGTTTTATGTATAGGGGCATTTATATCAGCTTTAGATGATATACCACTTATTTTCAGTGCATCTTCCTCTGTTTCTTGTTGCACAACTTTTATTACATCTTCAATTAGGATCACACCTATAATCTTGCCTCGTTTATTTACTACTGGAGCTGATAGTAAAGAATAATCTTTAAATATTCTTGCTACTTCCTCTTGGTCTACTCCAGTCTTGATAGTTTTTATATCTTGGCTCATTATCTCTTTTATTGTTGTTTCCCCTGAGTGGGATATTACTTTGCTTAAATTAACACTACCTATAGGTTCTAGTTTTGAGTTGATAATAAAAATTTGGTGAAATTTTTCTGGTATCTTTTTATAATTACGTAAAAATTCTGTTAATTCATTTATTGTCCAATAATATGGAGCTATAACCATATTTTTATGTATTAGCCTTCCTGCACTCTCTTCTGGATATGATAATAACTCTTCTACTAGCTTTTGAGTTGTATTAGGCAAGCAATTAAGTATATTCCTTATAGACTTTTTATCTAAGTCTTTGACTATGGTTACTATATCTTCTACGTTAAGAAGTGTTAATAACTTTGCGGTGTTTTCTACTCCTAGTGTTTCTATAATTTCTACTTGTAAATCTGGTACTACATGCACTAGAGCATCACTTAACGAGTTTTGATCTAGAATACTGACTAATTTTTCCCTATGATCACTGATTGAGGTGGATAGAAAATAAGCTAACTGAATGCTATCTATTGTTTTTACAATCTCGCGGGCATTTTCTAATTCTTCATTATCAAGCGATTCAATCAAATCATCAATAGCTTTTTTATCTGAGCCATATTGAAAATTTATTTCGATGTTCATATCTTTACCTTACTTTTTAATAAGAGCATGTACTTGATTCATTATAAGCATTAGAGTATAATAAGATTGTTTTAAATTAACTATTATATGGTAAAATTTCTATTTTGTGTACTGTTATTGCTATTGATAGTAAATATATTGAAACCTAAGGCGTAAATGAATGAAAAACCATTTAGAAATTTTTGAATATTTCCAGAGTTTAGCTAGAAGCATTTCAGCTATCAGGAGGTGCCTTTGACATAGAGAAATTGAAGTCACGTCTTGTAAGTCTAGAATTTCAAGCTATGAGTAATGATTTATGGAAAGACAATCAAAAAGCCCAAAAAATTTTGAAAGAGCGTTCTAAAATTAAGAATGATATAGAATCGTTTCAAAAGTTAGAAAAGGATTACAAAAATGTTATTGCTTTAATGAAAGCTGCTATCGATGAAAATGATGAAGAATTTTTTTTTGAAGCTAAAGATGAACTAGTAGAATTAGAAAAATTAATAAAATACAAGGAAGCAGAATCCTTATTTTCTGGTAAAACAGATAATAATAATTGCTTTTTGGAGGTTCATTCAGGAGCAGGAGGAACAGAAAGTAATGATTGGGCTGCAATGCTTATACATATGTATATGAGATGGGCTGCAATTTATCATAACTTTAAAGTTGAAGTTGTAGAAAAATTAGAAGGAGAATCAGTTGGAATAAAATCTGCAACGATAAAGATTATTGGAGAAAAAGCTTATGGATGGACAAAAAGCGAAAGTGGTATTCATAGATTGGTTAGAATATCACCATTTGATGCAAATAGTAAACGCCATACTAGTTTTGCAAGTGTGGGAGTTACCCCTCTAATAGAAGATTCAATTGATATTGCTATAGATGAAAAGGATCTAAGGATTGATACTTATCGTGCTTCTGGAGCAGGAGGTCAGCATGTAAATAAAACTGAAAGTGCAGTACGTATAATACATATTCCAACAGGTATTATAGTTCAGTGCCAAAATAGTCGATCTCAGTATCAGAATAAAAATGAGGCATTAAGATTACTTAAAGGACGTTTATATCAAATTGAGTTAGAAAAAAAGGAACAGAAAATGGCTCAAGAACATGATAAAAAATGTGGTATAAGTTGGGGCAATCAAATCAGGTCATATGTTATGCATCCATATCAAATGGTGAAAGATTTAAGGACTGGATATGAAGTTAGTAACATAAATTCAGTTTTTGATGGTGATATAGATTGTTTCATAGTTAGTATGCTTACTAAAAACTAGGTATAGTTAAACTTTTACTGTATGATATGTTTATAAATCTTACTGTTGTGCTAGATAAAATTCTCTTAGCATTTTTAATTAAGTTAACTTTTATACTATTTTATAAAATTATTATGTTTTGTTTACTTATGTACTTTTTTTTGTGTCACATATAAATATGTGATTTGCTTATATATATAATTTTTAAATTAAAGGTAAGGTTTAAACTAATTTTCTTGTTATTAGATTTGATAATATCTTTTACATTCTCTAGTTATTTACTCAGGGTATATTACATGTATACTAATTACTAAATTAAACTTAAAATGATAGGAATGAATAAATTTCAATCGATCCGTAATATTGCAATAATTGCACACGTTGATCATGGTAAAACTACTTTGCTTGATAATATGTTAAAACAAAGTGGTATATTTCGTGAAAATCAAGAAGTACAAGAAAGAATCATGGATAGTGGTGACCAAGAGCGTGAACGTGGGATTACAATACTTGCAAAATGTACATCAATAATGTGGGATCATGAAAAAATTAACATTATTGATACACCAGGACATGCAGATTTTGGTGGAGAAGTAGAAAGAGTATTGTGTATGGTAGATGGTGTACTACTGCTGGTTGATGCTGTAGAAGGTCCGATGCCACAGACTAAATTTGTGTTATCAAAAGCACTAAAAGCAAGTTTGAAACCAATTGTGATAGTTAATAAGGTTGATCGACCAGACAATAGAATTCATGAAGTGTTAAATGAAATTTATGAACTATTTTTTAATCTTGATGCGACTAATGAGCAGCTAGATTTTCCAGTACTGTATGCTTCTGGTAGAAACGGCTGGTGTGTTAAGAAACTTTCGGATGAAAAAAAAAATTTAAACCCATTATTTTCGACAATTATAGACTATATAAAACCTCTTATTTATAATCATAATGCACCTTTTGCTATGCTAGTTACTTTGCTTGAATCTGATAAGTTTCTGGGGAGAATATTAACAGGAAAAGTTTATCAAGGGACTGTGAAAGTTAATTCTGACCTTAAGGTATTTGATCTTAATGGTAAAGTGATTGAGAGAGGAAGATTGATTAAGTTATTATCATTTTCTGGCCTTAAGCGTATTCCAGTAGGACAAGCCATGGCAGGTGACATAATCTCGATTGCAGGGCTTGAAAAGGCTTCAGTTTCAGATACCATAGCAGCACCTGAGGTTACAACAGCAATTAGTTCAACTCCAATTGATCCACCAACTATGGCAATTACTATAAGTGTTAATGATTCACCACTTGCTGGACAAGAAGGAACAAAACTTACTTCAACGGTTATAAAAGAGCGTTTATATGCAGAAGCGGAAACGAATGTTGCAATTACTGTAACTACAACACCAGATGGTGAAGCATTTGAAGTTGGTGGACGTGGTGAGTTACAACTTGGAGTGTTAATTGAGAATATGAGAAGAGAAGGTTTTGAGCTTTCTGTTTCACGTCCTCGAGTCTTTTTTAAAGAAAAAGATGGTAAAAAGCTTGAACCTATAGAAGAAGTGGTAATTGATGTAGATGATGAGTATAGCGGTATTATTATGGAAAAACTTAGCTTACGTAAGGGTGAAGTGGTTGATATGAGAACTTCTGGTAAGAGTAGAACGCGATTAACATTTTTAGTGCCATCAAGAGGATTAATTGGTTATCAAGGAGAGCTTTTAACTGATTCTCGAGGTACTGGTATAATCAATCGTTTATTTCATAGTTATGCCCCATACAAGGGTCCAATTTCTGGAAGACGCAATGGCGTATTAATTTCTACTGATAAAGGTGAAGCTGTAGCGTATGCAATTTTTAATTTGCAAGATAGAGGTATCATGTTTATTAAACCACAAGATAAAATGTATTGTGGTATGATTATTGGTCAACATAGTCGCAATAATGATTTAGAAATAAACGTACTCAAAGGTAAGCAATTAACAAATGTAAGAACTACGAGTAGTGATGAAGCTATAAAACTTATTCCACCAAAAACAATGACTTTAGAGGAAATGATATCATATATAGATGATGATGAGTTAGTGGAAGTGACTCCAAAGTCTATACGTTTACGTAAAAAGTTCCTTAACTCTAGTGAACGTAAGCGTGCAGAAAGGAAAAAAATAAAGTATAGGTAGTAAGGTAATAGATAAAGTTTTTTATCTTTGTAAGAGTAAATACTCAGTTATGCATTTTATTTTAGATCTTTAAATATACCCTTGCTATTTTTGATAGAAATTTTTAAATTCAAACTTATGTTATACTTTTAATACTCCTTATTCACTTTCAATAGTATTGATAAGTATTAATCTATTAATAGAATTTAATGTTGTTATGAGTCTTGAAATTATTTTTTGAAAAAACATCATTATATATTTTTGAGATAAACATGCGTAAATTTAATTAAATGTTAACTAAAATAATAATATTGATAATCTTCTTAAGAAGATTTTTACTTTATATTTATTAATTTATAGGAGTTTTGTGAATAAAAGAAGAGCAATTTTTAGATATATTTTAAATTGTTCTCTTTTTCTAAGAATGCAGATTAAAATGGCAAAATATTTTACAAAAGAATAAGTTTGACAAAAGTAATACCGTTAAAAAATAATAGCTGTCAGTAATACTCATATATATTTAGCCTATATAATTAATTATAACCACTTAACTAAAGGTGGCATTGACATCATAACTGCATCTGGATTACCATTAGTCATTAAACCGAATTTTGTACCACGATCATAAAGCAGATTAAATTCTACATATCTACCTCGTTTTATTAGTTGATCATCTCGCTGCTCTTTAGTCCAAGGTTTTTGTATATGTTGATGTATGATATACAAATAAATTTTTAAAAAGGTTTCTCCTATTGCTTTTATAAACTTAAAATCGTTCTCCCAGTTGCCAGAATTAAGATTGTCATAAAAAATTCCACCAATACCACGTGGTTCTTTTCTATGTTGTAAGAAAAAATAATTGTCACATTCTTTTTTAAATCTTGCGTAATATACAGGATTAAACTCATCACATATTTTTTTAATTGATTCATGAATATACTGATAATCTTCTTCATTTTTATATGTTGGAGTAAAGTCCATTCCTCCACCAAACCATTGTTTTGATGTATATATTAGCCTTGTGTTCATATGTGCTGCAGGAATAAGAGGAGACTGCATATGAGATACTAAAGATATGCCACTTGCCCAAAATTTACCATTGTTTTCATTTGCGCCAGGAATTTCATTTACGATTGAATTTCTAAACTTTCCATATACTTTTGAAACGTTTATTCCTACTTTTTCAAAAACACTACCATAGATAATTATAGATTCACCACCTCCACCACCTGGACGATTCCATTTCCTTTTTTCAATTTTCGGATTTGTAGATGATTGTCTTTCAATTAACAAAAAGGACTCTAAGATTTTATCTCTTAGTAAACAGAACCATTTAAAAGCTTGCATTTTTTGTTTTTTCATGATGCTTTTTACAACAGTGTTAAAAATTCTAATAGAAATTATGTATCAAAGATGTTAATAAGTCTATACTAATTTAAGTAGCTTAATAAAGCATATTATATATAAAATGAGCAAAAGATACATAGATAGTAAAAAGGAAAATAGAGTTGACTTTATATTAAGAAATCATGGAATACCAATCATTTTTATTGCAGTCATTATGGTCTTACCTCCAATAATAATATCAGCACTTTATTTTTTTAATACGTATAATTGGCACATTAATATAGAAATTAATATGGTAGTCAGTACTTTCATGACTTTTTTTATGATATATAGTGTAAAACATCATAAATATTTGATTAGTATTACAGAATTTCAAAATGCAATATTTGCAAGTGCACTTAATCATAATACAGAGTTTTGTTTAATTTTACATAAAGATGAGGGCGTTATTTATGCTGATGCAAGGTTTTACGAAAGGTTCAGAGAACACATCGTAGATAATGATGTTACACTAGATAAGCTTCTTGAAGCAGGGAATATATCAGAAAAAGACAAAAAAGCATTATATCACGCGCTAAAAAATAATTCTTCTGTACAAATACACATTACCTTAGGTAAAAAAAATAGAACATCTAATTTTCTCTTGCTTCTTGATCCGATATCAAATAATCCACAAGTTGCTTTGAATAATAATAAGATCTTAAATTTGTCATTAGCACCAATAGCTAGGCCACATGGATATTTTGTGCTAAAGGCAATACAGATGAATAAAGAACAGATATATGAAGAGCTGATAGAAAAGCATAATATAGGAACCTATATTGCAAATCCTAAAGGGGTAATTTTATCTGTGAATAAAAGGTTCCTAGAAATATTTGAATTAAAAAAATTTGAAAAAGGTACTTCAATTAATGATTTTATATTTCAGTCTAATTATCATAATATAGTAACTGGTAATGAGATTGTGTTTTGTACAGTAAGTGGTGTTCCATTCAAAGCTTATATGAGCACTGCCATGTTTTGTGATAAACATAGTCATAACTATATATATGGTTTTATTACACCAGTTGAATCAAACATAGCTGACTATCAATTACATCCATGTTTCACAAATTCATCAATCGCTATTGCACAGTGTGATTCAAGTGGAAACTTTATAAAAAAAAATACAGCGTTGATAAAACTTGCTGGTCCAGAGACTAATTCAATCTTTACATTAATATCTGATGACTTTCATACAAAAATACGTGAATACTTCTTAAGTAATAGAATAAATAACGCATCTTTTGATGTGCAACTTAACAATAATGATAATATGAAAATATACTTCAATAAATTTCTTCATAGTAGAGTGATGTTTATACTTTGCTATTTTGTTGATAATACTGAGCATAAAAATCTAGAAATAAAACTTGAGCATTATCAAAAAATGCAAGCTATAGGTCAGTTAGCAGGAGGGATTGCACATGATTTTAATAATATATTAACTGGAATAATAGGATTTTGTGATTTGCTTTTACTTCAGCACTCGGCTAGTGGTGATCCATCTTTTGGAGACATAATACAAATACAGCAAAATGCAAAACGTGGATCGAATTTAGTTAAGCAGTTACTTGCTTTTTCAAGAAGGCAGACTATGCGACCAAAAATTATTGATGTAAACAGTACGATAGCTAATCTTTATGAAATGATAAAAAGATTGATAGGAGAAAATATAAAATTTACTGCATATTATGGTAGAGATTTAGGTCAGGTTAAAGCTGATCAAGGACAATTGGAACAAGTTATTATTAACTTAGTAGTGAATGCTAATGCTGCTATGGAAAAAGGAGGAGAATTAATTATACGTACTTTTAATAAGAAGATTAATTCGTTGAATTCTATACCTAAAAATATGTTTTCTCCAGATAAAGAGGAAATTGAACATGGAAATTATGTGATCATTGAAGTAATTGATACAGGTTGTGGAATGACTAGTGATACAATTCAAAAGGCATTTGATCCGTTTTTTTCTACTAAAGATATTTCTTCTGGTACTGGTCTTGGCCTTTCTACTGTATATGGTATTATAAAGCAAACTGAAGGATATATTTATGTTACTAGTAAAATAGATTATGGAACTAAATTTAGAATATTTTTACCAATGGTTTATATATTGGATGAAAATAATATAAAAAGGAGTAGTGAAGAAATAGAAAAACCTATAGTAAATGAAGTTAAAAATAATGGTACAATTTTATTAATTGAGGATGAGGATTCAGTCAGGGAGTTTGCTACCAAAACGCTACAAAGAAAGGGATTTGATGTGATAGAAGCTAGCATGGGTAGTCAGGCACTAGAAATAATAAGTAAAAAAAATCAACACATAGATTTAATAATCACTGATGTAATAATGCCGGAAGTTAGTGGCCCAGAGATAGTTAAAAAGGCTCTAATTCATAGGCCAAATATCAATGTTATTTTTATTTCTGGATATGCAGAAGATGCATTTTTGAAGAGTGATGATATTAATATAGAAGATTTTCACTTTTTATCAAAGCCGTTCACTTTAAATGAGTTAGGGAATAAAGTACAAAGTGTGCTATACAAAGTAGAAAAAACTGCTTAACTAAAAAATATCAAGAGATTTATTAATGCGGTAGTTTCTCATGTACTTAAGTATAATGGGTTGATTTCGTGTATAAAATTTAAAGGTGTGGTAAACTATTATATATAGTAAATTTTAAAGGATAGTGCTATAAATAGCATGACTTCAACTCTTGAATGAGTACAAAATTTTTAAATTAATTAAGAATTTGAATTATAAGAATGCTAAGAAATAATTAATCATAAAAACGAAGTATATAAGATTAAAAGGTATCGGTATCAATAGATAAAAGAAGTAAGTATAAAAAAAAAGCTGATGATATTTTTTATGGAAGAATTAGTTTTGATCAAGTAAAAAAAAGATTTAAATTTATATAGCTTATTTAATTTAAATACTTGGATGTTCTTCTCTGTAGGTAAAATAGCCAGCAATAAAAAAGTCTCTACTGATTATAAAGGCATTTATCAATGCTAAAAATAATAAAAGAAAAATGTAAGAAGAAAATAGTTTATTAAGTTCAAGTTCGTAAACTAAAAAATTATAAAAGTTATATTTGAATTGATCAAAAGGAACTTATTAAGTTATAAAAACATACCTCTATAAAATCTTCTTGCATTTACTAGTGTTATTGTATTGCTATTTTAATATAGAAGAAACAGTAAGTAAATTTGTATAAATAGTATAAAGGCATGTTAATTATAACATAATGTTAAATGCTTTCTATTGTTGTATAACTATCAGTAACTTTTGGTACGTTCTACTCTAGAATAAAATGTATATTGTTATTTTTGTGCTTAATCTATTCTATTTTATTTAGTAATACTACATGAAATGTGAAAGATGGGATTAAAATTATAAATATAAAATTTTTTTTTCACTTGTATTTATTAATCTAAGTTTAAATCTAGTAGGTTCATTGTACTATTAATTTAGCTTTATGCTCTTTTTTTTAATCAAATAATTGAATCAAGCTATAAAACTTGCTAAAGTCCATTTTATAAAATGCACCCTTAGCTCAGTTGGACAGAGCATTTGACTACGGATCAAAAGGTCGGGCGTTCAAATCGCTCAGGGTGCATTTTATTTAAGAATATAGAAAATATATCTCACACTTGAAATTGATGTATGAAATACTTACCTTTAGAACTTAAATACTGAATCTATTGTATATGAGCACAAAAGACTACTATGCACTGCTGGAAGTAGGCAGAAATGCTAACATTGATGAGATAAAAAAGGCATATAAGAAATTAGCATTGAAATATCATCCAGATAGAAATCCTGGTAATAAAGAAGCAGAGGAAAAATTTAAAGAGATAACATCTGCGTATGAGGTTTTATCTGATCCTGAAAAAAAGGCAAGTTATGATAGTTATGGTCATGAAGGTGCTGGTGGGTTTGATTTTAGTCAAGCTGCAGGAGATTTTAGTGATATATTTAACGACTTTTTTAGTGGAGGATTTGGAGAATCAAGAAGGTCAAAAGCAAAAAGAAGTACACTAGGGGTACCAGGATCTGATCTACGTTATGATCTTGAAATTACTTTGGAAGATGTATTTAAGGGGATACAAGCACCTATACATTATGTTACGAATGTAAAGTGTGGTGCATGTCAAGGTACGGGTAGTGAAGGTGCAATCAAACCGGTTCAATGTCATACGTGCCGAGGAAGTGGTAGAGTTAGAGCCCAGCAAGGCTTTTTTACAATTGAAAGAACTTGTACTATGTGTTATGGAGAAGGTGAAATAGTACAGAATAAATGCAAAAAATGTGGTGGGAATGGACGCAGAAGAGATGAGGTAAATATATCAGTCTCAATTCCAAGAGGTATAGAGGAAGGTGCGAAAGTGAGGGTAAGTGGTAAAGGAGAGGCTGGAGCAAAAGGTGGAAAAAGTGGTGATTTATATGTGTACGTTAAAATAGTTCCACATAAAATTTTTACTAGGAATAAAGCAGATTTATATTGCAAAGTGCCTGTAAAAATGACATTAGCAGTACTTGGTGGTGAAATTGATGTTCAGTCAATTGATAAAGCCAAAATAAAAGTGAAAGTTCCTGAAGGTACTCAAACTGGTACTAAACTACGTTGTAGAGAACAGGGTATGCCATATATGAACTCAAATGTACGTGGTGATTTATATGTACAAGTAGTAGTTGAGACTTTAAATCCGAAAACCTTAACTAAAAAGCAGATTGAGTTATTAAAAGCACTTGAAGAAGAAGAAAATGTGCAACAGCACCCTGAAGGTTTTTTTAGTAAAGTAAAAAAAAAATAAAAAATTTACTAAATGATATTGAAAATAGTTTTAGATTTATTTAATTATTTGCTATTATTAGCAATGCTTACAGACTCTTGTAAGGTTTTATGAAATTTACTCAATTTTTATTTAGGCTTTATTGAATAAATATGCTATTAAATATATAATCATATATCTAAATTATTGCTAGCTCTTAATTTTTAATTTAATAAATAGTATAAGATGAAAAAGAATAAATCTACTTGTTCAAGTTTAAAAAAAATCTAGCTCCTCTCCTTCTTTTCCTAGTATTCTCTACTTAACTGAAATTAGTATGAAAAATATATTAATAGTTAATTTTAGATTGAATATAAAAAATTAATAGATTTATTCTTTTATAAGTTGTATAATAATATCTTTTGAATAATAATAAACAAAGAAAGGAGGGATAAAAAAAAGCAGCAGAAACGTAAATTTTATATTATGATACTTTAAATAATATGTTTAACTCAAAATTTTACGGAAGTTATGAATTTAAGCTAAGCATAAATCAAGCTTAAAAGCCTTGTTCTTTATATCAGAGTAACAATATAAAGTTTTAAAAGAGTTATTTATTACTAATGTTGACTTTGTTTATTTTTTTCTCAGAAAAGTTAAAAATTAAATTTTATAACATTGTACCATAATATATTTAATTCTTTTTTTAATATTTTTTGGAGGATTTTACTTCTTACTAATCTATGTTTTTAATTTTTATCTCTTTGATATACATAATGTATAAAATATTTTGTTCTGTATAGCTAAAACTATAATTGTTATTAGTTTCTATTTACATAAATTAGTACTGTCCCAATATCTATTTTATTATTTACTTTTATTAGTTGTCTTTTCTACTTTTAACTAGATTTTAGTATTTTTTTCTCTTTTTCAATTTTAGTTAGCTAAACGGCTGCAAAAAGTGCTTTGGTCTGTTTCGAATGTAAGTCTTAATTTTTACAATTAAATTGTATATATTAAACTTAGTAAATTCTATTACATATAGAAAACTTTATCTTAATTTTATTAAAATATTTTTACATAATTATACTATATAATATACTTTTTAAAAAAAGTATGAATGTATTAGGTAAATTAATAATTTTACTGTTAATTTTTTTATTTTCTTTTCCTTTATATTCATATCAATTTAGAACTAGAGCAAAACAAGCAGTGATTTTAGATTTAGCCTCAGATTTATTTATTTTTGAGCATAATTCCGATGATAAAATGGCCCCATCTTCAATGAGTAAACTAATGACTTTATATATAGCTTTTGCATATCTAAAAGATGGAATAATAAGTATGAAAGATAAATTTCAAGTAAGTAAAAAGGCATGGGAAAGAAAAGGTTCTTCTATGTTTCTAAAAGAAGGTCAATTTGTTACAGTAAAAGAACTACTTGAAGGAATAGTAATAGTTTCTGGTAATGATGCTTGTATAACATTAGCAGAAGGTATTGCAGGATCAGAAGAAGATTTTGTGGTTGAAATGAATGAGATTGCACGAAAACTAGGCCTAAATAATAGTCACTTTGTCAATTCAAGTGGGTGGCCAAATGAAAATCATTTTATGAGTGCAAAGGATTTAGCAATATTGGCGAAGAGAATTTTTACTGATTTTCCTGAATACTATGATTTATTTTCTGAGCAATATTTTACATATAATAGTGTCTCACAAAAAAATAAAAACCTTTTACTTTTTTATAACATCGGGGTTGATGGATTAAAAACTGGTTATACTAGTGTTGGTGCATATGGAATTGTAGCATCTGCAAAACAAAATGGTAGAAGAGTTTTTGTTGTTGTGAATGGTTTAAGTACTGAGAGGGAGCGTATAGAAGAAGCAAAAAGACTGATTCAATATTCTTTAGACCACTTTTATAGTAAGAAGATATTTACTAAGGGTGATATAGTTGAGGAAATAAATGTTCTATATGGGAAAAGTAAAAAAGTATCAGTCACAGTCGCAAATGATGTTATTATAACTTATAGTCGCAATTTACAAGATAAAGTTAAAGTGTATATTGAATATAAAGATATGATAGTTGCACCAATCAAAAAGGGGCAAGAAGTAGGTAAGATTTTTATAAAAATACCAGGCATGAAACAAAAGACTATGTCACTTTATGCAGTAAATGACGTGCATAAATTAAGTTATGTAGAAAAATTTTTTAGAGTATTATTTAAAGTTTAACTCATATTTACTATAGAATTTTAATAGACATAAGTTACTAAATATATGATTTTAGAAAGAAGAATTGAAAAAATTATGAATTTAAAAGCTACTCAGTTTTATATTATAATAACTTCTTTATTTTTTTTATATAAATGAAGTTTACATTATCTTGGTTATTAGAATATTTAGAAACTAGTGCTAGCTTAGAAGAAATTATTAATAAATTAACTTATATAGGACTAGAAGTGAAAAATGTAGTTGCAGATATAGAATTAGTTGGATTTACTACTAAAAAAGTACTGAGAATTGCATCTTATTTAAATATTGATAAATTAAAATCATGCAAAGTAGAAGATAGCAGTAAAGTTATGCAAGCAATGTGTGAAGTAAAGGGTATTAAAAAAGATATAAGAAATATACTTGAATCTTTGGAAAATACGTTGCTCAAAAGTAATTTCATGGCTAAGCATATAAAAGCACAGAAAATACTAGGGAAAGATGAAGAAGAAATGATTCATTCTGCTTCGCATACATTAATTCAAGAGGAAGTTGAAGAAATAATCAAACTTTCTACTACTTATAAAGTAGAAAATAAATTTTTTAATTGTATTCTTATTATTGATATAAATGTCACTCCAGATCGTGGAGATTGCTTAAGCGTTTACGGGATAGCACGTGATTTAGCAGCAGCTGGAATTGGAAGATTAAAAGCTTTAACTCATCTTAATATCATTCCAGAACATAGTGTGCAAACTCAAAACAAACTTTCTTTTCAGGATTTAGTAAAAAAAAATTCTTCTATACATGTTAAAGTTACAGATAGAGAAAGCTTTATTAGTGGAATATATATTGCCAATGTAAAAAATAGAGAGAGCCCAAAATGGTTGAAAGACAGGCTACAATCAATAGGGATACACTCAGTTTCTACAATAGTTGATATTACTAATTATATTATGATATCTTTTGGTCGTCCAATACATGTGTATGATGCAAAAAAAATAGAAGGAGAACTTATAGTACGTAAAGCAGGTGGTAAAGAAAGATTTACTGACTTGAATGGTAAAGAATACTTATTAAATCAAGATATAAGCGTTATTGCTGATAATAAAAATACTCATGCGATCGCTGGGATTATAGGAGGTAAGTATAGTAAATGTACTCTTGAAACTACTGATATCTTCTTGGAGTCTGCTTGGTTTAATCCTATTTCTATTACTAAATCCTCAAGACAGCTAGGAATTTCTACAAACTCAAGTTATAGATTTGCACGTTCGGTTGATCATGAATTTGATGGACTAAGCCTTGCAACTCAGATGATTTTAGATTTGTGTGGTGGAGAAGCATCAAATATAGTGTCTGCCGGTAATCTAAATAAAGTTAACACGAAAGTAGATTTTGATTATCGAGACGTAAATAAATTTGGAAGTATATCTGCATCATCTGGTGAAATATTTAATATCTTGACAAAATTGGGGTTTAGTATTGATAAAGGAGTTGGAAGTCACTGGAATGTGCAAGTACCAAGTTGGAGACCAGACGTTGCTATGTCTGCTGATCTGATTGAAGAAGTAGTAAGAATATATGGCTATGATAAAATAAAGGAAGAAGCATTACCAATAGGTAATGGCACAATAGAAATTAATGAACAAGATAGCTTACGTGTTTTAATGGCAAGTAGAGGATCTCATGAAGTGCTCACTTGGTCATTCATGAGTAAATCAATAGCTAAAAAGTTTGGCTATTCTGATAAATTATTTACTATTAATAATCCATTGAGTAATCACTTTAATATAATGAGACCAAGTATCATGCCAAATTTATTACAAATTGCTGCAGATAATATTGCTCATGGAATATCTGACCTTGCAATTTTTGAAATTGGTCCAGTTTATGATAATCTTAATCAGTCTAAGCATATTTTAAGTGAAATTAGATTAGGAAATAATTTACCGCGAAACCATTATAATTTTGACAGAAAAGTGGATATTTTTGATGCAAAGGCTGACCTCATGATGGCTTTGAAATTTTTTAACGTCAATTGTGATAATTTAACTATAGAAAAAACAAAAAAGGAATATTACCACCCAGGAAGGTCAGGCACTTTTTCTTTTAAAAAAAAAGTAATTGGTTATTTTGGAGAATTACATCCTAATATACTAGATCTCTTTGGTATTAAGGAAAAAGTTGTGGGTTTTGAGGTAGTACTGGAAAATATCAGTGACTTACCTATAAATAGGAAAGGATTCATCGATTATAAATACCAAAGTGTAAAACGGGACTTTGCGTTTATTGTAAATAAAGACATAGCAGTAGGTAATATAATCAGTATGATAAGAAAAAGTTCAGAGCTTATCACGGAAGTTTCAGTATTCGATATATATCATGGAAGCAATATTGAATCAAATAAGCTGTCTATAGCATTATCAGTTACTTTTTGTTCTCCAACTCATACTTTAACTGAAGAAGAAGTTAAAAAAGAATCGAATACTATAGTTAATTTAGTATTAAAAAAAACTGGAGGAATTTTAAGGCACAAATAATGTTTGTTCGAAAAAATATTCGGAAAAATGAATAAGAAAATTTCAAATGAAAAAGCTAAGGTTTTTGAAGAATGTAATGATAACTATTATCAATAGTTATTTAGTTATTTTTAATACTAAGGACTTTAACTTTATAACTACTAATTCTATTCAGGTACTTATTTCACATAATTATTTATATAGTACAATTACTCTAGTAAAATTTTTAAATATTAAATACTATAGTTAGTTAATAAACTTAATAGAACTTATAACTTAAAAGTTTAGTTATCTTTCAGTAAGTACTATAAAGTATTTGGCTAATTGAGTGGGAGAACAACCTATTTAGGGTAGCAAAAAAGTTACAAAAAAAACAATTAAACATAAAAAAAAGTGATAATAGTTACTTACTGTCTAGCATACATTAGAATTAATTAGTAGTTGTAAAAACATCAATTGCAAATAGTTTATCTTCTTTTATGAGGAAAGATGATCTCTAACTATATAGAATGGAGGATATAATATAAACTTTGCTAGTATAATTGCAGCTTATTGTTTATAGTACAAATTTTTGTTTTACTCATACTTTCTAATCTTAGTTTAAGGAAATAACATTAACGTTAACATTAATGATATTAGTGAAAAAAATTGTCATAGTAAACATGACGAGAACCAGTTGTGTAAAATACTTAAAATTATTGTATTTGTATTATTATAAATTAACTGAAATTATACTGTATAAAATACAATGCAAAAAAATAAAGTGAGATATATGTATTGAATTGGCAGTATAGTATGTTGTGCTTTACTTTTAAAGTAGATACTAGCATCTTTAAATATAAAAATAGTCTTGTAAATTTGATAATTAAACTAAAACTTCAGAAGATGTACTCATTATGTTTTGCACATTTTGTCATATGAAGTATTATAATGTTAATTATTAAAATGGAAAATTATAGTAAAATTTATAAATGAAAAATTAAATGTATTTTTTATATTACCATTTATCTTTTAAAAGAGAATGTTATAAAATAATTTTATGTGAAAATAATAAGGATTTTCTGTAATTATGTAACTTATTTTATAAACTAAGTAAAACTTTTTAATGAGTAAACCATGTAAGTAAGTAATAGTAGAGTTGTTTTGACAAAATTAATGTTTATTTTGTTCCAATATATAGTGTTACTATTCCATAGCTCATATTATAAAACTTAACATTTTTAAAGCCTACTTCTGTTATTTCCATTTTAAATTTAGCTTGAGTTGGAAAATTTCTGATACTTCTTACTAAATATTCATAAGAACTTTTGTCTTTAACAACTATACTACCAATTTTAGGAATGACTTTAAATGAATATAAATCATAAAATTTAATAAACATTTCACTTTGATAATGCATAGGAGCAAATTCTAAACAAATAAATTTGCCATTTGGTTTTAGTACCCTGTGTGCCTCATTTAAAGCTTTTTTACGATTGGAAATATTTCTAATACCGAAAGCCATTGTGCAATAATCAAATGTTAGGTCTTTGAATGGTAATTTTTCTGCATTTGCACATATCCAACTAAAATTAAGTTGATTTAAATTTATAGCTCTATCAATTCCTCTATTTAACATATTTTGATTTATATCGCATATTGTAACTTGAGCGCTTGGTTCTTTTTTTGCTATTCTTATTGCTATATCTCCAGTTCCTCCAGCAATATCTAAAATTTTAGAATTTTTTATAAAATGCATGTTATCTATCATTTTATTTTTCCATAATCTGTGTATTCCAAAACTCATTATATCATTCATAATATTGTAACGATTTGCTACGGAATCGAATACTTTTTTGACTAACTGAAATTTATCCATTTTTCTATAATTATTTCATATTGTGATATAGTATTTAGTTTTTGAATGTTTATTCAAATTAAATTAATTCAAGTATCTTTAAATAAGATTCTTTAATTTATAAAAGAAATACCGATAAACTACAATAAAACCTCGGCAAGGCTTCTTGTAAGTTAAAGAATGATATAGTTTTGATATAAAGTTTGAAGTATCAATTAATGAATTGTCTTATTTCATTAATTAATAAATTTTAATGACGAGCAGAAAACATCTGACAATTTATTACAATTTTTGATAAATCATTACATTTTAAGCCTTAGAAGTGAAAAAACTAAGCAAATAATTATTTATATAGTTTATATAACAAATTAATTAGGTAGTAGTAATTTTTATAAAGAAAAGGTTATAAGTAGTAAATTATCAAAGTTAAAGAAAGAAATAAATTCTACTATATTAAGATATACTAAAGTTAAGGGACATACGCTACTTGAATGTACTTTCTTAAAAGTAACTTAAGTGAGATTTTGTTATAGGTTTAGGTTAGATCGTAAATTTATATAGCTTATATCAATTGTTTAGATAAAATACTCTTTTATAATCTTGCTGAAAAAAAGTATCTTTTCTTTAAAAAATCTATTATGATTAGTTTTATTACTGGCTTCTTTATTTATCATGTTTTTTTTAATAATTAATATAGTTTCATTATACAAGTTTTGCTGGTAACTGTACTTGTGTCATATTTTGCTAAGGTCTAAATCTTTTCAGGAGTTAGATTATATGTTAAATTAAAAATGTTTTAGTTTTGTATATTTAGGTAATTCAACGTGAAAAGGACTCAATATAATAGTTTAATTTTATCTTATGCAAGGGCACTGTTTTATATTTCAAAAAGTGGATTAGGTGTTATAAGAGAAGAAGTGAAGTTTCTATTGGCTTTTTTAAAAAAGCAATATGATATTTATATATATCTGTCTCATCCTGTTGTTTCTCTTGTGCATAAGAGAAACATAATACTTTCTATTAATAAAGATTTCAGTGAGAGTTTAGTGAAATTTATTATAGTAATATTTGTAAATAGGCGTTCTAGTTTATTGTTGTTTATACTAGAAAAATTTTTAGATCTTGTAAAAGAAAATGAAAACGAATTGGAAGTTACTATAAAATCAGCAGAGGTATTAAAGAAATCAGATATAAAAATTATTACTGAATCTTTAAGCTTTCTTGGTAAAATAATAAAAGTCGATAATGTAATCGATCCTTCCATACTTGGAGGTTTTGTGATAAGGTATGGCTTTAATTTAATTGATGCTTCATTAAAAAATTACTTAGATAAACTAGTTAATCTCAGTAAAATTGAAATGTTAAAATGAGGAATCATGCATGAAAAATAGTATAAATGTTTCTGAAATAGTAAATACAATACGGAAAAAAGTTGAAGCATTTGATAATCCTATAAAACAAGAAAATATAGGTGAAGTGATTTCAGTCACAGATGGTATTGCACTAGTTTATGGGCTTGAAAAAGCAAAATTTGGAGAAAAGGTATTTTTTGCAAGTGGTATAGAGGGGATAGTTTTGGATTTAGATAACGATACTGCTGGGATAGTAGTGCTTGGTAATGATCGTAATGTAAAAGAAGGAGACATTGTGAGATGTAGTGGTGATGTTGTACAGGTACCTGTAGGGCGTGAATTACTAGGAAGGGTTGTGAATGCGTTAGGCCATCCTATGGACAATGGTGGAGAGATTATAGTTAGTAATAAAATGAGTATAGAGTCTAGGGCACCAGGTATCATTGATCGTAAATCCGTACATGAACCTTTGCAAACTGGAATTAAGATTATAGATTTATTAATTCCAATAGGTAGAGGACAGAGAGAATTAATCATAGGCGATAGACAGATCGGGAAAACTACTATTGCGCTTGATATTATCATTAATCAGAAGAGGATTAATGAAAAAGTAGATGAAAATCAAAAAATTTACTGTGTTTATGTTGCTATTGGACAAAAAGCTTCAATGATAGCAAGAATAGTAAATAAATTAAAAGAAAGTGGAGCATTAGAGTATACAACTGTAGTTATAGCTAGTGCATCTGACTGTGCACCTATGCAATTTTTAGCACCTTATGCTGGTTGCACTATTGGAGAATTTTTTCGTGACAATAAAATGCATTGTTTAGTGATATATGATGATTTATCAAAACATGCTATAGCATATAGACAGATGTCCTTATTGCTAAGACGTCCTCCTGGTCGTGAAGCTTATCCTGGAGATATATTTTATGTGCATTCTCGTTTACTTGAAAGGGCTGCTAAAATGTCTGGTAGAAAAGGTCACGGATCTTTAACTGCTTTGCCAATTATTGAAACTCAGGCTGGTGATGTGTCTTCATATATTCCAACTAATGTAATTTCGATTACCGACGGACAAATTTTTCTTGAGTCTGAGTTATTTCATAAAGGGTTTCGTCCTGCAGTAAATATAGGTTTATCAGTTTCACGAATTGGTTCTGCTGCACAATTGAGATCTGTAAAAGAAGTTTCTGGTTCTATAAAGCTCAGTTTAGCTCAGTATAGAGAATTAGAAGACTTTGCAAAATTTAGCTCTGACCTTGATGCTAGCATTCAGCTATCCTTAAATAAAGGCAAATATCTTATTGAATTGTTAAAACAAAAACAGCATTCACCTATGCCAATAGAGGAACAGGTATTACTAATGTACATCTTTTCTAATCTATATGATCAGTTAAGTAAAATACAAGTAAGCAGTGTCAATCAATTTGAGCATGATCTTATTAATTATTTTCATAATATGTATCCTGAACTTTTAAAAAAGTTGTCAAATAACATAGATAATGATATAGAGAAAGATATTTTGAATATCGTGAGTAGTTTTATTACTCAATTTAATTATGTTTAGGTAGTAGTTATGACTTCATCTGTCGTTAAAAAATTTCCTATAACAAAAGAAGGTTTTGGGTGTATGCAAGCTGAGCTTGAAAAATTAAAGGAAGAAAAACCTTCTATTATACAGGCTATTTCTGATGCTCGTGATCAAGGTGATCTATCTGAAAGTGCTGAATATCATACTGCACGAGAAAGATTAGGATTTATTGAAGGGCGTATAATGGAGCTAGAAAATAAACTTTCACATGCAGAAGTAATAGAGGTAAAAAGTTTATCTGGTGATTCAGTAATGTTTGGTGCAACTGTAACATTAAAGATGTTAAATGATGATAGTAGTGAAGTAGAATATATTTATAAAATTGTAGGTGAGTATGAGGCTGATGTTTCAAAACAGTTAATATCTACTAGTTCACCCTTGGGCAGTGCTTTAATTGGTAAAAAAATTGGTGAATGCGTAGAAGTAATAGTGCCAAGTGGAGAGAAATTATATAAAATAATTAAAATTGAATTTAAATAAATATGGTACAGGCTACTTATGCATCAATAGATCTATCCTATATTTCTTCTGTAGAAGATGTATTAGAGGATGCTCAGTCTGGCAAATTATTTATTCTAGTTGATAACGAAAATAGAGAAAATGAAGGCGATTTGATTATCTTAGCTGAAAAGCTGAAACCCAAACATGTAGCTTTTATGATTAGATATGGTACTGGTATTGTGTTCTTAGCTATGACAAAACTTCATATGAATAGACTAGGACTTGAATTTATGAAAAGAAGTAATGTAGATGAAAAGCTTACTCCTCACACTGCATTTACTACATCAATTGATGCACGTTATGGTATTACAACAGGAGTTTCTGCTAATGATAGAACACGTACAATACTTATTGCTATTAATGAAAAGAGTACTAAAGATGATATTGTGACCCCTGGTCATGTTTTTCCTATCATTGCAAATGACAGCGGGGTTTTAGCACGTAGTGGTCATACTGAAGCAAGTGTTGAAATAGCAAAGTTAGTTAATCTTAATCATGCAGCTGTAGGGTGTGAATTAGTGAATGATGATGGCTCTATGATGCGTTTACCCCAGTTGCTTGAATTTGCTGAACAACATAAAATTAAATTAACTACTATTGATAAACTTATTAAGTACGTTAAAAGGTCAAGATAATATTTATAACTTATTTTAATTAAAGTGAAGTGTAAAATATAAAATCCTTAAAAATTATATAGACATAAAATTTTCATGTTAAAAATTATTAATTTTTTTATCTTATTACTCTTTTTTACATACTGTGACAATATTTATTCTGCTAGTGTTATAGGAGATAGTGAAGTGGAAGCAATGGTAAAAGAACTAGCACAACCTCTCTTTTCTGCTGCAGGTATTGATGGTGATCAGATAAAAGTTTTTATAATTAATGATCATTCAGTCAATGCTTTTGTAATTAATAATAATATTTTTATTCACTTAGGGCTTTTACAATATTCGACAGAACCTTATGTTTTACTTGGTATATTGGCACATGAAATAGCTCATATATCTGCTGGTCATACATTACAAATGAGTAGTGTTATAGAGTACTCGCAATCAATAGCAATGATTAGTTACATGATAGGATTGGTCTCTGCTATTATCATTGATCGTCAAGTTGCTAATGCAATTTTGTTAAGTGGAATAGCACTTAGCTCGAGGTTATTTTTTAACTATTCTCAAGAACAAGAAAGTGTAGCAGATAGTTATGCTTTAAGGTACCTTGATGAATCTGGTTATGATAATTTTGGAATAAAAGAAATCTTTAATTATTTTAAGAAAATTGAGTATGAAAATACTGAAGGACACTTCCGCACTCATCCACTTAGCGATAAACGTATACTTACTGTGCAGAGCTATAAAGTTAAAAATGATATAAAACCAATTCTCGCGGATAAGCTATTAAAATTTAAGCGCATGGTTATAAAGCTGGATTCTTTTTTTTCTCCTATTCATGTATTATTTAGTAAATATAAAAATAATTCTGAAAGTGTAAATGCTATAGTTTCCTATAGACAAGGAAAAATAAAAGAAGCTGTTGCTATAATTGATTCGTTAGCCCAGAGGGCACGTAATGATCCATATCTATATGAGTTAAAAGCAGAAATGCTATATAAAGCTGGAAACTTAAGTGAAGCAATAAAGGCATATGAAGAATCATTGAAGTATTTATCTGAAAAAAACAGCTACCTGGTGAAACTTGCATTGTCTCATACTTTATTGTTATATGGAAATGTAAAGAAAGCAATTTTTTATTTGGAACAAGTAACAAATATAGAACCAAATAATGCTTTTGTTTGGAAATATTTAAGTATTGCATACAAATATAGTGCTGATAGAGCAATGCATTATTTTGCTTTGACAAAAAAAGCGTGTATTGAAGGTAATTTAAGAAAGTTTATAAAATATTCTGAATTGGCTATTAAAGCTTTACCAAAAGATAGTCCTTATTTATTACAAATTGAAGACATGAAGCAATTTAGTGATATAGCACTTTAAATATATTAAAATTTGCTATTTTCTTGTTCCACAGTTTTCCAACATAACTTTTACACTATCATTCATATTAGGTATAACTTTCATTATAATTGCCTTGGCACCAAAAAACACACCACAAAATACTCCTAAAGCAAACAGAGCTGGCCAGGGCATTCTACCAAATATTGCAAGCAAGGATGCGCCGATTATGACTACAGTCATGAGTGGTCCACCTATTCCCCAAATATAACCAATAATATTACATATTACTTGAGCGGTTGTGTCATCTATATCAGTACCTCCAGCATTGGAAATGATTGGATAACCTAAAAAAAGTAATATCATATATAAGACATTAAAAAATTTTCTTATTATAGATTTCATTCTCTTGCCTTTAATCATTAATAACTATTATAGTTAAACTAATTTCAATTTATGCATATTTATTTTAAAGTAAAGTCCATATCTTGTCTACCAGAATAAGTGTCGTGTTCTACATAAATAAACCACCATTAATATTCAACACATGTCCTGTAATGTACTGTGCTTCATTACTTGCTAAAAATAAAACTCCTGCTGCTACTTCTTCTACTGTTCCCATTTTTTTCATTGGAATATTATCTAATATTTTTTTCTTTTGTTCTTTGTTTAAAACTTCAGTCATTTTAGTAACTATAAATCCAGGAGCAACACAATTAACTGTTATATTTCGACTGGCAACTTCTTTTGCTATAGATTTGCTCATAGCTATTATTCCAGCTTTTGATGCTGCGTAATTTGCCTGTCCAGCGTTTCCTATTAACCCTACTACTGAAGAAATATTTATAATCCTTCCCCAATTATTTTTAATTAGTTTCTTACACGCTTCTCTACTCAACTTAAACGTGGAGCCCAAGTTAATATCAATTACTTTCTGCCATGCTTCATCTGTCATTTTTAGCAATAAACTATCTTGTGTAATGCCTGCATTGCATATAAGTCCATCAAAACCTGTCATTAACTTACTTGCTTTATCTATTAGATGATTTACTTCTTCAGCGTTTAGTAAGTTACAGGGAAGTACATACATATTCTTTTTATACTGTTTAGCAATTCCTTTAAGAGTTTCTTTTTTTGTACCAGAGATGCATAAAGTTGCTCCGGCTTTATACATAACTTTTACAATCGCTTGACCTATTCCACCTGAAGCACCAGTAATGAGAAATTTTCTGTCTTCTAATTGAAACATAATAATTTATTTTTTTGATTACTAACAGAACATTATCTAATTAGCAATAAATTTTCTATGTTCATTAAATAGTTTTGATACTTATTTGGAATTTGATCCAAATTAAGTATTAAAATAGTATTTTACTAAAATAGAAAGATTATTTTGATCGTTCTATAACCTTAGTTAGGTGCTTAAATCATAAATTTTTTAGTTTTCATACTATTATTAGTACAATGTTAGTACAATAATGTATGATAAATAAGTTAAAAAATTAGTACCCATGTCTTTTAAGATGTTTTTGTTTACTATAGTGATAGTATAAATATGCAATGGATTAAAAAGAAATATCTAAAAATTTTGGATAAAACTTTTGTATCGATTGATGTAATAACAAGTTTCATATTGAAACGCCATGGAAATAATATAAATGAAGTCATTAAAGTAACGTGGGGGCCACTATTTTTTGGTTTGGTAGTGATATTTATTTTTTTTGGGGTAGGAGGTATTTGGTCAGCTATGGCTCCAATCGATGGGGCAGTGCATGCAAGTGGAGAAGTTATCGTATCTTCGAATAGAAAGATAGTTCAGCATTTAGGAGGGGGAATAATAAGTAGAATTTTAGTCAAAGAAGGTCAAAAAGTTAGGAAAAATGAGCCATTAGTTTTATTAAACAACATTAATGAGAAGGCGAATTTAAATATAATTAAAGAAAAACTTTTGTTACTTTTAACAACCGAAGCAAGATTAATTGCTATTGAAGCAGGATTAGACGAGATTAAATTTCCTGATGAAATTAAAAAATTATCTAACAGTGAATTTACAAATAGGATAATCACAAATCAGATAAAACTATTTTATTCTCAACACAAGAGTATATTAGGAAAAATTGATGTGCTACAACAACGTATAAAACAGTTGTATGATGAGTTAGTAGGATTGAATTTTCAATTAGATGCAGCTTTTAAGCAATATGAGTTAATAGGTGAAGAATTAGTAACAAAGAGACAACTTTTTAGTAATGGCTACATAGGTAAACAACATATTTTGACTTTAAAAAAGCAGTTTGCTGAAATTGAAGGTAAAGTTGGCCGCTACCGTGCTGCAATATCTCAAGTACAGCAAAAAATTAAAGAAAATGAATTAGAAATTATCAATATAAGAAATGATTCTCAAGAAAGAACACACATTGAACTTAAAGAAATCAGTATATCTATTGCTGATTTAAAAGAGAGGCTGATAGTCGCAGAAGATGCATTGGCGCGTACAGTCATTAGATCACCTCAAGATGGAATAGTTACAGATATAAGATATCATACTGAAGGTGGTGTTATACAACCTGGAGTTCAGGTTATGAGTATAGTACCGTCTAATGATGATTTAATAGTAGATACTAAAATTCAGTCTAAAAATATAGAAGAAATAATATCTGCACAAAAAAAAGATAGTAACATAATCTGTATTGATGGAATAAAAGGGTTAAGAGCTAAAGTAAGGCTGAGTGCTTATAGTGCACGTAGCTTAAGTTTAATTAATGGTATAATAAGCCATATTTCTCCTGATGCTCTTGACGATCAAAAATTAGGGCGTTATTACTCAGTACGTGTAGTAATACCAAAGTCAGAACTTGCTCAATTTAAAGGTGTATATTTATATCCTGGTATGCCAGCAGAGGTATATATAGTTACTCAATCCCGCACTCTTTTATCATTTTTATTTACACCTATAATTGCAACAGTTGATAAATCCTTTATAGAAAGATAATTAACTCGTAAAGTGATAATTTTTTAAATAAAGTGTTAAGTTTTATTTTTGCTTTTTTTTAAAAAAAGATATTATGATAATTTATCATAAACTATAAAATTTTTGATAAGATTATAAATAAATCATACTTTTATCATTTTTGTTCCAAATTATAACAAAAGCTTTTTTTTGATATTTAGTACTTTTTGCTTTAAATTCTTAATTTTTAATTACTGTTAAAGGTTTAGATGGTATTTCACATATTAAATATGTAATATTTTCATATTTTATTTTTTTTCATTATAAACTTTAGTTTTCTTTATTCTAAACTTCTGAAATTCGGTGTTTATTTTCTACTGTTCTTAATATTATGTTTAAAATCATAATTTAATTCCTTAAAATTTATTTGCTTTTCTAATTTCTTAAATTATTCAGCTACTGCCTTCTATGATAGCAAATTAATTATGGTAAGTACTCATTGGCATTTAGTATAATCTAAGATGTAGAATTTGATATTTTCTTTATGTTATATTTTAGATAGTCTTTTTTACTTCATTCACAAAATCTCTAAAATATTTTTTATTAAATTTACTTTCTCTTTATACTTAAATTTATTGAGTATTTTCTTTATCTTTATGCTATTCTACTTTATTGCTATATATTTTTGGTCATTAGCTTTAGTTAAAATACACTCTAAAAGAATAGGAGGCTCTGAATAAATTTAATATTGATTATAATAATACACCATTATAATAATACACCGTAATTCATAACATTTTTTATAATGTATAAGTTATATACTTCTTAAAACAATCACAAAGAAGTTAATCAATACACTATATTTATAGTGTGAATGCTAGGATTTATATTTGACTTTAAATAAACTTGTTTCGTAATTTTTTTAAATTAGTACTGTATCTGTTCAATAATAAAATTATCAACTATTGTTAATCTTTAATTTGCACAGTAAGTTTATATACACTATTATGTAGTTAATTTGACATTAACAAATGTGATAAAGCTGCTTATATTATTAATAATATTATATTCAAATATATCAATTGCTTCTGCCCCTAGCTCTTGGCAATTTGGGTTTCCTACACCTGCAACTGAGATAATGGAGGCTATAGTCAAGTCACATTTATTTGTAATGAGTATAATGATTGGAATAATGCTTTTCGTGTGGACACTACTTGCTTATGTTATATTTCGTTTTCGTAGAAGTAAAGTGATAAATATAAGTCAAATAAATCATAATATTTTTTTAGAAATTGTTTGGTTTATTATACCAACTGTCATTATTGGTATATTAGCTTTTAAAAATGCTCAATTAATTAAGTTACAAGAAAAGATACCAAAGGCTGATATAACACTAAAAGTTATTGGTCATCAGTGGTATTGGAGTTATCAGTATCCAGAATATCAAAGTGTATCATTTGATAGTTACATTAAAGGGAAAGATAATTTTACTGAAGAAGATTTGAGGTTATTTTCTGTAGATAATAATGTTGTTTTACCTATTGATACTAATATTCGTTTACAGGTGACTGCAGAGGATGTAATACATAGCTGGGGAATACCAGCTTTTGGTGTTAAAATTGATGCAGTACCAGGTAGGTTAAACGAAGCTTGGTTCAATATTAAAAATCCTGGTATTTATTACGGACAATGTTATGAATTGTGCGGTCAAGGTCATGGTTTTATGCCAATTGTTGTGAAAGCAGTAAGTAAAAAAAATTTTAATGAGTGGATTAAAAATAAACAATTAACAAGTTAAATTTAGAGTAAAATATATGAGTAATATATCAAAAAATATAAGACGTTGGTTATTTTCTACTAATCATAAAGATATAGGAACACTATACATCACCTTTTCCATATTAACTGGAGTTATTGGTGGATTATTATCAATAATTATTCGTACTCAGCTAATGCATATTAACATATTTAATAATAATTATCAATTATATAACGTAGTGGTTACAGGACATGCGGTGATAATGGTGTTTTTTATGATAATGCCAGCTTTAATGGGAGGATTTGGTAATTGGTTTGTGCCTCTTATGATTGGCTCACCAGACATGGCATTTCCTCGTATGAATAATTTAAGTTTTTGGTTATTAGTATCCTCTTTTGTTCTGCTCATTTTTTCGGTATTTGTTGGTGAAGGTCCTGGAGTAGGGTGGACTTTATATCCACCATTATCACAAATTACATTTCACCCAAGTGCAGGAGTTGACCTTGCTATATTTTCACTTCATATTGCTGGTATATCCTCAATTGTTGGAGCAATTAATTTTATAGTTACTATATTCAATATGCGTATAAAAGGTATGTCATTAACTAAGATGCCATTGTTTGTCTGGTCTGTTTTATTGACATCATTTATGTTAATTGTTGCTTTACCAGTACTTGCTGGTGCTATAACTATGTTACTTACTGATCGTAACATTGGTACTTCTTTTTTTGATCCTGCTGGTGGTGGAGACCCTGTATTATTTCAACATCTATTTTGGTTTTTTGGTCATCCAGAAGTTTATATCATTATTTTTCCTGCATTTGGTATTATAAGTCAGGTCATATCAACTTTTTCTCATAGGCCAGTGTTTGGTTATATGGGAATGGTTTATGCTATGCTAGGTATAGCAATATTTGGCTTCATGGTTTGGGCTCATCATATGTTTACTGTTGGCCTGAGTGAAAATACTATTATATTTTTTAGTACTAGCACAATTTTTATTGGTGTTATTACTGGTGTTAAAGTTTTTAGCTGGATTGCAACTATGTGGGGTGGAGCAATTGAGCTTAAAACTCCTATGTTATTTGCATTAGGCTTTATTTTTATGTTTATTGCTGGTGGTGTAACTGGAATAATTTCATCTCAAGGTGGAGTGGACAGGTTACTGCACGATACATATTATATTGTTGCTCACTTCCATTATGTTATGTCATTAGCTGTATTATTTGGAGCTTTTGCTGGCTTTTATTATTGGATAGGAAAAATGTCAGGTAGACAATATAATGAATATTTAGGAAAAATACATTTTTGGTTTACCTTTATTAGTACTAACATCACTTTTTTACCTCAGCATTTTTTAGGATTAGCTGGTATGCCAAGACGTATACCTGACTATCCGGATGCATTTATTCCTTGGAATTATGTATCTTCAATTGGCTCATATATGTCATTCATTTCAGTTGTGCTTTTTATATTTATAATTATACACTTACTTAAGTGGGGTAAAAAGGTCGAGGATAATCCTTGGGGAGGTGATACCCTAGAATGGACAGTATCTTCACCACCACCTTTTCACTCTTTTGAGAAACCACCAGTAATAAAGTAGAATGCATACAAGTGTTTTATCAAATATTGAATCAACAATCCTAGACTTTTGGTGTTTGCTTAAACCAAAAGTCATATACCTCGTAGTATTTACTGCGGTTGCTGGAATGATTGCTGCACCAGGTAATATACATCCTTTTCTTGCGTTGGTATCTATTATATGTATAGCTCTTGGTTCAGGGGCTGCAGGTGCCATAAACATGTGGTATGATAGAGATATAGATTTACTCATGAAAAGAACACAAAACCGTCCTATACCTTCAGGTAGGGTTTCTGCAGAGAGTGCTATTGAGTTTGGTATAATTCTTGGAATATTGTCAGTATTTATTATGGCAATAGCAGTGAATTATATTTCTGCTGCTTTGCTTGCAGTTAGCATATTATTTTATGTTTTTATATATACTATTTGGCTTAAAAGACGTACTCCGCAAAATATAGTTATTGGTGGTGTATCTGGTGCTTTTTCCCCAATGATTGGCTGGGCAGTGGTAACTAATGCTATAAGTTGGGAAAGTTTGATCCTATTCTTAATAATTTTTATGTGGACTCCACCGCATTTTTGGGCTCTATCTCTAAACAAGCCTGAAGAATATATGAAGGCATCTATTCCAATGTTTAATATTGTTTATGGTTCAGAAAAAACAAGAAAATATATATTAATCTATAGTATACTGTTAGTATTAACCAGCTTACTTCCATCACTTTTTTTAAAGAAGGTTTTACTTTATTTGAGTATAGCAATTCTTGAGGGTTGTGTGTTTATTTGGTATGCTATCTCTATTACTAAACTTAAAAATTACAGCTCACAAAAAAAAATGTTTTCTTATTCAATTTCTTACTTATTTTCTCTGTTTGCTAGCATTATTTTTTGTTCCATTAACTGGTTTTAGCTATGAGAGAACAACAAAAATATAAGAACTACTTTTTACTTTTTCTATTAATAATGCTTACTATTGTACTGTTTTTTGTTTCTATAATAAAATTTAAAGGTACAACCTAGATATTATTTATGCCTATAAATTTCATAAAATTGTTTTTTTATAGAAGTGACTATATGCTTTATTAATTTCATAGTTAAAAATGAATAAAAAGAAAGTAACTATATATGCAGATGGAGCATGTTCTGGTAACCCAGGAAGAGGAGGGTGGGCAGTAATAGTATTATTTAAAGACTATAAAAAAAATATTTATGGCAGGGAAGAAAATACTACAAACAATAAAATGGAATTGACAGCAGTAATTAATGGACTGAAGGTATTAAAATTTCCTTGTAGTATCAGTTTATACACGGATAGTTTTTATGTTAAAAATGGTATAACAAAATGGATAGGTAAATGGAAAATAAATGGTTGGAAAACAAGCAACAGAAAATTAGTAAAGAATATAGATTTGTGGAAAGAATTGGATGATGCTGCTTCACAACATGAGATTAATTGGAAGTGGGTTAAAGCACACAGTGGTAATAAATATAATGAGGAAGTTGATAGTTTAGCAAGGAAAGCAATAATGGATGCTTAAAAAAATTACTGTATTATTTTTTGTGGTTTTATCATTTATATTTTGCTTTTTTGTTTTGTTAAAAAGTAAGGGACATTTAAAAATTAATACTAATTATATTAATTTTTATATAAAAAAAAAGATATCAAACATGCTTGCCAGTGCAAGTATTAATATGGAAAATACTTCAATTATATGGCAAAGGGGTAACAAGAATTTATGCTTAATTATCAAAAATTTTAAGATAGTGAATCCTAGTTTTACTATAGAAATTCCTAATCTTTCTATAGACTTGGAGTTAAGCTCTTTATTTAAAAATAGTATACAATTTTCTCAGATTTTAGCTGATAAAGTATACATACATATTTTACCAGCTACTATTATCCCAGCATATCACTCTGAAATTCAAGAAAAAAAAGAAGGGATTTCAATATTAGCTGCTTGGGTAATAACAGGCTGGACTTTTGATAATAAAAATAAAACTAACTTTAAAGAAATTAATTTTGACTTTCAAGAATTCTCAAAAGCAATAAAAAAGTTCTTTTTTAATTTAAATGTAGGTTCAAAAATTGAGATTACTAATATCAGTATTAATAAAGATAAAAAGAATGAATTTTTTATTGATAAAATATATATAGGTAAAAAAGAAGATTTTGATATTTTGGACATACGTGTTTATACACAAGATAAAAAAAGTATTTTGGATGATTTATCTATTACAATAAAAAATTATGATAGTTTATTAAATATATGTGGTATATTCTATAACCTAAAATTAGAGCTATTCAGCAAATTTCTTATATTAGTTAAAAATTTTAATTTAGATACAAACATAGGACTTAAAGGAAGTTTTTCAATACTGATTAACAGCAGTGATGAGATTATAGATGGAAATATATATGTATTAAATACAGATAATCATTTCGATAAAAGTTTATCCATAACTGACGTAAATATACATTTAATATATAATAATGGAATTATTAGCATAAAAAAATTTCATTTTAACTTACATAATACATACCTCTCTTTAATAGGAAAAATGAACTTCAGTACAAATAATACTTTTCTTAAAGTTAATATCAGTAGACTTACTGTAAGGAATTTATGTACTTATATATTAAATGATATGGTAAATAATAAACTTAGAAAATGGTATTGTCGTAATATCGATGGAGATATTGTAAATACAGTTATAAGTTTTAATGGTAAATTTAATAACTTGATTAATGATAACTTATCAGATATTGTGGTTGTTGCTGACATAGAAAACGGTAGCGTAAAGTTTAATGAGGGCTTTAAACAAGTAAAAGGACTAAATGGTAACTTAACTCTTAAAAATAACAACCTTAAAATTACTGTGAATAGCGCTAGGTTTCAAAACTTCATTATTGATGCTGGGTATATTGAAATGAATTCTCTTAATCAAGAAGATTCAGTCCTTATCATTAATGGCCAAGCTATAAGTGATGCTTATGGGTTATATGAGTCTGTAAAGTTTAAGCTAGACGATATTATTAAGGTTAAAAAGGACAAGATAGATGGGAAAGTGAAATCTGTGTTTAATTTTCATATTTTTAATTTGAATTCTGGTAACAAAAAAGCAGATTTTTCAGCTAATCTTTATTCTAAAATTGATAATTTGGTTGTTTATGATGCAAGTCTTGGGAAATATGATATTACGCTTCACTTCGGCGAAGATTTTATTGATTTACATGGAAGTGGTATGGTAAATGATACACAGCTATTGTTTGGTCTAAAAAGTAGTAACAAAAATAGGAGTTTTTCTTGGAATTTGACTGGAGATTTACCTGCTCGAATTCTAAATTTTGATGGTGGTTATATTAATGCAGATATAAAATCAGTGATAAATCAGGATAAAACTGGATATATTAATGGTAATATAGATTTATCAGAACTTAAGTCACATTTAAGCTACTTAGGAAGAAAAAATCACTTTGAAGACCACAATAAAATTTTATTTTCTACAAGATTAAAAGGAGCAGATGAGTTACTAATAGATAAGTTAGATGTTGTAGGAAGTAGTTTAGATATAAAATTAAGTGGAAAATTAAAAAATGGAAATTTATATTTAAACTCTAGCAATTTTAGATTGCCTAATAATAATTTTAATATGGAAATTAAACTAGGTAAAGAGAAAAACTCTATAATTATTTATGGTGAAAAAGTTAACTTAGGTGATGTTTTAGATTTACTTAACAGAGATAACAATAAATTGAGCACTGATATAGAAGTTGATATAAATGTTGATAATATCATTATGAAAGAAGAAATTCTTATTAGAAATGCAAGACTAAATTTAACTTGTACTAAAGGTGATTGTAGTGGAAGCAAGTTTATAGGACAGTTAGAAGATAATAGAAATATACTAGCAGAGTATAGTGGAGTAGGTCTTGAAATATATACAGATAATTCAGGCATGCTTTTACGTTCTTTAGGAATTAGTAAATCAGTTAAAAATGGAAAGTTATCTTTTTATCTATCTCCTCAGAGGAAAAGTGGAGAACATTATGGCATGTTATCTATTAGTAATTTTTATATTAAAGATGCTCCACTACTTACTACTTTACTATCTATGTCTTCATTACCTGGTATTGTAAATGTCATAAAAAATGAAGGTGTGTATTTTGATAAATGTAATGTACCCTTTTCATATAAAAATGGCTTAATTAAAATTGAAGAATCCTGGCTTGAAGGAGCAGAACTAGGCATTAGTGCTAGTGGCAAGTTAGATATTAAAGATCATAAATTCCAGGTTGAAGGACAAATAATACCGGCATATTCAATCAATAAGTCTCTATTAAAAATTCCTATAATTGGAAAAATTCTTACTGGTGGGAAAAGTAGGGGAATTATTTCAATAGATTACAAAGCAAATGGTGATAGCAAAAATAGTAATGTGTCTGTTAACCCTATTTTTTCATTAACTCCAAGCTTATTTAAAAGATTACTAAAAATGTTTGATCGTGCAATAAAAATTAATGAAATGACCCCAAAAACCTGAAAAAAAGTTTTAGAAAAAATGAGCTATAACAAAATTACTAATTTAAGTATTATATTTTTTATAGAAAATATAGCTTTGTTAGTGTCAATATCAAGTATTACCTTTTGCTTTCTTTTCAATATATTTACATACTAAAATAGATAGCTCATACAGGATTAACATTGGTACAGCAAGTCCTATTTGACTTAATACATCAGGTGGAGTTAAAACTGCAGCAATAATAAAAATCACTACTATTGCAATTCTACGCTTACTCGACAAGCTTTGTGTGGTAATTAATCTAACTCTAACCATTAATGTAAGTATGACTGGGATTTGAAATGCAGTACCAAATGCGAACATAAATTGAAGAACAAGATCTAAATATTCACTAACTGATGGCATAAATTCTATCGGTATACCAAAAAGCTTGCTACTATTTTCAAAAGTAATAAAAAATTTCCAGGCTAAAGGAAATATATAGTAATAAACGACAGCTGCTCCCATTATAAATAAAACTGGTGTTGCAATTAAATATGGCAATAATACTGCTCTTTCCCTTTTATATAAACCAGGAGCTAAAAACATATAAAATTTCCATGCAAACACAGGAAAAGAAAATAAAAGTGCACTCATTATAGCAACCCTAAGATATACAAAAAATGCCTCTGTTAAATCTGTATAAATTAAGGAAAAGCTATTACTACCCCTTGTGACCTCTATTAGAGGTGTAAGCAGAAAGTAGTATATGTTTTCTTTAAAATAGTAGCAAAAACCAAAAATAATAAGAAAAAATAGAAAACAAAAAACAACCTTTCTTCTGAGCTCTTCAAAATGTTCATAAAATGAAGTATATTTATTTTGATTCATGTTCTATTGTAACATAATAATGCTATATCTAACATTCTCAATGAAAAAGCCCATTCATTGTCATACCATGCTGCAACTCTGTATATATCACCTGTAATATAAGTACCACCTAGATCCACAATTGCACTGTAAGGATTATGTACAAAGTCTATTGAAACCAAAGGATCTTCACATATGGAAAGCACATGATTTTTTGAATTCTTAAATATACTATTTATTTCCTCAACTGTTACTTTTTTATCAGTTATAAATTTAAAATCAACCATAGAAACATTACTCACTGGAACTCTGATAGCAGTGCCATCTAGCTTACCGTTTAATTCAGGAATGACAGAACTAATTGTTTTTGCTGCTCCAGTTGTAGTTGGTACCATCGATAATCCACAAGCTCTTGCTCTTCGTAAGTCCTTATGATTTCCATCAAGAATGTTTTGATCATTTGTATATGCATGTATAGTAGTCATAAAACCATTTTTTATTTTTAAATTAGAATGTAAAACTTGAACAATTTGAGCTAGACAATTCGTAGTACAAGAACCTATTGATATCACCTTATGCTCTTTTTTTAGCATATTATCGTTTACACCATAAACTATAGTTACGTCAGCGTCTGAAACTGGAGCAGAAACGACTATTCTTTTTGCATTATGCCTCATTGCTTCTACTCTCCTGTTGAATGCACCGGTGCATTCAAGAACTATATCAACATCCCAAGGTATGTTTTCAGGATATCGTTCTCTATATAGAGAAAATTTTTTACCATTTATAGAAATCCAGTTCTCAGACTCACTAAAATTAATATCACCATTAAATTTACCATGAATAGAATCATATTTAATCAAGTGTACATGTTGTTTTACACTGAGCGATCCATTTACAGCTATAACTTCTATTTGTTCACTATACTTTTTTATCTCAAAAATAGCACGTAATGCGCTTCTTCCTATTCTACCAAGGCCATTAATTCCTATATAAAGCACCATTTTATTTAAAAAATTTAATTATAGAAGATATTGTGAGATATTTCATTTTATTTTCTTAACTGTTATTAGAACATTTATATATTATATATACAATACTAAAACTTAGGAAAAGAAAAACATTGTTTCTAAATGTAGATAGGTCTTTTGTATAGCTAAACTTATAATAGAAAATTTAAAAAAACAATACAAAGAAGAAAGATATTGTACTTCTTTATACAAAATCCTTTTTAAATTGTAATAACATAATATTTTCTATAAATAAAAATAACATATTCTTTAATCTAATTTTAAACTTAATTTAACATGTATTATTGATATTTTATAGAGGAATTCTACCAATCACATCTTTTATCTTGAGGTTTGATTTGAGATATTGCTACCAAACTAACTAGTAAGCAACAAACTACATAAAGTCCAGCTGCAAAGTTTACTTCAGGAAAAGTTATAGTAAACCAAGTACATATCATAGGAGTAAATCCACCATGTAAAGCAAACGAAATGTTACGTGATAAACTTACTCCACTAAACCTAACATTAGTAGGAAAAAGCTCAGAGGCAACTATTCCTATAGGATTTATACCCTTTTCTATTATAGAAAGAATCATTATACTAAGCATAATGATAAGATAATTTTTATAGTGACACATCATAAATAACATAGGACAACATAGTACCATTGTTATCAATATAAATAAGATTGCAGTACGTTCCTTACCTATCCTATCAGCTAATATTCCAAGTGCTATTGCAAATATGGGTACTAATATGCTGGTTACGATCAGCACAATTTCATTAATATATGTTGTTATATATATTTTAACTGATACTGTTTCTTTTGCAAGAGTTCGGAGAAATGTGATAAATCCAACAGTGACATTCACAGGTACAGATATTAAAATAGCAAGTATAAGAGCTCTCTTATAGTGTTTTATAAGCTCTATTATTGGTAAACTTGGTGGTAATTTTCTTTGCTTTTGATTATTGTATACTGGGGTCTCTCCTAATTTATATATGCTATATGTGCTAATTAACCCTAAAATAGCTGAAAAAGTGAATGGCAGTCTCCAACCCCAAGTATTAAAATCAGTATTTTTTTTACAGATAATTACTATTGTTACAGAAAGCAGGACACCAATAGATCTACCTAAACTTATTATCCCACAAAATGCCCCTAATTTTTTCTTATTAGATAAATGTTCTATTAAATAAACTGAACTACCTCCTTGTTCAGCTCCAAGTGCGATTCCCTGTATCACATGAACCGCAAGAAATAATATGGTAGAAGTAACACCTATTCGACTATAACTTGGAATAAATGCAACGAGACTAGATGGAATTGATATTAGAAGAATAGCAATCATTAGTGCTATTCTTCTTCCATATCTATCACCAATATGACCAAATGCAGATGCACCAAGTGGTCTTACCATTGCACCCAACCCTGCAATACCAAATAATTGCATTATGTTGTAGTAGACATCCCTTGCAAAACAAAATTCTCTACTAATTATATTAACTAAATCGATAAAGAGCATGTGATCATACCATATTGTTATTCTGCAAAGAATTGTTGCTAATAATGCTCTTGTTTGCTGATTATTGCACACTAATCTAATTATAAATATTTTGTTTTCTCATTGTGGCTACTTTTTAAAATTTAGTAAAGCCACAACCTTAGATATGGCCTAATTTTCATTAATGTAGCATTTAAATTATTCAAATTTTGGATAAATAAAAGGTAATAAAAAATCAATACATTTAAGTATACTTTCTAATGGTTTCAACGTCACTAAATTCAAGAATTTGACTATTTATAATTTGGAATTTTTCGTGTCCTTTTCCTGCAACTAATAGGATCATATCTTCGTTATAGGAAATATCTATGCCTTTCTCTATAGCTTCTTTTCTATCTGCTATTTCTAAAGCATTAGGACAATATAGCAAAATGTTACGGCGAATTTCTGTCGGATTTTCATCACGTGGATTATCATTCGTAATTATTATTTTTTCAGCATGCATTTGTGCTATTTTGCCCATTTCTGCACGCTTTGCTTGATCACGATTACCCCCACAACCAAAAACTAAAGTTATTTTTTTATTGAAGTGCCACTTTAAAGATAATAGTACTTGTTTTAATGCATTTGAAGTATGTGCATAATCCACAAATATAAAAGGTAAAACCTTTTCCATTCTTCCTGGTGGAGAAACAAGTTTATCTATATATATCTTTTTATCATCTAATCCAGATGCGATAGTTATACCGATTGCACACATTAAATTATATGCTTGAAATTGTCCTAAAACCGGAAAAAACGTATCATAAACTTGATTACCAACTCTAATCGTTAAATATTGACCATTTGATGTTGGTATTTGCTTTATTAAAGTAATATTAGAATCTTTTTTTCCATAGGTTATAATTTTGTTACCACGTTTTTTAGCTATCTTAAGCAATACATAGTATTCATTTATATTTGCATTTAGAATTACTGTTTTTTCTTTTGGTAGTACCTCATAAAATAATTTTTTTTTAGCATTTAAATATCTGCTAATGCCCTGATGATAATCTAAATGATCTTGTGAAAAATTTGTAAAAGCTGCAGAAGCTAATTCTAGTCCATGAATCCTATACTGATCAATTCCATGACTTGAAGCTTCTAATGCTAAACACTCTATGTTTTTACTATTGATATCATATAATGTTACATAAAAATCATCTGCATCCGGAGTGGTAAGATTATTATAATGATCTTTTCTTTCATTGTTGATACATGTTCCAAGTGTTCCAATAGATGCTGCATTATAGCCGGCATTTTGCCAAATCTGACGACAAAATTCCACTACTGAAGTTTTACCATTTGTACCTGTTACAGCAGCAATATATTTAGGCTGCTCAAACTTATAAAATTTACTAACTATTTTACTGTATATTTCTTGAGGGTTAGGATAAAATATGCTTATAGAAGCATTACATGCTATAAAATTTGCTATTATTGCTAAAATTTTTATATTATTTATATACCTCTTATGTTCTTTTGATATACAAATGAAAAGATAGCCTTCTTTAATTCTTTTAGGATTACATGTTACACCTTTGATCTCAACATTAAAAGAAGTAACATCAATAATGTTATGTAGTAACTCTTTTAATTTCATATTCCATTTTATTGAATTCAAAGAATTAACATGGCAATCTGGCCAGAGCAGTATCCAAATCAGAAATTAAATCTTCAGGATCTTCTAATCCACAAAATATTCTTACAAAACTTCCACCATAATCTATATGCATTACAGATCTTGATATAAATTTACGATCTATTGGTAATATTAAACTATCACATCCTCCCCAAGAAGCACCAATACTAAAAACTTTCATATGATCAACCATATAACTTAGCTCTTCACATAAATACTCTCTATTTAATACTATACTAAATACACTGCTTGCTCCTTTAAAATAACTTTTCCACAATTCATGCTGAGGATGGGAAGCAAGTGCTGGATACAAAACCTTTTTAACTTTTGAATGCTTTTCTAGCCATTTTGTTACCTTTGTTGTCGTGCTTTGATGCCTTTTTATACGTGTATATAACGTTCTTAATCCTCTGTGTGCAAGATAACAATCATGTGATTGAATAGTAACTCCATAATTCTTATAGCTTTCATAAAGTAATTTAAAAATCTCACCTTCAGCAATAATAGCTCCCATCAATAAGTCTGAGTGACCTGCTATATATTTTGTCAACGCATATAATACAACATCAATTCCATAATCAAGTGGTTTAAATAGTAAAGGAGTAGCCCATGAATTATCACAAACAGTTACAATTTTATGTTCTTTAGCAACTTTTACTATATGCTTTATGTTTGAAATTTCAAATGTTATAGAACCTGGAGTTTCAATCATTATCAATGAAGTGTTATTTCGAATCAAATGAGCTATATTTTGTGTTGGATCATAAAAAGTTACATTTATTCCTCTTTTTGGCAGTTCACTTTTAACAAATCTCCTAACTCGATAATAACTATTATCTTGAATCAGAATATGTGAACCTGTCTTAGCAAAAGTTAAAATAGCAAAAGTAATTGCAAATAGTCCAGAAGGATAAATTAATGCTTGTCCTCTCCCCTCAATTTCAGTAAGCGCATTTGAAAGATAATGAACAGTAGGAGTACCAACACTACTGTAACTATAATCCCTTGATATATTATCATTAATGATATTATATATATCCTTCCCATTTACTGCATTTAAGTAGCTTTTGTAGGTAGGAAATAATATAGTAGAAGAGTGATAAATTGGTGGGTTCATAGAACCTTTATAGTCGTTAAATTTTCTCCCTGCTTTAACTAATAAAGATTCTTCTTTCACACCTTATTTCTGCTTATTTTTTGATAATATACTCATTTTCTGTATAAAAGTGAAGAGAAATTGCATGTATCAGTTTCATTTCATCTTTTAGTAAGTCATAGATTAACTTATGTCTTTTCAAAAAACTCATTCCAATAAAATTATTGGATATTAATATTATTTTAATATGTGAAGGTAATGAAGATGGAGTAAAATAATGACCTGAATGCTTTATAGACTCATCAATGACATCAATATCAATTATATCTATTGAATTCCGTATTTTTTCTTCTATCGTTTTAATAATATTCACTCTGTTATCTAAATTTAGATCACTGAACTATAAAAACTACTTAAAAATTATGAACCTTTTTTTTACAAGCTATAAACTATTTTAGCAAAAATAGCAACAGCACTTTGATACTTTATATTGAAATTATCAAGATCACTATTATAGATATAATCTAATTTTATTAGTATAGCTATTTCGATAATTTTTTACATGGTTTATACAACACTCATTTATAATTAACTCTATTTTTATTAAGACCAAAATTATAATCCTTTTACGTATTTAAAATTAGCAAAGCCTCTTGATTTTATTGAGAATAATTTTTCATTTGAATACAGACATTTATTTATGCTAAGTTTATGATTAATTAATGTATCACGAAGTTCAATGCTTTCATTTTTTTATTGAAATTAATCTAATAGTTAGATTTATATTACTTATTTCATAATTAGACTTATCATTTTAAATACTCAGTAAACACTTAACCAATATATAAATATAAATACAAATATCCAAACTATATCTACAAAATGCCAATACCAAGAAGCAAATTCAAAGCATAAATGATCTTGAGGTGTAAATTGATTTCTCCATGTTCTAAATAAACAAATTGATAAAAATATTACCCCTATTACAACATGTGCACAGTGAAACCCAGTAATTATATAAAAGTTAGATGCATAGATTAATTTTTCCCCTGTTTCTTGTAAAGAAAAACTTGCTTCATGATACTCTATTGCTTGCATTATTATAAAAAATACTCCAAGTAGTATAGTTATAGATAACATTTTGATTGTGTTCTTTTGATCATTCTCAAGTAAAAAGTAATGTGCTGAAATAACTGTTGTACCAGAAAGTAATAATACTAATGTATTTATGAATGGTAATGACCATGGGTTAGGAGGTATAACTCCTTCAGGAGGCCATTTAACCCTATTTATAGGAGAAAATGCTTCAAATAAAAAAACTGGATCAAGCCAAGCTTTGAAGAATGAACAGAAGAATGCTGTAAAAAAAATAATTTCTGAAAAGATAAATAAGTACATTGCAATTCTGAGTCCGTGTTTTACAATTGCAGTATGACATTTATCATAAATAGCTTCTTTTATTACATCTCTCCACCAATAAAATAATACTACTGAGATTGTAGAAATTCCTAAAATTAAACCAAATATTCCAAAGGTTTGTTTATGGAGTGTACTAATTAGCCCAACTATAAGAATAAGAACTGCTACCGATATAGAGATTGGCCAGGGACTTGGATCTACTAAATGAAAATCATGTTCTTTAGCTTTCATGCTATTTTAAAATATAAATGTTAAGTATATAAATTAACTTAAAATTGTCAATGTTATTTAAGATATAGATTTAATTTTAGAAAATTCATAACTACTTTAAAAAGCTAATTTAAATTGTACATTTATTTTAAATAACTTAAAAATTTTATTTTATTGTACTGATTTAATAAAATTTTAAAAAATTGTTTATATCCTATGAAACTACTACAAAAATAACCTAATTTCCATGCTTATCGTTTTTTTTAATATTTTTTTATATTAAAAGTAATAGCTTTACATATAGACATGCAAGAATATAAAAAGTACTGTAATTTTACAAATACTTTTTAATAAAGTTAAAAAAGTTAGTCAATTAAAGTAAATGGAAAGTTTCCTGTATTTTTTCTACCATACACTAAAATAGTGTGAATTAACATAAAAACTTATTGTGACAACTATGATTTAGTCTTTATATTTATATATAATACTTTAAAAGTGAAATTACGTTGGTATAGTTTTCTGTCTTGGTATAAAGAATCAATATAATATAAACATTGTTACTTAAAAACGACACAAAATATAAAAGACCAGTTAAAATAACTAATTTGATTTTTATAATTTTTATTAATATCCATTATTGTATGAAAAATACTGATAATCAAGTTTGAATTTTTCATAATTCAGTGTGTTATCATAATCTAATTTAAAAAAAAATATTCTCGTTTTATCAAAAAAAAGGCTTATAACCATTTATAGTTATATGAAGCCTTTTTATATTTTCTACGTATTTTATTATTTTTTAAGTAAAAAAATTACTATAACATATAATTTTTATTATAAAAAACTAGTTTTTTATAATATTAAACTGTTATATCAATGTTAAACTAGATAAAAATTTTAGTGATCTTAAAAAATCTTTTCATTATTCCTTATGTTAAATTCTGTACGAAAAGCATCAGATAAATTTGTGTTTTCCCAAGAAAATTCGCCGTTCTTTTCTAATTTTTTACCAAAATGCCCATAATAGGCTGTACGTTTATATATAGGACGGTTAAGTGATAAATGTTGAATGATACCTTGAGGTGATAGATCTATATTATTTTCAATAAAGTCTTTAATTTTTTTTGTATCTACCGTATTTGTACCAAATGTATCTATATAGAATGAAGTAGGTTTTGATATACCAATTGCATAAGAAAGCTGTATAAGACAACACTTAGCTAAATCTGCAAAGACAATATTTTTAGCAAGATATCTCGCCATATAAGCTGCAGATCTATCAACTTTTGTTGCATCTTTTCCAGAAAATGCTCCTCCCCCATGTGGAATATATCCTCCATAAGTGTCAACCATAATTTTTCGTCCAGTTAACCCACAATCACTAACTGGTCCACCGATAACAAACCTACCAGTAGGATTAACTAGAAGATTCTCTTCAGGACACATCCAACCTTTAGGTAAAGAAGAAACTATATAGGGGTAGATTATTTTTTTTACTTTTAACTGATCTAAGTCCTCAGGATGTTGTATTGAAACAATAATACTTTCAGCGCGTATTGGAAGGTTGTTCTCATATACTAAAGTGATCTGTGATTTTGCATCTGGACCAAGCTTTGCTTCCTTAACTTCATTCATGATATTTTTCAAAATTGAGTGCGCATAAAAAATTGGAGCTGGCATAAGACTTTCTGTTTCTGTTGTTGCATAGCCATACACTATGCCTTGATCTCCAGCAGCTCCTTGATTTACCCCTGCTGCAATATCACTAGATTGTTTGTGTAGCAATATATTCACTTCTACCTTTCTCCAGTGAAAGCCATCGTGCTCATAACCAATATTTTTTATTGTATCTCTTACAATATTTTCAATTCTGCTGCTTGTGATATTTGGACCAAATACTTCTCCTGCTATAATAACATTATTTTTGGTAACTAAAGTTTCTATTGCAGTGCGTGAAAAGGGATCAACGAAAAGGTATTCATCAAGTATTGCGTCTGCAATTTGGTCTGCTACTTTGTCTGGGTGACCAGCTGCAACTGATTCACTAGTTATTAATTTTTTATATAGGTTCATTTTCAAATTTTACTTACCAACAAAAATTATTATAAGCAATGTAGTTAAAATTACTAGATAAACACAAAGCTGTAAATGTTTCAACTGCTACATACTTACTAATTTGCTCTGAGTACATGAAGATAAACTTCACTTCTTTCTACTATCCTTTAGAACTCTTTCCTTGTGTGTAGAAGTAACAAAAACTAAACCATGAATAAAGTTTTATTAAATGAATAAAATATTTTTATTACTCGTTACTACTTACTAATTTCAATAAATTTTATCAAGTATATACTTAAAATTCAGATGATTTTTTTTAAGTTATATAATCTCTTGTAAATTAAAAAGAAATATATTAAATAAATAATATTAAATATTATTAACTGATATTATTTATATAATAATTATCATAAATAAAATGAAGATATTTTAGAATTTTTTCAGATAAAAATTATTTGATGTATATATAAGTATTTTTCACTTTTCTTAGCTTTCTTAATATTGTTGAGTAGCAAGTGTAATACTTTCTTGTGCAAATATTATATATATTGTGCATACTTTCGTATGATGAGGTAAAATTATATAAATTCTATAGAAAGAAAAAAAGCAAATTTATGCTGAAAACAGATTGTAAGTATAAAACTATATATATTACTATGCTATAAATAAATATGAAAATATTATAAAGTTTTTAATTAAAAAATAAATATATTTTATACTACAAAAGTATTTTACATTTTATGTCATTTACTTAAGGTAATGTTTTTGACAATTAAATTTTTTTTATCAAAAAAAATTAATTCTAATGCTACTAAAGAAATATGTTTTATATTGTTATGTTTTAGTTTTAAAAGAGAGGTTACAAATTTTAAAATTTCATTTAGAAACGGGATAATGTTTATATAAAATGAGTATATACAAAATTAATTGGTACATTTCATTTGTTTATCAAAAAACTATTTAAATAGTAAAATATAATTTTTTTATAAAAGCAAAGTCTCTCTAATGCATTCTTTTGAGTTAAATAAAGTTAAAATTATGATAATATGTCTTGAACTTTATCATTACTAATGAATAAATTTATTTTAAGTAATCTAAAAACATTTAAATTAAAACTTGTAAACATACAATATGGAATAAACAAATATTAAAAGAAGTAAGCTGTCATTTTAAGTAAGTTTAATGACTTAAATAAATAAATTTGACTATAAAAATAATCTGCTTTAAGCTTAATTGATACTTAGTTATAAAATGTTTCGTATTCTAAGTTCATAACTTAAGATTGAAGTAACTTTTTTTCTATCCACACTTGTGGAATGTAAATAGTTATGTTTTTCTTGTTTAAGATGAGATGTGTACTGTATATAATCTATATTTTAGCAGTTTAATATTTATCTCAAATTTAAAAAGATAGTTAATTTATGAAAGTTATAGAAAGAAAAAGCTTTTTCACTTGAAACTTTGATGTAACAAAGGAATCAGATGAAATCTGATACAGATTAAGAAGGAATAGTAAAAAATTCAGGATTATCTTTTATAAAAAGAGATAAACATTGATAAATGATAATGCTCTTGCATTTTAAAAATGCAAGTATGCAAGAATATTAAATTAACAACTAGTCTCTTTTTAGAAAGAATATCAAATTAAAAAAACAAAGTAGATATATATTCTTTCAATTTTATTGAAAAATAGGTTAAAAAAACAATATTGTACAAACTGATATATTAATACTAATTTTTTACTAATGTAATTAGATTGGAGTCACTTGTTAAAAAAAAGAGATAGTTAACTCAAAACTTACCTAAATAACCTAACAGTAAGTAATTCAATTATAATTCTTAATATACTATTTTATTTCACTTACGTTAATAAATATAATATTATTGTCATTTAAAACCTGTAGAATTTTTTATCTTACAATCTTAGATTAAAAAAAATAATAGAACAGGACAGTAAATATTTATATGAGTATATATCCTGTATATTTTATATTATACTAAATTGCTATGAAAATATTTAGACAAAACTAGGGCTGGTGGGCCTGAGAAGAGTTGAACTTCTGACCTCACGCTTATCAGACGTGTGCTCTAACCAGCTGAGCTACAGACCCTTACCTATCTATCTATTTAAACTGAAATTTCGTACTATGTAGGTAAAATATCAATAAAAATCTTTTTATTCATCGACTTTCTGAACTTAACCCAACCTTTTACCTTGGCAAAAATTGTATGATCTTTACCCATGCCGACATTTTTTCCAGGAAAAAATTTTGTTCCCCTTTGACGAATAATTATGTTACCAGGAATAACTTTTCCATTTTTTTTTACTCCCAACCTACGACCTGCAGAATCTCTACCATTACAGGAACTACCACCTGATTTTTTAGTTGCCATATATTCTATTTCCCATTTTTAAAGTTGATTTCATTAATATAAAGAACAGTAATATATTGTCTATGACCAGTTTTTCTACGATAATTTTTCCTTCTTTTTTTTTTAAAAATGAGAAGTTTTTTTCCTCTGCATTGTTCAAGGACTTTTGCTTTAACAGTAACACTAGGCAAGTGAAACAAATCATTATTCGATGAAAGGCAAATCACTTTATTGATTTCTACTTCTTTTCCTTTCTCAGCTTTTAATTTTTCTACTTTTATTACACTACCTTTTTTTACTAAATACTGCTTCCCACCTGTTTCAATAACTGCAAACATGATATATATTTTTACTATTAATAAGTATGGTAAAGAAGTTATATATATTGTCAAGTAAAATCATCCATCACCAAGCTACATGAACACTTATAGAAGACATAAAAACCATTAAAAGCTAGAAAATAAATTTGATAAATTTTTAATAATTGCATCTATCAATATAATAAATATTATTTTACTTTTACTATTTTACGTTAATGTCCATTATACTTCACTAAATTCATTAGCTCTACATATTTTCTCCTTCTATTGCTCCTTCACTATCTAGAAAAAATTTGAAATATAGATTAATCAATTCCCCTAAAGTCAACAAGAACCTCTATCTGTGTACTTATTTCTTCTCTCAGAGTTTTATTATCCTTATACAAATATGTATAACCTTTTTTACATCAAATTTTTTTTACCTTTATACGAAAATAATTTTTTTATTTTCTTACTAAATTAATCTTTTTTGAATTATAAAAAATAATTTTATTTACTAAAATAGTTAATTTTTTTAAAATCTATATTCTTTAATCTTATTTTGCTTTTAATAAGTACTCTATTCAACATATATTATAATAATCTCAAACAATAGTCACATCAAAGCCTTAAATTTTTATTCGTCTATTGGTAATTTTCTTGTCTATATAATACTTGCTCTTTCTTCTTGATAAAAATTCATGTTATAAATTTATCTTTTGCTTTATTATTAGTTAACTGTATTTTAAATATTGTTCCATATTTTGAATATCATTTTATTCAAAACTTATCTTGTGTCCTATCAAAAAAATTTCCTTCTTACCTTTCTTTTATGAATATTGCATTAATTTTCTTACTGCTCTTACTTTAACTTAACAATAGAACATTTTGCTAAATTAAACTTATAACTCTTTATAAAAAGCTACCTATGCAAACTTTTGTATTTCTATTTAAGAATATTTAGTTTATAAAAACCATACATTATTTTCTTTATCTACCCCCCCTGTTTAATTTATTTCTTATACTCTCAAAGAGTAGAATAAAACTGCAACTGGCAAAATTCTTTATGTTAGTAAAAAAAAAGACACTTTTACCTAACAATAAAATATAGAGAGGTAACTAATTCTTGAAGGTAAAATAAATGCAAAAAAGTGATAAACCTATATACTTAATATATAAAACATAACCCTTAAAATACTACAAAATATACTTTTAATATGAAGGTTAGTTACTTAAACTTTCACTCAAAACAGAATTTACAATATTAGGATTAGCTTTTCCTTTAGTATGTTTCATAACTTCACCAACAAAAAAACTATACAACTTTGTTTTACCATTTTTGTATTCTTGAACTTTATCTTGGTTGTCATTAATAATTTTATTAATAATTTTTGATATTTGATTCTTATCAGCTATCTGCCTTAGGTCCTGCTCTTTTATAATGAGAGATGCAGGTTTACCAGTTTCAAACATAATATCAAAAATTTGCTTACCAAGTTTAGCAGATGTTGTTCCATCTACAATAAAATCTAAAAGTTTTGATAAAGCACTTGCTTTGATTGGAGAATCTGTAATATCAATACCTGCTTTATTAAGACGACCAAAAAGTTCTACAGTTAACCAAGTAACTGCAAGCTTTGAATCATGCTTTTTTACCAATTCTTCAAAATAGTCAGCGATTGCTTTATCAGAAATAATGATATCCGCATCGTATTCATTAATGCCCAATTCCTTAATATATCGTAGTTTTTTTTGATCTGGTAATTCCGGTAGAGATGATTTAATAAAGTTAATTTTATCTTGACTTATTTCAATGGGCAGTAGATCAGGTTCAGGAAAATATCTGTAGTCGCTTGCATTCTCTTTATTTCGTATCACTTTTGTTTTTCCCAGATCAACATCGAATAATAAGGTATTTTGACTTATTTTCCCTCCATTCTCTAAAATTTTAATTTGCCTTTGTATTTCATAGTCTATAGCTTGAATGATATAGCGTATTGAGTTTAGATTTTTGATTTCACAGCGAGTACCAAATGTATTACTACCTTTTTTGCGTACAGAGACATTTGCATCACAACGAAGTGATCCCTTTTCCATGTTACCATCACATGAGCCAATATAACGCAAAATCTGCCTCAATTTTTTCATAAATTCTGCAGCTTCTATTGATGATCTAAGATCTGGTTCTGAAACAATTTCCATTAGAGCTACTCCTGCACGATTTAAATCTACGTAAGTTTTACTTTTTTTATGAATGCTTTTCCCTGCATCTTGCTCTAAATGAATTCTTGTAATTCTTATTCTTTTTTCATTACTACCTATAAATACTTTACCATTCTTGACTATTGGTTCGAAAAACTGAGTTATTTGGTAACCTTGTGGTAAATCAGGATAAAAATAATTCTTTCGATCAAAGTAAGAACATTTATTAATTTCCGCAGAAAGTGCAAGACCTGTACGTATTACCTGTTCTATAGGATAGTAATTCAGTGTTGGTAGTGTACCTGGCATTGCTGCATCAACCAGAGAAACTTGAGTATTATGCTCAGCACCAAACTCGGCTAATGAGCTAGAAAATAGCTTTGTCTTAGAAGAAACTTGAGCATGCACCTCAAGCCCAATTACTGCTTCCCAATTTTCTTTCATATATTTGGTTTAAATAACAATTTTAATAATCTATAAGATTAATACAAAAAGTCAAAATAAAACTCATATTTTTATATTTTATCCTAATTTTTTAATCCATAATTTAAAATTATTATGCTGTAAAATAATACTATAAATTTATGTAGAAATAAAATACTACCCAACAACTTTACAAATTAACTTTATTAAAGTACTGAAGATAATAGCATATACAATATCAAAAATAGATAATAGTAGGTATTTTTGTTTCTTTTTTATTTAAATAAGCTTTTAAAGATAAAGCGAATTATAACCAAATAAAAAATAGAAAATTTTGAATAACCTAAGAGAATGTTCTAAAAGCACTGATTCTGTAAAATTAAATATAAAGTTTTTTTAACCTACATTATTTATTTTCTTCTTTATTATCTATATTTTGATAATCAGAGTCCACCACTTTCCCTTCTTCACTATTTGGTGTGGATGAATTAACAGGCTTTTCTTCACTTTGTTGTTGAGACTCTTTATACATAACCTCCCCAAGCTTCATAGATAATTGAGAGAGATTAGTAATTTTTTGCTGTATTATACTGCTATCACCAATAGTATCAGATTTACTAGCTTCTTTTAACTCATTAATTGCATTTTCAATAGCAGCTTTGTCTTTTGGTATAATTTTATCACCATACTCTTTTAAAGACTTTTCTGTGGAATGAATTAAGCTATCTGCCTGGTTTTTTACTTCAATAAATTTTTTACGTTCTTCATCTTCTTGCGCCTTTTCTTCAGCTTCTCTTACCATACGATTTATTTCATCATCAGACAAACCACCTGAAGACTGAATACGTATTTTTTGCTCCTTCCTAGTGGCCTTATCTTTTGCAGAAACGTGAACTATCCCATTTGCATCTATATCAAATGTTACTTCAATTTGAGGAACTCCACGGGGAGCAGGCGGTATTCCTTCTAAACTAAATTGGCCAAGCAACTTATTATCAACTGCTAGTTTTCTCTCACCTTGATATACTTTAATAGTGACAGCAGCCTGACTATCTTCTGCAGTTGAAAATACCTGAGATTTTTTAGTAGGAATTGTGGTATTACGTTCAATAAGCGGAGTAAATACTCCTCCTAGGGTCTCAATTCCAAGGGAGAGTGGCGTTACGTCAAGTAATAATACATCCCTTACATCACCTTGAACAATTCCTGCTTGTATTGCGGCTCCAATTGCCACAACTTCATCAGGGTTTACTCCTCTATGTGGATCTTTACCAAAAAACTCTTTGACTTTTTCGATTACTTTTGGCATACGAGTCATTCCACCAACAAGCACTACTTCACCAATCTGGCTAGCAGACATACTCGCATCTTCAAGAGCTTTTTTACAAGGAATCATAGTCTTTTCGATTAAATCATTTACTAAACTTTCAAGCTTAGCTCTTGTTAACTTCATATTTAAGTGCTTTGGACCACTTGCATCAGCTGTAATGAATGGTAAATTTATTTCTGTTTCCATTGCACTTGATAACTCTATTTTTGCTTTTTCGGCAGCTTCTTTAATTCTTTGCATAGCCATTGGATCATCTTTCAAGCTAATACCATTATTTTTTCTAAATTCATTTAATAAATAATTCACTACTGCATCATCAAAATCTTCACCACCAAGATGGGTATCACCATTTGTCGCTTTTACTTCAAAAACCCCATCGCCTATTTCAAGTATAGAAACATCAAATGTACCACCACCAAGATCATATACTACTATTGTATGTCCATGTTTTTTATCAAGACCATAAGCAAGCGCTGCAGCAGTAGGCTCATTAACTATCCTGAGTACATTTAACCCAGCAATTTTTCCTGCATCTTTTGTTGCTTGGCGTTGTGAGTCATTGAAATATGCTGGTACTGTTATTACAGCATCTTTTATCTCTTCCCCAAGATAAGCCTCTGCTGCCTCTTTCATATTTTGCAATATAAATGCACCAATTTGACTAGGAGAATATTCTTTACTACCAGCCGTTTTAACCCATGCATCACCATTTCTTGCAGCAAATACTTTATATGGTACATTTAGATTTTTTATTTCAGGATCATTATATTGACGACCTATTAACCTCTTAGTAGCAAAAAAAGTATTGCTTGCATTTGTAGTTGCCTGTCTTTTTGCAGGAGCACCAATTAGCCTTTCACCTGATGAAGCAAATGCAACTATAGATGGAGTAGTTCTTGCTCCTTCTTTATTCTCTATTACTTTTGTATCTTTACCTTGCATTACTGCAACACAAGAATTTGTTGTTCCAAGATCTATACCGATTGCCCTTCCCATAGCGAATACTCCCTTTATAAATATTGTCTGATGTAGGATATATAAGTATGGAACTTAATAATTACAAGTCCCACTTAGGATTTCTATTAGCTATTATAGCTCAAAAGACGTGAAAGCCACCTAGTTAGCCAAAAATTGTTCTGCAACTCACTTGAGCCATTAATTTTTTCATTACTATTACTTCTAACTTTATAACCAGAATTTTGTAGCGGCTTACAATCATTTAGATTAATATTATTTCTCCGTTTTAAAATAAACGCATCTATACTTAGATTATTATCAGCATTAACGTTCAACTTAATATTGAATTCTTTTTCAATCGTAGAAACTGTATCACGTTTATTACTGAAAATGTGCGCAATAATTGAACCATGAGCTATTAAATCAAATGAGCCATTTCGATTTTTACTAGCAACATATTGTAACTCTCTTAATATCGATGCAACAATTACTTCATTTGATTTTATTTTGCCAATTCCCTTGCAGTGTAAGCATTCTGTAGTATTAATTTCCTGTATACTTGGCTTGATTCTTTGTCTTGAAAAGACCATTAAACCAAAATCATTTATATAACTAAAATGCACTCTCGCTTTATCATCTTTGAATGCTTGTCTAACAGCAAACTCAACAGCTCTACAATACTGATATTTTAACATGCCAATAAAATCGACTACTATTAATCCTGACAATCCTCTTAAATTTACCTGCCTTGATATTTCAGGTACTGCTTCCATATTAGTTCTATAAGCTGTTTCTTCTATACTGTCTTCTTCCATCATTTTTCCAGAGTTTACGTCTATTGAAACAAATGCTTCAGTCAAAGTTATTATTAAAGATCCACCAGATGGTAATTTTACTCTATTATTATACAATTCAGAAACTTGATCTTCAATCCCATAGTAAGTAAATATCGGAATAAAACCTCTATACAATCTATAACGTAATTTACTACCTTTTAGTGCATTTTCAGCATATTGTTTTACTGCTTTAAAAGCTTCCTTTCCGGATACTATAATTTCTACATCATTGCTACAAAAATCACGAATAGATCTCATAATTAAGTCTGCTTCATTGTAAATTAATGATGGAACATTTATAGAAGAAGCATTTTTTTGAATATTTTGCCATAATGAAAATAAATAATTATAATCTTGCTCAATTTCTTTTTTACTTTTTCCTGAACCAATGGTCCTTATTATTAAACCTGATTTTTTTGGAAGGTTTATTGAATTGAGTACATCCCTTAATTGCTTTCTGATACTGACATCTTCAATTTTACGAGATACTCCCTTATTCATAGAATTAGGTAGAAAAATACAGTACCTGCCAACCAAAGTGATGTAAGTTGTAAATGAAGCACCCTTGCTACCTCGTTCTTCTTTAGTTAATTGAACTAACATTTTTTGATTGATTGCAATAACATCTTGTAATTTATATCTTTTATATAAAGATACTTCTTTTATAAAACCACCATTAAATTCATTAATACTTTTATTAGTCATAGGATCTGAAGAAACATTTGTTGATGTACTACAATTTATTTCTGTATAATCATTACTTAAATAATTTTCGAAAAAATCCTCTTTTTCTTTTTCTGAGATATTAAAATAATCTGGAGATATTTCAGAAAAAGATAAAAAACCTTGTTTATTTTTTCCATATTCAATAAACACAGCTTGTAGGGATGGCTTTATACGCTTTACATAAGCAACATATATATTACCTCTCAACTGTTTTTTCTCCTTGAATTCTTGTTCAAATTCTACGACCTTATTATTGACTGACAAAGCAATCCTAACTTCATCAGAGCAGATGGAATTTTCTATTAATAGCAACCTTTTACTACTATTTGCCACTTATTTTTCATGTTCTGAATTTAATTATATTATTAATGTTACTATGAGATTGTCAAGAATTTTACGATCTGCAGTGCTTAAGAGGTATGAAACAGAGTTGACTTTTAGTATTTCATATAGTAAATTCATTAAATAGATTATACTACTATAATAATTATGGCAAAAAAGAATCATTCTTTGCTTATTAAACTAGTTAGCAGTGCAACCAAGAAAACAAGTGCCGGTGAAGAAAAACCTACAGGTTATTTTTATGTAAAAAAGCGTAATCCAAAAAAGCTTAATAGAAAATTAGAGTTCAAAAAATACGATCCAGTGGCTAGAAAACATGTTTTATTTAGAGAAGAAAAATTAAAATAATTTTCTGTAGAAGTTTTTTTGAAAAATCTAAAATTAAATTATTCAATAAGTTCATTAGTTTTTATTTATATATGTAATTGAATGATACTAACAAAGTTTTTATAAAATTTTATACTTAACAAATTTTTAGGTATTATGGTTAATCAAATTACAGGAGCTTTATTGAAAAGCTTACTCTGAAATTCTTTTTTTAAGTGTTTATGTATATTATACTAAAAATTATATTTTTATTTTACTAAAAGTACATGTATATTGAATATGTAGCAAGCTTTTACAACTATTTGTTAGTTCTTTTTGAGTGTATTGGAAGTACTAAATTGATTTTGTAATATTGAAATTTAGTTAATAAATTTAAAAAATAATGAGCTGCATAATTTGAAGAATTGGAGTACATTAAAAGAACTTATAGGTAATTCTTTAAATAAAATGTTATTTAAAAGTAAGTATAGCCTTTTACTACCTTTATAGCTAGGCTCTAATTTTAGGAGCAATTTTATCGATATTGAAATATATTATTTTTAATGATACTCTTAAAAGTAAAAAGATAGAAGTTCATGTGAAACTTTCTTTATATAATTTGTACTAACTAAATTACCTACTGAGCTCTTTATATCTAAATAAGTTTAGATATGTACTCAGTACATAAATCCGGATGACTATTTTTGTATAGTTTTACCGATGATGATTTTGATTAAAACTGCACATATTATTGGAAAATTAAAAAAAATATTTTATAGATAATATTCATCTTGTTTATAGCATTAAATTGTGTTTTTATTTAATTAATAGAAAATTATTTAACTACTTTGATTTAGCTAACTGTATTGATAAAAATTTAGAGAACTTTTCTTTTAAAAGAAAATTATCATAAATTTTCTATCGTTTTAAATTAGGATTGATTTTTAGTGTGATTATTAATTAGTTAAATAATGTATTAATTTTAAAAAATATTTTTTTATTACTAATTCATAGAATTAGCGTTATATATATAGATAAAAGTAAGTTATCAATAATTTATCTATAAAACTATAGTGAGGCTGGCTGAGGAGGGATTTGAACCCACGGCCAAGAGATTATGATCCTCCTGCTCTACCCCACTGAGCTACTCAGCCTGATTAAAAACTTTATTATATGTATGATCTATATATTTTGTATAATACTTCAAATCAAATAAAGACTCAAGCTTTTTAGGGTCAATAACTTCAAGTAAGTACTTATCTTGTTTTAATTCAGATAAAAAATCATTGTTATTTTCTCGTTTAACTTTCATCGCGTTAGTTTGAACTATTTTGTATGCTTCTTCCCTGGTTAAACCATTGTGTACTAATTCAAGCAACACACGTTGTGAAAAAATTAAGCCTTTTGAAGAATTTAAGTTTTTTTTAATATTTTTCTTATCAATTATCAATTTATCTACTAAATCTGTTAATCTTACTAAGGCAAAATCCATCACTATGCAAGCGTCAGGAACAATACATCTTTCCACAGACGAATGCGATATATCTCGTTCATGCCATAACACGACATTTTCTAAGGCAGGAAATATATAACTACGTATTAAGCGTGAGAGTCCAGTTAAATTTTCACTTAAAATAGGATTACACTTATGTGGCATAGCAGAACTTCCCTTTTGTCCAGTGGAAAAATATTCAAAAACTTCTTCAATTTCAGTTCTTTGTAAATGACGGACTTCAACAGCAACATTTTCAATTGAGCTTGCAATCACTCCTAAAACTAAAAAGAACATAGCATGTCTATCGCGAGGAATTACTTGAGACGATATAGTTTCAGGTGTAAGTCCCATTTTTTTTGCTACATATTCTTCAACAAATGGATTAACATTTGCAAAATTTCCTACTGCACCTGATATTTTACAAACTGAAATTTCTTTTCTCGCACTTATGAGCCTTTGGTAGCTACGTTTAAATTCTGCATAAAACCTAGCAAACTTTAATCCAAATGTTGTCGGTTCTGCATGTATTCCATGACTGCGTCCAACACACACAATATTTTTATAGTTCTTAGCTTTTTTTTTTAATGCTACAAGCAAATTTTGTAAATCTTCAAGCAAAATATCACATGATTCTTTCATCTGCACTGCAAGACATGTATCAAGTATATCAGAGCTTGTTATACCATAATGTAGATAACGCATGTCAACTCCTATTTTTTCAGCAATATATGTTAGGAAAGCCACAAAATCATGCTTTACAATAGATTCAATTTCACTGATACGCTTAATATCAAATTTAATAGCACTAGCAGAAAGTTTTTTAGCAACACTATTTGGAATAACTCCTAACTTTGCTTGAGCTTCACATACTAATTTTTCTATTTTTAGCCATACATTAAATTTATTATTCTCTTTCCAGATAGCAGATACTTTTTCACGACTGTAACGAAAAATCATTAAAATAACTCCCTCCGTTCTCATTTTTGTAAGTATTCAAAATTTATATTTGAGATAGCACTAATTTAGCTATAAAATATTCCCTTGTAATTAGGATGAGAAATTATACTTGGTCAATTTTACACTACCAATAGCTTCTTTACTTAAATCTTATTCAATCTTATGTTGTTGCGACTGCTGTTTTTGATTTTGTAATTTTACCCTTTCTAGCTCATGAATATCTGTTTCTGACCTAACAACATACACGCTAATTGGTACCACTACCTCACTATGCAGCTCTACATTAACTTGATACTCACCCAAATTTTTTATTTTTATTCCATTAAAAGATATTTTACGATGATCAATTTTATGTTCTTGAAATAATAAAGATCCTGCAACTTCTCTCGCAGTTACAGAACCAAAAATTTTGCCGTCTTCAGAAGCTTGTTTTACTAATATCACAAACTTATTAATAAGAGATGCTGCTAACTTTTTTGCTAAATTTAATTTTTCTATATTTTCTCTTTCTAAAAAGGAACGCTGCTCTTCTAGCTTTGCTATACTCTCTTTAGTAGCTTTAACTGCTTTCTTTTGTGGAAAGAGATAATTACGCGCATAACCAGGTTTTACTTTCACAATCTCACCTAGCTTACCAAGAGTTCTTATGTCTTCCTTTAAAATTATCAACATAAATGCCTAATTCTTTTTAGTATAATAAGGAATAAGAGCTAGAAAACGTGCTCTTATAATTGCTAAACGCAATTTTCTTTGTCTTCTTGCACACACACCAGTTAGTCTTCTGGGTAATATTCTACCATAGTCAGAAATAAACTTAGATAATAAATCCATATTCTTATAATCTATATCTTCATCTTTGAATGCAGCAAGAGGGCAAACCTTAGAGCGCCTGAATCCAGCAGTTCTATTGTTATTCATAGAATAAGAATCATTAAAACTGCTCCTTTTTTTTACCATTATGCACTTTGCTCCTCGACTTGTTTATTTATCATATAAGATTTCCCTTCAAAAAATTTATTAACTTGTATAAATAAATGACGAATAATATTTTCATTAAGCTTTATTCTACGTATAAATTCTTCCATAATACCCGAAGTTGAACTTATACACATTATACAATAATGACCACTCTTCATCTTATTTATTGGGTATGCAAAATCTAGTAAACCCCAGTATTCATATTTTATTAATCCTAAAGCTACAACATTTTCTAAAAGAACTTTTAATATTTTATCTAACTCATCTAAATTTATTGCTTCACAATCTTTTAAAATATCTTGAAAAATCTTTGCTAAATTCTCTGAGATACTTACTTTTAAAGTACTTACTATATTGCGAATAAAATTATTCTTAGTAATTTGCTTACCACTCTCTAAGGTTCTGATGAAATTTTGCACTATTTCTAAATTTTTTAATTCATTTTTCAACTCCTTACCAATTTTTAATTTAATTTCTTTTAAATTTGAAAAATTTTCTTCTAGTTCAATAAATAAAATTTTTACGAAATTTTCTAAAAAATCTGAATAATGAATTAAACTCTCTTGAATAGTCTTAGAGCATATTTCTAGTTTTTGTTTCGTAAGTTTTTTGTTTTCTAAAAAACCTTTGACCCCTTGAAAAAGAATATCTCTTTTAATATTTTTTAATAAAATAACTAACTCTTGGAGCATTCCTTCTACTTCTTGCTGTAGTAAGCCTTGTTGTGCCACAAAAGTAAATTCATAAAAATTCACTATTCTAACCTTAAATGTTAACTAATTTTTATTATATTCATACTCTTTTACATAAGCAAGCTATTTGTATTGATCTTCATATCCTTAACCCAACTTAAATTAGATATTTCATGAGCAACCTGAGGGGTAATTAAATATGTATCTGGCAATAAAATACTTACTTTAGTTTTTTCAAGAAAAAGTTCTATCATTACTTTAGTTTTACCCCTGTTTTTTAATATTGAATTTAGTTCCATAGCAACTTTGTGCGAATCTGCACATCCAATTAAGATTAGTTTTTTAATTATAGAAGTGATTCCTTTTGTAAATTCAAATATATCCTTACCAACTAATTTTATTGTACTTTCTGAATTTTCAAGATCAATTATAACAAGTTCTCTGGGCAAAAATAAATTTCTTTTCCTTTCTATTATTGTGTTGTTATAAAATGCTATCTCAAAAATGGAATCTGGATCTGAAAGCTTAAGTATAATAAATCTTCCGTACTCTGAAGTTCTCATACACACATTTAATATTATACCGGCAACTTTTGTTGTTCTATTCTTTCTAAAAAATCCAATATTTAATTTTTCTAAAAGTGTTCTAAATTTTTCAAGCGGATGATTAGTTAAGTAAAACCCTAGTGAAAATAACTCGTGCTCCAGTTTTTCTTCTTCATTAAAGTCTTTTACGTCTTCAAGTTTTAGTTTAAAGTAATCAAGATTATCAAATAAAACAGCTTGGGTTGATTCTTTATTTTGTCTATTTTTATTTGCAAAATAAATTAGTGTATCTATTGACTCATATAACTGCTTTCTATTTTTATGTATACTATCAAATACTCCAGCTTTAATTAAGCTTTCTAGTGCTCTTTTATTTATCAAGTGTCCTGAATTTTGAATAAATTCCCATATATTTTGATAAATGCTTTGACTCATATTGACTATTCCCTCTGCTATAGAGAAACCAACATTACGCAAAGCAGCAATACCATATCGTATGTGTTCTCCCTCTATTGAAAATAAAGCTTGGGATTTATTTATATCAGGTGGAAGAATAGTCACTCCACATATTTTTGCAGCATAGTAAAACAAATTTAGTTTGTCTCTATCACTAATGTTTAAATTCATTGAGGCTGTAAAGAATTCTAATGGGTAATTAGCTTTAAGATAAGCTGTTTGGTAAGATATCACTGCATATGCAGCTGCATGAGATTTATTAAATCCGTAACCAGCGAATTTTGCAACAAGATCAAAAATATGACTGGCCCTATCATAATCAATACCATTTTTTATTGCCCCCTGAACGAAAAATTTGCGTTGCTTATCCATTTCTTCTTTAATTTTCTTACTCATAGCACGCCTAAGTAGATCAGCTTCAGCCAGGCTATATCCAGAAAGAATACGTGCTATTTCCATTACTTGCTCTTGATAAATTATTACTCCAAATGTTTCTTTTAATGTTTCTTCAAGCAAGGGATGAATATAATCTGGCTTTTCAAGTCCATGTTTTCTTGCAATGTAAGTTGAAATATTATTTATAGGACCAGGACGATAGAGAGAGATTAAAGCAATAATATCCTCGATACAGTCTGGTTTTAATTTAATTAAAGCCTCCCTCATTCCCGAACTTTCAAGTTGAAATACTCCGATCGCTTCACCTCTTGAAAGCATTTCATAAGTTTTATAGTCATTTAAAGAAATTAAAGAAATATCAATTTTTTTTCCATTACGGCCAATTAAATGGCATACATGATCTATTAGTGTTAGCGTACCAAGTCCGAGAAAATCAAATTTTATTAGTCCAGCTTTTTCCACATACTTCATACTATACTGAGTAATTGGAAGAGCTGAACTTGGATCATAATAAATAGGAACAAAATTTTCCAATTTTTGATCACATATCACAATTCCAGCAGCATGAGTTGAAATATGACGATATATTCCTTCAAGTTTAAGAGAGATATCAAGAAGTTTTGCAATTACTTCATCACTGTCTCGTTCTTTTTGCAAATTTCTATCAAGTTTTATTGCCTGTGACAGCGTTACAGGATTTACTGGATTAAATGGGACCATTTTAGATATTTTATCTACCTGAATATAAGGCATTTGTAGTACCCTACCAACATCACGTAACACAGCCCTTGCTTGTAATTTTCCAAAAGTGATTATTTGAGCAACATAACCATACTTCTTTCGGACATAATCAATAACTAAGTCTCTCTTTTCTTGACAAAAATCGATATCAAAGTCAGGCATTGATACACGATCAGGGTTTAAAAATCTTTCAAAAATCAAACCAAATTTTATTGGATCAAGATCTGTAATTTGTAAGGCCCAAGCGACGATTGATCCAGCTCCAGAACCTCTTCCTGGACCAACTGGAATGCCATTTATTTTACTCCAACGAATAAAATCAGAAACTATCAAAAAATATCCAGAATAATTCATTGAGGTGATCACACCCAATTCATAATTTAGCCTATTAAAATATCGCTCAAGATCTATATTTATTTTACTTGCAATACGTAATTTTAATCCTGCAATTGCTTGTTCCCTAAGTTCTTCATTCTCAGTTTTATTCTCTCGACAAGGAAATTTAGGCAAAATAGGTTGCCTACTTCTTGGCATATAAGAGCACCTTCTAGCTATCACTGAAGTGTTATGAATTGCTTCAGGAATATCACTAAATAGCCTCTCCATTTCTATCATGGATTTAAAATAATGCTCAGTAGTAGTAGTTGTTTTTTTCTTATTCTCTTCGAGAACGTAATTTCCTTCTGATATACATGTTAATATAACATGAGCTTCATAGTCAGACCTATTTAAAAAAAATACATCGTTTGTTGCAACAAGTGGTACATTGTGCTTGTAAGCAAAGCTTAGTAAAGTTTTCTCAACTTCTACTAACCTTTTACTAAGCCCATGACGTTGTAATTCAACGTATAAATGACCATTGAATGCCAGGAGTAATTTTTCTACCATTTCTCTATCTTGCTTTAATAACAGTTGAACTAATATTCCATCATACCCACCAGTTAAAGCAATTAGACCTGAACTTAAATTTAATAGCTCAGTAAAATTAATGTAAGAAATATCGTTAGTGCTTTTACGCTTTTTAAAAGATTCACTTACCAGAGTGACTAAGTTAGCATAACCTTGCTTATTTTTTGCAAGTAGTAATATGGGTAAATTTTGTTTTGAATGTTGAACTATGATATTACATCCTATTATTAGCTGTATTCCTTTACTTGCCGCATATTCTGCAAATTCAAGTGAGCCAAATAAATTACCTGAATCAGTAATCGCAACTGCTGGCATTTTATACTGTAAGCAAAGGCAAATTAATTCCTCAATTGTAACTGAACTCTCAAGTAGCGAATAAATACTATGAACACGTAGATGTATGAACATAAAAATTTAAAATTAGCAGTAAGAGAATATCATTAATTTATCTATAAAAATACAACTTACAAAAACAAAAATTTACTCAAGTACCAGCAAAAAACTTTTTGATACTCTTAATTAGCTCCTTTACTATAAGGAGTTAAGAGTCTTTAATTTTAAATTTGTGCAATTACAATACAAAAGCATTATTTTTACGTTTAATATCTCACTTTTACACTATGCGTATTTTATGTCTTTAAATAAAAGAACTCTTTCCAATAAAATTTATTTTATATTATATATTCAGGCTAAAACGTACTTATAAAAGTAAGCCTTTTTTCTTATAAAGAAAAATCCTAAGTTTTTTAAAAAATCATAGCTTCAGAGTTAAAAAAAATATTCTTATAAAAAATATTCTTATAAAAGAGATTTATAAAAATTAAATGTTAATCAGCAATGTTAAGTAACACTTCCTCAACTTAATTTACTTGTTAATGCAGTTTTAATCTTTAAAATATAAACTTTCCAGTCCCACTTTATAAGTAGGATAAATTAAAGAGATACCAAGATCTGTTTTAACTTTAACGTTGCTTACTTTTTTTGATCTTAAGTAAAAACTTTGTGCATTCTTTGATAAAGAAGAAATCTCTACCAATTTTGGAACATTAATTCTTAAAAGTTTAGCTGCATATGTCACTATCTCAAATCGTGTAGCAGGTAAATCGTCTGCACAATTATATATTTCCCCAGGTTTTATATTCTTCATAGAAGAAAATAAAATATTCGATATATCCTCAACATGAATACGAGAGAAAACATGTCCTTCTTTTTGAAGATTTTTTATTTTATTAAGTCGCAAGTCAATCAATACATTTCTACCAGGACCATATATTCCAGCTAAACGGAAAATATGTACAGGTAATTTGCTACTTAGCCATTTTTTTTCAGACTTAAGGCGATTTTTTCCTCTAGTTTCTATAGGTCTCGTTTTAGACTCTTCCGTAATCCAATTACCAGCATGGTCACCATAGACACTAGTTGCAGATAAATATCCAAGCCATTTAATATCTTGAAAATAATGACTATACCTCTCTAACACATCATCACCATCTGGAGGAATGGAAACTAAAACATGTGTTACACCTTTAAAGGTATACTCATTTACTTTATCATAATGAAAAAGATCAACTTTTTGTATATCTTGATTGCTTGAAGTACCACTAATTTTCCAATTTAAATCCAATAAACTTTTCGATAAAAACTTAGCTACATATCCGTAACCAAAACAAAATAAATGCATAAAATTAGCTTGTAAAATTTTTTTTAATAAACTCTACACCTAACTTTATTCCTTCTTCATTGATCATATGTTCTAATTTCTTAATCGGATATCCTTCAACATTTATCCCATTTTTCTTTAAAGCTTTAACTGCTAAGTTAAGAGAAGAAAAAGGCACTATGTTGTCAGCATCGCCATGAATAACACACATATTAGGCCTTGATTTAATCTTGGGTGCAACTTTTGAAGGAGAAATAAACCTACCAGAATATGAAACAACCGATGCACAAGATTGAGGTCGGATAAGAGCTATATGTATGGCAAGCATTGCACCTTGAGAAAATCCAATTAAAGAAAGTTGTGTATCTTTCAAGCCAAACTTTTTCAATTTTACATCAATAAAATGATTTACTATTAATGTAGCGTTTTCCACTCCGTTATATAATGCTTCCTCGCTACGATCCTCTAAACTAAACCACTGGTAACCATTACCTATTTCTCTTTTAAATGGGGCATTGGGTACTATAAAGTATGAATCAGGTAAAAATTTGCTCATAATTTTAGCAAGATAAACAAAATTACTACCGCTTGATCCCCAGCCGTGTAAACAAACAATCAAATTTTTCTTATTTTTGTTTACACAAATTTCTGGACCTTCAAGTTCAATCATTTCTTATCTTAGTAGTTATGTATAAACTTTAATTTAACATTAATTTATAAGTTTGTAAAAGCTTTCAATATTATTATATTTTAAAAATAAGAAAAGAAAAATTTTTAGTAACAATTTATTTAAATACATATCCAGTTTTTTTTGATAAAAACTATGAATACTGATAAGGTAATTTTCAAGATTTATAAACCGGCAAAAACTTCAATGCAATCTGGTTTAGGTAATACACGCTTTTGGCATCTAAGGATAAAGCCAGATTCTTATTACATTGAACCTTTAATGGGGTGGATTGGTTCAAAAAATCCTCAAAAACAGATTGTATTAAAATTTAATTCTCTTGAACAAGCAGTATCATATGTAAAAAAACGCAACATTCAATATATAATTGAGATGCCAAAAAATATTAGGAGAATACCAAAATCTTATACAAATAATTTCATATGAAAGTAGTAAAGGTACTGAGAGTAATATATATTATTATTCTTTCATCTTATATAGTGAATTATATCATATAATAATTATGAAGTGAGCTAATATTCTTTATTGTATTGTTATATAATAGAAATAATAAGGATTAGTAATAATACAGTACTAGTAAAATTTAAAATTAGCTCTCCATTTTACCCAATTTTAATTAAGGAAATATAAATTAACTAAATATAACGTGAATTGTATTGTACATAGAAAATTTTTTAAATTCAAAGAAGCAAGAGTAGATTATATATTAATGATATAAACTCTTTAGTACATATTTAATTGATTAGTAAATATACATTAATAATGCTGTGAAAATTACTTGTAATGTAAAATTAAGAATGGTAGACTCTTTTTTTCTTTAAAAGAAGAAAAATTATTAATTTAGCAAACAATAAAATCTTGAAAATTATGCTTTAATAATATAAAAGGTAAAAATAATAGTAGATGTATACTAGTAACATATTGTTACTAATGATTTAATTAACTTCTTCAAAAATTTTATAGAAAAGAACTGAAATTTCTACTAATGTCAATACATATATTAAATGATTATTATAGTAAATTATAGTTTACTATTAAACTTTAAAATAGCTTTAGCTTTAATAACGATCATTTACTAATCATTAATTATAAACATTGGTTTATGAATTCAAAGATGATGTTTTTTTTCAAATATTATAAGCTCTATAGGTAAAAAAAACTTTACTAAACTAAATTAAGATAAATAGATCAAAAAGTTCAGCATAAATATCCACACTAGAACTTAATAATTTTTTCTACTATTTCATTTATTTAGCTATCATGAGTAGAGTAAAAAGCGCTAAATATACCTTAGTTGAGTAGGAAGAGTGACAATGAGTAGAAAATTTAAAAATCGGAAAATTATGTTCTGAGTTCAATAGGTATACTAATTTTGATAAAATTCTGTTTTACATTCAAATGTAAGCAATAAATGAACATTACTTTAAGCATTGTGGTATAGCGCCGACAAGAATGAAGAGATATATATGTTTGACAACTCATTGAAAACGGGAGTAAACACAAAAAAAATTTTAATTAAATCGATCAGTTACTCGATTGAGTTATTAAAGATATCTTTCCAAAAAGAGGCATAATAATTATGCTAATTCTTATATTTATAAAATTAACTTAAATTTTATTTACATTATGTTACAATAAATTAATTTATACACCTGAAAATGATAAACACACAAGATTTATTAGCTTTGATGAGAACAAGACATAGTGGGTGTTTATATAATCCTAATAAACTAGTAAACCAAGAAGAAATCAATCTGCTCATAGAGGCAGCTCGACTTTCTCCTTCATGCTTTGGCGATGAACCTTGGAGATATATAATATGTAACAAGCAAAACAATCAAAATTCATGGGAAAAATTACTGAGTTGTCTTGATAAGTCTAATCAAAAATGGGCTAAAAATGCGCAAATTTTAATTATATCGTTAAGCGCTAAAAATTTCCGAGAGCTAAATAAAGGAAAAAATTTTTGGGCTAAACATGATACTGGTGCAGCAAACTATGCGCTTATGCTACAGGCTGCATCTATAAATTTAATGGCCCATCAGGTAGGAGGTTTTAATAGAAACCAAATAGTCAAGAAATTCAATATACCTAATGGGTTCAATATAACATCAGTGATAGCGGTTGGTTACGAAGAAGAAGGTGCTGAAGTTAAAGAAAAAAAAAGAAGGCCCATAGAGGAAATATTCTTTTATGATGAGTGGCCAGGTGAATTTATCTAACTGTTCTTTATCTTGATATCAAAAACATGACATTATATAGTAGTTAATCCTATTTTTTAATTTTTTACTAATTCTTTGAAAATTTTTCTTTTTCAATTTATAATCTATATTATTTATCCTCATGAAAATAGAATAGCAAAGTATTAACCATATCATTAAAAATGATGAATAAAAATGATGAATCTCTCCTTCTATTATTATCTAGTATTTTTGTTGTAAAGTTATCTTAAATATTTTTAAATATTTTCGTCATATATTTAGAAACCAGTTTCTGATACAAAGTTACATTACGAAAAAGTAATTACATTATTAGTTTCAACTCTATACAAGAGCAATAAACAAAGCTAATGAATTGTACATATCTTATTGCTACTCTCCATAAGCCGTTACTAGTTTTGTTATTAATAAAAATATTTACTCTTTACTCAATAGACCCCAAATTAATAAAAAAATTTTGCTATTGTTGATTTTTACTTAAGCATCTATACTATAAAAATTTATAGTGTACAAAACAATTATGCTGAAAAAATTTTTATTTATATAGTTTTTATTACTCAATGGTAAATAACTTAATAGATAAAATTTCCTATGTAAAGATGCATAGCACTGGTAACAACTTTGTTATCATAGACTCGCGTTCAACAAATAACTTAGAATGGAACTATAGAGAAATTGCTCATCAAAATAGTTGTGATCAGGTAATAGTTATAACTAGCTCTAATATAGCTGATTGCTTTATGCACATTTATAATGCTGATGGTAGCGAAGTTGAAATGTGTGGAAATGCAGCACGTTGTGTTGGATATTTGGTAATGTCAGAAAAAAGTGCTGAATATGCTACTATTGAGTTAATAAATAAACGTATTTTAGAATGTTTTAAGGTTAGTGACAACTTTATAAAAGTTAATATGGGCAAACCATTATTTAAATGGTATGAGATTCCTCTATCTATTAGATGTAACACTCTTTTTTTACCTATAGAGTTTGGGATGCTTAAAGATCCAGTTGCAGTAAATATTGGTAACCCTCACATAGTTTTTTTTGTTGATGACGTAAGTAAAATACCATTGTTAAGCTTAGGTCCAAAATTGGAAAATCATGTCTTCTTTCCAGAAAGGGTTAATGTTAGTATTGTACAGATCAAAAGATCTGGAAAAATAGTTTTAAGAGTTTGGGAAAGAGGCACAGGTATCACTGCTTCATGCGGTAGTGCAGCTTGCGCAGCACTTGTCGCATCTGTACTTCGTAAGTATTTGCTTACTAAGCAAACTTTAGTAAGCTCATCAGGGGGTGACTTGTTAGTTGAATGGAGAAATAACAATATATTTATAGCAGGTAACATGGGATTTTTGTAGCAACAAGACCTTAACTTATGCCATAACTTCTAAAACCTTTTTACCGATTACTGCTGGCGTTTCCGCAATTATAATTCCAGCGCTTTTCATAATTTCTAATTTTGCAGCAGCACTTCCACTACTAGAAGAAATAATAGCACCAGCATGCCCCATACGTCTTCCTGGAGGGGCTGTTTGACCAGCTACAAATCCAAAAATTGGCTTTTTACTTTTCTCTGTCTTTATAAAAGATGATACATCCTCTTCTTCATTTCCACCTATTTCACCAATAATAACAATACCATGAGTCTCGTCATCTTTCAAAAAGAGTTCCATACAGTCAATAAAAGTCATACCATGAACAGGATCCCCTCCAATTCCTATGCATGTTGATTGACCAAGACCAATGGCAGTGATTTGTGCTACTGCTTCATAAGTTAAAGTTCCAGAACGAGATATAATTCCTATATGTCCACGTTTATGAATATGACCAGGCATAATTCCTATTTTGCATTCTTTAGGTGTAATAATCCCTGGACAGTTCGGACCAATTAACCGACTTTTTGAACCTATAAGAGCATATTTAACTTTTATCATATCAAGTATAGGAATACCTTCTGTAATACAAACTATTAACTCTATCTCTGCATTTATTGCTTCAAGTATCGCATCAGCAGCAAACTTGGCAGGTACATATATTACTGTAGCATTTGCATAAGTTTTTTCTTTGGCTTCTGCTACAGTATTAAAAACTGGCAAACCAAGATGAATTTTTCCACCTTTGTTAGGAGTTACGCCGCCAACCATTCTTGTTCCATATCTAATCGCTTGCTCTGAATGAAACGTACCCTGTGCACCAGTAAAACCTTGACATATTAACTTTGTATTTTTATTCACTAGAATGGACATATTTGCTTTACCTTTCTTACTATTTTCTGCGCAGCTTCATTGAGTTCATCTATAGCAATAATAGTTAACTCAGATTCCTCTAAAATTCTTTTTCCTTCTTTAAAATTAGTACCTGATAGTCTAACTACTAAAGGAACTCTAATACTCATTCCTTTTGCGGCTTCAACAATTCCACTCGCAACGATATCACAACGCATTATTCCACCAAATATATTAACCAAAATTCCTCTCACATTGTTATCAGACAATATAATTCTAAATGCTTTGGTAATGGTTTCCTTGCTTGCTCCACCACCTATATCTAAAAAGTTAGCAGGCTTTCCCCCATAGTAGTTTATTATATCCATTGTTGCCATAGCAAGACCTGCACCATTTACCATACAACCAATATTACCATCCATTTTTATATAACTTAGTCCATGCTTTGAAGCTTCTATTTCTTCCTTTATCTCTTCATCATAATCACGGAGTTGCATAATTTCTGGATGACGGTATAAAGCATTGTCGTCAAAGTTAATTTTTGCGTCAAGTGCAATAAAATCTCCAGAATCTGTTTCAGCTAATGGATTAATTTCTATTTGAGTTGCATCAGTTGCAAGAAATGCATTATATATATTTCTTGCAACATCTGTTATTTTTTCTATTTGTTCTTGATTTAAATTGAAACTGCTGCTTAATTTTTTGCTATCAAAACTTATAAAACCAGAAATAGGATGAATGTCAAGCTTTATTATTTTCATAGGAAAATTTTTTGCAACTTTCTCAATATCCATCCCACCTTCTGAAGAAAATATGAATGTTGGTCTGCTAAGTTTTAGATCAACTATTAAACTTAAGTAATACTCTTTCTTAATGCTTGAACTTTCTTCAACATACACCTTTCTTACTTTTTGCCCACTTGGACCTGTTTGAGAAGTGATTAAAGTCATACCAAGCATATTTTTTACAAGCTGTTGAGCTTCTTTAACTGAATTTGCTAGTTTTATACCTCCGGCCTTACCTCTACCACCTGCATGGATTTGAGCTTTAATTATAAGCATGTTAGACTTCAGCCGACTTACTAAAGTTTCTACTTCTTCTGCAGTTGTAGCAACAAAACCATTTGACACTGGAACATTAAATTTGCGCAGAATCTCTTTCGCTTGATATTCATGAACATTCATAAACAATAATTATAAATTTTAAATTACTTACCAACCATAGCGTTGCCTTCTATTCTCTTGTTGGCGTTTCTTTTTTTTAATTTCAGCTTTTTTTTTAGCTCTTATCTCTGACTTTTTTTCATGGTATTGTTTTTTAATTTTTATTCCTCTTCCTTCTTTTTGAATTGTTTTTTTTAATATTGGAAAAGCTCTATTTACATCACCATAATGAACTGATACCTCAATCAAATATATACCCCCCTCAAGAATGTTTTAAAGATCTACTTGTAAATTAGAAAATTAACATTGTCAATTATTTTGTAAATCTAAGTGCCAAATATATATGACTAAAATGTCAAAAATTCTAATCCCAGCCGCTGAAACTTCAAAATCTTTATATTATAACTTTGCCTTACAAGATTAGCTACATTTTAAAGATAAAAATAAAATTATATCAAGAAATTTTCATTGCTCATCTTATTTTTTTGTTGTGATTCTGTTGTTCATATATAGCTTCAAAATCTATAGGATCCAATATAAGAGAAGGAAATCCAGCGCTGCTTGTGATTCTTGCGATTATCTCCCTGACAAAAGGAAAGAGAAAAGTAGGCCCACTGATAAGTAAAGCTTTTCTTGTTACTTCTAAATCCAGCTCTGCAAACTTTTCTATTGAAAAAATACCACAATATTTTGTTTCACAAATAAAAGCAACACCATCCTTTACATTTTCATATTCTACAACCGCTTTAACTTCTATATGCAAAATAACTTCATGAAAAGACCTTTCTTTATCATTTATTTCTTTATTTTCAATTTTTTCCAACTTTACTGAACTGACATTAACTATCACATTAATATTGGGAACTTTTTTTGAGGAAAGGAGTAGTGGATTTGGATTTTCAAATGATAGATCCTTAATATACTGGCCATGAATTTTCATTTTGCGATATAACATTTTTACGTCTCCACATTTAAGTTGAAATATTTAGTATTTTTTTCTATAATTTAAAGTTACTTGTAAGTGAATATAGTCATTTGTAAATGAATAGCAAATTTAAATCACAAGTTGATATAAAATTAAGCAAATCTTATTAAAAAAATTCAATGATTGTTCGGGTATTTTATATGCTGAGGAGTTAATTGATATGGTAGAACTTGTAATATATGCTTTACTAGCAGCATTCATCTTTTCGAGATTGTATAACTCTTTAGGAAAGTTGACAAATCCAAGCTTAAGAAAACTAACTAATGCACTAGATGCAGGCCAAAATAATGAAGATGCAACGGAAGATATTGAAAACTATATTAATAGCAATGACAAAGACTCAATAAAAATTATTTATGAACAAATATTACAAAGAAATAAAAACTTTTCTATTTCTCACTTTATGGAAGGTGCAAACATAGCTTTTGAACTAATAATAAAGTATTTTAATCAAGGAAATTTATCTCAGCTAAAGCCTCTTTTAGATAAAAATTTATATAATAGTTTTATAGAAAAAATCAAACATCGTAAAGAAACACATGAATCTATAATTGTTTCCATTATCTCACAAAAAATTTTAGAACTGAAGTTAGTAAAAAATGTAGTGTTTATTGCAGTATATTTTCTTTCAGAACAAATTAATTTTGTCAAGGACAATAAGGGAAATATTATATCAGGAAGTACATCCACGATTAATAAGGTAGAGGATATATGGCAATTTAAAAAGAATATTAATTCATCAGATCCAAGCTGGCTACTTATTTCTATTAATTATAATAGAGACAATAATGATAAGAATCAAAACATATAATTAAGTAAGGCTAGTATCTCGTTTAAGATCAATTATGGAAAGTAAGCTGCGCGAAATAGTACTTGATACTGAAACCACTGGTCTTGATATCGAGTTTGGTCACCGAATTATTGAAATAGGATGCATAGAATTGATTAACCGTATACCAACAGGTAAAGTATTTCACCAATATCTTAATCCAAAAAGAGATATACCTTATCACTCGTTTAAAATTCATGGAATTAGTAAAGAATTTTTAGAAGATAAGCCATTATTTTCAGATATTGCTCTTGAATTTCTTGATTTTATATCTAGCGATATTCTTATAATTCATAATGCTGAGTTTGATATTAAATTCCTTAATATGGAACTTAGTAAATTAAATGCCGCATTAATTTCTTCAGATCGAGTGCTAGACACGTTATCACTTGCAAGAAAAAAGTTTGCAGGTTCACCTGCATCATTAAGTGCATTATGTAAGCGTTTTAATATATCACTAGAGAATAGAGAATTACATGGAGCATTAATTGATGCTCAGTTACTTGCAAAAGTTTATGTTGAACTTACAGGAGGATTACAAACTTTCTTATTTGATAATCAGTACAAACAACAAGATAACAATTCTATAGTTATTCATAATAAAGTACGTGATTTAGCCTATAGGAAACATTCGCCAACTGATGAAGAAGTCAATGAACACAGAAAACTGTTAGATAAAATCAATAATCCACTTTGGAAAGAACATATTGAATAAATCAATTAACAAGATATAATCTTATTTATTATTTAAGATACTTTAATGATAAAGTTTGTAAGATCATTATTCATTACACTAATAGTATTAGCAGCTATTTTTTTTAGTTATTGTTTTTTTACTAAAAAAGGTATATTTGCCCTAGTAGAGATTAACAATGCAGAAGTTAAAATAGGAAAAGATTTTATCTTGATAAATCAAGATAATCAAATTATACGTAGTGATGATTTTAAAGATAAATATATGATGATTTTTTTTGGGTTTTCTTCATGTAAAAAAGTCTGCCCTATGAATCTTGGAATCATCTCAGAAACACTTGTAAAATTAGATGAAAAAACTCATGAGAAGTTACAAACATTTTTTATAACAATTGATCCTGAACGTGATAATATAGAAAAGCTTAAAGAATTTCATCAACAATTTGATCATAGAATACAGATGTTAACTGGCAAAAAGGAAAAAATAGATGAGGTAATTTCGGGTTATAAAGTTTACACTAGCAAAATTAGTGAAGAAGAAATTAATCATTCTTCGATAATATATTTTATTGGTCCTGGGGGTAAATATATTACACATTTTGTAGCCGATTTGAACTCAGATGCAAGTAGTCAATCTGATAAAATTGCAGCCAAAATTAAGGAATTCATTAATAAGATATGATTCTTTTGTCTAAGTTAATAGACTAAGCTCAAAATATACTGTAAGTAAAAATTAAGGTATATTTTATTATTTACCAACATAGAGTTGTCTTGGTCTATAAACTTTAGTTTCTTTGTCATTCATCATTTCATACCATTGAGTAACCCACCCAGTAGTTCTTGAAAGAGCAAAAATAGCAGTAAACATATTTGAAGGAATGTTAATAGCATTCATTATTATGCCTGAATAAAAATCAACGTTAGGATATAACTTACGAGCAATAAAATATTCATCTTTTAAAGCTATTTTCCCAAGTTTTTTTGCAACTTTAAGTAGCTCATTATTTTGTTCAAGCTTATCTAAAATTTCATCACAGGTATCTTTTAATATACGTGCACGTGGATCATAATTTTTATAAATGCGATGTCCAAACCCCATTAATCTAAATGGATCTTTATCATCTTTAGCTTTTTTAATAAATTTATCTATATCTCCACTTTGTCTTATTTCCTCCAACATATTTATCACAGCTTCATTAGCCCCACCATGTGCTGGTCCCCAAAGCGTAGCAACTCCTGCAGATAAGCTAGCTAATAAATTAGAACCAGCAGATCCTACTAATCTAACAGCTGTTGTAGAAGCATTTTGTTCATGATCAGCGTGAAGAGTAAATATTTTATCTAAAGCTCTTGCAAATAAAGCATTCTTATTTTTATCGAAAATATTACCAAACATCATCATTAAAAATTTTTCACTATAGCTTGATTCATTGTCAGCATTAATAAATACCTGATCATTGATATACCTATATATCATTGCAACAATTATAGGAACTTGTGCTATTATGGAGATTCCAAAACTTAAGTCTTTACTATTAATATTTGTGCCATATTTTTCATAATATAATCCTGATAAACTTGCAAAACATGCAATTAAGATTGACATAGGATGAGCAGTTTTTGGAAATGCTTTAATTACTTCAATCACCTGCTTTGGTACTTTAGATAACTCTTTTATTTTCAGAAAAAATTCTTTATATTGCTCTAAATTAGGTAATTTACCATAGAGTAATAAATAAATCACGGCAGTAAAATCATTATTTTCTGCTAAATCAGCTATATCATGTCCTCTATACCTAAGAGCTCCTTTATCTCCATCGATAAATGTAATTGAAGAAGAACATGAAGATGTAGAAATAAATCCTGGATCATAAGTAAATAATCCTGTTGCCTTATATAAATCCTTAATGCTTAATACATCAGGACCTACCGTTCCTCTTAATATAGGTAGTTCAACCTTTAGTCCGTTACCTAATTCTAATAAAGCTCTTTTATTCATAACTTTTCTTAGACTACTTAAATTTTATGTATAAGGACGTAAATTAAAAAATATACTAACTTAACTTCTTCAGATTAGTAGTTACACTACACTGTCATCAATGCTTTTACTTTTGTATTTAAGCGACTTACCTTACGTGCAGCAGTATTTTTATGAAAAATACCTTTACTTACACACCTATGTAAATTAGATTCGGCATTTCGAAATGCTAAAATGGCATTTTTTTTATCACCTGATTTAATTATATCAATTAACTTTCTAATAGCAGTGCGGGTTTTACTTTTATGAGTTTTATTTATTAAAGTACGTTTTGCTATTACCTTTATCATTTTTTTAGCGCTTTTATGATTTGCCATATTTTATTACCTAAACATTGTATTTTCTTTTTATCATAAGGTTTTTTTACTAATTTGCAATACCAGTTTTTTTTGCAGCCAATTTATTGCTTTTTTCTTCAATGGTTTTTCGTAAACTTTCTAAGAAAATACCTTTACTTAATCCAGGATATATTGGAGATAATATTTTTATTACAGCCTTTCCAGGAATCTTTTTTATAGAAAAGATATGTTTTGGCCAAAATAAACCGGTGTTTAAAGCAACTGGTAATACAGGAACAGATAACATACTGTATAAAGCAGCTACACCTGACTGATACTCAGTTTTTTGACCTGTAACTGCAACTGTTCTAGTACCTTCAGGAAATATAATTATACTCCTATTTTCTTTCATACGTATCTTAGCTAACTTAATGATATAACGTATAGACTTAATACCATCTAAACGATTAATAAAGATCATTCCAAGCGCCATAAGGTGTAAACCGATAAATGGAATCCATTTTAGTTCACGTTTTAAAATAAAAACTGCATTTCGAAATAAAAGCATAAAAATTAATGTTTCAAATGGAGATTGATGCTTAGAAGCTATTATAAAAGGCTGCTTTGGAATATTTTCTATTCCCCTAATCTCATACTCAATGCCACATAATAAACGAAGCATGTATAAAACAACCTTTATTGAGAAAGTAAGTAAAACAGTTCTTATGTGTATAGGAAAAAAGAGTATAGGAAGAGTAATTAAAGTATAAAATACTTCCCATAACACAAGAAAAAAATTAAATAGTAAACTTGAAATCACAAATTTAGATAACTTTATTCAAGTTTAACTTGAATGCAAACTTAAAACAATAAGTTTAATTATACTTTTGAGTAATAGAAAATGTGAATCAGCTCTATAAACTTAGTTTTCATTCTTTGTGAAAAGATGAGCACATATTTTGCTGTAAAAAGGCTAGTAGTATTACTAGGAATTCGTATCATAATTTTATATAAAAATACTTGCTTCCATCATTAATAAAATGAGCAGCAAAGAAAACGTTTAAATTACATGGAGAAGATGATTTACCTTTATCAAAATTACATTTTCTTGCTAATTTCTAATAATATTAATTCTTATCTTAATAATCAGCTATTAATTTTATTATTTAAAGAATGCTAATTAGATCTTAGCCCAAATACCATATTATGGTAAACTAATAAATGATTTAAAGACTTTTAAAATGAAAAAATGTTTTATTTTTTTTATTTCTTTTCTTCCTTTGTAATCATATAACATTCTTTATCACTATTATTTTTAATGTAATACCTCACGTAATTTTTCTTCTTGCTCTCTTTATTTATATGCTTATGATCTTTGATGTGTTCATTATTATACAAACATTTTTCTAACACTTAAAATTTTTAAAGAGCGAAAATTTTTTCTTTTTAATTTATTATCACTGATAGGATTAGATTAAAAATCTGTTATTCATCATTAAATAAGCACTATAGAAATCTTCATAGTAGGATGTCTTTCTTTTGATACAAAACTACTTTTGTATTTTTTTAATATGAACTTAAAATTTTACATAATCCTTAATGTTAGTTTAACTTAATTAACTAAAAGTACCTAATTTTTAAAAAATTCCTTAGTTAAAATAAATCTAAATCTTAATTTTCTAAAGTATTTAGCATAACAGATTTTTCTACATCAAAGTGTTTATATAATATGTTGTAAAAATTTTCTTTTTCATCTTACAACTATTTATTCTGTATCACTATTTTCTATGTTTATTTCTTTGACTATAGTCTGATTAGGAATATCTCTTACTGAAAAATAAAAAATAAATAAAGCACTTATCAAAACTATAAGTATAATAAACTTCCATCTAGTTTTTTTTTTGATTTTGTCTTACCTCTACCATATTGATCATAATATCAAGATTTATAGAAAGTACTTATAATATATCATTATCATATTCTAAATATATATACCTATATTATATATAGTCTTTATATAACATCATATAATCAGACAATAGCTCATAAGTATCAATATCAATAAATTCTCAATATATACAAAAGTTACTCTTTTTTAATAAAGTATTAATAAAAGGAATAGTAATATTTGATCCCATAGACTCATTATCTATTTTCTCTATAATTTTATTCACACTATAAAAAGAACGCTCTACTCTTGCTAAAATATAGTCAACTATCCTTAGATTAACCTTCAATTGTTTGTCTGAAAATCTTTTTATCAACATAATTCTTAGCAATTCTCCACTTGCAGGTGGAATCTTCACAGTGACAGTTGATAATATACGAGAACTCAAATCTTTTAACTTCAAATTAAGCTTTTTTGGTAAAGCTGAAGAAGTAATAAGTAGCCTTTTATTATTTTCTTTCATATAATTATAACAGTGCAATAACATTACTTGGTCTTGAATATTTTGTATGTCTTCTAAAATAAAAGCATTGCTATATCTCATCTCACTTATAAAATCATTTACATTAATAAAGATTGCATTGTTTACTAATCGCCAGATATGAGCAAGGTGAGTTTTACCTGAGCCTTTAGGACCAAAAAGGATTAAAGATTTCCAAGATAGGTCATCAATTACCAAATTATATACATGTTTATTTTCATCTAAGATAATAAAATTTTGCCAACTATAATCAGTTTGATTATCTTTAAATAAATTTAACTGTACATTAAACATATTATACACCTGTCACAAGCTTGTATAAAATTTATTCATCCATATTTTTTAATACATTATGATATATTATAATTTATTCTTTAATTATCAAAAACTAGTTATATAAAAAAAATTCGCCAGATGCATTAGAAAAAACATCAAAAAAAATTTAGAATTTTTTCTATAGAAGAAGAATAGGAGCTCACTTACTAGCGTTACTATAATAAAAGTAGATTATATATATAAAGATGTTATCAATAGTTCTAATAAATAGCGTTATAAATTAACCTAAAATTAAAGCTCAACATTTCTAAGATGATATTATTTAAATATTAAAAGCACTTATGAAATAAGATATATAATTATCACAATTTTACTTAATTTTTAAATTAAAATTAAATAATCACTTTCTGTCTTTAATTTAAAGAAACTTGACATAATATAATGTTAGCATAAAAAATAACACTAGTATAAATCTTAATCAATGTTGAGAGTGTAGCATGTTTTTTTATTCTTTTAAACTTTACTGCTAGTTAATTAAGTAAGTGTATAACAATAAGAGATACAAAATATTATAAAAAATATATGATATATTAGAATAAATTTTGCTATGGCAATTCATAAAAAAATATACAACTTCTATTCACATTAAAAAAATTTCTTTAATATCAATTATGCTTCTATAACCATTTTATAAAGCTTATAATGGTGAATACAAAACATTATATTGTTCATATCATTTTCTATTTTTAACATGTTTAAGCTCTTTCAGTATATTTATCAATTCTTATATAATTATAAAAGAATAGATGGTTTTTATGATAATAAAATTGGTAACTTAGTGAAGAGCAACTTTGCTTCTGTTTACCTAATGTTCAACTTATCACAATAAAAATACTGTGAAAAGAGGCCTAATCTTTAGTGTTTTAACTCGAAAAAATTATCGTCTTTATTTTTTGTAGAAGAAGATGGTGTGTTATTCATACTACCTCCTTCAATTGAAATAATGGGTTGTATTAAAGCAACTTTTATTACCTCATCAATATTTTTAACAAGAACTATATTAATCTTTTCCTTAATCTTTGCTGGAATTTCTTGCATATCCTTTTCATTTTCACAAGGTATAATCACAGTCTTAATTTCCCCTCTGAGTGCTGCAAGTAATTTTTCTCTCAAGCCTCCAATAGCTAAAACTTTACCACGTAATGTAACTTCACCTGTCATAGCAATACTTTTATCAACTGGTATATTCGTCATAAGAGAAACAATAGATGTACAGACTGCACTACCAGCAGAAGGTCCATCCTTTGGTACGGCACCTTCAGGTATATGTAAATGTATACTATTACTTTGAAATTTTTCAGGCTCTATACCAAAAAACAAGCAATTTGATCGAATATAACTATATGCAGCTTTTATAGATTCTTGCATTATTTCTCCAAGTTTTCCAGTATATTTTATTTCTCCCTTACCAGGAATTAAAACTGACTCTATCATTAAAATATCACCACCTGTTTCAGTATAAGCAAGTCCAGTTACTACTCCTACTAAATTTTCATTTTCCATAGTACCAAAAGTATATTTACGTATTCCTAAATAATCTTGTAAACTATTCATTTCCACGGATATCTTTTTGCTTTTATCAGTCAGTATCTTTTTAACTGCTTTTCTCATAAGCTTTGCAAGCTCTCTCTCCATATTACGTACACCGCTTTCACGTGTATATAAACGTATTAACCCGCACAATGCATCATCAGTTATACTCCATTCCTTTTGACGCAAACCATGCTCTTTTTTTAATTTAGGAATCAAATAATATCTAGCGATATTGATCTTTTCATCTTCAGTATAACCAGACAATTGTATAATTTCCATCCTATCACGTAAAGGATGTGGCAAATTTAAGCTGTTTGCTGTAGCTACAAACATTACACTTGAAAGATCAAACTCAACTTCTAAATAATGATCTGTAAAGTGCTTATTGTGTTCTGTATCTAAAACTTCAAGTAATGCAGATGCAGGATTATCACGTAAATCAGAACCCATTTTATCTATCTCATCAAGTAAAAAGAGCGGATTGCACGAATTAGCTTTTTTCATATGTTGAATAATTTTACCAGGCATTGAACCAATATAAGTTTTTCTATGACCACGTATCTCAGATTCATCGCGTACACCACCAAGAGATATACGAACAAAATCCCTTCCTACTGCTTTTGCTATAGAGTGAGCTAAAGAGGTTTTACCAACACCAGGAGGACCAACTAGGCAAAGTATAGGACCTTTTATCTTTTTTACTCTTTTTAATACTGCCATAAATTCTATTATTCGATCTTTTACTTTCTCTATACCATAATGGTTTTTATCCAAGATTTTCTTTGCTGTATTTAAGTTAATTTTTGTATCTTTATACTTTCCCCATGGCAGATCAAGTAACCAATACAAATAATTAGATATAACTGTAGCTTCAGGAGAAACTGGATTCATTTTTCTATATCTTTTTAATTCAGCCACAGCTTTTTCTTTTGCTTCTTGGGAAAGCTTTGTTTCGTTTATCTTCTTCTCAAATTCATTTACTGCACTTCCTTCTTCTCCATTCTCAAATTCACCTAATTCTTTCTGTATAGCTTTTAATTGTTCATTAAGATAATAAGCTTTTTGAGTACTCTCAACTTGAGATTTAATTGTTTTACATAAACGGTTTTGTGCATCTAAAATACTTATTTCTCTTTCAATAAAAGCAAAAGTTTTTCTTAAACGTTCTATTGGAGCATAAGTTTCAAGTATACTTTGTTTGTCTGATGCTTTTACACCTAAGCACGAAACTATTGTATCTACAAGCTGATCAAGCTTTTTAATCTGCTCAACGGGATTCACAATAATTTCAGGATGATTCTTCTTGTTTAGTTTGCACCAGCTGTCAAATGCACTTATAACAGATCTTCTCAAAGCCTCTAGATCAATATTATCTTCATTTTCTTCATGTTCATGATAACTACCCAACTCTACTTTAGCTTGTAATAAAGTATGAGAGTTAATATATTCTAAAACTCTTCCTCTATTTATTCCTTGGACTACAACTTTTACTGCATTATCAGGCAATTTTATTAATGATTGTACAATATTTGCTAATACACCTACCTCATAAAGGTCTTCTGGCTCCGGGTTATCAATAGAACCATCTCGTTGTGTTACAAGAAAAATCTCATTTTGGTGACTGCTGCTATCAATCGCATACTCTAATGCATGAATAGACCTTTCCCTACCTATAAATAAAGGAACTACCATACTTGGAAAAATTACTACATCCCTTAAAGGCAATACTGGTAACGTAGCAAAACTAGAATCTATAGTACATTCAACACTCATAACATGAGACCCATATCAATCATTAACTGTTATAACAGTACCTTTATTACTACGATTAATCACTGCTTTTCCTAGCTCTACCATTTCTTTAGTAATTACTATTGTACTGCCTTCAAAACCTCCATTTCCAGCTGTATACATAACATCAAGTAAAAGTGATTCTAAAATAGCACGTAACATTCTTGCACCCGTTTTGTAACTCATAGCCTTTTCAGCAATAGCTGATATTGCTTCATCTGTAAACTTAAGATTTACTTTACTAAATGCAAGTAATGCCTTATATTGTTTTATCAGTGCGTTTCTTGGCTCTATTAATACATGCACTAAATCTTCATGGTTTAATTCATCTAAAACAGCAGTTATTTGAACTCGCCCTACAAATTCTGGTATTAAACCAAATTTAATTAAATCCTCAGGTTGAACATCATGCAAAATATTCTTTTTTTTCTGTTCCCTAGACTGACTAATATCTGCTCCAAAACCAACTGATGTTCCTCTTTTTCTCGCTTCAATGATCTTATCTAAACCTTCAAAAGCCCCTCCACAGATAAATAATATATTATTAGTATCCACTTGAATAAGTTCCTGTTGTGGATGTTTACGTCCACCATGCGGCGGAACATAAGCAACTGTACCTTCCATAATTTTAAGTAGAGCTTGCTGGACTCCTTCACCTGAAACATCACGCGTTATTGAAGTACTTTCAGACTTTCTTGTAATTTTATCTATTTCATCTATGAATACTATACCACGCTGTGCTTTTGTAACATCATAATTTGCAGCTTGTAATAGACGCGATAATACACTTTCTACATCATCACCTACATAGCCTGCTTCCGTGAGAGTTGTTGCATCAGCCATAGCAAATGGCACATCTGAGACTTTGGCAAGCGTTTTAGCTAATAAAGTTTTACCAGAACCAGTGGGACCAATAAGCATTACATTTGACTTTTCAATCTCAACGTCACTTATAGAGTGAATTTGTGCCATAGATTGACAATGGTTATACATAGCCACAGACAAAACGTGTTGTGCATGTTCTTGACCAACAACATGTTTACTAAGAAAATTTTTTATGTCCTCAGGTTTCTTTAATAATAACTTTACATCAGATATATAATCTGAATTAAAAGGTCCACCTTTCTTTTGATTTATTGCTTTATGAGATAATTCTATGCATTCATTACAAATAAACACTTTAAAGCCATCCGAAGAATTAGTTATTAATTTATCTACCTCATTTTGAGCTTTATTACAAAAAGAACAACGGTGTAAATCATCATTATTATCCATTAATTTACCCTTTACTTAATTTTCATATCTTCACGTTCAGCCATTACTCTATCAACCAAACCAATTTTTTTAGCTTCTTCAGAGTCCATAAATTTATCTCTTTCCATCATTTCTTCAATTTTTTTTAATGAATTTCCAGTATGTTTTTCATAGATCTGATTGAGCTTTTTTTTAACTCGTAAGATTTCATTGGCATATATCTCTATATCTGTTGCTTGACCCTGATAACCTCCTGATGGCTGATGTATCATAATTCTTGAATGAGGCAAAGAATAACGTTTACCTTTCGTGCCAGCTGCAAGTAATAGAGAACCCATAGATGCAGCTTGACCTATGCACAAAGTTGAAACATCTGGTTTTATATACTGCATTGTATCATAAATTGACAAGCCGGCAGTTACGATACCACCTGGTGAGTTAATATACATATAAATATCCTTATCAGGATTTTCTGACTCCAGAAACAAAAGCTGTGCCACTATTACGCTAGCCATACTATCTTCAATAGGACCAGTTACAAAAATTATTCTTTCTTTCACCAGCCTTGAGTATATATCATAAGCACGTTCACCACGACTAGTTTGCTCAATTACAATTGGTATAAGAGTCATACCCTTTTATTAAATATTATTAATATTATTAAATAATTTTTTTAACTCTCTTACAGAAACAATCTGCTCTCTTTTATTAACCTTTTCCATTATATAGTCTGTAACTTTATCCTCAAGAGCTTGCCCTTCAACTAACCCATGAAATTGCTTGTTTGAGTTTAAATACTTTACTACTTTATCGAATGGCATATCTTTATTAGTATAGCGCTTCATAACAACACTCAAAATATCATTTTGAGTTAAAGAAATTTTATGTTCTGTACTAAACTTCATAAACAATACTGCAAGCTTTACACGTCTTTTAGCCTCTTTGCAAGAATCATCTTTAGGATTTAATAATTCCCCTTTTATCTTTTGTTGTTCTTGTTTTACTATATCCATAGGTAAACCAAAACTATAATTAGCATCTAAATAATCAAATAACTCCTTTTTAATTAAAAATTCCTCCATTTTTTTACAATGATCACTAATTGTTTTTTTAGCATAATCCTTTAGCAGTGAATAATTTTCAAACCCCATTTTTTTAGCAACTTCATCATCATTTCCAAACCTTTGAATAACTTGAATATCATTAACTAAAACAAAAAAATCAGCTTCCTGTCCTGCAAGGGAAATTACTTGGTAACTTTCAGGAAATTTTAACTTAAAATTTTTTGTTTCTCCTTTTTTCATACCAATTAATTTATCTTCAAAACCATTAATAAATGTTCCTGAGCCTAAAATTACCTTAAAATTTTTATTACTTCCTCCCCGAAAAAGCTTATTCCTAATTCTCCCTTTAAAGTCAATGACTAATTTATCACCATTTTGTGCTTGATAAGAAATATTATTGATAGAAATGAAATCAGGAAATTTTATCTTGATAGAATCAATAAATTCTTTTATATCTTCCTCTTCAATTTTCGCCTCAATTTTTTTTAAATTTATTTTATCAAGGTCTATTGCTGGTATCTCTGACATCGATTCAAAAGATAATCTATATATAAAATTACCTTTTTCATCTTTTTTGTCTGGATTTGGTAATGATATAATATTAACCTTAGGATAAATATGAGATTTAATACCAATTTTTTCCATCAAGTCACTAGAACAATAGTCAATCGCATTGTTTACTACATACTTTAAAGCTTCACTTTTATAGTTTGTAACAACAAGATCGTAAGGCATTTTCCCGGAGCGAAATCCAGGCAATTTCGCATTTTTTGCTATTTCTTGTAATCTAGAACCCATTTTCTGTTTTATATAATCGCTACTTACTGTAATTTCATACTCATGTTTAGGTTTACCTATAACTAATTTTCTATAGGTATATATATTACTGAGTGCATTTATTTTAACTGTACTTTGAGATATATCGCTAGGCATTTAATTTATTTGTAAGTATTTTATCACTTTTTAACAAAGTTATTTTACCAGAATTTAAGTTAAATACAATCCTTAAGAATAGGTTTTTTACATAAATATTAAAGTATATTTTATGATTAAAAATATTCTTTTAAACTCCAAGTCATATAAGTGCGGATAGAGGGACTCGAACCCTCACGAACAAGAAGTTCACTAGAACCTAACTCTAGTACGTCTACCAATTCCGTCATACCCACAAGAATTTTTCAGTAGTTTGTAGCAGTAATAAAAAAATATTTTTGCTCTACTTTTCTGATAAAACTCCAACTTTAAAATTAGTATGGCCTAACACAAGTTTAAGATAACGCTTAAATAATACAGTCAATTCATAATAGAGTTGACTTAAGTAAATCTAAATCATCTACAATAAAATTGTAAACTGTTACATCAAAATATTCAAGATCTAAAACCTTAACTTAATATGAGTATTTACATAATTTAAAAAGCTTATTAATATATTTCTACAAAAATTCTAAACCTTAAAATCAATGATGAAACTAATAGTAAACTTCTTACTTGCAATTTTTTTAATTACCCAGAGTGGATGTACAACTTTTATAATAAGTAGTGTAGTAGCTACAACAGCAACGGCAGTAGCAATGCAAGATAAATCATTAGGAAATATTGTCGACGACACAAGTTTGATAATCAGAATCAATAAGGGTCTCTTAAAACATGGGCTATTTTCATTTGTAAAGGTAAAAGTAAGTGAAGGAAGAGTGTTATTGATCGGAAATGTTGATTCACCAGAAAAACAACTCATAGCAGAGAAGATAGCTTGGCAAGGAAAAGAAGTTAAGGAAGTGATAAACGAAATAAGAGTTACACCAATCCAAACAACCTCTATACTTGATACTATTATAGATAGTATGATAACAGCAGAAATAAGGACAAGATTTTTAAGAAAAAAGAATATCAAATCGATTAATTATAGCATTAACACGGTTGATGGAGTTGTTTATTTGATGGGTATAGCTCAAAATAAGTCAGAACTAAAAGCAGCAATAGCAATTGCAAGAAAGGTTAAGGGAGTAAAGCAAGTTATAAGTTATGTACGTTATAGGCATAGTAAGTTAAGACGTTAATATGGGCTAAGTTTTTAAGTGATAAATTTTTTTGAGAATAAAATATCATGAGAATCGCTTTTCAAATAAATGAAAACATAAATTTTGAAACTGATACTACATTTGCATTGATAAAAGAAGCACAGAGAAGAAAACACGAAATTTCTATCTATGTTCCTAGTAATTTAGCACTAAAGCTAAATCAGCCAGTTGCTTTTGCCCAAAAAGTTAGCACTAATGATTACCATTTCACCTCTAAAAAAGAGGTAATAATCAATTTGAATGAAATAGAGATTATATTTATTAGACAGGATCCACCTTTTGATATGCGTTATATTACAACTACCTATATTTTGGAAAAGACTAATGCTTTAGTAATAAATAACCCAACAGAAATAAGAAATCATCCTGAAAAATTAATTACTTCATTATTTCCAGAACTAACTTTACCGACTTTAATCACTGAAAATATATCGATGATTAGAAATTTTTATCATAATCATAACAAAAATATTATTTTAAAACCATTATATAACTATGGTGGAAATGACGTAATAAGAATAAATGACGAAAGCAATATTCAGGTAGTAATGGAACTCATGATTTCAAAATATGAATGTCCTGTAGTCGCTCAAGCGTTTTGTAAAAATATAAATACAGATAAAAGAATATTGTTACTCGATGGTCAACCCATTGGAGTGATGAAAAGAGTTCCAAAATCTAGTGAAGAAATTAGAACAAACTTACGGCTTGGGGCAAGTTTTGTACCTGTTGAAATGAGTGATAGAGATAATGAAATCTGTAATAAAATTGGTCCTGAACTAAAGAAAAGAGGGTTAATATTTGTCGGTATTGATATTATAGATGATTTCCTCCTTGAAATTAACACAACTTCGCCTACAGGCGTAGTTTATATTAATAAACTATATGATATAGCATTAGAAAAAAAACTATGGGATGTATTTGAAGAAAAAGCAAACAGGCACCATACCAGTCAACAAAATTTATGAATTATTGCCTTAATAAATTTATTAACTCCATTTTTTACTTTTATTTTCCTAGTATTATTAGCCATGTTATGTAACTTTTGAAAGTTTCCTAATAAATCAATCAGTAAGTCTCTTAATTTTTTTTTGGTTTCGCTATCTTGTTGAACTACTACGGCTGCTCCCAAACCTTCAATATATTTTGCATTGTAAAATTGATGATCATCTTTTGAGTGAGGATAAGGAATATATATAGCAGGACGTTGAGCAAGAGTAATTTCTGATATTGAAGTAGCTCCTGCTCTACTAATTATTAAGTGAGCACTTGCTAGTCTACTTTCTATATTTTTAAAAAATTCACTCAATTCGCTATTGAACTTTTCATTTTTATATAAGCTTTGAACCTTATTTATATTTTTTTTAGTACACTGCTGCATTATTTTAAGTTTACTTTTTATTTCAATAGGTAAACTACAAACTACGTCACTTATTACATAGTCAAAAAAACTTGAACCTTGACTAGCTGCTATTATTAATATGTTCAAGCTTCCTTTTGAGGAAGGATAAGAATAACTTTTAGGTTTTATATAAACAAAATTTCCTGTAAAAATGCATTTATTTCTCTCCACATATTTAGTTTCTGAAAAGCTGGTTGCAATTAACTTTGCACTACTGAGAAAAAATCTATTCACTCTTCCTAAAAGGATATTTTGCTCATGTAAAATTATAGGTATAGAGAAAACCTTTGCTGCAAGAAGAGTTGGAAAAGTAGCATAACTACCAAAACCAATAACTAACTTTGGCTTTAACTTCCTTATTCGATATAAAGCTAATATGAAGCTATATATTAACAAAAGAAAAAATTTAAATTTATTATTGCTTGGCCTACATACTGGCAAGGTATAGCTTTTTACATCTATATTTTTATCTGTTTTTTTATTAGTAAATAATATACAATTATATCCTCGTAACTTTAGTGCTTTTGCCAATGTTATAGCTGGAAAAATGTGTCCACCTGTTCCGCCTGTTGCTAAAATAATATCCATTTATAACACAGTAAGCAATTAATGATACTAAATTGTTGACTATTATTTAATAACTTGCACCTAAAATTTTACTAAATTTATGCAGAAACTATAGAGACTTACAACAACAGCATTAAAGCAGTATTAAAGGAATATATAATTCTCAAGAATAAAAAGCAAAAAAAAAAAGCTTAAAAGTTATTAAAAAGCTATAAAGAAAGTAGTAAAGTCAAGCTACTTGAATAGCTCATAATTCAAAGTACACAATGCAACTTATCTCAAGAAGTTAATTCCAAAGCAGTGAAATGGAATTATTTAACTGTTCAGAGATTCATTATCTGCAGCAAGAACTGATTCATGTATCAGTTCTGAAATAGTTGGATGAGGAAAAATTGTTGATTTTATATCAAGATCTATTGCTTCTATTTGCTTTGCAAGAACAAAATTACTAATTAATTCTGTTACTTCTGCTCCTAATAAGTGAGCTCCAAGAAGTTCACCTGTTTTTTTATCTATCACTGTTTTCACTAATCCTTCAGTCTCACCTAGTACAATAGACTTGCCATTAAAGTTGGGGTAAGATTTTCCTACTTTTATATCATATCCATTTTTAACTGCCCTTTCTTCAGTCAGACCAACACTAGCTATTTGTGGGTAAGAGTAAGTACAATTTGGTATACATTCTTTTCTTAATATATTAACACTTTTACCAGCAATTTTTTCAACACAAACTATAGCTTCACGACTTGCTTTGTGTGCCAAACATGGGGGGCCAGTTACATCACCTATTGCATATATATTGGGTTCATATGTCTCATACCATCTATTAGTTTCAATAAAGCCAAAAGGATCTAATTTAATTTTTGTATTCTCTAAACCTATATTTTCAGTGTTTGCTTGAACACCGACTGCAACGATTACTTTATCAAATTCTTTATTTTCACCACTACTTAACTGTACTTTAACAGAACCTTTATTTTTAGTAATAGTTTTTACACTATTGTTTGTATATATTTTTATTCCCTGTTTCGTAAATAGCTCTTGTGCTAAGTCTGAAATATCTTTATCTTCCAAAGGTAAAATAGTGTCCTTTATCTCTATAATTGAGACATCAACTCCTAAAATACTACAAAAACTTGCAAATTCTATTCCAATTGCACCAGATCCTACAATTAGCAATGATTTTGGTAGCTTATTTAAAGCTATAGCATGTTGTGCATTCCATATTAAATCTCCATCTACCTCTATCTCAGGTAGGTTTCGTGCTCTTACACCTGTTGCTAAAATGATATGCCTAGAAAAAATTTCTTGCTCTTCCTCGCTACTAAAGATTTTTATAGTACGATTACCTGTAAGTTTACCAAAACCATGATAAACTTTAATGTTATTTTTTTTTATTAAATAAGCCATACCATTTGCTAATTTATTAACAATACTTTTTGAGTATTTTACTATTGATTGTATGTTAAAGCTTAGATCCCTTACTTTTATACCAAATTCTTCCGATCTTTTTATGATTCCATATACTTCAGATACTTTAAGTAATGATTTTGTCGGTATACATCCACAATTTAAGCATATACCACCTAAACTTTTTTCTTTTTCAATAATTGCAGTTTTAAACCCAAGCTGCACTGCTCTGATTGCTGCAATATAACCTCCAGGGCCACTACCTATAACTGTGATATCATATTCATCCATTGTTTTTTTTATAACTTGAAAAGTTATATGTATAACAAACGAAATCAATATAATCAATGATATTATTTCCTAGAACCTAAAATAAGTAACTTACATAAAGAATACTAAATATTTAGTTATTTTGGTTTGAGTAAACTAAATACTAAATACACATAAAATTATAAAAATTGTTCAACATCAAGTTGAACTTAGTATTATGTTGTATTTTTTTTAAATGTAAAGAAGAGAATATCCTCATAATTTATAAAACTGTTTTCTAAATGGTAAGTTTTTTTAAAATTTAGAGATACCAGCTGTTATAACGAAAGCAGTAAAAGTGTTGACATCATAGCATGTATTATTTTTCAATTTTACAATTATAGAAATAACACTTTCAAAAAAAACTTCCTTATCTTAAGTTTACTGCTGAAGTCATTAAAAAAAGTTCTCTTTATAAATAACTTAAGCTATACTATAAATATTCAATACTTTGTAATGTGATTATGCCAAATTTTAAAAATAATTCCTACTTTTATAGTGATAATATAAAATTTATAGAGGAAATGTATAGCCGTTACTTACAAGGTGATGAATCAATTGGAAAAGATTGGTATAAAATCTTCTCAATTAATACAAAAGTTAATACTACTTATAGTACACAACATTTTATCAAGATAAATAATTCAGTTTCCAGCTTACTAAACTTTTTTAGATCTTACGGTCATTTTTTTGCAGACCTTAATCCGTTATCTTTAAGCATAAATAAAGAAATAGATTATCAAAGATACTCGAACTTTTCTCTAACACATGATGATAGCAAAATTTATAGAGATATTTATTGTAAAAATATAGGTTTTGAATTTATGCATATTTCCTCTTATAAAGAGAGAATGTGGCTACAAGAAAAAATTGAAAATCAAATCTATACACTGAGCTCACAAGGTAAAAAGAAGATACTGAAACACTTAGTTGAATCTGAGATGTTTGAGCAATTTCTCCATGTAAAGTTTCCAGGGTATAAACGTTTTTCTATCGAAGGTGGAGAATCAGTTATGGTTGCAATCGAGAAAATTATTAATGACTCTACAACTTATGGAATTGAAGAAATAGTTTTCGGTATGGCTCATCGTGGACGACTTAACGTTCTAACCAAGATTATGGGAAAGGGATATACAGCAGTTCTATCTGAATTTCAAGGCAATCTTGCACATCCAGGTGATCTTGAGGTATCTGGCGATGTTAAATACCATTTAGGTTACTCATCTGATCGTACACTTGCTGACGGCAAAAAAATACATTTAAGTTTATGCCCTAACCCATCCCACCTTGAGGCAATAAATCCAGTCTTAGCTGGGAGAGTGAGAGCTAAACAAAAAATAAGATCTGTACTTGGAGTATCAATTCATGGTGATGCAGCTTTCATAGGTCAAGGAGTGGTTGTTGAGACTCTAACCTTAAGTAACATTAAAGGTTATAAAGTTGATGGTATCGTACATATTATTATTAATAACCAAGTTGGTTTTACTGTCAACTCACACTGCACACGGTCATCTTTTTATTGTACTGATATAGTAAAACTCATAGAGGTTCCAGTATTTCACGTAAATGGAGATAACCCAGAAGCTGTCAGTTTTGCTACAAGTCTAGCAATGGAATACAGACAAAAATTTAAAAAAGATGTGATTATTGATATAATATGCTATCGTAAATATGGTCATAATGAAGGTGATGAACCTAATCTTACTCAACCACTTATGTATAAAGTAATATCAAAACATAAAACTCCAGGAACGATGTATGAAGAGAAGTTAATTGCAGAAAAAGTAATAAGTAGTAGTGAAGTAGATAATTTACGCAGTAAATTTAGAGCAAAGTTAGATAAAAGCTTTATTGCATCAGTAGCTTATACTCCAAAAAAGGCTGACTGGTTTGGTGGAGTATGGTCAAAATTTAGGAGAGCAAGATTGAATGATTTACATGAATATTACACAGACTCCGGTATATCACTAGATGAGTTAAAAAAATTAGGTATACATATAAATAGCAATATGCCAAACAGTTTTAATATTAACAGTAAAGTTAAAAAAATACTAGATGTTAGAATAGATAGTATAAATTCTGGTAATAATATAGATTGGGCAACGGCTGAAAGCCTTGCGTTTGCATCACTTCTTATAGAAGGAGTGGAAGTTCGTTTATCAGGACAAGATTCTAGTCGTGGAACTTTTTCGCACCGTCATTCAAAACTTATTGATCAGGTAACAGAAGAAGTGTTTATTCCATTAAATAATATAAATAATGAACAGGCTTACTTTGAAGTTATAGATAGCACTTTATCGGAGTATGCTGTAATGGGTTTTGAATATGGATATAGTCTTGATTCTCCATATTCATTAGTACTGTGGGAAGGACAGTTTGGTGATTTTGCAAATGGTGCACAAATCATAATTGACCAGTTTATTACGTCTGCAGAAACAAAATGGTTACGATCTAGTGGTATAGTTTTACTTCTACCTCATGGATATGAAGGACAAGGGCCTGAACACAGTTCAGCACGTATAGAAAGGTTTTTACAACTTTGTGGAGAGGATAACATACAAGTAGTTAATTGTTCTACTCCGGCAAACTATTTTCATGTTTTACGTAGGCAGATTCATCGAGATTTTCGTAAGCCTTTGGTGGTATTTACACCTAAATCGTTACTACGCCATAAAAAAGCAGTTTCTAACTTGTCCGACTTTAAGGGAATGTTCCTTGTGGTAACTCCAGAACGAAGAATGGGCTTAGTTTCAGATGACAAAATACGCAAAGCTATAATATGTAGTGGTAAAGTTTATTACGATATAATTGAAGCATGTGCAGTACAAAAAATAAATAATATAGTAGTAATACGATTAGAGCAATTTTACCCATTTCCGTTTGATAAATTAAGAGATGAACTTGGAAAATATAAAAATGCTGAAGTCATATGGTGTCAAGAGGAACCAAAAAATATGGGGGGATGGTTTTTTGTTAATCCATTGATAGAGGAAGTATTGCTCGATCTTGATATTCAAGCAAAAAGGCCTAAGTGTATTGCAAGACCTGCTGCTGCATCTCCAGCATGTGGTTATGCTAGTGTTCATATTCAGCAACAAGAGGAAATTTTAAAGCAAGTGATTAAGTAATAAGCAGTTTTATTTTAATTTAACTATCTTTTAAAAGATAATGAGAGTTAACTGAATTTCAGTTTTACAAAGAGAACATTACTTTTTATCTTTTATTCTTACTTCTTATTTAGTAACTATGAAACCAAATTCATGAACTATGTTATATTTTATATGATAGATAAACTAATGAGTATTTCATACTAGCTTAGTTGACGTCACTAAAAATTTAAATTCTTAGTGACTATAAAGTATATTTTAATAATTTTCATTTCTATAAATAACATGGATTTTTCTTTATTGAAAAGTTAAAATAAATTTGACTAAAAGAGTTACTAAACTATTATATATAATGATAACGTAAAAGCTCTATAAGGAGAGTGTCAATATCTAAATCACCCATACAACTACTAGTAGTGTTTGTATCCTACTCATTATTATACTTAAGTTTACTTGTATAATCTGGTAAAGAATAAAATTTATGCTAATTATCATAGTATTATTTATAACTCAATTCATCCTATTCTTGCATAAAAGATTTAAATTAATTGTTCTTATAATAAAGATATTTCTAATTATTAATAAGGGATATATCACCTATTCTTAATTACCTACTAAAAGTTTATTATTGTTAATTATCTACTGAATTTTACGTTACTAATTAATTATTTAATATTTACCTTTATATGGTTTTACAATAGTTAAAAAATCTTATAGTTATAATTTTAATATTTTTGTTTCCTGAAAAGAAGAGGGAAGATAATATTTTATTTTTCATATCATATTGCTAAATTTACTTAGTTATATTCTAGGCAACATAATTCTTTAATTAGTTAATTTTCTCAAAAAATTTTTTAAAATTTATTAAGTTTATTACAGTGTACATAACATAGCCAATGTTATGTAGAGAAAGAAGATACAGGAAGTAACTATATTACTTTTCTGTAAAAAGTAAGATAACCTTAATTTAAGGGTTAAAACTCTGCAAAATTATTACTTATGGTATAAATTTAAAGTTTTTATGACATAATCCAGTTTATGAGATATAAAAATACATCGTATTAAAACTAAAATTTAATGTGTTACGTTACTTACTTTTTTTAAAAGAGTTCTTAAAAGTAGCAAATTATAGCATTTTAGTAAATTATATAGTTTACTGTGTAAAAATTTAGATTTTAATAATATTTAGCAGTATATTTTAAACATTAAATATAATAAAATTGATATATAGGTACTAAATCTTATATATAGGAATATGATATAAGGTAATATAAAATTTATTGAAAAGTCTAGAGTTTTTTTAATAAATCCCATCTTTAATTGAAAAAGAGATAAAAATGCTTTAGAAATAAAGTATAGTAGTCATATATATTGATTTTAAAAAGTTTTTTTCTCTTAAAAAGAACAAAACAATTTGTATAGAAAATAGAATTAAGGAAATGAATATACTAGCATTAATGATTATAGATATAATTTTTTAAAACCCATGCTTTAAAATTAAATATATCATGAATACACTAAAAATTTTACTTTGAGTTATGTATAATAGTTTGTGTGACTTCATTAAAGTTTTAGAGGAAAAAAAAGATTTAATTAGAATTAAAAAGGAAGTTTCGACAGTTCTTGAAATGACAGAAATTCATCGTAGAGTTTTATTAAATAAAGGACCAGCAATTATTTTCGAAAATGTTATTACAGAAAACGGTAAAAATTCAATTCCTGTTATGGTAAATTTATTTGGCACTATTGATAGGATAGCCCTAGGATTGAACATAAATCCTAATAAACTAAGAGAGTTTGGTAAATTTCTAGCATTTTTACAATCTCCTGAGCCACCAAAAAATTTTAGGGATATTATAAAAATGTTTCCTTTGTTAAAGGTTGTATTATCGATGCAAAATAAAGTTATAAATAGAGCTCCATGTCAAGAGATAGTCCTAACTGGAGATGAGGTAGACCTTAAGATACTACCTATTCAAACATGTTGGCCAAATGAACCTGCACCGCTTATTACTTGGCCAATTGTGGTAACAAAAGGACCGACAGAAGACAAACAAGATAATTTTAATCTCGGTGTATATCGTATGCAAGTTATAGATAAGAAAACAACTTTGATGCGCTGGCTTACACATCGTGGAGGAGCAAGCCATCATGAACGATGGAAAGAAAAAAAACAAAATATAAAATTCCCTGCTGCTGCTGTAATTGGCAATGATCCTGCAACACTCATTTCTGCTGTAATTTCATTACCAGAAACATTATCAGAATATCAATTTGCTGGATTATTACGAAAAAAACCCCTTGAACTTGTAAGTTGTAAAACTATACCACTTCAAGTACCAGCTCATGCAGAAATTGTTTTGGAAGGCTATGTGAGTTTGGATAAATATCAAAATGAAGGTCCATATGGAGATCACACAGGTTACTATAATTCTATTGAAAGATTTCCTGAATTTAATATTACTGCAATCACAATGCGTAAAAATCCAATTTATCTCAGCACTTTCACTGGTAAGCCACCAGACGAACCATCAATTCTTGGTGAAGCAATCAATGAAATCTTTATACCGATTCTTATCAATCGATTTCCAGAAATAATAGACTTTTACCTGCCTCCAGAAGGGTGTTCCTATAGAATAGCAGTAGTATCAATTAAAAAATCTTATCCTGGACATGCAAAAAGAATTGTTATGGGTATACTCTCCTTTCTAAAACAGTTTTTATACACAAAATTTATTATAGTTGTTGATAATGATATAAATGTTCGTGATTGGAAAGAGGTAATATGGGCAATTTCAACAAGAATGGATCCTATACGAGATACTATTATGATAGAAAATGCCCCAATTGATTATTTAGATTTTGCTTCTCCTGAAAGTGGACTTGGAGGTAAAATAGGATTTGATGCAACAAACAAAATCCCACCTGAAACTAAACGGAAGTGGGGAAAAAAGATTGAGATGAATGAAGAAATAGTAAGAAAAGTCACGGAGAAATGGAAAGAATATGGGTTAATAAATAATTAAATATAATTAGTCTATATTTGGTGTAAGTTGTGAAATTTTTATACCCTTTATTTTTATTAGCATGTTTTTATCTCTGTTATTATACAGATCATATATTTTCACCTTGTCCAAGAGCTACAGTTTGCTTTTCACCTGAAGAAGACTGTGCTATACCAGTAATCAATAAAATAGATCAGTCTAAAAAATCTATTTTACTTCAAGAATATACATTCACTCTTAAAACAGTCGCTGATGCTTTAGTTAAAACAAAAGAACGTGGCGTTGATGTTAAAGTTATTTTAGATAAATCGCAACTTTATTCCAAACATAGTGTAATAAATGAATTGTTTGTAAATGGAATACCAATTTGGATTGATCACAAACCCAAAATTGCCCATAATAAAGTAATAATTATTGATAACCAAATAGTTATTACAGGATCATTTAACCTTAGTAAAGCAGCTGATAAAAGTAATGCAGAAAATTTATTAATAATTGAAAATTATCCTGAATTAGTTCAACAGTACATAAAAAATTGGAAAACACGAAAGTCACAATCTTATAAATATACTGTTTAGATTTTTCAGAAAGTGAAATTTTTAGTTGATTAATATATAATCATTTTCAGATATGTAATATAAAAAAGATTATAAAGGTATTACCTTAGAATGTAGTTTAGATAAGACATATAAATTCCTATTTTGGAATTATCAAATAAAGTTTCTCTTCTTATTAAGAAAAATACAAAAATAAGCTTATAATTAACTAGAAAAGAATTAAGGATAGTGTAAAAGTTTAACAAAAAAATGTAAACATAGAATTATTATAAATAATATCCATATCCATGGTAATGATAAAGCCTTAACACTTATATAAATATAGTATTTACTATAATTTAAGATAAAGTTTAAGCATGGTACTTATAAAAAGTAATAATAATTCTTAGTTTTAGTCAAAGTTTAAAATATATTTTATTTCATGTTTTCTCTTTTGTAAAACGTTAAATCCAAATCTGGAAAATTAAATAAAGCACTCGCCAAACAGTTCACTGATGCTCAATTTTTTTCAACCATATAAATAAAAACAAAAACTACTTCCTAACAACGTTTACCATATATACGAATAGTAAAGACATTCAGTTATTTTTAATAATGTGATTAAATAAAAAGGTACTACATAGTTGATTTTATTTTTAGTGATTGTTGGTATATCTACTCTAATTATTTAAGTTTTATCTACTTATGAACTAAAATATACTTATATCATGATAATTTTCAAGATTAAAGTAAAGAGTAGAAGTAAATTGATATTATATGTTCTCATTTCTTTTCCATTTAATAAAACTATTGAACATCAAGAGTATTCATGAATCAGTAAGAAGAAAAGTATCTTTACCATAAATTAAGGTAATGTCATTTTAGTATATTTAAACACTAAAATTTCTATTATGATATTAATATTATCACAACTACAAACTGCTACGTATAGATATATATTAAGTGAAGCTGTGAGTAGATTTAAAAGTCAAAACAGATAAATAATTTCTTACTTATCTTGAGTAAAAATTATGATCGAGTTGCAGTAGAATTTAAAAAAAACTATTAATTATTAATCCTACTATCAGTTTAAAATAATTCTCTAATTTACTTTTTTTAGCTTTATAAAATTCATTAATTATTTATAATTCGTGCATTGAGTATATCTCTATACTTAACATTAAGGTCAATTAAATGTAACTTTAATTATTTAATAGCTTATTAGCCATTATTTTTAGTTTAAAATATTAACTTCTACATTTTCTAGAGGAGTAACTCTAACTAACTTTTACAAAAATAGATATTTTGCAGCCTTTTCTGTTTTTTCACAAGTCCTATTATGTAGTATGGCTAAAAATTTAATCTAATCAAAAGCTTTACTTAAACATTTTTTTTAACTGATTGATTTCATCCGCAAAACTTGAGTCAGTTTTTATAAAATTTTCTATCTGTTTTACTGCATGTATAACAGTAGTATGATCTCTGCCACCAAAGCTTCTTCCAATATCTAGAAGACTTTTTTGCGTAAACTTTTTAGCAAAATACATAGCTACTTGTCTTGGCCTGACAAAACCACGTAGTCTTCTATTAGAATGCATATCTGCAACTTTTATATTAAAGAACTCGGCTATTTTTTTTTGTATTTCTGCTATTGTAATTGGCTTATGGTTTGATCTGAGAAGATCTGCTAGGGTTTCACTAGCTGACTCTACTGTCATACTTCTTCCAATCAATAAAGTATGAGCAACCTTATTTAAGGCCCCCTCCAATTCTCTTATATTAGACTTTATATTTCTTGCTAAAAATTTTAGGACATCATCAGGAACATACATGTTCATTTGTTCCATTTTGGCCTGCAATATACCAAGTCTTAACTCAAAAGTTGTTTCATTAATATCCACTACCAATCCCCAACCAAGCCTAGACTTTATCCTTTCCTCTACTCCATCAAGATCGCTAGGAGATCTATCAGCAGAGATAACCAACTGCTTATTTTGATCTATTAGCGCATTAAAAGTATGAAAAAATTCTTCCTGTGTACTATCCTTACCACTAATAAATTGTACATCATCTACCATCAACACATCTACTGATCTAAATTGTTCCTTAAATAACATAATATCTTTGCTTCGTAACGCTGTAATATATTGGTACATGAATTTTTCTGCTGATAAATATACTACTTTTCTTTTCATTGGAAGAGAATTAATGATGTACCAAGCTATAGCATGCATTAAGTGTGTTTTACCAAGCCCCACTCCACCATATAAAAAAAGAGGATTACTCCCTGATATTGGATCTATAGAATCTGCTACACGTTTTGCAGCTGTAAATGCTAATTCGTTCGGTTTTCCTACTACAAAATTATTAAAAGTAAGTCTTGGATCTAGCGGCGAACCAAGACTATGAGCACTTTCTTCCCTATTTCTTACTACATTATTGGAGTTTAAATCGTTTCCACCGACCACTTGAATATCAATAGAACGTATATTTTTATATTCACTTTGCCATAATGATAATATTTTTTCCATATAATGAACTGTAACCCATTCCTTTATAAATCTTGTTGGTACAGATAATAAAACTTCTTCATTACTACTACTAACAAATTTAAGTGAGCTTAACCAACTATTATATGTTGCTTCCCCATAAAGATTATAAAGACAATTTTGGATTTTTTCCCAAGCAATATTGTAATTCGTTACTGTAATAATCTGATCAAAAAACATAGAGAAACCTTAGAGTTAATCAAACTCATATACTACACCAAGAAAAAGTAATAATTAGAAAAACATCAAAGCTAATCAATTGCCTGCTGCAAAGCAAAAAGCTAAATACTATTCAACACACATTAAAAATTATGGTGATTTTTAATGAGTTGTAAAGGGTATAAAAACACTAAAACTGATCATTTTTTCTTAAAAATAAACCTTTTTTGATTTCAAGGATTTGTAATGTACTAAAAAATAAATTGACTATGGATGTAATCAACTTAATATAAACTTACTAAAGTAAATTTGTAAACATATTGAGTAATTTTAATTATTATATTAAGTTTGGTATTGAATTGGAATTTTATATTGAAGGAATAGAACAAGAGTACTTATTTCTTAATAATATTAAAGATAAAATAGCTTTACTTGGATTTTTCTGTGAGAAAGAGTATTCTATATATCAATATGAAATCAAAAGCGGTTGTTATATAGACTTTAATGACTTAATTAAGCATTTTGAATTAGTAAAAGAGTTAATTATTGAAACAGCACAAAAACTTGGTGGTAATGTTTCCTTTAAAGCAAAACCATATTTAGATAGAGCAGGTAGTGCATTAAACGTACATGTTAATTTAATTAATCTACATAATAGCAACCTATTTTATTGTAGTGAACAGAAGTTCAGCGACTTCTTAATTCATAGCATTGGTGGGTTATGTGCTATGATGAAAAAAGACATGATATTTTTTGCTCCTAGTGAAAACTCATATCTTAGATTTCAATATCCAGATATCCATACTCCAACTACAGTCAGCTGGGGTGTAAACAATAGAACTACTGCAATTAGAGTTTTAACTTATAATAATCAATGTCGATTAGAACACCGAATTCCCGGGGCAGATTGTAATCTCGAAAAAGTACTTACAGCTATAATCAGATCTATTATTTTTGGCATAGAAAATAAAATTAACCCACCAAATAGAGTATATGGGGTCGCATCTGACCCTCAATATAAAATGGAAAACTTAACATAAGCTCTTACCACTACATATAAATTTTTTATTTCTTTATTACTAGAACCATAATATATACAATAATTTATATATTTTTTTGCAGAAACAGGAAAATTAAGAAACATATTTATTGACTCTTCAATTAAAGTCTATTTGTTGATGCTCAAACGATAATTTTCTCGACCTTTATTGTACTATTATATAGCATCCATTGTATTTTGCATGCACGAATTTTTACTCACTTCCTTTTACTTTCATCAAAGACTCTATTCATTATATATCAAATATTAGATTTAAAAAATGCCTACTGAACAAAATTTCTTTTATTTCTTATAAAAAATATATTAATTATATCACATTATCTTTTTGAGTACGATTTTTTCTTCAATTTTTTTCTTATTGTTAAAACCATTTTATATCTACTTTGATATATTTTTCTATTTTATAACTTTTTAATTCTTTACTCAATTTGTTATATGCTATAAATCAATTCTTTTGAAATTAATAAGTTTACTAATAATGAAAGTGCAGTGGGTAATATTCTTCACTTTTGATTAAGTAAAAATATATACCTTTCTACATTAAAATCCTATTACTAAAAATTTCTTTATAACTCTTATACAAAAGAATAAGTTTCAAAATTAGACCTTATTTGCTTCAATAATAACTTTTCCTTCTATATAAATAGATATCATCACTACTTTAAAATTTTCATCATAGTGATAACTATTTCACTTTTACTATTTATAACATATACTTATACTATTAGTAAAACTACTTGTTTTAAAATATCTTTGACAAATTAAGTTTTATTATTTTAATAATATATCTTTTCTAAAGTTTATAACTTTTTCTTTCAATTAATCTTGATATAAATTTAATAAAATTAAAAAACACTACAAGCTTCAAACTTAAACTAATTTTTTTACTCTTTTATCATATATAAATCAATCATCTCATAAATATGTAATATAAAACTTTATTTTATTAAAAATAATCAATTAAAATATAAGGCATTTTTAGAAAGTTTAAAATCCCTAAGCTTAATAACATCCTCTCTTTTTGGGCTAGTTGAAATTAGATAGATTGGCACGCCTATTAATTCTTCCACCCTTCTTATATATCTTATTAAATTTTTGGGTAATTCTTTAATTAATCTTTTACCTTGAGTACTTTCCTTCCAGCCAGGAAATTCTTCATATATTGGCTCTAATCTCCCTTGTATTGAATACGATGCAGGTAAATAATCATATATTTTTCTATTGTACTTATAACCAGTACATATTTTAATTCTGTCAAAAGAATCAAGAATATCTAATTTAGTTAATACAACACATGAAACTCCAGAAAGTTGTACTGCTTGACGTACTAAAACTGCATCAAACCAACCACAGCGTCTTTTTCTATTACTTACAGTTCCAATCTCCTTACCTATAGAAAATAAGCTATCTCCAACCTTATTTTTTTGTTCAGTAGGAAACGGACCATTACCTACCCTTGTAGTATAAGCTTTTGCCACACCAATAATATTGGCGTTGAAAAAAAAACCTGAGCCTATTATTGCTTGTGATGCCACGGTATTACTTGAAGTAACAAAAGGATATGTTCCATGATCAATATCTAAAAATGTCCCTTGAGCACCTTCAAATATTATTTCTTTACCTTCTTTTGTAAGATCATTTAGTATTCTCCATACTGATTTCTTATACGGAAGAATTTTTCTTGAGATTTCTTTAATTTCCTTTAATACTTCCTCTTTTTTTATTACCTGACAACTGAGACCTTGTCTGATAGCATTATGATAACTTAGAAGAATATCAACCTTTCTATTAAGCTCATCCGTACTTTCCAAGTCACAAAGACGTATAGCTCTTCTTCCAATTTTGTCTTCATAACATGGTCCTATTCCTTTATTTGTTGTACCGATTTTGTAATTTCCATTTAAATCTTCAAATAATTTTTCTTTATCTTTGTGTAAGCTGAGTATTAATGGGCAACTTTCAGATACCATTAAATTTTTAGGGTTAACATCTATACCTCTAGTTTTTAATAACTCTATTTCTGAGATTAAAGCATGTGAATCAAGAGCAACACCATTTCCTATAATAGATATCTTGCTTGTCCTTAAGATAGCGGAAGGCAACAAATTTAACTTATAAACCTCGCCATTTGCTACTATAGTATGCCCTGCATTATTTCCTCCTTGAAATCTCACAACTACACCTGCATTTTCAGAAAGATAATCTACTATTTTGCCTTTACCTTCATCACCCCATTGTAAACCAATAATTATAATATTATTCATCAATATCTTCACGAACTTACACATAAATATTAATGTAGCACACTATGAATGCAAGGAGTAAATAGATCTGTCATAGTCATATAAGTTATTAGCAATTAATTTAAAAAAAATACTTTCTATTCCTTTATTTCCAAAGCTAAATATTTATTTTTTAATTAACACAAATTAAACGATAGAAACTTATTTTAATATTGACAAATACCTTAAGTGAAAAATTCTTACACCTCAAAAAAACTTCAGAATAGTAAATTAATAGAAATAACTTGAGTAAATTACCTTTTCAAGTATTTTACAAGACTGAATTTTCTTTATTTAGTTTTTTAAATTTTTTTTTATAATTCTTGTTATTATATATTTTCTATCAGTAATTTTTTGCTAAAGTAGATAATTATATAGTAATTTATTATATAAATTATCTTAATAATTCTCAAGCTTTATAATTAAGTATATATTTTCTTATCAAATATACTACTTAATCATTGTACAGATTTATATAAAGTATCAAAATTATAAAATGGCTTACGCTTTAATATTATACAATATGCTTGCTATTAATTTATCTATTAAAAATATAAGAATAAAAAAGTACTGTACCAGCATCCAGTTAAATTCAGAAAATTATTAAAATTTCCTCAAATTACTATAATGATAAATATCATTTATTCGAATATCAAGATAATAAAATAATAATTCTTATCTTGATACTAAAACATTAGAATTTCTTTTATCTAAACATCGGAATTAAAATATAACTTTTCCTTTTTTTGACTAAAATTAAGTTTTTGAATTCTAGAATGCCAGTTATTCAATATATAACTTTTATTTTAATATTTTTGTATTAATAAATTTTTAAACTGAATAGCTAATTTTTTAACTTAGTTAAAATTTAGATCAATTTTTACCATTAGGCTTTAGAATACTTTCTAGTATGTTCGAGCAAGTAATATATACAAACCGCAGTTGTAGAACATATAACTGTTAATAACGCGTTTGATAAAACACCGTAAGAAAAAAATTTTCCTATTATATATATTCCAATAGCTCCAAACATCATATTACAGAACGAAAGAACTCCACTACCAAGTCCTATACCTTTAATTGTTTCTAATGCAAAGGTTACATTATTGCTTATTACAAGTGCAAGACCCATATTACTTGGAATCCAAATAGTTTGAAGTACAAACATACTCAACTTATTTATAGAATAAAAATATGCCAGTAAACTTTCAGGTATTATTGGTAATACTAAACCTATTATTAACATTCGACTAATACCTATTTTTGATACACACTTTCTATTAATGAAAGTTCCAATTATGAAAAATATAACTATTATTGATATGAAATAGCCAAAATACTGTACTTCAATACCCATAGACTCAAATATAAAAGGATAATTAGCAACATATGCCCAAAGCCACATAAATGTTAGTCCATGAATAGTTGAAAATCCAAGAAAACGATAATTTTTAAACATCGATATATACTGCTTGAAAATATCAACAATTAAATTAGCCCCTCTAGTTTTATTCTTATTTACAGTAAGAGTTTCTTGTAACTTAAAATAAATAAAAATGAATATGATAATTGCTGCTAGTGATATGATAAAAAATAAAAATTTCCAGTTATAGCCGTGTGAAATTATATAACTACCTACAACTGGAGCTATTCCAGGTGAAAGTGCTACTACCATATTTAACTGTGAAATCACTCTTGAATATTCATTACCTGAATACATGTCTCCTATTGCTGCATATCCCACAACACCTGCAACGCCAGCTCCTATTCCTTGTATAAGACGCATTAATATTAAAAGTATAATATTATTAACTATGCAACACATAACACTGGCCAAAGTAAAAACTGCCATACCGATCAGCATAATAGGACGCCTACCATAGTGATCAGATAAAGGACCATAAATTAATCCAGATATTGCAAATCCAACTAAATTTAAGCTGATTGTAAGCTGCACTACACTACCTTCTACCTTAAAATAATTAGCAATACTTGGCAATGCTACTGAGTATAGATCAGTTGCCATATCAGCAATTGCTATAGATAATATCATGATAAAAGAGATAATATTCTGTATTGCCACTTAATGATTCTGAGCTATGAGCTTTATTATAATCAATTTTCCTGAATAGTACATAGTTTATCACTACTAGAATGAAAATAGTCATTTGAAGAATTATTTCATCTGAAAAAAAATAAGTCACTAAATACAATCAAGATTTTAATAAACTCACCTAAACCCCATAGCATAGCGAATAAAACGTTTTTTAAGGAAACTTGAATTTTCAATTATCTTGAAGCCAAAACTTCTCAATGCCTTAACACAAAATATTTTATTGGAAAATATTCTATTTATCCCATCGGTCGCAAGTGCCATAGTAAAATTATCATAGTATCTATCAGATGAAATTTTTTTCAACAAGTAACTACTGCCAAAGTCAACACCATACGGTTTCACTGCAGCTATTTGCCTGATAACACTTTCTACATCTCTAATTCCAAGATTAAGACCTTGGCCTGCAACAGGATGGATTGAATGTGCTGTATCACCGATAAGTAAAATTCTGCTTTTATACAGTCTTTTTGCAAAAGCGAAACTTAAGGAATAAGATTTCCTTTTACTCTCCAATTGAATTTCTCCTAAATAAGAACCAAGCCTTTTTTTGAGTTCTAAAATAAACTCTTTTTCAACTAGATTCATTAATATTTTAGAAATTTCAGATCTCTCAGTCCAAATTATTGAAGAAGTATAGCCACCTTTCATTGGTAAAATTGCAAACGGACCACCAGGAAAAAATCTCTCTACAGCTAAATTTTGATGATGTAACTCATGTTTTATGTTAAATACTATACTGCTTTGTTTATAATCAAATTTGATTATTGGCATAGAAAATAATTCTGGCAATTTAGAATTTTTACCCTCAGCACAGATAAGTAATGAAGATATTAATTTTAGATTATTACTTAAAATAACTTCTACGCATCCTGTGTCACAAGCAATTACCTGATAAGAAAGTGAAGAATAAATATTTAGTTTTTTTAAAAAATTATCGTTGATTGCATTCCATATAACATTTTTATTGACAACATAACCCATTGGTTTTTCACTAACTATTTTATGATTATAATGTACAGTAACTGGACTATTTCCATCCAGTACACATATATCAAGTATAGGTTCTGCTTCGCTCTCTATAAATTGCCAAATTCCCAGCTTTTTTAAAATTTTTCTTGAGCCTTGAGAGATAGCAAATACTCTATCATCAACTGCATGTTGCAAACTATTTTTTTCAATTACAGCCACAGATATAGAATTATTATGAAGGCCAATAGCAGTAATAAGACCAACTAACCCCCCACCTGAAATGATTACATCATAATTCATTGCTTAAATTTTTAAGTTATACTACCTTTTTTAAACAAGTTTAAAATGCCTTACAAATTATATATAAAAAACCGTACATCTTTAGCAACATTTTCATAAATGCTTATTAAACTTTTATTCAGCATTAAAGGATTTCCACAATCAAAAGCACTACATATTTGAGGATCTAAAGGAATTTTACCCAAGAATTTGATTCCCAATTCTTCGGATATTTTTTTCGCACCATCCTTACCAAAAATATATATTTTTGAATTCCCTTGAATAAAATAACTCATATTTTCTATAATGCCAATAATTGGTACACTGAGTTGCATAAACATGTCATAAATTTTGCGAGCATCAATTAAGGCAAGATCTTGTGGAGTTGAAACTATTATTGCTCCAGTCAAGTCAAAATTTTCTATCAAACTTAGGTGTACATCACCAGTTCCTGGTGGGGTATCAATTATTAAATATTCTATGTCTAACCATCTTGTTTTCATTAGTAAATTGTAAAGCATTTTTGTAACCATAGGGCCACGCCATATTGCTGCACGATTTTTATCAATAAAATAGCCAATTGAAATGGTACTTAATCCATACCTTTCTATAGGTATTGCTTGACCATTTTGTATTTTTAGCTTCAACCCTTCAGCACCAAGCATTTTAGGAATTGAAGGACCATATATATCTGCGTCAACTAATGCAACTTTGTATTGTAATTTTGCTAATGAAAGAGCAAGAGTTAGTGCAACTGTTGACTTACCTACCCCTCCTTTACCAGAAGCTATAACAATTATGTTCTTTACCCCTTCAATATGCAGCTTAATTTTCTGTTTTACAGTTTGTTCTTTATCAAAAGTAATCACGGCATCTTTTTCACTCTGATATAGCTTTATAGATGTTCACAATTTTTTTTACTCTTCTCCATTCCTTTGATGTTACTAAAAACTTTAAATCTAAAGTTGATATTCCTATCTTTAATAAAAATTGAGAGTATTACACAACATCTTTTTTTCTATGACCTTTTTTTTTAACTCTCTTTTAATAATTTCTTTTATTTTTAATATATTTAGTATTAAATAACGTATAGATTAAACACTATTATAATGAAAGTCAATTTCTACTATTATTTTAGCACTCTTTAAAAGATAAAACAGAGACATAAAAATAAATTAGCTTTTTTTTGACAACAATTTGACGTGATGTATCTTCCAAAAGATCTTTATTTAAGTATGCTGCATACTTAATATTAATAGTTAATATATATTCTAAATAATATTCTAGATACAAAATCTTATGGAGAGTTTTGTGTAAACTAGGAAATTTTGTTACTTAATACTACAGTTAAAAAATATAGAAAAAGGGATGTTTTTTCTGGCTACACAGAATGACTTTATATAGTTAATAATAGAAGGCTCAATCTTTTACGGAGTCTTTAAAAAGAAAAGACTTACTAATGCTCAGATTATGAAATCAAAATTTTTAATTAACTATAATATATAGCTTTATCAAATAGAACATTGATTGCTAAGGTAAAAGCTGAAGCACAAAGTAAACAGAATTTTAAAATTAATTTTGTCACTTTTATGATGAAAATTTAGCTATTTAGATAGCCAATGTGAAGAAAAATCAAACAGTTAAACAGTATTAATTAAAGGCAATAAAAAAATGAATTTAGTGATATATTATAATAAATACATCTTAATCTAAATTTGTTAACATAAAAAACTTTACGCTTACTTAATATTCATATAATGAATATAATTTCATTCTTAATTAAAATGAAAATTAATAAATTTTGCTTTTTTGTTAAGAGTTTTTTTTAATCTAAAAACAAGATGATTTTATTTTCAGTACTGACGATAAAGCGTACGTAGAAAAATAAAGAATTTTGGTTTATATTGAGACTTTAAAGAATTATGAAAACATAATGAAAGAGCAATGAGTTTCTCAAGTAAAACATGAGATTAGAACTAAGTAAAAGTAAGAAATTTTAGAAAATGTAAACTGATTTATTTAAAAAAAAACTACAAGTAAAACTAAATTCAAATAAAGTTAGGAAATAAAAATATTATTTCAGAAAAAACAGTGAGGTCTAAAATAAAAGAAAAAGAGAAAGATTGAGAGTAAAGAATTAGTTAAATAGTAAGTAAAGTATAGTCTTTGAGTTGTGTTAATTATACACAAGTATTAATTTATTGAACATTTTAAGGAGCAACTAAAGCAAATCTTTAGCATAAAGTAACAACTCTTCTTTTGTTAAGGAATGGGAGCTGTTTTCCCAACGTTGTTTTAACAGCTCTAAGTTTCTACCTAAATTTTTTCCTGGATGTTGACCTATACTTATCAAATCATCGCCAGATAAAGGAAATTTTGGGATATTAAATATCTTGGTAAACTCAATATACTTATCAACATTTTTCCCAGACTCAACGCCATAAATTTTCACTAAATCACAATATAATTCTTTGCCAAAAAAAGATATATATTTCTTTTGTTTTTTCTCTGAAAGCTCTGTTTTAATATTATTAGACAATAAAAACAATAGCTTTTTCTTTTGTTTATTCGAAAGACGTAAAAACCTGCTTATATCTTCTCCAAGACTTACCTTATCATTTTTTTTAGTAGTCCTAAGAAGCAGTGCCAATTTTGTCAGTGCGTCAATTGGTTTAACATTGAAATAGCTCACACTAGAATCTGAGAGAGATGTATGAATCATAGCATTACGTACCGAAGTAATAGATGATTTTGTAACAGATTGAGTCTTGACAAGAAATGGTGAAGATAGAATTTCACACTTTACTTCCTTTGGAATAATTTTTTGTAAAATATTAGATTTTTGCATGCTTTTAAGAGCTGGAACTGGATTATTGCACTCCAATAACTTAAACATTTCTTCTCTTATTCTTTCTCCAGAAAGATTTGAAATCATATGCGAATATTTTTTGCATACATCCAATATTTCATCACTTAAGTCTTTAATACATATTTTAGCATGAAAACGAAACACTCTTAAAATACGCAAGTAATCTTCCTTGATTCTACCTTCAGCATTGCCTATAAAATTTAATTTCTGTGCTTTTAAATCTTGAATACCACCAAAGTAGTCATATATACAACCATACTTATCCATATACAAAGCATTAAATGTAAAGTCACGCCTTGAAGCATCATCTTTCCAATTATTAGTAAACTTTACTTTTGCATGTCTACCATCACATTTAATATCATATCTTAATGTTGTAATCTCAAAGGATCTCTTATTTAAAATTGCAGTAACAGTTCCATGTTTTAATCCAGTTGGAATAGCTTTTATACTATGTAATTCAAGAGCTTTAATTACTCGATCAGGAGATAGATTAGTGGCTAAATCGATGTCATGAACATCACGCTGTAAAATTGAATCTCTCACACATCCACCAACAAGTCTTATTTCACCTCCAAACTTCTCTATGGCATTAATTATTATGCTGGTTTCATGATCAACTTGCATTTAAATTATTAAATATTATGCTTATATTTCGTATTATAAAGTACCTATAAAAAAGACCATATAATAAAATACACTAAGGTATAAAGATCTTCTATAAAGCATTTGTACTTGTAAACACTAAGGTTATCCTTTGAGTTTTTCCATATGCATTATATCATAAAAACTTTAAAATTTTTCTTTTCAGAGCTTTATACATATTTTATTCCACCTATTATTATAGGTAATATAATCTATTTCTTATTAATATTTTTTGCAACATTTCTTAATATCTTAACCTTTCTTTTTGAAATGATAAGTCAAACATAATAAATACTTGTGTTTAATATACTCAGATCTATATTCAATTGAAATTTTTTTTTGTATAGTAAATTATTTTACTTTTGCCTTATCAAAAATTTTTTCTTAATAAAACAATAGCTCAGGTCAAATCACTTTATTCATTAACATATAAAACATCATTATCGTTGCAATTAACTTAATATCTCTACATTTTTAAACTTGTACAACATTATCAATTAATAGAAAATAAACACCTTATTTGCCGAAACTTTCTTTTATAATATACTTATTTAATGTATATAATGCTTATGGAAAGTTATTACTCTCAATGTTAAAATAGTATAAGCTCATTTTTCAGTGGTATAGACATATTATAATTAGTAGCTTTAAGATCCACAAATCTAATAATACTTACTCAGCATTACAATTGCATTAATTATTTCTTGATTACTCTATAATAATTTATGTTCTATTTTTTATTTTAAACTTTATCTAAATAAACAAAAAAGCAGCTCTTTATTAAGAATTACTTTTTCTCTATATAAACTTTACCTAGAGAATGTAAGCTTCTTTTTTAAAAAGCCCTCTACTTCAAATTTTTTATCTTTTTGTACTTTTATTTTCTTAACTACTTAAGCGCTTTATTTATCAACTATAGTGGTAAATTTCTCTTCTAATATAAAGCTATAGATTATTTCATTTAATAAAATAGCTTATGTATAGCAAAATTTTTTAGATTATACTATGATTATTTATTTTCATAACAAATATGAGCTTTAACTGTGGTATAATAGGGTTACCCAACATAGGAAAATCAACTTTATTTAATGCACTTACACAATCGAACATAGCTGAAGCTGCAAATTATCCTTTCTGCACAATCGAACCTAATATTGGAAAGATGCTAATAAAAGATCAGCGTTTAAAGAAAATTGCAGTAATGACTGGTTCAAAAAAAATAATCTATAATCAATTAGAAGTTATAGATATCGCAGGGCTAGTAAAAGGTGCAAGCAAGGGTGAAGGACTTGGTAATAAGTTTCTAAATTATATTAGGAAAGTTGATGTTATCATTCATCTACTTAGATGTTTTACAGACAGAAACATTAGCCACATCTATAATAAAATAGATCCAATATCAGATGCCGGAGTAGTAGAGATGGAATTAATCTTGGCTGATATTAATAGTATAGAAAATAGACTGTTTAAACTAGAAAAAAAAGTAAAACTAGGCAATAAAGAGCTAAAGAAACAGGTTGATTTAATGCAGAAAGTTTTAGCTGTTTTAAAACTAGGCAAACCTGCAAGAAGTTTAAGAAATACAGATGAAGCTGAAATAAAATTGCTTGAATTGCTAACGACAAAACCAGTTATGTACGTTTGTAATGTAGAAGACACGAGTATAATAACTGGTAATGAGCTATCTAAAAAGGTGGAAAAAATAGCAGAAAAAAATAAAAGTAAATTCTATTGTATTTCAGCAAAACTTGAAGCAGATATTGCAAATCTCAAAAATGAAAAAGAAAAACAAAGTTTTTTATTAAAGTATGGCTTACAAGAATCAGGACTTGATAAAATAGCGTGTATTATACATGAAATGTTAAATATGATAACTTTCTTTACTATAGAGCCAAAAGAAGTACGTGCTTGGCCAATAAGAATAGGATTAACAGCTGATAAAGCAGCAGGAATCATTCACAGTGATTTTAAAAAAGGTTTCATAAAAGCAGAAACTATAAGCTTTATAGACTATATAAAATATGGAAGTAAAGCATCTTGTAAAAACGCAGGGAGAATTCGCTTTGAAGGTAGAGATTATATTGTGCAAGATGGAGATATAATACATTTTAAGTTCAATATATAGTTGATCTAATTTTCTTTATATCAAAGAAAGCCTTTTTTTTAAGAAGAAAACTCTAATTTCTATAGTTACTCTAATTTAGAAGATTATATATTAAAGTCAAATACAGTGATAATTTTTTATAAAAAACATATCTTTTTCTGCATATTACTATAGTATAACATTATTTTAGATATTTCTTAAAACTTCTGCAAACTTTATAAATAAGTTCATTTTATAAACTTAATTTAAAATATTTTTAAGTCATATTTTTTTATCAAAAACTTACTTTATTACATTAATTAAACTAGAATTTACATTAAAATAACAGAAGAGTACATAAAACCTTTTCAAGATTATCTTAATACACTTAATTAAGTGATATACTGCATAAATTTTGTAAAGTGATAATTTCTCATTATTTAATTTTTTAAATTATTACTATTTTCAATAATCATATAACATGTTTTCATTTTGTTTTTTTATTTCATTCTTTTAACTTTTTTTAAAAAAGCTGTTACTTTATAAAATTTTCTAGTTTAATATAGTTAGTATGAAGTTTTTATAAAAATATAAATTTAATCCAAATTGCTTAAGATTATTAATAAAATAATTTAAATTATGTATAAGAAAACTTATCAGAAATTTTTATATATCACACCCCATGTTAACCATTCAAAAAGGTATTATTTTCATAATAAATGCTTTTCAATTTAAAATTACATTTTTACTTAATTATACCATAGATAATTCTTTAACCATTTTAATACCTGAAAAAGAAAAGTATTTTTTTTGCAATATCTTGCTAATATTTTCAATAAATCTTTCTTGATTCATTATTATGAAACATCAGTATAAACAATTTAATATCATCGAACTTATATTATTTTAAAAAGTTTATTATATAATTAATTTTTCTGAAGAATATTCCAATGATTCAATATTACATTACCCTAAACTATTAAATAATAAGTAATATATTTGCATTAATATATTGAACATGCACTACATAAATTTTGTATTGTTTGCAATTTTATCAGTATGTTAGGTAAAATAATTAAAGAATTAATCGAGCAAGTATCATGATCAAAGTGAATTCCATTTACGAGTTCCCCATTTGTTACTCCAGTCACAATAAATACTGATTTACTCTTTACCATATCTTTTATAGTATAAATTCTTTCTAAATCATCAATATTCAAACTTTTTGCTCTTTCTTTTAACTGATCTGTATCAAATATCAATCTCCCTTCTATCTGTCCACCAATTGAACTGAGTGCTGCAGCTGTTAACACTCCTTCTGGTGCTCCCCCTATCCCAATATACATATCATGATTGCCATTTATTAGTGAAACTACAGCAGTAATATCACCATCATCTATGAGTTTAATTTTTACTTTCAATTTCCTCATTCTAGTTATTAATTCACTGTGTCTTTCACGTCTAAGTACGGTTACTACTAAATTACTTATCTTACAGCCTTTTGCCTTGGCTAAATTATCCAAGTTTTCTTCAACACTATTTTTTAATGAAACTACGCCTTCTGGAAGGTTCTTTCCCACTGCTATTTTCTCCATATAAACATCAGGAGCATGCAAAAAATTACCCTTTTTTGTTGCAGCAAGAACTGACATTGCTCCTTGTTTATAATAAGCACAAATTTCAGTACCTTCGAGTGGATCAACAGCAATATCAATTTCGGGACCGTTCCCTGTACCGACCTTCTCCCCAATGTATAACATTGGCGCTTTATCTCTCTCACCTTCACTAATCACAATTGTGCCATTTATTTCTATAGAATTAAATGCTTCTCGCATCGCATCAACAGCAGCTTTATCAGCTTTTCTTTTATAACCTAAACCTACCAACTTATGTGCAGCAAGTGCTGCAGCTTCTGTCACTTTAACTAATTTATAAGCTAGATTTTTCATCACTTATTTAATAATCACAAGTTTAATATATTATTATGTATATGATATTACAAGATTGTATGATCGATTATATAAAAATTACTATAATAATAAATATAGTAACGTGCAGTAAAATTTACATAATTAATAATGTAGTTTGCGAAAAATAAAGAAATTATAATTCATACTTGTTAAAGTATAGTATAAAAATTTTTATAAAAAAGCTCTGAATTAAAGAGCAGACAAACATATTGTCTTACTTGAAAATATTGTATTTAAAAGCTTCCTCCCTGCACTATTAGTAATGTATCATTTAAAGAATTATTATCTAGTTTATAAGAAAGATCAAAGTTAGTATCAAAGTATTATCTTTAAATACTCTATCAAGTTGTGCTGTATAATATTTAAAGAAACCAATTCTTATAAAAAGGCACTTTTAGCAGCGACAAATTTAATAAAATGAAGATTTTAATATATTAATAATGCTATCAATAAAAACAGTCTTCAGAAAGTTTAAATATTTTTAAAGTATATAAGCTCATTAAATAAATAAAGGTTAATAAAATTACTTAAGGCAACATAAAATAGTTCTGCAAAAGAAATGAGTTAAAGTTATTATTTCTAAATAAAGGCAAGTTTATGAGGACAAATTAACGTTTTGACGGTATTAAGAATATTAGCTAAATAATTAATTTTTTTTAAAAAAAAAGTATAAATAATATTTAATATAAAAATAATATAAAAATCTTTTAAAAAAAATAAATTTTTATCAAGAAAAATTGAAAATATCTTGATTTAAAATAATTTTGCACTAAACTGACTGTTCTATATGCTTCTAATCAGAGAATAATTATTATGTTCCTAAATTAAGAGATAAATAAAAAGTAAAACATATTTTAATGTAGAAAAAACAACAATAAAATTTAACATTGTAATCATAAAGTTGGTTATACTGTCAAACTTGCCAACTTTAATCTTTTAATAAGACTTTATTCAAATGTACTAAAATAACAAACTTAATTAGCTTTAAAGATTAATGATAGAACCTATAAAAACCTGTTTTAAAGCGATATATTATATTACTATCAAACAGAATGTATCTCGAGTATAAAGTGAAAATTTTTATATAATAAAAGCTTGAAAACTATTCTTTATTACTCTCTTAGTTATTAAAATATCTAGTATGACTAATTTATAAAAACTTCCTTACTCAAATCTGAGATTATATTTTATTTTGATAAAAATATCGTATACTACATCGTACACTACCTATAAAAAGGTATAAAATCATAAGCATGACTTTTATAAAATTTTGAATTTATATTCATTGAACTACTTGAATTTTTTCAAATAAAATAGGATGGTAGGTAGAGCAACAGTAATTAAATTTACAAAAGAACATAAAAAAAGGAAGCAGAATGACTGCTTCAAAAAAAAATAACAATAACAAAAGGGTTATAGGTAATTAATGAAGCAAATTATGATACTTTGGATAGTTTCATTTGAATAAAAAGAGATAATGGTATAAAACTATTACTATTTCTAAGTTAATAAAATTATCTAACCAACAGTGTACATACTAACAGATTAATTTAATAAAAATTACTAAATCTAGACTTAATTCTTAACTTTTTAAAAAAATTCTGTAATAAAAAAGAACATTCTGTTTCTAATATTCCACCATAAACTTCAGGTACATATTTACAAAATTGAAATACTTTGGCACCGTTTTCTATTCCTCCGCCTTTAGAATTATAGGCTCCAAAATATACTCTTCTAACTCTTGCAAAAGAAATGGCCTGAGCACACATTGAGCATGGCTCTAATGTTACATACATATCAACATTACAAAGTATAGGTGTTAAAAGCAATTTACATGCTTGTCTAATTGCTAACATCTCTGCATGTGCAGTTGGATCACAATACATATTGTGTGCAAAAGAAATAATATCACTTTTATTCACCATTACGGCCCCTATGGGAATTTCATCATTTTTTTGAGCAAGTTTTGCTTGTTCTATAGCAAGCTCCATGTATCGATACTTAAACACTCTTTGTTAGTTTTACTTTTTAATTCTATTAACTGCTGCTTCAATAAAAGATATAAAAAGAGGATGAGGAGAAAATGGCTTTGATTGAAATTCTGGATGGAATTGCACACCGATAAACCATGGATGACTTTCTAACATTACTGCTTCTATACATGTACCATCTTCTGACATGCAGCTGCATGTCAGCCCGTTTTTTTCTAAATCATCTTTATAATCTAAATTAACTATATACCTATGCCTATGCCTTTCTGAGATAGTTGTATTACCATATATATGTGCCATTTTAGAATTTTGTTTTATATGACACTTGTATGCTCCAAGTCTCATGCTTCCACCAGTATCAACATTTTTACCACTAGCTAGCTTAATAATTCGGTGCTTACAGATACAAAATTCTTCAGAATGTACATCTTCAAGCTTAATTACATTACGAGCAAATTCAATAACTGCAAGCTGCATACCCAGACATATTCCAAAAAATGGGACATTATGCATGCGAGCATAGCTTATTGCTAATATTTTACCTTCCACTCCATCGTCGCCAAATCCTCCTGGTACGAGAACTGAATGAGAATTCAGCAACTTTTTTTTTATAAATTCTTCATCAAGAGTTTCTTTATTTTTCTTTCTTGAATTAACCCAATTTATCTTTACTCTAACTTTATTGCTGATTGCACCATGATTCAATGCTTCAACTAACGATTTATACGCATCAGGAAACTCAGTGTATTTTCCTACTATAGATACAGTGATTTCCTCTATTGATTTTCTCATAGAGAGTACTATTTGGTCCCATTCAGTTAAGTTCGGTTGTGGTTTACTCAAACTAAAATGTTCTAGGACCTGTGTATCCAGTCCACATTGATTATATAGAATTGGTAACTTATATATATGATTTACATCAGGAGCAGGTATTACATTAGATAAAGAAACATTACAAAGATTAGCTATTTTCTTTTTTTGATTGTCAGAAATTTTTTTTTCACTACGACATAATATAATATCTGGCCGTAAACCTGCAAAGTTTAACTCTCTAACCGAATGCTGTGTTGGTTTTGTTTTTTGTTCTCGAGCTACTGTAAGATATGGTACTAAAGTTAAATGAATAAGGATAACTCTTTGTTTTTCAAGCTTGTAGCTAATTTGACGTATAGCTTCTAAAAACGGTTGACTTTCAATATCACCTACAGTCCCTCCTATTTCACATATTACAAAATCTAAGCCATCTGTACCGTTAAAAATAAATGATTTAATTAAATCTATCACATGAGGAATAACTTGTACAGTTTTACCTAAATAATCACCACGTCTCTCTTTTTTCAGTAACTCATAATAAATTTTACCAGTTGTTATATTATCGTCTTTGGTTGTTTTTATACTAGTAAAACGTTCATAATGCCCAAGATCCAAATCAGTTTCTGCACCATCTTCAGTAACAAACACTTCTCCATGCTGAATTGGGTTCATTGTTCCAGGATCAATATTTAAATATGGATCAAGTTTTCTAATACGTACTTTAAAATCATAAGCCTGAAGGAGTGCACCTATACTTGAAGCAACTAATCCTTTACCAAGTGATGAAACAACTCCACCTGTTACAAAGATAAATTTAGTTTCTTTCATTAATCTTCAAAAGGAACTGAAGTAGATTCATTTTTTTGTTTCTTTTCTGATAAAATTTTCTCTGCAATTGATTTTTTATGTACATATTTTGAATATAATCCCGATAATAATAGTGTATTTATTATAAATAACCCAACGACTATAGTGGTTATTTTGCTAAGCGAGTCTGTAGGAGATTTTACTGTAATCATTGCATTAAGTCCTTGTTGTGAATTATTAAAACCACTTAGCGAGTTATTTCTCGGTGATCGCAGAAAAACTAAAATTACTAAAATGATCACTAATACTATCTGTAGTATACTGAATATTGTTACTAACATTATAAATAGGACTAAAATAAAAATTTTAGGCACTTAGAGTGTATAAGTCAAGTTTTGCTAATATTGTATAAAACTACAAAAGTTCATTGATTTATTTTCATAAAATAATTTTTCTTCTTTTAAAGAAAATATAATTAAGTTTTATACTAATAAATAGTAAAAGCTTAAAATAAGAGCATTAGAGAAAATTCTTAAAAAAATTGTTTTAGATAACAACAATCACTATACTGTTTTATTAAAAGTCTCAAAGCATATTTTATATTTTGTACAGTAAGATTAATATAAAAAATGCAGCAGAATTTCATAAAAAGCTTAATAATTTTACTATTTTTTTCATTACTTTATAAAGTACCCTAAATATTAATATAGTTGACAATATTTATATTTATCCCTTTCTCATAGGAGTATTTGCTTTTTTGTTCTATAAAGAAAAGATAGAGAACTTATTAATAATAAAAACTGAGGAATTGTTGATCTTTTTAAATAAGTATAGAAAAAAACTCTACTAAAAAATCTTTATGTCTTATATAATTAATAACTCAAAGGATTTAGTATAAACCTTCAAAAAATTAGTACAAGTTTTATAAAATTGCAGAGTATAAACTATATTTTTTTTACAATATAGAAATAACAATCTCAATTTAATGCTATACAATCTTTCAAAAAAAAGATCATGTTGAGTAATTGATATATATTTTTAAACTTTGTCAAAAGTCAGATTGTATGGATAAATTTTCTATCCAAACAACAATACACTCTACTTGCTTATTTGGATATATACCTTGTACTAAAGTTTTATATGTATACATCTGTTTTTTTATTTCATCTAATGAAGAAATAGAAATATTAATATGTGATTTATAGTCAATTATAATTGCCTTATCTTGTGTTATACATAGCCTATCTAGACGTACTAATACTGGCTTTCCATCAATCATTCCACTCAGCGTAACTTCCGATTTACCTTCTAAGTCAAATAGGTAATTATATTTTTCATTAAAAGCTAATATTTTACTGTAAATCTCATCTTTTTCTTTTCTAAGATTTATGTTATTAAGGTATTCTTTAATCCAGCTTTCTCTTCTATTTTTCTCTATTTTAGGCATATACTGTAATATATTATGGATTATTAGGCCTTTTCTATAATTATTTGCTTCAATCTTTTCTTGTTTGTTGTTCCAAGTGGACAACGTTGAAATCCAGTAAGTTTTTTTTTCTCTAGCTTTTTGAAATAATGTTGTTAAGTTTGGGGGAAATGAGACTACTGGAATATCAAAATGATCAAGTTGTTTATAAATAAAAGGATAGTGTACATTCACGCATGATATTTCAACTTTTTCTTTAAATATCGGTTGTAACCAACTTTGTTTCTTTTCATATAGCTCTTGATTATTGGCAATCAGATCGTACCAAGAACCTTTTTGTACTGGCTCTTTACCTAAAATGTATAATTCATCTTCAGCACGTGTAAGTGCTACATATAGTAAACGCAAATATTCATTATAATCTTCCAATTTTTTCTTTCTTTTTATCTGATCACAATAAACGTTAGTATTCCTTTCACACCAAAATGGTGCTTCCATTGCATCAAAAATAATACTTTCATTATTCTTTGGTATTGTGTTTGTATCAGCTAAAAACACTATAGGAGATTGTAAACCTTTTGATTTATGAATTGTCATTATCCGTACAGCATTGTAATGTGTTTGCATATCATTTTTAATTTCCGGATTATTTTCTTTAATCCACTGAATAAATCCTTGAAGAGATAAATTTTCAAATTGTAATACAAGGTTTATGAATTCATCTAGAACTTCAGAGCACTCAAGACCAAGTCTTGCAATAAATTTTTTTTTACCTGTATATATTACATGTGTAAATAGTGTAAGAAGTGATTCTGTGTGAGATAAATTAATAAGATAATCTAATTCACTATAAATAACAAAAGAATAATTCTGGAGTCTTTCCCATAATGATTGTTCCTTACGATTATAGGAAATGTTGAATAAATCATCTTCAGTAAAGTTAAAAAGTGGTGATTTTAAAACATTTGCAAGAGCTAAATCGTTAGTAGGAAGAAGTAAAAATTCAGCTAAAGCTATTAAATCCTGTACAACTATATAGTCCATAATCCTGAAAGAATCTCGTCCTATAACCGGCACACTTACTTTTTTGAGTTCGCTTATTAGATAATCAACTAACATATTTCTTTGCCGTATTAGAATCATAATATCCCCCGGTTCCATATGACGATCTTTAGTAACTAAAATCCGTCCTTTACTTAACCAAGTATGAATTCTATGTGCTATTGCTTGAGCAAGTAATCGATCTGGTATTATATAATGTTTTCTATTTATTAAGTTGATTTGTAAAGGCTGTTGTTCTTCTTCCTTGTACCTTGGTAATAAGGGCCAAATTTCAATATATCCTTGATCATTTTTCCTATGTGGAATATGTTTTATTTCATTATCAATAAAAGATATTTCTTTACGCAAGTTACCAAATATTTTGTCTATGAATGATAAAATCTCAGGAACTGAACGAAATGATTTTTCAAGTCGACATGATATCCAGTTTTTATTGCCACTTTTTGTATGAAAGTATTTTTTCATATAGTTAAATAGATAAGGATTTGCTCCTTGAAATCTGTAAATAGATTGTTTTATATCGCCAACAACAAATAATGTTCGTTTTTCTTCACTACTGATAAAAAATTTATCGTAAAGGTTCATTATAATTTTCCATTGACTGGTGCTATTGTCTTGTGCTTCATCAACAAGAATATGATCTATTTTTTGATCTAAGCTAGACAATATCAGATTATTATACTCTGGGTTACTAAGAATATTTGTTGCTAAATCAATTATGTCATTATAGTCAAGAAATGCATTTTTCAATTTTTCATTTTTATATAAATTACTATATATCTTAAATATATTAAGCAAATTGCTAGTTCTTTTAAATATCTTATAAGAGTTAATATCTCTTATATGACTCAACACTATATTTTGAATATTTTCTATTATCCATTTTGCATCTTTGAATTTATCTGAAATACTTTTTGTTATTAGGGACGATATACTTTTTTTTTTGTATGATTCTGATTTTAAAAATACCTTGGCTAAACTTTCTATTTTTATACTCCAGTATGCAACTCTGGAGTTTATGCTTTCTTTTTTGATTTCAGTGTTGTTAGCTACTTGAATAGCAAGCTTTTTTGCATCATTGCACCAGTGAGAAAGAATTGCACTGTAACTGCGATCTCTTTTATTGCCTTTGTTTAATATTTCGACTAATCTTTCTATATGCTCAATTATTCCATTTCCCAAATCACAGATTTTATTTGGAGCATTTAATTTATTTTTGATGTATTCTAAATCAGTTGTTAGTGACAGCCTTTTTATATATAAAGTATAAAGCAAGTCGCGCAGTTTATTTTCATCAATTTCTGTTGCAATAGAGCATATACTACCTTGTACAGCCTTACTATGAAGTGTTTTTTCAAATGCTATAGAATGCAATTCTTTATATTCGCTTAGTATATAATTTGGAGCCATACCAACTTCTATAGAAAAGTTGTAAATCAATTTATAGCAAAAAGAATGTATGGTTTGTATTGTTAAGGTTAGATTTTCTAATCTAGAAAAAAGCTTTCTTGCCTGAATTATATAATGAGTAAATGCTTCATTTTCTTCAGATTTTGGTATTGAACATTGTAATAACATTGAGTGATAAGGTGATGTGTAATGGTACTTAGATGATGGTAAAGAAAGACCTAACTGTTTTAAAGATATAATTAATTCATCATTTGAACATGTTGCCCACCTACTGAGTATACTATGAACACGATTTTCCATTTCATTTGCAGCAGCATTAGTAAGTGTTAAGCAAAGAATATTTTTCTTATTTTCTAATAAAAGTCTTAATACTCTATCTATTAAGATTTTTGTTTTACCTGTACCAGCAGATGCATCTACCCAAGCAGAAAAATTAGGATTTATAATATCTAAATTCATCAGAAGTGTAAAATTTTATAAAATTTGACTGAAATAGATTATAAAATATACTCTAAAAGTAGTGTTAGTGAAGATATATAAATGAAAAGTTTTTGTGTAAAAGCTCCTGCAAAAATTAACCTCTTTTTGCATGTTGTAGAGAAAAAAGAAATAGGATATCATTTAGTTGAAGGTTTGTTTGTTTTTGCTAATCTTTCTAATTTCTTAGAGATAAAAGTAGGTGAAAAGGATTTCAGATATGATAGTTCTATAGTTGAATTCATAAACTCTGAGCTCAAGATAAGTAACAGGTATAATACTGTTATGAGAGCAGTTAATTTGTTGCTTAGATATGCTCCTATGCGCACTAAAGTTATTATAAAAGTTGTAAAAAACGTACCTACTGCTGCAGGTTTAGGCAGTGGTTCTTCAGATGCTGGAGCCGTGATACGTATGCTAGGAAAACTATGGCAAATTGATAGATCGACCTTAGATGAAATAGCTGTAAGCGTTGGTGCTGATATTCCTGCAAGTATAGATAATAAACCAGTTTTAGTTAGAGGTATCGGCGAGGAATTGTATCCCATAAAAGAATTTTCTTTACCCAAAAATATAGTACTTGTAAAACCAAGAAAGAAATTTTTAAGTACACCAGAAGTATTTTCAAAGTATAAAGGAAATTTTTCTAAACCAATTGAGTGGAATGATGATATTGAAAAAAATATGCTAAAACTCCTAAAAGAAACTAGAAATGATCTTCAGGAAATAGCTACAAGTCTTGTACCTGAGATCAAAGATGTAATATTAGCATTGGAATCGCAAAAAGGTTCTATGCTATCTCGCATGTCAGGTAGTGGTGTAGCATGTTTTGGAATATTTGATAGTGAGAAAAATGCAAAAGCTGCTGCAACAAATATTAGAGAAAAGCACCCAGAATGGTGGGTATGCGGTACTCAATTGATAGTTTAATTTATGAAAATAATCCCTTTAATTTCTCAGAATAAAAATTTTATAGATAGTTATGAAAAAGGAAAATTTTCGGTAAATAATCAAGAATACTACAGCTCAATTATAATTTTCCCTGAAAAGATAATTGAACTTAAGAAAGATAATATAGATAATAAAAAATATTTTAGATCCTTTTTAACAGAAGAAATAGAAGTTTTGTTAATAGGTACTGGTAAAACACGTAAAATAATAACTTCTTTAGTAAAATCCCGCCTTATAAAAAAGAAGAACTTAAACCTTGAGTTCATGACAACTGATGCAGCATGTGGAACTCATAATGTTCTCCTATCTGAGAATAGATTTGTTGTTACTTATCTAAAGCCAATATAGTATGTTTGAAATATTCACACAAGACTTTTTTATTAATAGCCTAGTTGCAATAGTCATAATCAGCTTAGTAACAGGTACATTAGGATCATTTATGATATGGCAAAGATTATCATATTTAGGTGATAGCTTATCACATTCATCATTACTTGGTATTGCATTAGCTTTAATTTTTAAGATTAGTCCATCAATCAGTATAATGATTATAGCAATTGCTTTTGCAATACTGCTTTCCCTTAATTTTAATAGATTATATTCTATTGATGCAATATTAAATATTATCACTAATGTAGTTCTATCGTCAAGTTTAATATTAATGTCTTTTCTTCCATCGAGCAATAGTAGTATTATTAGTTCACTATTTGGGGATATATTAACATTAGAACAAAATGATATAGCATTAATTTTTTTAATCTCAATAATAGTGACTCTAATACTAGCATTTAGATGGCGCTACTGGCTAATGATTTCAATTAATCAAGATTTAGCAATAGTTGAAAAAGTAAATGTAAATTTGGTTAGGCTAGAGTTTTTGATTACCCTCGCTATATTTATAGCAGTGTCAGCCCAATTAATAGGGATATTACTGATTGCTGCATTTTTACTGATACCAGCATCATCTGCAAGACTCATCTCAAAAACTCCAATACAGATGATTATTACTGCAACAGGTTTTTCTGTAATTTCTGGAATATCAGGTCTAATATTGTCTGCAAGTTTTGATCTATTAACAGGACCTGCAATCATACTTGTTGCAGCTACATATTTAATTATTGCTTATTTTATGAGGTTAATATTAAATAAATTTGCTTAATCTTATCTAAGTAATATTAATTTCAGCTTATTAACTATAATTGTGATTCCCTTGGGAAATGATTTTTATTATATATAATTATAACTATTAATTTATAAAAAAGCAATGCAATTGAAAAAGAATTTTTTTAATAAAAGTTAAATTCTATAAAAAAATTTTATCACAAGTATTTTCAAAAATAAATTGCTGATAATATAAAATATAGTAAGTTATATACATAAATGCTGTATAAAAAGGCTCATAATTTCAAACTTTTTTATATAATTGAGTAATAATAATATTATAAAAAAATATGAAAATTATACCATCTAAGGTTAAAAAGTTTCTTGAGAAACCAGATATTTTAAAAGGTGTATTAATTTATGGAAGTGATAATAACAGAATAGACCTTTTTATGCGGGAAATAATTGCTAATTTAGATGAATATTCAGTTCAGATAATGGATTTTGCAACAGTAGACAGATACCCTAGCCTGTTATTTTCTGAGTTAGTGAATGTTTCAATGTTTACCAATAAGAAATTGATTAAGCTAATAAATGTAAGCAAGAGTATATCCAAAGAATTAAAGAACGTGTTGGACCTTAATACAAATGATCATTATATATTAATGATAGCAAATGATCTTCCATACAATTCTACAACTAAAAATTACATAGAAAATTCAAAAATTTTTGGTATCATTACTTGCTATAAGAACAACAATGATAATTCATGTGATATAATATTAGATTACTTAAAACAAAATGGTATAAGATTCACAAATAAAATAATTTGTTATTTGCAGTCCTACTTTAATGATAGTAAGCTACCTATATATTCAGAACTTGAAAAGCTAATTTTATATTTAGGGGAGAGAAAAGACCTAAAACTTATTGACGTAAAGCTTTGCCTTTCAACTTCTAATAATGTTTATATTACACTTGATAAATTATACTCTGCTGTAGCGAATAAAGATATAATACAATTCATTAAAATTTCTGACATACTGATATTACAAGAAAATTTTTCACCGATAGCACTAATTCGTATTATATTAAATTACTTTTTATATCTTGAGAACGTCTCACTATTAATCCAAGGTGGAATGAATGAACAAACCGCAATTAATTGGTTGCATCCTCCATTGTTCTTTAAGTATTTACAAGATTTTAAATGTCACTTAAAAAATTTTCAGCTTCCAGAGCTTAAGAAGATCATAGAAAAATTAATAAATTTAGAAATTGTCTGCAAAACAACCGATCTAGATCATAAAATGATTTTTCAACATATGCTACAAACTTCTGGCATTGAAGCTTAATTTCTGTATAATCTATTAGTATTTCAAAAATTAAATAACGCTAAAATAGTGAATTAATCACTAAATAGAGTTAAGTAACTATTTTAATTTTATTAATTGTAAGCTTCGGAGTTACTTCTTTAAGCTATTCTCTTCTTTCATAAATGAAAACAGAAAATTATTATATATTTTAAAATAATCCTCTTGTCGTAAAGTGAGGTACCCATTTTTCCTATAGTTTTTTCCCAAGAGAATAATTAAAAAAAGCCAAACTTTAATCATATTTAGATACTTTACTTAGGTTCTCGAAAGACTAGTGCTAGTCTATGGTTTTATTTTATAGCTAGCTAACATAGCTTAATCATATAAAAGCCAACTCCTCGTTTCGATGAGCAAAAACATATAAAAACAATGTGAATTCTTACTATCACTGTTTAGCTAAAATAATGATTTATTTTACTTAATTTATAATAATCTCACAATTAAGCTTTTATAAAGATATTACTTAGAACAACCATAAGTTTTAAAAAAGATATATTAATTTTATGGAGAAAATTCATATATTACTCACAATAAGAAAAAAAAAAGAACATTGGCATGTAGCTCAATAAAATATATACTATTTTAATAGTAATAAATCTAGGTTAGAAGATACGAAAATACAGAATTTAAAAAGATGTTTAATTTTAATATTTAATATAAAAAAAACTTTATGAAAATCAAAGTTGGGGTAACAGGCTGTTTAGGTAAAATGGGAAAAAAGATAATTAGTGAATTAGTCACTAATACTAAGGTAGAAATAGCAGGTGCTGTTACTCGTTTTGATAGTAAATACATAGGTCTAGATATTGGACCAGTCATAGGCCATAGTTCTATTTTAGGAATTAAAATTACAAATTCTATTACGGATCTATTCAAATTGTCTGATATTGTAATAGATTTTACAACTAAAGAATGCATGTTAGCTTGCCTTGCTGCAGCTGTAAGATTTAAAACTCCATTAGTTAGTGGAACGACTGAAATAGAAGATATCTCTTTAAAAGAGTATGCTACCAAGATTCCGATATTGTGGTCAGCAAATATGAGTATCGGAGTTAATGTATTGCTAAAATTGCTAAAAAAGGCTACCAAGCTTTTAGGAAGTGAATATGATGCTGAGATTTGGGAAATGCATCATAACTTAAAAAAAGGTTCACCATCTAGAACAGCTATAGAACTTGGTAAAGCAATTGCTTATGCTTCAAAAAAAGATTTTGAGTTTAATCAATATTTACTTAATAATTCAAATATAAGGGAAAAGGGTAAGATAGGTTTTGCAGTATCTCGTGGAGGAGGAGTGATAGGAGATCATAACGTAATATTTGTTAATTCTGATGAACGGATAGAATTAAGTCATAAAGCAATTAATCGAACAGCCTTTGCTAAAGGTGCTGTTAAAGCAGCAATATGGCTATATGAAAACAAAAGAGAAATTCCAGGACTTTATTCAATGCAAAGTGTGATATGAATGATATACTACTTGCCTCTATTAAAGATTTAAATCTTTGGTATGGCTCTAAACAAGTCTTATTTAATATAAATTTGGATATTTTTAAAAAGAAAGTTGCCACTTTTATTGGACCATCTGGGTGCGGTAAATCAACATTTTTACGTTGTTTTAATCGCATGAATGATTATGTACCAGGATGCAAAGTTATCGGTAAGCTAATTATTGATGGGTTAGGCAATATATATTCACGTGACATGGATGTTGTGCTACTTAGAGCAAAAGTAGGTATGGTATTTCAAAAACCTAATCCTTTTCCAAAATCAATATATGATAACGTTGCTTATGGTCCAAAATTACATGGTATGATAAAAAATAAAAAGAAATTAGATGAAATAGTAGCAAATAGTCTAACCAAAGTTGGTTTATGGGAAGAGTTGAAAGATAGATTACTGGACAGTGCATTAGATTTATCTGGTGGCCAACAACAAAGATTATGTATTGCTCGTGCAATTGCAATAAAGCCAACTATTTTACTGATGGATGAACCATGCTCTGCTCTTGATCCGATGGCAACCAATGCGATTGAAAATCTTATACAAGAGTTGAAATTAAGGTTCACCATAATTATGGTGACTCATTCAATGAAACAAGCTAAAAAATTATCTGATAGTGTAATTTTCTTTCACAATGGTAAGATCATTGAATCTGGAAATGTCCAAGAAGTATTTGAAAATGCTCACTCTTCCTTAACAAAAGAATATATTCTTGATCATTAAATCTTTTAACTATATACAAAAGTTTTGCATGCAATAATTCCTTTGGCAAGGATACGGCTTTCACGATCAATATCTATTATATCAGGCAATGAATTAATATTAGTATAACTATCAAAATTTTCTATTGTCGACTCTACTACTTTTACTATTCCTAAAAAGTCAATACGTGATTTCAAAAATTCATTAACAGCTACTTCATTTGCAGCATTAAGTACGATGCTGTTTATGTGTGGCAGAGAAGAATTTAGTACTTCCATACTAAGTTTTAGTGCAGGAAAGCGTTTGTAATCAGGCTCTTGAAAAGTTAATTTTTTCTGCTTTATTAAATCTAATTTATAACTTAAATCTGACCTTTTTGGCCAAGATAGAGCATATGAAATAGGAACTGCCATGTCAGCTTCTGCAAGTACAGCAAAATTGAAACCATCTTTATAGACTACAACTCCATGTATTATGGATTCAGGATGTACTACTGTTTCAACTTTATTAGGGTTAATGTTAAATAAACTATGTGCTTCTATTATTTCTAAAGCTTTATTCATCATTGTCGCACTATCAATTGAGATTTTCTTTCCCATGTTCCAAGTAGGATGATTTAATGCTTGATCTACTATAACATTTCTTAATTGTTCAAAGCTATAATTCAAAAACGGTCCACCAGAAGCAGTAAGTATAATCTTTTCTACACATTTATCATCATTTTGTAAAACTTGGAAAATTGCGTTGTGCTCAGAGTCAATAGGAATTATCTGTACGTTTTTTTCTTTAGCTTTTTTAAGTAGTAATTCTCCACCACAAACAATGCTTTCTTTGTTTGCTAATGCAATAACTTTAGTACCACTTTCTATTATGTTCATAACTGGTTCAAGGCCTGCAATACCAGCTATTGCAACAACTGATAGATCAATAGGCAAAGAAGCAACATTTATTAAACCTTTAGCACCAACTTCTATTTTAATACCTGTGCCTAATAGGCTTTCTTTTAAATCTTTGTAAAACTTTTCATTAGAAATAGCAACATATTTTGCACCCAAAGATTTAGCTTGATACGCTAGTAAAGTAAAATTTGAATGGGTACTAAGTACTTCTACTTGATATTTTTCTTTTTCTCTTAATAGTAAATCCGCAGTTTTTTTCCCAATACTTCCTGTTGATCCTAAAATTGAAACCTTTTTCACTAGAATAAACTCATGTTAATTATGATAAAGTGGATAAATGTTACTTTCTTGACTGTTATTTAATGATTCTAGACACTAAGCTCATGCTCATAGTCATTATTACATATAGAAAGTGAAGGATTTGATGAAAAAAATTGATCATGATGATTACCTGAGTCAAACATGTTATATAAACCGTTAGTATTATAAGCCATTTCATTACTAAAGTGAGGATAATCATCAAAGTAAGAACCTTCTCCTTTAGAACTAGTATCCATTCCTTCTAATATTCTGCTTTCAGCATCTTCACCTTCACCCGAAAAATGTTCTGCAAGACCCTCAAGAAATTTTATACCAAACATATTATCAGATTTTCCAAATAATGCTATTAAACTACTTCCACTTATCAAACTTTCAAACACATTGTTGTAAGCAGCAATTGCTCCTTCATGAAAGTTAAATAGCCATTTCATTCCATCTATGATAGTTGCAATGGAGTCACTATAACCAAGACCAAAACCACTCTTCCTTTCTTCTTGGTATCGTTGTTGAGCTTGCCACTCTGCAATATTTGGACCTTGAGCTTTACCACTCATAACCTTTTATTAAAAATTTTTAAGGAAAACATTTTATCATAAATGTTAAAGAACATCAATACTTCTTAAGTAAACGTCTGAAAGAAGTTAGTAGAACGGTTTTACAATAACTGTAATAATTATAATTATAATTAGCACTGTAACTATCTCATTCAGGATACGAAAATAAATGTGAGCTTTTTTATTTAAGCCCATTGCAAAATTTTTCCTATGTTTTACAAGTAGTACATAAATAATAAACATGAAAGATAATGCTAATATTTTTATATGAAACCATCCTTCATAATATGCTTCTCTTATAATTGTTAATATAATACCAAAAATAAATGAAAAAAGCATTGCAGGGTTTACAATGTATTTAAGTAACCTTTTTTCCATTATTTGGAGTAAACTATCACTTTCAGACCCTAACTCTACAGTTGCATGATAGACGTAAAGTCTAGGTAAGTAGAGCATACCTGCCATCCACATAATAACGAAAATAACATGAAAAGCTTCAAACCAGCGATAGTAATCCATTATAAAATATTGTAAACTTCTGATATTATTTTAGTTTAATGAAAATAGAATTGATATGAAAGAAGAAAATTTTACTAAAGAGCAGATGATTAAATTTTATAGAAAGATGCTACTAGTACGCAAGTTTGAAGAAAAAGCAGGGCAATTATATGGAATGGGATTAATAAGCGGATTTTGTCACTTATCTATAGGACAGGAAGCAGTTGTAATTGGAACTCATGCTGCATCTAAGCCTGGTGACGCTTTCATAACAAGTTATAGAGATCATGGTCTAATGCTTGCATGTGATTCTGATCCAAACATTGTAATGGCAGAACTGACCGGTAAGGAAACTGGATGTTCAAAGGGCAAAGGTGGTTCAATGCATATATTCGATATTAAGAAAAATTTTTTTGGTGGACATGGAATAGTGGGTGCACAGGTTCCAATCGGTACAGGAATAGCTTTTGCTAATAAGTATAAGAGAAAAAACAACGTGGTATTCACATATTTAGGTGATGGTGCTGCAAACCAAGGACAAGTGTATGAATCATTTAATATGGCTTCTTTGTGGCAACTGCCAGTAATTTACATTATAGAGAATAATGGATATGCAATGGGAACTTCCGTACAAAGAGCAACTTTAGCAACTGAGCTATACAAAAGAGGAGAGATTTTTGGTATCCCTGGAAAACAGGTTAATGGAATGGATTGCTTTTCTGTTTATGAAGCAACAGATGCAGCAGCTAAATACGTACGTAGTGGAAAAGGTCCTATTCTGCTTGAAATGAAGACATATAGATATCGTGGCCATTCAATGTCAGATCCTGCTACTTATCGTTCAAAAGAAAAAATTGAGAATATAAAGCTAAATTATGACCCTATAAGCTCTTTAAAAAAATATATGATAAATAGTAAAGTTATTTCAGAAGAAGATTGTAAAGCAATCGATAAAGAAATACTTAATTTAATAAAAAAATCGGAAGATTTTGCTAAAAATAGTAAGGAACCAAATACTGATGAGTTGTATATTGATGTTTATAAAACCACCAACTATTTTAATAATGAGAAATGTAAACAAATTACTTAGGACATTCTAAAAATTTTATCATACTAAACTCAAAATATTTCAGAACTTAAAATTTTTGTTAAATATTTATTTTATTTTCCAACTTCTGTTTATTTAATGCTCATCATATTTAATATATGATAAAAAATTAATATGTCTAAATTCAAACCATAAGAATTTATGTTTTTTTACTTTTTCTATAGATAATTACTCGTAGTCATTTTCAAAAATGAAGGGTGTAATATTTCAACAGATTTCTTAAAGTACTCAGGAAGAAAAGCAGTAATAGTTATTTTCTTGCCATTTGGTAACTTTAAAGATAAAGAATAAGAATGAAGATGAACCGTCTTTGCTATTCCATTAACAAAAGCTTTCTTACCACCATATTTACCGTCACCAAGAATAGGACAGTTTATATGAGCTAAATGCACTCTCAACTGATGAGTTCTACCAGTTATCGGTTGTAATTTTACGTAAGCAACGTTTTGTTTTAGCTTTGCTATAATCGAAAAACGCGTAATAGCATTCCTAGATGAATTTTCATCGACAACCACTTTTTCTTGACCTAAAATGTATTTTTTTACTAATGGGTGATCTATTGTTCCCCTATTTTTATTCGGTATACCTGAAATTAGTGCTAAATAAATTTTTTTTACTCTTCGTTCTTTAAATTCTTTCATAAGATATCTAGCAATATTTGCATTACGTGCAAATATTATTATTCCACTTGTATCCCTATCCAATCTATGAACAATCTTTAATATTTCTCCTTCTTTAATTTGATCAAGCAAGCCACTAATACTGACTTTTACTTTTATACCACCTTGAGTAATTACTCCTGCTGGTTTATTTATAGCTATTATATACTCATCTTCATATAAGATATTGTCTTTTAATATATTCACTAACTCTTTACTATATTTACAGTCGGAATTAGTCTTACCAAGAAGATAGTATAAGTGTTTTATTGTTATAGTTTGTCCAGAGTATACTCTATCACTTGACTTAGCTCTACGAGCATTAACTTTAATCAACCCTTTCCTTAATGATTTCTCAATTAAAGATTGTTTTAAATCTGGAAAAATTCTTCTTATATACCTATCTAACCTAACATTATTATCTCTTATTAGTATAGTTTTCATATTCTGAAGCATTTTATTACTTAAAATAAATTTCTATAAAATATTAACTATTGTGTTGTTTCAATATTTCTCTATGATCAATCCAAACAATAAAAACTTGATCAAGTTTTATACAACTTTATAAGTGATTATAGATAAGCTATATTTATGCCTAATAAATCAATTTACTTCAAGTTATAATCAAGCTCTTTTAGATCTAAAAAATTTTCTTCTTGATAACTACTATTATAGCTTCATCTAAAAAGCAATACTGAGAAATTATATTTTTCAAACAAAAATAATTTTTGCATACTACTATATAATTTAACTAATAAACTCAATAAATATTGAACTTTATTATCAACTTTCTATAAAATTAACAAAAGCAGACTTGCTTAAAATTATTCAACTAGTCATAATTCAAATTTTCAATTCATAAAATGATTGCTTTTATTCCTTTATTTATTTTTTAGTTTTCTATCTTGATAGTGGTACTTATTCTTTTTTACTTGAAAAACCTACTTTATTAAATTTCTCCAGTGATTTGCTTATTACCAAACACTACTTTCTGCTATTTTATGCAAAACAGATAAAATTTACATGAGCTCGATACTATTATTGTGAAGCATGGGAAAAAATACCTTAACTACGTGTTTAGTTTTCCTATTTTTTTCAGGAGCATTTTCTTCTGTTAGCCAATCAATTGATAGCAGACATTATTCGAATCTAATTATTAATTTTCTTCCAGCAAAATTATTATTACCTGAGTATTTTAAACTTTTGCTGTCATTTTAACTGCAATTGAACATTTATAGGAGTTATTACATTAATGTGTAATTATGGTAGTAACTTAGCAAAAGTAGAGTTTTTGATCGATCTTGAAATAAAAAAGGATGCAACTGTAGTTGGAGCACTGTATTTGCTGCAATTCCCAAATATCTGATATAACTATTGCATATATGTCTTCATAAGAAGCTACAATAAAGGATAATTAAAGTAAATCCCAAAAAGCATCCTATCACTAGATTACACTTGTTTATCTGAGATAGCAACTATGGATAGAACAAAGATTATCACTGTATCAAATCTAGGTTATTTATCTATAATAAAAATTGTTCCCTATATTTTTTTATAGTCATTAGTTCTATTTGAGGTTACTACATTAGTAGTAATAACTATAAACATTAATTATGACCTTTATACTAGTAATAAATTTTTCACTATTCTATTTTCAATCTTCTTACGATATATATTTTAGATTTTGAAAAATAACTGAAATAGCAGTATTTGCTACTTATTAGTAAATTAAATAATATGATGTATAAACTAAGGTCAAAAGCATTACATAAACTCATCATAAAAGAGTACTATAAAAATTAAAGCTGCATTTTGATAGCAGGAATAGCATCTATGTTTACTGTTTTAGTTGCTAATATACTATTGCTATTTTATAAGTGGTATAATCATAAAAAGACTTGTCAGAAAAAGCATGTATCGCATACCATAATGCTAATTAAATATTTTTTTCGTACTACAAAGACATCTTATCCTAAGGCTCACTATTTGTTAGCAGAGGTAGTATATTTTTATATCGCGCTTATTTTTTATCAATACAGATACATTACTGCTTTATTTTAGTAGCAGTTACAATAGGAGAAGTATTTTTATTAATAAAAAAAGGGTTATGCTACTATAACTTAAGGAATAAGTAATCTTAAAGTTCCCCCTATTACTTTTAGATTTTTACTTATTTCATTTCCTCTAAAGGTTTTATATTAAAAATAGAAAGTCCAGAAGCAATAATGTGTGCTAGAGCTTGAACAAGAAATATTCTTGCAGAAGTTAGGTTTAAATTATCTTTTAGTATGAATCGCATGTTTAAATCATTCTTACCATATCCCCATAAAGCATGAAATATCTCTGCAACTTCAAGTAAGTAGAAAGTAATTCTGTGGGGTTCATAAAGTCTTGCTGCTATTTCTAATACACTTGGCCATTTTGCTAATATTTTTATAAGTAATAATTCTCCATCAGTCTTTAAAAGTGAAGGATTTACATTTGGAAGTTCTTTCGGAGCATTACGCATTAACGAACAAGCCCGTGCATATGCATATTGCACATAAAAGATAGGATTATCTTTTGATTGTTCTTTCACTTTAGTAAAATCAAAATCAAGAACCATGTCATTCCTACTAGTTAGCATTATAAAGCGGGTAATATCCCTACCTACCTTTTTGATTACATCTCTTGCTGTCAAAAATTTTCCTGACCTTTTAGACATTTTAATAGGTTTTCCATTATCAAAGAAATTTACAATATTATGCAATTTTACTTCTATCTTTGCCTTATTATCACTTAGCGCAGAAACAACTGCTTTAAGCCTTTTGACATATCCACCATGATCACTACCAAGTTCTATGACCATATTATTAAAGCCGCGTGATATCTTATCAAAATGATAAGCTATATCTGATGCGAAATAAGTCCAGCTACCGTCTTCCTTTTTTAATGCACGATCAATATCATCACCAAATTTTGTTGAACAAAATAAAACTTCTTTCCTAGAAGTCCAATTTTTACTTTCTTTACTCTTCGGTCTTTGTAGGTATCCCTCATACACTAACCCCTTCTCAGACAATAGTTTTATGCTTTTTTCAATCTTGCCACTTTTTTGCAACTCATATTCCGAAGTAAAAATATCATGATTTACTCCGAGCAAATTCATATCTTCTTTTATAAGTGCTAAAATAGAACTTAAAGCATGATTTTTAATCACTTGATAATCTCTTTTTTCTAAAAGACCTTCACCATATTTTTCAGCTAATTTTTTTCCTATTGCTTTTAAATACTCACCTGGGTATAGACCTTTTTCAATACTAATACTCTCTCCTAAAGCTTCTCTGTATCGTAAATATACTGATCGAATTAATGTATCTATCTGTCTTCCAGTATCATTAATATAATACTCCTTAGTTACTTGATAACCAACTTTTTTTAGTAAATTTGCTAAAACATCACCAAATACTGCTCCTCTTACATGACCAATATGGAGTGGGCCAGTTGGATTTGCAGATACAAATTCAATATTTACAGTTTGATCATTTCCAATATTTAAAGTACCAAACTCTGTTTTTAGCTCATTTATTTGTTTAAGAACTTCATGCCATACCTCCATTTTTAGATGTATATTAATAAAGCCAGAGCCAGCTATTTCTACTTTTTCAACTTCACTAAAAAGTTTAAATTCCCCTGCTAACACCTCTGCAATTTCAATAGAACTCTTCCTTTCATATTTCGCAAGTATCATAGCAATATTTGTATAAATATCACCATGTGCTCTATTACTTGGAGACCTTAAAATAAAATTCTCTACATTTGTATTTATAATATTTTTTTGCTTTAGTTCTTCCAACTTATTAAGAATCAACAAAAAAATTTGTTTAAAAATATTCATCAATCAAAAATTATAAATTTATTATAGTATAATAAATGAATAAGACAAATTGAAGATATATCTTCAATTTGTAATTCTATAAGAATTAAATGTAATTCATAATAAGAAATACATATAAAATAAATAGTTTTTTTTGTAATGAATTAATAATTAAAACTTATAATCGGACTATGATTAACACAGGTTTATATAAATAAAAAAATATATAGATTTTTAATCTTTACTATAAGTGACCTATCTTGGCTATAAAAAATTATCAACTACATTGTCAAAACTAAAGTTATGAATACAGTAATATGCTAATCTTATATTGTAAATATAAAGTATTTTTTATAAAAGGTTACATCCTACTTTTCAGTATACTAAGTAATATACGCTTCACAGGAAAATTTTTCTATCTATTGAACTTTACATACGCGATTTTTTTATATTTGCTAAATTTATTTTTTAAAAAGTTTTCTCATTTATTTGTAATGGAAGTTTTCTGACTATATTCTTTGTAATTTTACTTGTAATCTATTTAAAATAGTATCACTTCATAGTATCAAATTCCTCAACAATTTAAGATTTTATTTCAAATTTCTAGTAGAAAAGTATAAGAATATACACAAATAAGCTATTAAAACTACAATTAACAAAGTAGTATTACACCTTTCTCTTTTTTTTTAACCTCAACATTAATTAATGAGGGGATCTCTCAGACAAAAATAGTATCACTTATTTTGATCCTCCACACACTTTTACATCTTTTTATCATTTTATTAAGTTGTAAATCATCTACAAAAACTTACTCTCAAAATCATTCCATAGAAACAGCTACTACGAACTCATACTATTAACTTCTTCAACTTTTAATTTTTACCTTTTACTTTACACTTTAATATGTTAATATATATTCTAATACTATCATATTATCAAAGTTATAAATTACCCGTGTTACATTATAACAAGTGAAAAGCAGCGAAAGAGATGCAAAGCTCAATAAATATAAAATATGTTTAGAACATTATAAATTATACAACATCATCGTTTTAGAGCACATTTTCAACATAATTACAGATTCACTTTGATATCATTACTAAATTGATTAGTAAATATCATGATTGATAGTTTGAGAAATAAAGCTTATTGCTCATCTAATAAAATTAGAATATATAGTTGTAGAGTTAAATAGCATAAATAGTTAAAAAAAATTAAAAAAAATAAAAATACCAGGTTATTCAATGTCCATGATCCTAAAAAACATTAAAAATAATACATATTTAAGGAGCATATGGTTTAAATATTTTTAAAAAATCTTTAGTAGATAGGCAGCATTATGTAAAAATCGCATCATTATCAGTAAAAAATTATATTATAAAGTTAACAACATAAGATACTGAAAGTTTACAACAAAAAACATCTTTTAATAAGACTGATACTATAAAATAAGAAGTATATTTATTATGATTTTATATTATAATAAAAATTATGACAACCCTTCAAAAAAAGAATGGCAACTTTTTTATCAGTAAAATTTAAGATTAAATAATTTAATTCTGAATTAAAAATAAAAACCTAACTCATAATAGCATAATTAAAACTTTTTTTTATTTAAATTGTATTTCAATAAATTATACTGCTATATTTTTACTAATTTTGCATATAATCCATTTTTATTCATGAGTGAGTCATGAGTCCCTATTTCTTCTATTTCTCCATGATTAACTACTACAATCTTATCGGTTTTAAGTGTAGATGACAATCTATGTGTAATCATGATCGTTGTTCTATTCTGCATTAACTTATTTAGCGCTTTTTGTATAAGATTCTCACTTTTATAATCAAGGGCAGAAGTTGCTTCATCCAATATTAAAACCTGGGGGTTTTTAAGTATGGCTCTTGCTATTATAATACGTTGTTTTTGTCCTTCAGAAAGCTTTAATCCTCTCTTTCCTACAAATGTATCAAATTTATTTGGTAATTTATCGATAAACTCCATTGCATAAGCACTGATAGCTGCTTGTTTTACTTCTTCATACTCAGCACTTGGTTTACCGTATAGTATATTTTCCATTATTGAACAAGAAAATATCATATGATCTTGGGGTACTAAACCAAATAATAACCTAAGATTGTTTAATGCAATTGACTTAATATTATGCCCATCAATAGTAATATTACCTTGAGTTGGATCATGGAAGCGAAACAAAAGTTTTAAAATAGTACTTTTACCACTGCCAGATGGTCCAATGATTGAAACAGATTGACCTACCTTTATAGAAAAGGATACATTATTTAATACTGGTTTATTTAAGTGAGATTCATAAAAGAACGTTACATTGTTGAACTTAATTTCTTTTTGGATATTATAAATTTTAATGGGATTACTAATGTCCGTTATAGAGCTTTTTATATCTTTGAGTTCAAGTAAGCGTTCTACTACTCCAAGGCCTCGTTGTAAATCACTGATGTTATCGCTCAAATTATTTACAGCCCCAGCTGCAAGAGCTGAATAAAACACGAATGAGGAGAGCTCTCCAATAGTCATATTACTGCTTAAAACTTCTCTGATACCAAAAAAAAGCAAAATAATTAACGAACCTATTACACATAAGATAATTAAAGTTACTAAAATAGCACGCAAAAACACTAATTTTATATATGACTTTGATACTGAGTTTAAGTACTCTTTAAAACGAACTTTCTCATTCTCTTCTAACACAAACGACTTAATAGTTGCTATAGATCGGAAATTTTCCTCACTAAGTGATGCAAGTTCTCTTAACTTACTCTGAGCAAGGCGTGCGTAATTACGCACCTTTTTTCCAAGTGATGTCATAATGATTAACAATATTGGTACTATTGCAGCTGCATATGCGGTTAAATGCAAATTAGTATATATCAACATAGTAACACTACCAATTAGTAATACTGAATTTCTTAATATGGTAAGTAGACTACTATTTATTATTGATTGCAGCACAGAAGTATCAGTGATTAATGCTGAGATCACATCTTGCACACCTGTGTTCTCAAAAAAACTTGGTTGTAAATCGATAATATTACTATATAAATCATACCTGATTTTTGCAATAACTTTCTCGCTACCAATTCCAATAAAGTATAACCTAATAAATGCAGCAAGAGAAATGGCTAAAACTATAAATATAGTTGCTACTAATTTAGTAGTAAAGCTATGTCCTGTACCAAAGTCAATTATACTACTCAAGCCCCTGCCAAAAAGAAGAATCATTAAAGCAGAAGATAGAACTGCAATAAAAGCTATAATAAAGTAATATAGATTAGGTTTTATATAGTAAAATAATTGCCTAATATTAGATTGCATGTTACTTAAAAGTTTTGAAATTAAGTATATAGATTTTAATTTCATGAAAAAGAGAAAATATATGGTTTGCAGTGAAAGCAAAATCTATTAAGTATTTTTTATTCGATATCAAGAAAGAAGGGGCTTTTGGTTTTGGTGTTTATTATTAGAGATATGATGTTCCTAATACATCCTAAATATAACGCTGAAAAAAATAATGATTTTTTTATTAATTCATATTTTAAAAACTTTGCTCCTCTTTGATAAAATTAGATAAGAATATAGCATTGAAAATACATCCAAAATTTTACAAGAGACTTCTCATAAAGAAAAACATAGTTAATATTCTTTAAATTCAAAGATAAAATAACAACAGATAATTATTGAAATGTAAGAAGCTAAAACTCAAAGTCTTAAAAAAAATGATCAATGCTTATACACTCTAAAGTATATTATAAAATATCTTAAAACAAGACAATCAAACCATAATTTGACATTGTATCCTAATATTATAGTGAATTACATATTATTTCTTGATGTTTAGTAAACTAGATATCCTATTTAAATAGGAATAATTAATGAATATGATCTAAAAAAACTTTTATTTTATGATTCTTAAATATCAGACATAAAAAATAAGTAAGATTTACATCTTGAATATAGTAACAAATGATGCATTTTCAGAAATGTTAGGTGAACAATTAAGAATTAGTAAGAGTACTAAAACAGCTTTTTAGTTGATAAATAGTATTAGAATATTCAATAATAAATTGATTAAAAAAAAGAATTTTATGAATAGGAATCAAGTAATTGCACAATTTAAAGAAGTTATTCTTACTCGGAACTTAGTATTACTTTAAAATATATAAAGATAAAAATAAAAATAAAGAAAAAAATCACAAAAGACTTAATTTAAGTTATACATTTAATGTTGCTCTTGAAATAGCTAGCTTTATTAAAATTTAATTGTAATAAGTAGCACAAAATCTAATAATTTAATAACAATAAAATAGTATATTTTATAATGAATGTAGCAATTTATTTTATTAGTGGTAAAGTAATACCACACTGTTTCATATATTTTCCTTTCATATCATCATATGATTTTTTACACTCACTTTTACTATTTAAAAATATAAATTGACATGCACCTTCATTAGCATAAATCTTTGCAGGAAGTGGAGTAGTATTAGAAAACTCTAATGTCACATAACCTTCCCATCCCGGTTCTAAAGGAGTAACATTTACCATGATACCACATCTAGCATAAGTAGATTTACCAACACAAATAACTAGTACATTTCTTGGTATACGAAAATATTCAACTGTGCTTGCAAGCACAAAACTATTTGGTGGAACTATGCATACATCTGTTTCCTTATCTATAAAACTATTTTTAGAAAAATTCTTAGGATCTACAACAACTGAATTAACGTTAGTAAAAATTTTAAATTTATTATCTACTCTCGCATCATATCCATAAGATGATAGTCCAAAAGATATAACACCTTTACTACTTTTATGATCTATAAAAGGTTGTATCATTGCAAAGTTTTCAGCTTTTTCTTTTATCCACGTATCAGGCATAACTGTCATGATATTCTTTAAGTTATGTAATATTAATAATAATATTACATAAAATTTAAATGTAAACTATAGACTTTATATTACTCAGTGTGCAACTAAATAAACATATATAGAAATAGTATTAAGATTTAGTCGTTCTTCTTCTATATTTATACCAAACCAGTGCTACAAAAGAATTTCCAAAACAACGTTTAGTATTCTTACTTAAGATGTAACATCATAAAACTCAGTATAACTTAGTATTTTGTTACTAAGCTTATAAATCACTGAATTGAAAAATGAATAGCAAGGTAATAAATCTAGTTAATCTTAACTCATAACTGACAAAATTCTTACATATATAAAAAATATCTCTTAAATATTTTGTTCTTTTCCTTACATACAAAATTATATAGCATTATAGTTAATGCTCTTTTATATTCTGATGTTTTCTATTTCTATATTTCTCGGATTAATTTTTTTCTTTTTATTAATATTTTATTATATAAGTATAAAAAAGAATAGAGAACTAGAAAAAGAAAAAATAAATACAGCAAATCTTGAAAACAATTTGTGTAAATTAAAATATGAACTTCAAGAGATAAAACAAACTTTATTAAATAAAAATGAGGAAATAATAAATTTAAAAGTAAGTAATGTAGAACTCGAAACTACCTTACGAAAAGAACGTGAGGAAAAAAAAAGAGAAATAGAATTATTAATGAAAGCAGAAGAAAGACTTACAAACACTTTTAAAGCACTATCTCTTGATGCTTTACAAACAAATAGTAGTAATTTTCTAAACTTAGCTAAAGAAGTAATTAATAGTAAATTGAAAGAAACAGAAGGTAATTTCAAAAAAGGACAAGCAACAATTAATGAAATTATAACTCCAATCAAAGAAAAACTAGCAAGATTTGATGATGAAATACACGAATTGGAAAAAGAAAGAATAGGAGCATACAAAGGCTTGAAAGAACAAGTTGGGATGTTAATAAATCAAACTTCTAGTCTTGCTAATGCATTAAGTAAGCCTCATTTTAAAGGAAAATGGGGTGAAATACAACTAAAAAGGGTAGTAGAAATGGCAGGAATGGTTGAATACTGTGACTTTTTTACCCAGTCATCAATGGTTGATAAAAATGAAAATAATTTATTGCGCCCTGATATCATAGTCAGGATGCCATCTGGAAAACAAATAATAATAGATGCTAAAGTGCCGCTTGATTCTTATCTTGATGCTATGTCACAAAATGATTTGCAGATACAAAGAGAAAAATTAAAAAGCCATTCTTTAGCAATAAAAAGACATATAAGTAACTTAAGTAAAAAAGAGTATTGGAATCAGTTTAAAAATACACCAGAGCTTGTGATACTTTTTTTAACAGGGGAAGGAGTTTTTAGCGCAGCATTAGAATATGAGCCTGCTTTAATAGAGATTGGAATAGAAAAAAAAGTAATCATTGCAACACCAATTACTTTAATTGCTCTACTAAGAGCAATAGCGTATGGATGGAAACAAGAAATAGTAGCTGAAAATTCGAAAAAAATCAGTGAATTAGGCCATATTTTATATGAACGTATTTGTACAATGGGCGAAAATTTTGATAATTTACGAAAAAGCTTAAAAAACACCGTCGACCATTATAATAAAATTATTAGTTCACTAGAAGCAAGAGTATTTCCTGTTGCTCGAAAGTTTAATAAGCTTGGTGTACATATAAAAAATAAAGAATTAAACTTCTTAAAAGAACTTGAATTTTTACCACGTCATTTATATGCCAATGAGCTAAAAAAAGATAATAAATAACTTAGTTAATGTATGATAATCAACACTACTGGCTGTAATGCGGTTACAAATTCAACTTTTTCTTCATCAATTCGTATCATTAAGTAGCTTTGTGCAATATAAAGTTGCATCACGTTTATAAACATGACAAAAATTAAACCTATCAAATTTTTAGATATATTTTACCCGTATCTCTTAATAAAAATCACACTTAGATTTATAACATCATTTTATTATCTAGTATCTTCTTTACTTTAATTAATACTAACATAGCTACACCTTATGATATAATATTTATAAAAGTTTTTAATTGAATGCAGTTATTCTATTAATATCAAGATAATTACTTATTCGTTTATGGGCTTTACAATTAAATGATATTTAAAATATTCAAGGATATTACCTATTATTTTACTAACAGTTCTATATGTTTAAGTAGCTTTATTCTCATGTGAATTTAATAAAAAATATTTATTACTTGTTTAATAAAACTTATATTAATCTCTAAATGCTAAAATTATAGTTTCTATTAAATTTAAACATTCTTTACAGCCACAAAATTACTTTTATATCACTCACTGCTGCCTTCCTTAACTATTGCAAGATCAATCTCCCTTTTCAATTTTACCAAAATTGCTTCTACAATAAAGTTAATTTATTATTAAAATTTTAATAAGTCAATGATTTTAATATTAATTCCACTTTATTTATAGGGTTTATACTATTTGTAATGGACCTACCAACTACAATATAATTAGCTCCTAAGTTTATTGCTTCTTTTGGTGTTGCTGTTCTTTTTTGATCATCACAATTAGAATCTATACGAATTCCAGGAGTAATAATTTTAAAATTTTTACCGCAAGTTTTGCGCACTTCCTGAGCTTCCAGTGCAGAGCAAACTACTCCATGTAAACCGATTTTTTTTGCAAGCTTTGCCAATAAAACTACCTGTGATTTTATCTCTTTTATTATTCCAAGCTCATTTAAATCTTTATTACTCATACTAGTTAGTACTGTAACCCCAATCAGTTCTATTTTTGTATCCTTTACTACATTTAAAGCCTTTTTTAACATCTCTGTTCCACCACTAATGTTTAATGTTAATATTTTAATATCTAAAACTTTTATTGCTTCAATCGCTTTAGTTATAGTGTTTGGAATATCATACAATTTCAGATCCAAAAAAATTGGTATATTGTATTTTGCAACTTTTCTTACTCCAGAAAGGCCATGGGCAACAAAAAATTCTAACCCAAGTTTTATCATACCAACTTTATTACGTAAAACCTTAATTAAGGATATGGCTTTATTTAAATCTTGCGTATCCAATGCGTATACTATTGGATTCATTAACATATATTTATAGAGATAATTCCTTTATAAGAGATAAGAAAATTATTTATGCTTTTCAACTCCTTATAACTTTAAAAAACATTAAACTTATAAAATATGATCAATTTAAATTTATATATACATTAATATATAACACTAAAATACTTAATAATAAATTACCAATCATCTTTACCCTATCATATATCTTGATATTCGTTCAAAAATTACCCTTTTTATAAAAGAAAGTTTATTTACTTTTTACAATCAGTAACACTTAACTTCATAATTTTACCTCTCCAATATCACTATTAAGAGTTTTGCATACTTGTTATATCAATTCTATCAAAATACCTTGCCCTTAAAATCAAGTTATCATCACATCTTTTAACTAAGATAGTAAGTATCAGCAAAATAATTACTACTCTATCTCTTTTTTTTCATCGTAAAATACCGTATTAGTAACCCACTCATCAACTTCCTATCTCACTCTTAGAAATTAAATTATCAAGAAATACCTTTAAAATAATTCCCAATTTTACAGTGTACTTACTTCCAGTAAAGTTGAAAACTAAGTACTATTTGTTCTTTTTAACACATTTTGCTATATTTTCAACTACTTTATCATTTACATTTTAATGTATATATCATCTCTACACATAAAAAACTTCAAAATTTTTAAAGACTTTAGTAAAAACTCTTGTTCTCTATTTTTTTAACTAACAAAACGATCTTCTCAACTAATCTCCAGCATTAAGTACAAAATAACATAATATGCAAGTTAAAACATTTTTCTTTCAAGCACTTTATAAATTTTTATATTTTACAAGCTTCTTTAACTATCTCTTCTTTAAATCAATATTTTTTTCTTATCTTTCTATGTTTTTTTAATTATCTTTGTTGAAGTTATACCCTCCAATTTAAGGTAACTTTATAACTAAAAAAATTAACCATCTTACCAAAAATATTTGAATTTTTAACTCAAATCTTGCAACAATCTTAAAAACTAAACATTTCTGTTATCTTTTTTCTAATGAGTTTTATAACCGTAGCAACATGATTTTTTTTTACCATAGGTAAAGTTGTAGCCTCATACCATTAAGAGCTTACTGTTCAAAATTAAAACCTAAAAATTCTTCTTTTCTTTTAGCAAAGCATTTATTTTAGTACAAGATAGCTATTTTTCATTTTTAGAAATAGACCTCCTCTGAATAAAACACTCACTTATGCTACTAAGACCTTTTTCTTGAAGATTTAACTCTTGAAAACAACAAAATCATTACATACAAAATGATTTTGATTTGCAGTTTAATGCGTTTAGTAGTTAATGTACTTTTCAAGCTCTCTACAATAATTTTAAGCTATTATCTATTTTTTTAGAGTACTCTTATCCTTTCAAATGGAGTAACCATCGTTAAGTTATTATTAGATAACTATCTTTTATCTATCTTGATACAGTTATAATACACTCAATTTTTCAATATAAACATCTAATAAAAACTGACCACAAAATAGCTTACAAATTTTTTTTGACTTTCAAACTAGACAACATATAGCTTTATAGCTATATTGCTGTTTTTCGTACTTCAAATTTTCAACATGCTTAATATCTGTTTTTATAAAATTAGTCTCATAAATCTTTTACTTTAACTATTCTTTTGACTATATAAATCAAGTATAAAAGCTATTCAGCTCTTGATAATCATCATGTAATTCTGTTGTACTTTTCTAAAAAAAAGCCACTTACCTTATAAGACATACAACTGGCGTATGATCAGATGGATTCTCCAACCTGCGCAATCTATCATCTATATAACATGCTTCTAATCTATCAACAGCTTGAGGCGATAATAGAACATAATCTATTCGCATCCCTTGATTATTCCGAAATGCATTTCCTTTATAGTGCCACCAAGTAAACTGCCGTAAATCTGGATAAAATATTCTAAATGCATCTTTAAATCCAAGATTTAAGATTGCCCTCAATTTTTCGCGTTCTCTTATATGAAAACATACCTCGCCATCTAATAAGACTGGATCAAAAATATCAATTTCATCTAACGCAACATTATAATCACCAGCCACAACAGTTAACTCTTCATTCTCCAATAAACTACTGATTTTTTTATATAAATAATCAAAAAACTTGAGCTTATATACAAAAGCACAAGAACCAATGCTTTGACCATTTGGAACATATACACTCACTACTCTTATCTTTTGATTATAAAATTTTATTATACATTCTATATAGCGTGCTTCTCGGCAACTTTCTACAATATCAACTCTAAATTTCTCTAGTATTGAGTATTTAGATAAAACACAAACACCATTTCTTGCAACTTGTCCATAAACAGCGTATTCATATCCAAGTTTTTCTATTTTTTCATAAGGAAACTGGTGTTCTGTGCATTTTATTTCTTGTAGTAAAATTATATCTATTTGACTATCAACAATAAAATTACAAACTTGATTAATCCTCTTACGTATAGAATTTACATTCCAAGTTGCAACTCTAAACATTAGCGATCCTTACTAATTATATTAATCAAACTTTCTCTAGTAGGAAACTTCGATATTATAACTTTCTTCCATTTAACGGACTTTAAACTGTCAGCAATATTCCTACTCATAGTATATGCAATTACACTACTCATTGTATGAGACAGGCCACTTTTTAGAACTAAAGAACAAAATATTCTTGCTGTCTGCGAAGAAAAAAAAATAATACTATTAATTTTACTACTCAATAACAAATTTTTACACCTGTTAGTTAAATTTCTTTTAACTATCGTTTTATAGAGTACAGCTTCTCTTACACAAAAACCTTCTTCAGATAACCTTTTTTTTAAATCATATGATATCTCCTGTCCCCTTATATATAAAAATTTTACTGTCATTGAATAATTATTTTTTATAAATGATATTAACCCACCAACATTGCTATCTGCTGATACAACATCAGAAAACCCTAAATCTTTTGCAGCTTGCATTGTCGCATTACCCACTGCAACTATCGGAAGATCATCCATCTTACATATTTGAGTAAATGCCTTTACACTATTTTTACTTGTAGATATTATTACATCAAATTCATATGTAGATATGTCAGGCTGTAAATATTTTATTGTAAACACTGGCTCTATGTATACTTCATATCCATGTTTTCTCAGCATATTTCTTGTATTCAGTGAATCTAATAAAGGTCTAGTTAATAATATAGACTTCATTCTAACTTACTTTACCTATAGATAAAATGATACCTTCATATACAGATTACTGGATAAAAAACTTAAAATATAGTAATTAATAAAAGTATTAGATTACATAACTAAAGTTTTCTAACTTTTATTACCTCATTATAAACTATTCTTAATTTTAAGCACAAACATTAATTCTTTTTTATTAAAAGTTATTGTCTTATTCATTACTAACTTTACCTCCTATTTTATTATTAAAGATTTTATAAGTACCACTGCACCATTCATCCTTAAATTATTCCTTTAATGTTTCTCAGCACCAACTGCCCTTCACTATATTCAATTACTATATCTGATTACAATCTACAAACTTCTTTAATCTTATTAAATTCAGACACTATATAATTTACGCTATCAAAAAAAGGCAAAATACACTCTGCTTGAAAAAGCTTATATATAATTAAACTTTACAACTTTCTTCAAAAGAATTCATAAAATCTACTATATTGACAAATTATTAATATAATGGTAATATTATATAAGCTAAATAATTAATTATTAATACACAATGATAATAACCTCTTACTTTTCTCTAATCATGCTTTGCTTATATAGTCTCTGAACAATCTTCCCATACACTACTTTAAAGTAAAAAATAGTAAAAATAATAGCATAAAACTTGAAAATATAAGTTAAGAAAGTATTAATAATACACTGGCTAAATGCTTGGGACCGAGGTTCATGTTTTTTTATACAGTCTCTATTTTTTTCTAAAATTTATAAACCTAAACAAATATACTTCATATCATAATATCAATTCATTAATGAAATAATATAAAAGTTGAGAATGACAAAAAGAAAATTTAGAACTCATGGCTTAAAAGTTACTTAGCACCAGGAAGTTAGAGCGTTTCCAATTTTTCCACTAAACTTTTATAGTTTACTATATTAAAATTAAATAATACACTTGAATAACTTTTAATTTTAAAGATTATGTCAGATAATATAAATCTAGATCAAATATTTTTTGCTCAAAGTAATGTTAATGTTAATAATATATATAAAATAGTTAATGATGCTTTAAACAATAGTGATGGTGGTGAGCTATTTTTAGAGTTTTGCCAATCAGAATCCTTAACTTTTGATAATAACATACTAAAATATATGGATTCAAATATCAGAAGAGGCTTTAGTTTAAGGCTTTTTTGCGAAAGCAGTGCATCTTTTATTTGTTCTTCTGAAATTAGTGAAAAAGAAATTAGCAACGCAGCTTCTATAATAAAAAATTCGTTACCTTTAAATAAAATAAATTCAATAAGCTTAAAAGAGAAGACAAAAAGTCTATATCCACAAACTAACCCAATAACTGAGATGGATCTTGCCACAAAAATAAAACTACTCAATGAAGTTAACGAATACATAAGAGCCAAAAATACTTATGTAAAGCAAGTAAAAATAACCCTTAGTGGAGAATGGCAAGCTATACAAATAATAAAGGATAATCACAGATTAAATGATATTAGACCTCTAGTACGTTTTAACGTATTGGTTATCGTAGAAAAAAATGGTCGTACTGAAAGAGGGTATGCAGGACACGGGGGAAGAGACTTATATAGTAAATTTATCTCTGAAAAAAAGTGGAAAAAAATTACAAATCAGGCACTAAAACAAGCACTAATAAATCTTGAAGCAATTCCCACTCCAGCTGGTGAAATGACAGTCGTTTTAGGCCCAGGTTGTCCGGGAATATTATTACATGAAGCTATAGGCCATGGACTTGAGGGTGACTTCAATCGAAAAGGAGTTTCAGCATTTTCAAATTCTATTGGTAAACAAGTAGCAGCTGACACTATTACAATAGTTGATAACGGAACTTTATCTAATTTATGTGGTTCTATCAGCATAGATGACGAAGGTACTACTCCTAGTTGTAATATACTAATAGAAAACGGAATTCTTAAAAAATACATGCATGATAGTATGAATGCTAAACTTATGGGTGTAAACCCTACTGGTAACGGTAGAAGAGAAAGCTATAAAAAAGTCACTATACCACGCATGACAAATACCTATATGTTGCCAGGAAAGCATACACCAAAAGAAATAATATCTAGCGTGAAAAAAGGCTTATATGCAGTCAATTTTGGTGGTGGGCAAGTTGATATCACTTCAGGAAAATTTGTTTTTTCATCCTCAGAAGCTTACTTAATAGAAAATGGTAAAGTTACACAGCCAGTAAAAGGTACAACACTAATTGGTGACGGTCCAACAGTGTTAAAAAAAATATCTATGGTTGGTAATGATTTAAAACTAGATCCAGGTATTGGTATATGTTCAAAAAATGGACAAAACATACCAGTTGGAGTTGGTCAACCAACACTAAAAGTTGACTCAATTATAGTAGGAGGAACTGAATTATAAACTATGCTAACCTTCTTTTAATGCCTTTGCCATTCATCTTTTCTTTCCTGAAAAAATTGATTTTGCTTTATCTGAATTTGCTCAGGCAAAATAAACTGTTTACTATTTTTTCCTGATTGAACAAAATATTTATTTTCTTTAATTTGGGTTTCTAAAATTTCACTAATACCATTACTAATCCTTTCACTCCATTCTTTCTCATTCAATAAATAAGGATGATATAAAGTACCTTTTTTATCATTAGAAAAAATACTCTTTACTGCACCTGATATGGATAATATCAAAAAAATACCATTAACTGTTGATATCATTGGACTCATACTAAATATTAATATTGAACAAGCAAAAAGAATAATAGGAAGAAAAAGTTTATATAAAAACATTATTACCATCTTTTCATCACTAAATGGTAGTTCATCACTTTCTTCTTTACTTTTACTGAAAAATGGTAATAATTCTTTTTTCAAGGAACCAAAAATATTTTTAGGGTTCACCTTAATCCCAAATAATCTCCCAATAAAACTTATAAGAGAATCTTTAGCTTCTGTATTATATATATCAGATACGCATTCATTAATTATTTTTTCTATTTCATTATTCCTCAAATTTTCTCTGCCTACTAATTCCTTTTTTCTAATTTTCTCAAGTATAGAAAGCAAAAATTGAAGAAAATTTTCTTCACTAAGTAACTTCATATTTCTTAATCCAACATTTTTGAATAGAACTTGATTTTGATCAAGCATAAAGGCAAATATTACTTTATCATTTTCTTTCAATTTTCCAGATTGTAATGCATTTTTTAGCGATTGCATGAAGGCATCATAGATTACTCTGTGTTTCTCCTTAAATATTATTTTACCATTTATCACTTGAGAAAGTGATTTTACTAAAAGATTAGAATTTCCTTCTTGTATAGATGTCATAGCTTACCTATGTATTTACCTATACTTAACTATAATATATTTTCATATTAGTTCAAATGGTTTATTTTCATAAAAAAAACTTGAATCACAATTATTATAGCTAATCTTTACTTTTACTTAACTAATATAAAATTTTCACTAACATTTTCTATACATCTACATAATTACCCCCCAAACCATAAACCACATAAAATCTACTGAATAAAATTTTTATATAGCTACTAAGCTTAACCTCCTTCATTTATTCACCAAACATACTACTTCATAAATAACAAAAAAAACAGTAGAGTAAATAATATATTTAACAGTTCCTTGGATAATAATTCTAAATTTCTTATAAACTTACTGAATCAGTATATCATATACAATTCTAAAACTAATGATTTTTTTCTACTACACACTCTATATTTATGATTTCTTATCTAAAACCTTACTTGGATTTAAATTCTTATATTTTACTCTTATAGCACTGAGAGTTTGTGCTATAAGAAAATGAGAATAGCTATTTCAAAATTTCCCTGTATCTTGTAACGATTTGCAATACTCTATTTTTTTACGCGGTGTAAGTATAGCTTTCATCATAAGTGGCTTATTGAAGCGCTCGTAAACTGTAAAAAGCTTTTCCTGAAATAATCTTTGTGTCAATTTTTCATGGATCATTATTAAAACTTTTGCTGAAAAAACCTCTACATCTTTATTTAAATTATATGTAACTATACTTGTAATACTATGATCATGCTTTCCTGAATCAAGGCTATACGACATTATCATTAAATCATCAACTGAGCTTAATACTCTTTCTATTGGAGGAAATATTTCTGTGAGTTTCTTAATGTCGTGTACTATTTTAAGCACTCCGTTTGAAAATAAAGTTGATTTTATTATAATAAATACATCTTGCAGATGATTTTGATTTATATAAAAAATACTATCTCTACTGTAAGATAAAGAAATTTTACTCAATACTTTATTTTCAAAATGACAATAGACTGCAATTTTTCCATTATATCTGCAATATTTTAAAAACTTTTCTAATTCACTAGTTTCATACTCTATTTTTCTTTTTGAACCAAGTTTCCTATAAGGAAAAAGGTTTTCTACTTTATATATCAATGAATTAAATTCATATTGCTTCAAAAAAGACAATAATCTCTCCATATTTGGAGAACAGACTTTATATTTTGTAATAGTATACTGAAAATCTACTTTTTCATATAGTGACAAAAGTTTCCTTGAAATTAATGCTTTTTCCTTATATTTAAAGAAAATATTACGAATTCTTGTTTGTTTAATATTGTCAATATTTTCTATAATATTATCTAACGAATCAAATTCATTCAACAATTTAACTGCAGTTTTAGAACCTATTCCTGGAACACCAGGAATATTATCAGATACATCTCCAATGAGAGAAAATAAATCAAGAAGCCTATTTGAATTCACACCAAATTTTTCTATTATTTGCTTCTCATCTATGTACCTATTTTTAATAGGATCAAATATTAGAATATTATAGTTCAACAACTGAAATAAATCTTTATCTGATGAAACTACTATTACTTTAAAGTCCTTGCGGTTAGCATATTTTGCAACTAGCGTTGCAATTATATCATCTGCCTCATAACCTTCAATCTGTTCATAGCTAAGATTAAAAGCTTTTACTGCTTCTCTAAGTATTGTAAACTGTGGAATTAAATCATGAGGCAATGTTACTCTGTTTGCCTTATACTCAGAATATAAACCATGCCTGAAACTTTTTCTACCAAAGTCAAGTGCTATAGTTAAATAATCTGAATGTACAATATATTTCAGAAGCATATTAAGAAAACCATATACAGCCCCTACTGGAGTACCATTTGTGGTAGTTAAATGGCGTAAAACATAATAAGCTCTGAAAAGTAAGCCATAACCATCAATAATTGTGAAAACTTTCTCTTTCATCTTGATATTTATATGTTACCATTAATAATTCATTACTGAATATAAAAAATTAAATCTTTTTTCTTCTTTAAAAGTTGTAAGAAATTTTTTAAAACAGTACTTATAATAGTACTAATTCAATAATTATATTATTTATAAGTCAAAAACTTTAAACAAGTAAATTAAGATTTAAAACTAAAATAATAACCAATATCTTTCATAAAGAGATATAGCTTGTTTCCATATCAAACCTCTACAAAACACAACTAAATAGTAATAATTAAGCAATAGAGAATATTTTAAACTTCAATATACAAATAATCATAACTGTTTGTGCATCAAAAGTAGAATATTATCTGATTAACAGCATTGCTAGTTCAACAATAAAATTATCTTTCATTAAAGTTGTAAAATGCTAATAAATTCTTTTTTTTAAAAGACAAATTTAAAAAAGTTGGCATTTTTGAATGCAAGACATTTTATGCTCTTAAAAAGAATTACTTTTAGTTAAAGAGTGAGTCAAGCATACTACAAATCTTACATAAAACTTTTTTGAAATAAATAACATTCTTATTAAAGTAAATTACTTTTACTTATGAAAATAAAAAAAACATAGAACTGAAGAAAAAACTAGACTTAAGTTAATCTAATAAAAACTTTTAAAGCATAAAAGCTTAAGAATTTTAAAGCTTATAAGTAAATCTTACAATATAAATAATTCTAACAATAAATCTTCAAAAAAAATAAAAAATAGTACAAAAGCTTTTTAACATTAAGACTTATATACGTAAACATAATAGCTCTACAAATTCAAAATTTTAATACATACCGTTTGAGAATTCTAAAGAAAAGCTAATCTTGTGCATATTTAAACAAAATAGATCCCACTCAAGCATAAGCACATCAATTAATTATATTAAAGCATTAATAACATATTTAAAGAGAAAGAAAGAAAAAGGCATTAAAATATATACAAAAATTGAAAGAACAAAACTAACAAAATTAAAAAGAACTTACCAAAAAAAATGATCAATATATTGATAAATTAGAAAAAAATAGAATCATATCACTAAATTCAATAATTAAATTTGTGTAATATAATATAATTATTACATATATATAAAATCTTTAAAAAAAAGCCTCAATTTATATTAAGAACAAAAAATATAGCTAAGTTACATTAAACTATTTTCAGTATCCACTACCAGTATAAGTAGATTTATCATAGTCGTAGTAATGAACCTTGAAAGCAATTAAATTTTAGTTAATTGATCTTTATTTCTCCCATTACTCTGTTCTAATCTTCCAGATCTTTAATTAAGACTTAATCTATTATAAAGTTTGATTTTTACTTTTATTTTTATCCATCCTTAACTAATTTAATTTATTATCTACTATTTCAATAGTGCTTTACTAAAAAACTTAACACATACTACATCCTTTTATATTGATGATTTATTAATTCATATTTATGCAAAAAATTCACTAAGCATAATAACTAATCTTTTAAAATCATTCTTACTGTACATAACCTTTAGCTATAATTTTTTTTCTTATTATTACTAAATAATTTCATTCTATTAGATAGATATACCATAATAACAAACAATGTTATATATACCAACATATTTTATTATCAAAGTATAAACTTAGATAAATCTAGCTGTTTTGAAATTGATCCAAGTTTATCCTTCACATATTTTCCATCTATAACAAACTTTTCACCATTCTTCTCAGAAGAAATAAAACTTATTTCATCTAAAAGCTTCTCCATAATAGTATGAAGTCTTCTCGCACCTATATTTTCTACTTGCCTATTAACTGTAAACGCTATTTCAGCTATAGTTTCAATGCCATCATCAGTAAATTCAAGTGTCACGTTTTCTGTCTTCATTAAAGCTATGTACTGTTTCAACAAACTAGATTCTGGTTCTTTTAATATTCTTATTAAATCTTCTTGAGTAAGTGCTTTAAGTTCTACTCTAATTGGCAACCTACCCTGTAATTCTGGCAAAAGATCAGATGGCTTAGCTTGGTGAAAGGCACCAGATGCAATAAATAATATATAATCTGTTTTTACATGACCATATTTAGTTGAAACGGTTGTTCCTTCAAGCAATGGTAATAAATCACGTTGTACTCCTTCTCTATTAACTTCACCTTTTATCTCTGTACATGCTGCAATTTTATCTATCTCATCTAAAAAAACTATACCCTCATTACTAACAAGATCAAGTGCTTCTTTAATTATTTTATCTTCATCTATTAACCTCTCACTTTCTTCATTAACCAATATTTCACGTGCTTCTTTCACTTTAACCGTAATAGTTTTTGTTTTCTTACCCCCATTAAACATTTTACCCATTAATTCTGTTATATTCACTATACCAACTTGTCCACCTGGCATACCAGGTATATCAAAAGCAGGTAACATACTTTTACTTTCTCTAACATCAATGGAAACTTCTCCATCTTCAAACTCTTTATTTCTCAACCTTTTTCTAAAAGTCTCTTTACTCTCTTCGGTTGCATTTTCGCCGACCATAGAATTGACTATTATTTTTTCAGCCAAATCTAAAGCTTTCTTAGTTAAAGCTTTACGTGCTTTTTCTTTAACCAAAACTATTGCTGCATCAACCAAATCACGTATTATCGAATCAACATCACGCCCAACATACCCTATCTCAGTAAATTTTGTTGCTTCAATCTTTATGAACGGTGCACCTGCAAGCTTTGCTAAACGACGAGCCATCTCCGTTTTACCAACTCCTGTATGACCAATCATTAATATATTTTTAGGTATAATTTCATCACGCAAAGGAATAGGAACTTTATTGCGACGCCAACGGTTCCTAAGTGCAATAGCAACAGCACGCTTTGCATCATTCTGTCCAATTATAAACCTATTTAGCTCCTTTACTATCTTTTGCGGTGGCAGATCATCCAACAAAACTTGTGTACTATTATTAACTTGAGTACTATTATTAACTTGAGTACTATTATTATTTAAATCATAACCACTTTTAGTATCTTTACAAGGATCACTTTTCTCACTATAGGCATCACTATTATAAGGCTGACCTTCTGAAGTAGTCACAAATTGATTGGTAAAATCACATATTTTTTTTTGTTCAGAAGACATACTACCCCTCTATCTTTTCAATAACTATATTATGATTTGTATAAACACATATATCAGCTGCTATCTTCATAGCTCTCTTTGCAACTTCTTCTATTGACATTCCTGTAATATCTACTAAAGCTCTCGCTGCAGATAAAGCAAAATTTCCTCCAGAACCAATGGCTACGATTCCATCCTCAGGCTCAAGAACATCACCTGTTCCTGTAATCACTAATGAAATAGATTTATCTGCAACTATCATCATAGCTTCCAGTTTCCTTAAGTATTTATCCATTCTCCAATCTTTAGCAAGCTCGACACATGCTCTCATAAGTTGTCCTGGATGTCTATCAAGTTTTAATTCTAACCTTTCAAAGAGAGTAAATGCATCAGCCGTTGCTCCAGCAAATCCGGCAATTACAGAATCACCAGAAAGACGTCTGACTTTTTTTGCACCTGATTTTATAACAGTATAACCTAATGAAACTTGTCCATCACCTATTACTATCACATTTTTATCTCTTCTAATTGATAGTATAGTAGTTCCATAAATTTTACTGCTGTTATGTTGAATCATTTTTTTCTAACTCTAAAATAGTAATCAATTATACTGTAATCATTAGTTAAATATGTTTAGCTATAGCGTATAATATAGTACTTCCCTTATAACATTTAAAGAGTAGATGCAAAACATAATTTATCCAAATTTAGAAAAAAATATCAATGATTGGTTCGAAGTAAAATTTAACAACTTTGTATTACCATTTTACAGCTCTTTAGACCTTAGAAACTCAGGTTATAAAATTGCTCCAATAGACGCCAATTTATTCCCTGCAGGCTTCAATAATTTAAGCGAAATGTCAAAAGCAACAGCAGCAAAATTGATAAAAAGCTACTTTAAAAAAAAACAATACAAAAAAATCCTTGTCATACCAGAAAATTATACAAGAAATAAAATGTATATAGAAAATGTGTTTGCCATAAAAAAAATACTACAACTGGCAGGCTTTGAAACTAAAATTGGTCTCCTTCATAAGGAAGTATCTAATTTAATAGAACCATATGAAATTATTATAAGAGATAATTCTTTGTTAAAAACAACCTCAGGATTTATACCTGATGTCATTGTACTTAACCGAGATATGACAAGCCATATTCCAGATGCATTAGAAAATGTACAACAAGAAATACTACCAAATCCACTATATGGCTGGCACAACAGACAAAAATTTCGATATTTCGAAATATATCAAAAATTAGTGTACGAATTCTGTAACGAGTTTAAAATAGATCCATGGCTTATTTCTACATTCACAGAAAATTGCAATGAAGTCTACTTTGATAATGCTTCATCTCTAGAAACAGTGGCAATTAAAGTTGATCAAACATTATCCCTAATACAAAAAAAATACAAAGAATACAAAATAAAAACTCAACCTTACGTTTTTATCAAAGCAAATAATGGAACATATGGAATGGGTATTATAACAGCAGTAAGCGGAGAAGAAATATTAACCCTTAATAAAAAAAAACGTCACAAAATGAAAAAAATAAAGGAAGGAATAGAAATTAATAGTGTTCTTATACAAGAAGGTATCCCAACCATAGATATACTTAAACATAGTCCTGCAGAACCTTTAATATATTATATAGGTAATACACCAACATGCTATTTATATCGCTGCAATAGCAAAAAAAATATATATTCCAACTTAAATTCCATTGATTGCAAATTCTATGACGTTAGCCAAACTATAAAAAATAAAACTCTACTACTCTGGAACATAGTTAGTAAATTAGCAGTACTAGCATTGACAGTAGAGATGAAATCTTTTCACATTTAAATTTTTCATCTTCATATAGCATGACTATTTGGCAAATTACCATCACGTTGAACATAACAAGTCTTATCAAGTTCACTAGAAAGATTAGCGCTAATAGGCGGCTGGTTAAACAGTTTATCAAGCCATACTAACAATAATACTACACTGCGTAGTATACCAAACGTCACACTCAAATTAAAACTATAAACTATGCCATTACCTAAGTTTATTGGTGTAGTTGCAATATCCACCCTTTTAAATACAAAGTTTAATAAACCTAATGATAAAGTCAATACACTGATAATAAAATCCTTCCTACACTCAGTGAGTTCTTTCTTATATCCAATAAATTCACTAACATCTTTTTTATCCTGACATTTATTATATACCTCCTGATACTTTTTACATGTATAATAACAGCCTATAGGTTCTGAAATGAATAAAAACAGAACTATTGATACAAAGTGAATATTATTTATTACATTTGTATTACCTTTAGTCAAAAAACGAAAAACTTGCAACATTATTAATGCTTCTATAGCATTACTTAAAAAACTAGCTAATTTACCAACTATTTTTAATAATTCTTTTTTACCATTAGGATCCCTATAATCCTCTATTAAATCACGTAAAATTAACGCAGAATGAATAATCAACAAAATAAATGTAGGAAATTTTGCCCATTGAGCAACTTCACGTATAAGACGAATATTAAATCTATTATTATCAATAAACTCGCAACAAAATTGTAGTGAAAATTTACATAACAAAGCTGTTAAACTTGTTGTAATACAAATTATCTTTTTAATATCATGATTATAAGCATGATGTACCTTTTGTGCAAACGTGCTTGGCTTTCTTTTTAGCTCGTTTAGCATAATCAGCTCATAAAATAATAACCTCTTACTATTCTATCATATAGAATTTAAAAAAAAAAGTCTTATAAATCAAGATTTTAATAACGATTTCTGCATAAATCAGCTAAACATTTTATAAATAAAGAATCAGTACTAAGAGTTGGCACACGAAAATAATACCCATCCTTAATCATTGCTTTACATTCTGTGTCAAGTTCAACAAGTGTTTCTGAATGCTCAGAAACAAAAGATACAGGTGATAAAACTACAGGTACATCATCAGCTTTTGCACGCAATAGCTCACTTTCTATACTAGGTTCTAACCATTTTATAGGCCCAATTTTACTTTGGTAGCATATTGCCCAATCAAGGGCTTTAATATCTAATCTTTTTACTATCAATCTTACTGTTTCTTCTATCTGTAAAGCATATGGGTCACCTTTTTTAACCACACTCATAGGTAAACTATGAGCCGAAAACAAAATCCTCGGCTTATTAATTTTGCTAGCTAGTTTATAATACTTGGCTACCAAACGACTATGAGCTTCAATAAAGTCTTGATTATCATAATAATGATAAATTATTTTAGTACTACATTCTAAGCCATGTTTTTTTGCACTTTCTTGCCAATTTTCAATAGATGACAAAGTTGTGGTAGTTGAATACTGAGGGTATAATGGTAGCAAAATTACTTCGTCAGGATCAAATCGCTTCACACTTTTAACAACTTCATCAGCAAATGGATGCCAATAACGTACACAGATAAATACTTTAACTAACTTTGGTGTCATTTCAACATATGATGCTGGAATCCAATTCTCTTCTTTAGATTCTACTATCACACTACTTGAATGATAAAACAAAGATTTATTAAGCTCTTGTTCAAGCGCTCTAGCTTGCATTCTTGTATTTTCTAGAATTGGTGATTTACCTCCAATTTGCCTATATATCTTTTGTGCAGTATTTTTATGTTTTGCAGATATAAATTTTGCTAAAAAAAACCGAAAAGGATTTGGTAAATTTATTATTCTTTTATCATAAAAAAGATTAAATAAAAAAGGACGAACAGCACTAAGTGAATCAGGCCCACCAAAGTTAAATAAAATAATCGCTTTTTTCACCTATGCATTACAACAAGTTGCTTTTAATATACCTATACGCTCAACTACAAGTCCATCAAGTCTAGACATAGGTATTAAATTACTAACACTAGCATATAATAAACTGCTCAATCTATGCAAGTTATTCTTTGTGGACACAAAAGCACTTCTATCAAAAATCAAATCAATACAAAAACTTAGCACTACTTCAAGAAGTTCAACAGCAGCTAAAAACAGCATGATACAACTTTGAAAAAACCTAAGAGGAAAAATTAAACACGCAATAAAAAAAGAAGTGTTATTTGACTCACTTACTTGATTGGACAAACTATATTTAACATCTTTTCTGCTTTGACCCAAAAGGGGAAATCTTATATCTTCTTTCTTAAATTCTGCATCTATTGTTTCTCTACTATAATCAGTAATCTTCTCTAACAACCACTCACGTACATGAAAATTTCTTATAAAAGAGCATATTCCTATCATAAATGTAACACATATAAATATACACTTCACAACATTTATATTACCCATCGCCGGCAACATAACACAAATAAGCGGTACTATAATCGTCATTTCAAAAAAGGGAATAATACTCCTCTTCATCACAAAAGTAGCACCTTCTCGTAGTTTTGTATTACAACACAAGCTATGCTCCAAATGACTCAAAAAAGCCAAGCCAAAAGTTAAAAAACCTTTTGTCCCACAAAAAATTGATAATTTTAAATTATTGATTAATTTTTTAGCAGCAAGTCCAGCTTCAATTAATTGTTCATGAGCTAACTCGTTTTGTTTATTATTATAATGACATTCATCCATAAAATACTATCCTTGATAGCTTATTTAACTATAAATAAAAATCCATATTGATAAAATAAAAATTCATGATAAATAAATTTATAAACATAATAATCCTATAAAAAAATAACATGATAATTGAGAAAACACTTTCAATATTGAAACCTGATGCAGTAAGAAATAACATCACAGGTAATATAAATTCCTACATCGAAAAATCTGGATTAAGAATTATAGCACAAAAAATGATGCTACTTACAAGAAAACAAGCAGAATTACTTTATAAAAAACATAAAAGTAAACCTTTTTTTGAGGAATTAATAGAATTTATGATCTCTGGTCCTATAATAGTTCAAGTTTTAGTTGGTGAAAATGCAGTAAGTAAATATAGAGAAATTATGGGATCTACAGATCCAAAACAAGCAAATAAAGGTACAATCAGAGGTGATTTTGCTGATAATATTAGCGAAAATAGAGTCCACGGTTCAGATAATCTAGAAAATTCTCGTAGAGAAATAGCTTTCTTTTTCGCTGAATGCGAATTAGTGCAGACTTAAGTGAACTTAAGACAAATACATAGTTCCTTATTTTATATTTACACATTAACCATTTTTTTAAGAAGAGAAGTCACTCCTCTCCATAATTTTTTTACAAATTAAACCATGACTATTCAATAAAACAAGATTTAAAGCCTTCTATCATACTATTAATTATAGCTAAATATGCGTCCTTTCCAGGTTCTATACCTAATCCAATAGGATCAAGAATTGCTATTTTTACATCATCAGAAAAAGCTTTAGGTTTTATACTATCTTCTCGTGAAGGAGAGAAAATACATTTAATATCTTCTTCCTTCATTATTTTTTTAAGTTTCATTAAACTTCTCATTCCCATATAAGCATCTTCTTCTATAGATAGAATAACACTTGGGTGATTTAAGTTGAAATACTTTTCAAAATATTGATAAGCATCATGGGTAACTATATACCTTTTATCTTTTAAATCACTTAATTCGTTTGCAATTTTTTCTATTTCTTGGTCTATTCTTTCTACAGCTTTATTTGCATTATGATTGTATCGATGAGAATTCTCCTTATCTATATTAGATAGTATTGTATTTATATAATATACTATATTTTTTGCATTTTCAAGACTAAGCCAAATATGAAGGTCTTTTTCATTCTGAACGTCAATAATATACTTGGAAAATGAATGTGGTCGAGCAGGAAGCAAATTAACTGCTTTTGATAACTGCACAAGTTCTTTATTTTTTCTAGCAAAGGCCTTAATAAAGGTTTCTAAGTTATCATCAACGTAAAATATAACATCACCAAACTCCAAATTACTTGCATCAGAAGGCTTTAATATATAATTATGTGCAGATGTTGTATAATCCAACAAAACTGGTTCTAAGATTTTATCTGTCACAGAAGCTACAAGTGAATGTATAGGCTTTATTGTAGCTACAACTTTTAAAGTAGATGAGAAAACAGTACTGTGATATAGTATAAATAAAAATAATAGAAAAGAAGCCAGCAAATGCCTCATGAAAACATTGAAAAAAAGTTAAGTTTTGTCAAAAAGTTAAATCATGTCAATAATAATGTTCTAAAAATAGAAAATCTTGCTCTTGTATATAACAACAAAAAAATTCTTGACGATATTAATCTATCAATAGATAAAGGAGATATAGTTACTATACTGGGACCAAATGGTGGAGGTAAAACCTCCTTAGTGAAAGTAGTCGCTGGTATAAATAAAAATTGTAGCGGTAGTATTATATTTGCTAATAATATAAAAATTAGTTATATGCCACAAAATTTTAGTATTAGTAATCTAATGCCAATAACAGTTGAATATCTCCTTTTAAACAGCTTTTCAAAAAAATTAAAAAAAAACCAATCAATTATCACAGAAGTAGTAGAATTAGTTGGTATTAGCAATATTTTAAAAAAACAAGTACTAGAAATTTCTGCAGGACAAACACAATTATTACTACTTGCACGCTGCTTAATTGCAGAACCTGACTTAATTATTTTGGATGAACCAGTTAGTGCAATGGATATTAATGCTCGAGCTAAATTTTATTCTATAATAGATAAGATAGCAAAAAAAAGATCAATTTCAATTCTTATGACATCTCATGATTTAAGCTCCATAGCACCATGCTCAGATTACATAATTTGTATAAACCACATCATATATTGCCAAGGAAAACCTGACGAAATCATGAAAAATAAAACTTTAAGCGAAATATTTAGTAGCTATATAACAAAATAAATGATTAAAAATATTCTGCGCCTTATATATATAACTATAGTACTGACCCGCTACAGTATATCATATTATTTACTTTCTCCTTCACAAAAGTCAATAAATAAAATACGTGGTTATAAATTAAAATGTGCTCTTGAAAAATTAGGTCCAGTATTTATTAAATTTGGACAGTCTATTTCATCACGTACTGATATTCTAAATGAAGATATAACAAATAACTTATTATTAATATGCGATAGATTACCATCCTTTTCATATAAAATAGCAGTTAGAACTATAGAAAACGAATTTAATTGTAAATTAAATGATATTTTTCTAAATTTTTCTGAAAAACCAATCGCAGCTGCATCAATTTCTCAAGTACATAAAGCAACTACAACACAAGGCAAAAAAGTTGCAGTAAAAGTTTTAAGACCAAATATTGAAAAAATATTCTCAAAAGATATAAAAATTCTTTTTTGGCTTGCAGGAATTATAGAGGGATTGAGCGAACAATCAAAGAGACTAAAACCAATTGAATTAGTGAAAACTTTTGCTGAAATTTGCCAATTAGAGCTAGATCTACGTTTTGAAGCTGCTCATTCTTCAGAGCTAAAAGAAAACACAAAAAATGATAAAGGTTTCTATGTACCAAAAGTAGATTGGAGTAGGACCTCAAAAAAAGTTTTGACATTAGAATGGATAGAAGCAACACCAATATATGAAGTTAAAAAACTAAATAATCATAAACAAATAGCTATTAATCTTATAGAATCATTTTGCAATCAAGTATATAGAGATTGTTTTTTTCATGCAGACATCCACCCCGGAAACTTAATGGTTGATATGAATAACAACATTATTGCTTTAGATTATGGAATCATGGGTCGAATAGACCGAGAAACATGCTACTATATAATAGAGATATTAAAAGGTTTTTTAAATCGAAATTATGATCATGTTGCAAAAACACATTTTAAAGCTGGTTATGTTTCACCACAACAAAAAAATTTTGTTACAGCATGTAGAGCAATAGGAGAACCTATTATAGGGCAACCTATACAAAAAATCTCTTTCGCTAATTTACTTACCCAATTATTTAAAATAACTAGTGATTTTAATATGAAAGTTCAAACACAATTACTATTACTACAAAAAACTCTAATTTTACTAGAAGGAACCTGCAGAAAAATCTATCCAGAAATTAATATGTGGAAAGTAGTTGAATCATGGATAAATAATCAACATAAAAATAAAATAGACTATAAAGAAAAAATAAAAAGCTCTCGTCCCGTAAAAACCATTCAAGAAATATTTAACCTTGTAGAAAAACTTAACTTAATAGCCGATCAAAAACTAGAGAATATTCAAATCAGAATTAAATCAAATATAAAAACTTATCTCTTATTATGGTTTATAATTATAGCATTAATTATTAAGCTTTTAATTTTTTAATAACAGGCTTTTACTATTTTCTCCCTTGCTATCTAAAGTAATAAATATAAAAATTTATAAGATTAAAGAACACAGATTGATTACACACGTTTAAGCGATTCATTTTAATAAACTTTTAAATAATCTTTAACCATCACATTAAAAAATACTAAACAAAAAAAGCAAACCAGAGTTAAAATTATTAACTAAGCTCTCCAGCTTATCTGTAAATGTAAAATGACTTCAAGCACAATTCCACTTAAAGTCTCTAGTAAAATAAGTTGATAAAAATTCAAGATATCACCTATGTAAACAGTCAACACAAAATAGCAAATATGAAAAAACACTTATATCATTTAGTAATGATAAATAGCATTCTACTAGAAACAAATAAAGTTGATTCATTAATCGTTTTTATTGTTTGATTAAATAACATTAAAATGTAAAAAAACTATTTTGTTAAATATCCTCGACTTCCTGGCTTATCTATTGGTAATTGTTTTAATTCTTCAGGGAGTTCTGGTTCTCTATAATTTTTGATATTTAGCTCGAGTAAGGATATAATAGGAAAAGGTAATTGCATTTCGCTATTTCTTTTAATTATAGAAGCTTCAGCAACAATTTCTCCCCCCATATCTTCTACACATTCTACAGCTTCAAGTGATGATTTACCTGTAGTTATCACATCCTCAACTAATAATAGTTTTTCACCCTGTTTAATTTCAAATCCACGACGCAATTCAAACTTACCATTAACGCGTTCACAAAACATTGTCTTGATTCCAAGCTGCTTACCAATCTCGTAACCCACAATTATTCCCCCAATTGCAAGAGATAATACTAAATCTATAGAACTATTTAATTCTTTTTTTATTTTATGTACTAACAATGCACAAATTTTTATAGCCATGCTTGGATCTTCAAAAATTTTAGCACATTGTATGTATATACTACTATGTAGTCCAGAGGATAATACAAAATGCCCACGTAGAATTGCTCCAACCTCTTCAAATTCTCTTATTATTGAACTATTCTTATCTAATATCATTTCTAAAATTTTAGACTATATTCTTAAATTAATCATCTAATCTATACAACATAAAACTATACATTGATTCAGTTTCAGTATACCACAATTGTGTAAATAGACAAGATCAGTTCTCTTATTATAGAAAACCTTTTTAAAATAAGTAACACTAACTATAAAAAAAATCTATGAATTATTTCGTTTTAAAGACAATAAATACCTATCCTCACCTACAATTAACATTACTCCTACAATCAAAAAAATAATACTGCCATACATTTTTTCCACTGTTAAGGATGGGATTATTTATCCTTCTCTAAAAATAAAGACATACCCCCCCACTTTAAGTTTTTTTACATATAGTTATAATTATCAATCAATATCACATTACTCTCAACTTAGAAAAAAACAAATATTACTAACATAATTTCCTAGATTAAAGAAGTAATATACATGATAATATAACTAATAAAACTAGAATACTTCAATAAAATCTATAATAATAAATACAAGTAAAATAAAATATAGAATCAATTACTAATTATGATGCACAGATAAACCTTAATGTTGTTCTGTTTTTCTTATAAAGAAAACAACAATTCTACCTTCCTACCTTAATTAAAAAAATAATTAACATAACAACAACTCTTTAATTAAGAAAAATCTACTAAAATTATGACCTTGAACATAAAAAGTAATGGTAATTGCACTTACACTTCCATTATACCATTAGTTTTACTTATCGATAAGTAGAAAATAATTCACAGATATAGCTTAATAGTTATAAACAGTAAAAAGCATCTTTTAAATAGCTAAATTTTAATTTTCATCGAACCTCAAAAAATAAAAAACCTTAATATACTTAAGATAGAAAATTCAAGTTTAAATCACCAATTTAGTAAGCAGTAAGTCTAACAACACTAGATAGATTTATTACTTAAATATAACTGCTTTTCATTATTTCAATAAAGTGATAAGCTACCATATAAATAACACAATAAAAAGTACTGTAAACTCTTCTCAAGACTCAAAAAAAAATAAAACAATATTATAAGCAAATTATTATTTTTAGATTCATAACAAATTAAAGTACTAATTTTTCTGGATTCACACATAACTCCATTAAAAGTTTTGTAACCGTGATTGCAGAAAACATTGAACATAGAATTCCTATTGATAAAGTTACAGAAAATCCCCTGATTGTTCCGCTACCAATAACAAACATAATTCCTGCAGCGATTAATGTGGTGATATTTGAATCAAGAATTGTTTTTATTGCATTTTTAAACCCTTCTTCAATAGCACGAACCGCTCTTTTTCCTAATCTCATTTCCTCACGAATACGTTCAAATATTAAAACGTTTGCATCTACCGACATACCAACAGTTAGTGCAATACCAGCAATTCCTGGTAAAGTTAGAGTTGCTTCAAGTAAAATAAGAATGAATAGTATGGAAATTACATCAAAAAGAATTGCAATAGAAGATAATAAACCTAACTTACCATAAATAATAGTTATAAATGAAACAACAGCTACAATAGAAATTATCGTTGCTATCTTTCCTGCTTTTATTGATTCTTCTCCAAGACTTGGGCCAATATTTTTCTCTTCTATTATTTTAAGTGGTGCTGGCAACGCTCCAGATTTTAAAAGTATTGCAAGTTCACTTGCCTGTTTCTCAGTAAAATGACCACTAATTTCTCCTTCACCATTTAAAATTGGCTCACGTATTATTGGTACAGTTAAAATAATATTATCCAAAACAATTGCAAAGGGTTTTCCTACATTTTCTTTAGTGATTTTTGCGAATCTCTTACTTGCCATATTATCAAATTTAAAATGTACTGTTGGTTTACCTAAATGACCAAATCTAACTGATGCGTTAACTAATGAATCACCACCTATTTCAACTTTACGAAATATTGGGTAAAAATTACCAAAAGTATCCTTAAGTACAACTGTGGTTTCATAATCTATGTCCTTCATCATCTTAACTACATTAATATTTACAAAATGAAAAGCCAATCTAGCAGTTTTACCAAGCAGAGATTTTATTTGCTCAACATCTTCTATCCCAGGCACTTGAACTAATATCTTATCTTGTCCTTGTTTTTGCACACTTACTTCTTTAGTGCCAAGTTTATCTAAACGTCTTTGAACATTAATAATTGATTCTAAAATTACCCCATTGATTAGAGAATTTTTGTAATGAGGTTTATATGAAATAAAAATCGATGTATCCTTTTTATTTATCTCTAAATTTGGATTTATTCGATGAACTAACACCAAAATCTTCTTATAATCATCAACATTAGTTAAAGTTATAACTATCTGTTTATTACTCTGCACACTGAAGTCAATATTTTTTGCTAGCAAACTTTCTTTTATCTCATCTGCTAATATACTCAATTTTTCTTGAAAATAAGAATCCAAATCTACATTAAGAAGTAAAGATGACCCACCTTTTAGATCAAGTCCTAAGTTTATTCTTTTTTTTGAAAAAAAGAATTTATTATCAATAAAATTTGATAATATCATGTATAAGGCAAGCAAAAAAACACATAATATTAAAAAAGATTTAACTATAAGCCTATTATGCATAAGTTGTATAATGTAAATATCAATTGTAAACTAATTATAAAACATTAAATCAAAATCGAATACATGTTAGTAAAAATAGGTACCAGAAAAAGTAGCCTTGCAATTGCTCAAGCTTTAGAAGTACAACAAAAACTGATAAATTTCTTTCCTAATTTATCTATCAAGATTATTAAAATAGAAACTTCCGGTGATAAATATATCAATTTAAACCTTGCGAAAATAGGAGGTAAAGGACTCTTTCTCAAGGAAATTGAGATTGAACTACTCAAAAATAATATAGACATGGCAGTTCACTCGGTAAAAGATGTACCTGCATTTTTCTCAAAAGACTTGGTAATTCCTTGCATTTTAGAAAGACTAAGCTCATACGATACATTTATTTCTAACAAATATAATAGCCTAAAAGATTTACCACAACAAGCTACAATTGCAACTTCTTCAATAAGAAGAAAAGTTCAGTTACTAAATTTTAGACCAGATTTGAACATAGTACCATTACGTGGAAATATAACAACTAGATTGCAAAAAAAAAGTTTTGATGGAATAATTCTAGCCGAAGCTGGACTAATAAGATTAAAAAAACGTCACTTAGCTACAGAAGTATTACCATCAAAAACCATGTTAAGTGCAGTAGGACAAGGAGCAGTTTGTATTCAATGCCGAAAAGATGATACTAAAATTATAAATCTTTTAGAAAAAATTAATGATAATAAATCCTTTATAAGAGTAAAATCAGAGCGTAGCTTCATGAAAACAGTAAATGGATCATGCTTTACACCACTTGCAGCTTTAGCGGAATATATAAATAAAAACATACTACGTCTTTATTGTATGTTAGCAGACGAGAAAGGCATATACTTTACTGAGCATACTTCATTCGCAGAAGATGCAGAAAAAATGGGTATGGATGCAGGATTAGAATTGAAATCAAGATGCTCATAAGCTTACCTAAAGTTCATGGAGTCTATCGATATAACATTTTAATGTCTAAAATAACATGGTTAAAAGTTGGTGGACAAGTTGACGTATTATTTAAGCCATATAACATCAAAGATTTAACATACTTAATTAAAAATGTTGAATTACCAATTCATGTTATCGGTGCAACCTCCAACATAATAGTACGAGATAGTGGTATTCGAGGAATAACAGTAAAACTAGGTAAGGAATTCGGATATATTAAGTATATAGGTAATAACTCCATTATTGCAGGTGGTGCTGTACTACTTAGCAATTTAGCTTATTTTGCAAAGAAGCAACAAATTAGTGGACTAGAGTTTCTAGTTGGAATTCCAGGAACAGTTGGGGGTGGAATAGAAATGAATGCAGGTGCATATGGTAGTGACATCGCAAACATTATACAATCCATAAAAGCAGTAAATTTAGAAGATGGAAACTTATATGAGTTCTCAAGTAAAAAAATGGATTATATGTATCGTGGTCATAACTTGAATGGAAGATGGATTTTCGTCGAAGCTGAGTTTAAAGGAGTAAGTTCAGAGCAGACAATTATACTAAAAAAAATAAAAGAAATTATTCATAAAAAAAATAAAAGCCAGCCAATAAAAGGGAATACTGCTGGATGCATATTTAAAAATCCTAAAAACCACCAAGCATGGAAATTAATTGATCAGTCTGAATGCCGAGGATTAGATAATGGCAGAGCTAAAATTTCTAAAAAGCATTGTAATTTTTTACTAAATTATAACAATGCAACTGCATCTGACCTAGAAATTCTTGGCAACAAGGTAAAAAATGCAGTAAAAAAAAAGTTCAACATCGAACTTGAATGGGAAATAAAGATTTTAGGTAGCTATTAAGCAAGTTTTATAGCTATTACATAATATTTTATTGTAAAAATAAAATTATTTATTTTAATTAAAAAAAAATTTTTCTTATAAATTTGTTAGCTGGAGCAGTAAAAAAACTTTAATATTTATTAAAATCAATTTTTTAAGTAACTCACCTCTTCATCATACAATTTTAAAAATCATCAATTGCTTCACTTCTTAAAAAGAAGTTATACTTTCAGACTAAAAAATTCAAGACTATCATCATCTATTTTACAAAATCACATTCATATACTATTATTTATTTTACCCATTTTTGTATTTTATCCACTAAGTTTAAAATATCATTGCAGATTTATAACTATAATTTGCCATAATGTTTTTCATATCAGATATCCTTGCTATCTATTTTTACTTATTTGTAACCAATATTCAAAATAAGCATGAAAAGTTATAGTAGAAAAAGGATGCTAAAATACTTTATCAATATCAAACCTGATCACAAAGTCAAAAATCTTTTTTTATACAAAATTAAAATAAAGAATTTTTCCCTTGTTTATTTGATTAAACTCATACTAACTTTACTAAATTAGCGGTAGGTAAAACACTTAAGTTCCTTAATAAACGTTTCTTTGATATTTCTTTTAAATTAATTTATATTTTTCTAGTAAATATTTCTAAGCTTTTTTAATTAACATTATCTTTTCGCTATCATCTTATTCAATTTATATCAAAATAGTTAAAATAAAAAGATTACATATATGATCTTTCAAAAGAATTGACTTATATTAATCAAATAGCAAGTTACTACTTACTATAAACCCACTAAGATTCCAGTTTACTTAAAGTTTATTAATTGTTATTTTTAAATAAAAAAATTTACTATAATACTATATGCCTAAAATTTTTTCTGGAGTTTTATTTATACCAATGTTTTTGATCTCTAGCTTTCTAATTATAAATACTACTGAAGCCAAGTCTAAAATAAAACTTAGTGAAAAATATAAACCTCCAGGTAACCCTGGTGGCACAAATTTTTATAAAGATGAAGATTTTGCTGAATCATATAAACTATATGAAAAGCGTAGAAAACTCCTAAAGAAAAAAAAGTTACAAAACCAAGCTAACACTAACATAAATAAAGAAAATTTAGCCAAAAAATTAAAGAAAAAAATTAACATTCTCAATAATAGACTAAGCAATTCAGAAGCCTGTATAATTAATGATGAAAAAGAAGCTATGATCAATCAACATGGTATTAATCTTGCACGTCTCAAAGGAGCTACATTCATAGATCAAGAGCAGGTTCCAAAATATAAAAATGAGCAATGTAAAGATAAATATCAAGAAGAAACAAAAGTTAAAGCAACACAAGAGAAAAAAAATTCTCCTATAAATATCGTAAAGAACACACTATTAAAAAAAACATGCTCACATGATGCTATTACAGATCTCGACAATGAAACACAACGTAATCTCAGTAGCTCGAATTTACCTGAAAGTGAAACTACTAATACAATAAAACAAACTGAACAACATGTTAAATGAAGATCTATGGAATAAACTACACCATAAACCTCACAGACACAGGACCTATGTTGTGAAAGTTGGAAAAGTAAAAATAGGTGGAAATAATCCCATAGTGATACAATCTATGGCTCTTGGTATGCATATTGATCCTGACAACATAAAAAGTAGTGCTAAGCAATATGCAAAAGAAATAATAGAACTAGCACATGCTGGTTCAGAGCTAATACGAATTGCTCTAAATTCAGAAGAAGTAGCAAAAGCAATACCTTACATAGTAGAAGAGATAAATAAAAAAGGTTTTGATGGCAAGATATTAGTAGGTTGTGGACAATATGAACTAGATAAGTTAGTTAAAAATTATCCAAGCAACATCAACATGCTAGGTAAAATTAGAATAAATCCAGGAAATATAGGTTTTGGTAATAAACGTGATAAAATTTTTGAAAGAGTTATAGAATACGCAATAAAATATGATCTTCCTGTGAGGATTGGAGTAAACTGGGGTAGTCTTGACAAGTATCTTATTCAAAAATTAATGAATGAGAACTCTTTATCTAAAAATCCAAAATCTTCTGATATTTTACTACGTAAAACACTTATAATATCTGTCCTCAGTAGTGCAAAAAAAGCTGAAGAAATTGGACTTAACCCAAACAAAATAATTATTTCTTGTAAAGTAAGCAAGGTACAGGATCTAATTCCAATTTATACAACACTTGCAAGATCTTCCAATTATGCCTTACACCTAGGCCTAACAGAAGCAGGTATGGGTAATAGAGGTATGATAAATACTACAGCAGGGCTTACTTACTTATTACAAAACGGTATTGGAGATACGATACGTGCTTCTTTAACTCAACGTCCTGGTGAATCACGAACTAACGAAATAAAAGTGTGCCAGGAAATACTTCAGTCTATAGGCTTACGCTACTTTAATCCTCAAGTTAGCTCTTGTCCAGGATGTGGACGTACAAATAGTGATCGCTTTCGCACATTAACTGAAGAAGTAAATAATTATATAAAAACTCGCATGCCAATATGGAAGGAAAAAAAAACAGGTGTAGAACACATGAATATTGCTGTCATGGGTTGCATTGTAAATGGTCCAGGGGAGAGCAAATATGCAAATCTAGGAATTAGCTTGCCTGGATATGGAGAGAAAACAGTCTCAGCAGTCTATAAAGATGGAAAATATTTCAAAACCTTACAAGGCAGCAATATATTTGAAGAATTTAAAATAATCATTGATAATTACGTAGAGGAACACTTTATTAATAAATCAAAGTACCTTTAGTATATAACCATGCACACTAGTCAATTTATTTTCAATGCTTGAATAAAAGTACTATACGGAATATCTAACTTTCCTATAGCATAAAGTCTTTTCTTACCTCTCTTTTGTTTTTCTAAAAGTTTTATTCTTCGTGTTACATCTCCACCATAAAGTTTAGCTGTTACATCTTTTCTGTATGGATTAATTGTTTCTCTGGCAATAATCTTACTACCTACTGCTGCCTGAATTATAATCTTATATTGCTGACGGGGTATTAAACTCTTTAAACGAGAGCATATTTCTCTCCCCCTTTTTTCTACTTTACTTTTATGAATAATGCAGGTCAATGCATTAACTAATTCTCCATTAACTAAAAAATTTAGCTTATCTACTTGACTCTCTCGATAATCATAAACTTCCCAGTCTAAACTTGCATATCCCCTAGAAATTGATTTTAACTTATCAAAAAAGTCAAAAATCACCTCAGACAGGGGTAAATGATATTTCAATAATGCTGTTGTTGTATTACTAATATAAGATAAACTTTTTTGTTCTCCTCTTCTTTCTTTACATAAAAATAAAACCCCTCCTAAATATTGATCAGGTACTATTATAGTCGCAGTAATCCACGGTTCTTCTACTACTTTAACTTTTTTAAAATCTGGCATATTACTAGAACTATAAATATTTAAAATATCACCATTTTGAGTTGTGATTCTATATATAACACTTGGCACAGTTACTATTAAACATAAACCAAATTCCTTCTTAAGCCTTTCTTGAACAATCTCAAGATGTAATATTCCTAAAAAACCACAACGAAATCCATAACCTAATACACTTGAAGTTTCAGCCTCAAAAGTAAAACTAGCATCATTTAAATGTAATTTTTCTAAAGCTCTTCTTAAATATTTCAAATTACCAGCTTTCTTAGGAAAAATACCACAAAATACCACAGGACGTACTTCTTTAAAGCCTGGCAATATTTCACTACATGGCCTATTCTCTTCGGTAATAGTATCTCCCACTTTACAATCAGTTACTTCTTTTATTGAAGCAACGATAAAACCTACCTCACCCGCAGAGAGTTTATCAGCCATAACCTTTTTAGGAGTAAAAATACCAATATTATCAACCTGATATATAGTACTACTAGACATCATAACAATTCTCATACCTTTCTTTAATATTCCATTTTTAATTCTTACTAAAATGACTACTCCCAAATAAAGATCATACCAACTATCAATTAAAATTGCTTGTAGAGGAGCATCTATGTCACCTTGCGGAGGTGGAAGTTTCGTTACTATTGCTTCTAATACGTCTCTTACTCCAAATCCAGTTTTTGCTGATATCAGAATCGACTTACTCGCATCAATACCTATTACTTCCTCTACCTGAAACTTTACCTTTTCTGTATCTGCAGCAGGAAGATCAACTTTGTTAAGTATGACTATTATCTCATGATTATTGTCAATAGCCTTATATACATTTGCAATAGTTTGAGCCTCAACTCCCTGGCTACTATCCACTACTAAAAGTGAACCTTCACACGCAGCCAAGCTTCGACTTACTTCATATGAAAAATCTACATGACCTGGAGTATCTATAAGATTTAAGTAATATCGATTACCATCATTAGCAGTATAGATTAGTCTCACCGTTTGTGCTTTAATTGTAATTCCACGTTCACGTTCTATCTCCATTGAATCCAGTATCTGATTAGTCATTTTCCTCATCTCAAAACCACCACATTTCTCTATCAAACGATCAGCAAGCGTTGATTTTCCATGATTTATATGTGCTATTATTGCAAAATTTCTTATGTTATTCATTAATCAACTTATTATTTAGAAAAATTATTTTACATCTTAAACATTTTAAAACAATAATTTCTTACCCCTTTGATATGGATGATACCTGTTTTGCACAAGAAATCATTTTATTAACTATATAATTTTCATGATTATTATCTATTTTAGATAATTCATATAAATAATTCACCATTATTCCAGCTGATTGACTAATACCTTTTTCAGAAGTATCTGCCATCCAGTTTAACTGCTTTATTGATGCACCATTACTTAAATGAAAGTGTGCTACCCGATCATAAGCACCACCATCATCATTTTTAACCTTTAGTAAGTAATATGCACAAAGTTTCAACAAACATTGTTTTTCATATCCAATATTAATTTTAAATTGCTTGATACTCTCTAAAACTTCTGTACTAGACTGCTTTATACCTAATTTCCCTAATAAAGTAATATCCTGATTTAAATTTCCTTTTAGCCATCTTATAAAGCCAGGTATTGGAGAAAGCGTTGCGTAAGTCTTTATACTCTTAAACTCTTGCGATAGCTTTTCTACAACTCTTTTAATCAAAAAATTACCTAAGCTAATTCCAGATAACCCAGCTTGGGTATTTGATATTGAATAAAATATAGCAGTATTTGCATTATATGGATCACTCGGGGGCATTGATTCATCTAAAAGATGCTGAATACTATCAGCAATCCTATTCATCAATGCAACCTCTACAAAAATTAGAGGTTCATTTGGTATTTTATGATGAAAAAAAGTAAAACAGAGACGATCAGAATCTAGCCTATTTTTTAAATCATCCCATGAGGAAATTTTATGCACAGCTTCATACTTTATAAGTTTTTCTAATAATGATGCAGGGGAATCCCAAGTAATTTGACGAAGATCTAGTAGATCAACATCGACCCAGGAAATAAGTATACTTTTTAATTCACTTTCTAATCGATTAAGCTCTTTATATTGCTTCTTTAACTTTAGCACATCAGAACGCATATCAACAATAAATTTCAGACCTTCTGGTAAAGAAATAAATTGCTTTAATATCTTAAAGCGAGGTGGTTCAAGAACTTTTATCAAATCTTGCTCAAATCTATAGTCTAACTCAAAATTCTTATTTTCCCTGTATTCTCTTATTCTCTCATCTATTTCTGCTTTACTTGGATTAAATTTTTCTACTAAAGTCTGCAAAAACCTTATTTTACCTTTTTCTGATAAACCTAAATATAAATTACCAAGAGATACAGTATTCCTACGTGCTGAAATTTCTCCTCCCTTTGGATTTAAGCATTCATTCATTTTCAAAACCAAGCTATCTATATCACGACTATTACCTAAATCAGGACTGATATTACCAATCCAAGACCTTACAGCACCTGCTACTCCACCTAGTATTCTAAAAAAGCCCTTCACTGCTTTCTTATCTTCAACTCGTACTACATTGTCATCAGTTTTTACTAATAACCCACTCATCCTAGACTTATTTATCAATCACATATCTCTATATTAAACCAAAGAAAAACCTTAGTCTATAGCAAGCAAGTACTTCTCAAATGATCATTAGCAACTTTTATAATATACCTAATTAAATGCCGATTAAGAAACAATACCGTAGCAAAAACAAAAAATCTAATAGTTTTCAAACACTCAATTATAAAGATTTTAATCATAGCAAATTTAAAATTGTAAAAACTAATAAAGCAAACCCTTTAAAAACACGTAATTTTTATACAATTAATTTCATTAACTAATGATAAATATAAACAAAACTTTATCAAAATTTAAGTAAAGTTAACCGATAACACACAGGAGAAACTTTACAGACTAATGACATTTCACTTTTTCAAAAAACAAATCTAAAACAAGAATTATCACTCAACTACAAAAAAAATTTGAGAAAATGTTCTAATGCAAGAAAATAGCAATCTTAAATAAACCCGTAATTAGAAAAAATTAGTTATTAATTTAATTCCTCCTATTAATGATGAAGGACTAAATAATAACTTTTACTATAGTTCCTTCCCATGAATTGATCCTTTATTAAAGAGAAACGCATTATATTAACATTGCTCTAATAGAAACTACTAGCTCAATCTGATAACACAACATTCTTAATAAAAAAACTAAATTAGTGACGTTTATAATAAAGAAAGCACTATGATTACATAATTTATAAAATTATATATTTAATCTCTAAACAAAAATGGTATAAGACATAAAAATGATAAATTTCAATTCTTGAAGTTAAGAACTTCAGAAAAAGTGCGAGAAGATGTTTAAGATTTTTTATTTATCAAGAATTTTTTCTAAAATTTATAGAAAATTAAACTCAAAATAAACATATAAATCATTTCAGAAATCAATTACAATTGATAGTTCTCTCATTACCTAAATAGCAATTTTATTTTTTCCAAAGGTAAATTACTACACACTAACAAAAACACTTATTTATTTTACTTGCCCTCCATCTACAGCAACAATAAACATAACTTATAAAACTATACTAAATAATTTTCAAAATATTCTAACAAAATATTATAATATCAATATTATTGTAACGAGCATTATATAGCTATATATAGCTTGGTATAGATTTTTTATCGAGTAATAACATATTTTGAATGATTAGTTCACACACTAATCAATTAACCCTAAAACCCAGTAATGTTATAAACACACATTTAAAGTAGAGTCCTAATAAATACTATAATAATCAAGATGATAACAAAATAAAAAATCTACTAATATTAGTAGTAATACACTAATTACATAAGTTTAACAACTTATACTCTATATATACTTAAAGTAAACTTATTAAATATAATTAATACAAAAAGTAAAAAAATCTTTCATATTTATGCATATGTATTTTTTAATAATGACAAAATCATATTTAAAAGGTTATACCCTTTACTCTTACCTTCTTAAAGGTATCCTAATATACAATTTTACTATATACTATCTAGTTTTATCATATACTTAATTAAATAATGTAAACTTTAATTCATAAGCATAACACAAAAAAAATTAAATTATATTTTACACTATACTATATTAAGAGCAGTATATACTTATTACAACCTAGCCACTTTTATCTTTTCAGATAAAAGTGTAAAATATATTACTATTTTCTGTATCACTAAAAGGGCTTTGTATAAAATAAACCTATACAGTAACCAATATTACATTGGTTTTATTCTGAAATAATCACTATTGAAATCTCTATTGAATTATCTTTACACCACTCACTTTAACTTTTTTATGTGATACCTTTAACTTTAATTAAAAAAACATGTTTACTTATAAGTAAAATTATGATAAACATTTTATTAGAATAAATTTCAATAATATTTAAGAAATTCTACTTCTTTCTTCTTTTAGGGGAATTAATAAAAATCTTTTAAGAAAAAATTAATATTGAAACAAACTGCATTGAGATAAAACATTAATAAATATTTTAATATACTATATCACTATAAAAGTAGTAGAGTTAACTTAAATTTATCTACTCTATGCTCAACACTATCAATGTTACTTTTAATTTTGTTTTCATTAAAATACCCTTTACTGACCGTTTTATTTATCTTATTTACAAGTATCTTAAACCTTTTTTTATATAATCAATTAATCTACTTCACTTTCATATACTATTATATCAGCTGATAACATAAATGTGATCTTACTCAACACACAGTACTCGCTCAACAAAAACATAATAAGCTGCACAGCTTACCTCCTTGCTTTTTTATCATTTATTTAAAAGTTAACCACTTATATTATCACTAAATTTACTTGTGCAACATAGCAAGTCAAATATCTATTTTTATGTTTTACTTTAACTTTATATATTTACCTACCTAACCATTCTTATTTCTATATATTATATTTATCATACTTTCTGCAACAGTATATACATGAAAAACAAATTTAGCTAAATAAATCTCCTACTCCTTTATAAAAAATAATCTTATCATAAATTGAAATGCTCTATTACCAAATTTTAAAAATATATGAAATCTCTATTAGGAAAAATTGACAAAAGCCTTACCATTTTTAAAACTTACTCCTTCTTTGATTACTAAAAGACCTTTCTTTTACAATTTCGCAATTTTTAATAAAATAAATGAGTAACTTTTTTTATTATACTAGTGAATGTATAATTTTTTCCTACTCTTTTAGTTATTAAACGATCCCTCAAAAGAACTTTAAAATTACTACAGGTATAATTAATATCCCTTTCAAAGTTTATACCAACTCTCATTTATACAATCAACTTTATTAGCTACTGTGGAGTGAAACCTGCTAACCATACAGTAAAAGAAAATCTTAGTTACTAAAATTAATTAAGATTGTTTTAATTATTAATTATTATTTTAAGATCATACAAACTGAAACATTGGCAATTATAAAGCATATAAATATCATAAATTTCATAACATAGTTTAAGCAGAATCAGCAAAAGTAAAATTACTCTCAACGTATCGAACATCATCATTACTTTCTAACTCTCTAATCAATATAGATAATTTATTGATTAATTTCTTATCAGTAATTTCAATTAAATTTTTTGGCCTCCATGAAAGGCGAGCAAGCTCTGGCTTTCCAAATTTTGCATAAAAAGCATTACACACTCTACAAAAATCTTTTGTTTTGCAAGTTATAATACACAATCCTTTTTTATCATTTTTCTCAACATCAAATACTTCTAATTCAATTCCATAATCAAATAGAGCTTCAAAAGCTACATTTTCCATTTTATAAATAATCAAACCTACATGATCGAAAAGGTAATTAACATTTCCCATTTCTCCTAAACTTCCACCCTTGCGCGAAAAAATATAACGTATCTCAGAAATAGTTCGATTACGATTATTTGTTAAAGCATGAACAATAAGCGCAGTACCAGATGGTCCATAACCTTCATATTGTATTTCCTCATAATTTTTTCCTACAGCACTACCAATAGCATTTTTTATTGCTGTTTTTATTTTATCTTTCGGTAAATTCTCTTTACGTGCAGTAGATAGAGCAGAGCGAAGGCGTGGATTAAGTTCAGGATTAGGTAAACCTTGCTTTGCAATAACTGTTATCTCTCTAATGAGCTTTGTAAATTTTTGAGAACGCCTTGCATCTCTAGCTCCCTTTCGATGTTTTATATTTGAAAATTGTGAATGACCAGCCATATAAATAATTATAAACTAATTGTATATTAAAGCATAGAAAAAACTCAAGTCAATTTTCATTATGGCTTACTATTTTTACATATGACTTCATCCTTCTCTTTTCTTTTTTTTAGATTTTCTGCTAGTAGACTCTTATACTGCTTAACTTCCGAATTAAGACCAAGAGCTAAATAAGCTGTTATTAAATAGTTAATAGATTTAAGAAAATAGCCAGAATCTTTATTGCTTACTATATTTTGAAATCTTTTAATTGCTGCCAAGTATTCACCACGCATTAAATAGAACTTACCAACAGAATATTCTTTTGCCAAGATATGCTCTGTAACCAGTTTAACTTTTTCCTTAATCTCTTCTATATATTTACTGTCAGGAAAAAAATTAATATACTCACTAGCTAAGTCTAGAGTTTTATATGCAATTCGTTGTCCAAGTTGGATTTTACGAATTTGCATATAATAAGATAATACCCTTAAGTAATACACATATGGTAAATCTTCACCATTCGAATAAACTTGTATATAATCATTCATATCACTTGCGGCACTATCATAGTCATGCATATTATAATGAGAAACACCAACTAATAACCTAGCTTTCATTGCCATATGAGAGAAAGGATATAAATCTTCAATTTTTTGAAATACTTTAACAGCTTGTTTATATTTTTTTTGCTTGAAAAGCCTCATCGCTTCCTCATAGAGTTTAGATTCAGTTCTTCCAGAATCATTCAATGCATAAGACTGCATAGATAAACAAATTAAAAAAATAAAGTATATAATTAAAACCCTATACATTAATTTTTTTAAATAAAATGCAATATAATTAAATATTATATAAATAACAAACTTCTTTAACTTTTAAAATAGTAGACAGAAAAACTATATAGCTAATTCTTGTACTATTATTATTTTTTATCAATCTTAAACTTTATTTATTTTCTTAAATTTCTTTACTCTCTCTCATAGTTAAAGACAAATATAAAAATTAAAGAATTACAAAAAACAATTACTTCAAGCCAAAGTAAAACTGTATCCTCTACTCTTCAAAAGAAATATTCTATATTATGTCATAATTATAATATTAAATACACTTGTTAAATATCTAATATAGATAACAACACCTAATTTATATAATAAAGCTTTTCTTTCTCTAATCTTTCTATACAATAATCAAATATAATACATATTAAAATAAACCATTAAAATAATTAATATAACTTAGTAAATCATCTATAGTATCAAATAATATCTAATATATACTATCTATAAAATGCCTTTTTCTCAACTTTAATAATTCTTGCTTAAGCCTGTCTCTAAAGATTCATTCCCTTCTCAGATCTTAACTTTTTTTTTTAATCTGCACCTTAATAAGGTCACAAAAAAAATTTCAGAAAAAATCTAAACACAAAACTATTAGCCTTCAATTTTATTGACTTGCAAACTAATATATTAAATAAATCTCAATTATTTAATTAAATTTATTATAACAAAAACTTCCTTTTTAAGAAATTCAGCTAGTTTGTTTAATACCAATTAAAATATAACTATAGCCTGACCATACAGTTATAATAGCTGCAATCCAAAGACAAATTATACCTATACGTTGAGTTATTTCATAATCATTAACTATTAAAGCTACAACAGCAATCATTTGTAAAAATGTTTTAATTTTCCCAATTTTGCTTACAGGTAAGCTAGCATTCATAGCTATTAAGAATTCCCGTAGACCAGAAACTAATATCTCTCTACAAACAATTATCACTGATGGTATTATCGTAAAATCATTTATCTTGTGCTTATAAATTAACATAATTATTGTTGAAACTACTATTAACTTATCAGCAATCGGATCAAATAGTCTACCAAATCTCGATTGAACTTGCCATACACGTGCTAAGTAACCGTCAAAGAAATCTGTAATACATGCAAATATAAAAATTGATATAGTGATTAAGCTTGCATATTTATTTTCTATATAAAAACTTAATATTATTGCTGGTATTGCAAATGCACGAGAAATTGTCAGTAAATTAGGCAAGTTTTTCTTAAACATGCAATGTAATTTTAATGCAGTACAGTAAATTATTTATACAGTAGTAGGGTATAATTCACAAGCTAATAGTTTAACGATTGAATATTATATCAAAACTCCATATACTTAAAAAAATTTACTATTTTAAAATTTAAAATATTAATATTATAAAGATACAACCATGAACGATGATTTAGATAACACTACAAAACAAAAAGCACTTAAATATCATAATAGAGGAAATAATCCTGGTAAAATATCCATTTTACCAACAAAGCCTTTGTCCACTCAGTATGATTTATCGCTTGCTTATTCTCCTGGAGTCGCAGCTCCGTGCCTTGAAATAGTTAAAAACCCTAAAGTAGTCTATGATTATACAACAAAAAGTAACTGTATTGCTGTCATTTCAAACGGAACTGCAGTGCTTGGGCTTGGCAATATTGGTCCTCTTGCATCAAAGCCAGTTATGGAAGGAAAAGCTGTTTTATTTAAACGCTTTGCTGATATTGATGCAGTTGATATAGAAATCGATACAGAAAATGTAGAAGACTTTATCAACATAGTAAAACACCTTGGACCAAGTTGGGGAGGAATAAATTTAGAAGATATAAGATCCCCTGATTGCTTCATAATAGAGAAACGCCTAAACGAATTGATGGATATTCCAGTATTTCACGATGATCAACATGGAACTGCAGTAGTTGTTGCAGCAGGTATAGAAAATGCTCTTGACGTTGCAAGAAAGAAATTAAAAGAGGTTAAAATTATCATGAATGGTGCTGGAGCAGCCGGTATTGCATGTTTAGACATACTAAGATTAATGGGTGCTCAAAATATAGTACTATGTGATAAAAAGGGAGTAATATATAAAGGTAGAAAAGAGGATATGAATAAGTGGAAAGAAAAATATGCAACTGACACTAAAGAACGTTCTTTATTCGACGCGATAAAAGGTGCTGACGTATTTATCGGATTATCTGTAAAAGATGTACTTAACGAAGAGATGTTAAAAAGCATGAGCAAAAATCCTATTATTTTTGCCCTTGCCAATCCTAACCCAGAAATAAAGCCCGAGTTTGCAAAATCCATAAGACCAGATGCAATAATAGCAACTGGTAGATCAGATTACAATAACCAAGTTAATAACGTAATAGGATTCCCTTATATATTTAGAGGAGCACTTGATGTACATGCAACAACTATCAATAATGAAATGAAGATTGCAGCTGCAGCTGCAATAGCAAAACTCGCACATGAGCCAGTTCCTGATGAAATATCTACAGTTTATGGCAATCGTAGAATGAGCTATGGACGTGAATATATAATACCTACTCCATTTGACCCAAGATTAATTTCAATAGTCTCTCCTGCAGTTGCAAAAGCTGCAGTGCATTCAGATGTTGCTAGAAAGTTAATAAAAGATTGGAATAAATATGAAAATCAATTAAAATCCCGTCTTGCAAGTACTATTAACACACTAAATTTACTATCTACACAATAATTAATTGCATATAATCATTTTTATATATAAAATAAAATATTGTAACTTAAAGTAGATCAATGGCTATTACAATTCGTGAATTAAATAAAATTATCAAACAATCATTTCCAGATGCTGATATCAAGATCAATGACCTTGCTGGAGATAGTGAACATTATTATTTAAAAATAATTTCTAAGCACTTTCTTGGAAAAACAAAAATTGAACAACATAAAATGGTATACAAAGCTCTAGAAAATCAATCTATACATGCATTACAACTAGAAACTAGTGCTTAAAATTTTAAGGTGATATTTATGAGCAACTTTGAACAAATAAAAAAAGACATAGCAGAAAATGATGTAGTTTTATACATGAAAGGAACTTCTGATTTTCCTCAATGTGGGTTTTCTGGGTTTGTTGTATCAATTCTTAAAAAATTAAATGTTAGGTTTAAATATATTAATGTACTGGAAAATAATGAAGTACGTCAATCCATAAAAAAATTTTCTGATTGGCCAACAATTCCACAACTATATATAAAAGGAGAGTTTATTGGTGGTTGTGACATTACTCGTGAGATGTATGAAAAAGGGGAGCTACAAAATCTTTTAAAGGAAAAAAAAATCATTACAAAATAAGAAACAATCTATAAAAAATATTATTTAAATAACTAACTAATATCTTTAAATCGTGTTAAATACACTATATGCTTTTAAAAAGCAAAGTTATCTAACTATTCTTAAATAGAAATAAATTTGCTCTCAATTAAATTTAAAATTTTTATTGTTTACAATAAATAAACTGCTATAATAAATGAATTAAAGATAGAGAAATTTTGAGCATGCAAGATGACTCAAAAAAAAATACAATAGTAAATGAGGGAAAAAATATATTAAGTTGGATAGAATATAGGTTACCTGTACTTTCTTTCCTCAAAAATATTGCTTCCTATCAAGTACCAAAAAACTTAAACTATGCTTGGAACTTTGGTTTTTTAGCCGGCATTGCACTCACTTTACAAATAATAACAGGGATATTTTTAGCCATGCATTACACTCCACATATAAATCACGCATTTAATAGTGTGGAACACATAATGCGCGATGTACATTATGGATGGTTAATACGTTATACTCATGCTGTCGGAGCTTCTCTTTTCTTTATGGTAATTTATATTCACATAATACGTGGATTATATTACGGATCCTATAAAAAACCACGAGAAATGGTGTGGTTCATTGGCATATTCATATTTTTTGTAATGCTGGCAACAGCCTTTATGGGATATGTTCTTCCATGGGGACAAATGAGTTTTTGGGGTGCAACAGTGATAACTAATTTATTCTCAGTCATACCTTTCATAGGTGATAAGATAGTTATATGGTTATGGGGCGGTTTTTCTGTCGACAACCCAACACTTAATCGTTTTTTTGCTCTACATTACCTTTTTCCTTTCATTATCATCACTTTAGTTGTTCTACATATTATAGCCTTACATAGGTTTGGTTCTGGCAATCCAAGTGGAATAGAAGTTAAATCACACAAAGATACCATCCCATTTTATCCTTACTATGTAGTTAAAGACTGCATAACCTTTGGTCTATTTTTGATAGTTTTATCTATGTTCATCTTTTATGCTCCAAATTATCTTGGGCATCCAGATAACTATATAGAAGCTGATCCTATGGTTACTCCAATACATATAGTACCTGAATGGTATTTCTTACCTTTTTACGCAATGCTACGTTCAATTCCAAATAAATTTATTGGTGTGTCTGCCATGTTTGGATCCATTTTAATATGGTTTCTGTTACCTTGGCTTGATAAAACAAAAGTAAAAAGCGGTACTTATCGTCCATTATTTAAAGTTTTTTTTTGGATTTTTGTGATAAATTTTACATTACTTGCTTGGCTGGGAGGACAAGAAGCAAAGGAACCTTATATTACTTTTAGCAGGCTTTCCACTCTTTATTACTTTTTATACTTTGCAATCATTTTACCATTACTTAGTAAATATGAAAAATCAGGAGAACTACCCAAAACTATAAGTGATTCTGTACAGGAGATGAAATAATGCCAGTGAGAAATATGTTTGCTGTATTTTGCACGTTATTTCTCGTTAATCTTGTATATGCAAAAGAATTCAAACCATTACCTAATAAAAAAATAAACTGGAGTTTTAATGGAATTACTGGATTTTTTGATAGGGAATCAATTCAGCGTGGCTACAAAGTATATAAAGAAGTTTGTGCCGCTTGCCATTCAATGAATAAAATAGCATTTCGCAATTTACAAGATATAGGTTTTTCTGAAGAAGATATCAAACAGATTGCATCTTCTTATCAAGTCAAAGACGGCCCAAATGATCTAGGTGAAATGTTTGACAGACCTGGAATACCCTCAGATTATTTTATCGCACCTTTCAATACAAAAGAAGCAGCTGCAGCAAGTAACAACGGTGCAGTTCCACCAGATTTGTCATTAATTATTAAAGCAAGACATGATGGTGCAAACTACGTCTATTCACTTCTAACCGGTTACCAAAATAGTAAACAAGATGAAAACAATTTATATTTTAATCCATATTTTCCAACAGGTAAGTTAGCTATGGCACCGCCACTATTTGAAGGAATAGTAGAATACAATAGTACGAAGAAACAAGCTACAGTTGAAAATATGTCATATGATATAGTAAATTTCTTGCAATGGGCAGCAGAACCAGAATTAGAACATAGGCACAAACTAGGGTTTAAAGTGATAGCGTATCTCATAATTTTAACAACACTTTTTATATTAACCAACAATAAAGTTTGGAGCAAACTTTATAAAAATAGAAAATAGATTTTTCTTCTAGATACTCACTTTTATAACCTGCCGCATAACAAGAATATTAATAATAAAATACCATAAAAAAATAAGATTATGAAATTTCAAATCATTACACATTTTAAACCAGCTGGAGATCAACCACAAGCAATTGATAATTTAGTTGTAGGACTAAACAACAATAAAAGAGATCAAGTTTTACTTGGGGTCACCGGCTCCGGAAAAACTTTCACTATGGCAAATGTCATTGCAAGAACAAACAGGCCTGCATTAATTATGGCACATAATAAAACTTTAGCAGCACAACTTTATGAAGAAATGAGAAGATTTTTCCCTTACAATGCTGTTGGATACTTTATTTCTTATTACGATTATTATCAACCTGAAGCTTATTCACCACAAACTGATACTTATATTGAAAAAGACTCCACAATCAATGAAAAAATTGACATGCTACGTTACTCTGCAATTTGCTCCCTTTTAGAGCGTAGGGATATAATTATAGTTGCTAGTATCTCTTGCATATATGGTCTTGGTTCACCTAAAAGCTATATTAATATGACTATATCATTAAATATTGGAGATAAAATTCATATCAATGATTTTTTGAGTAATTTAATCAATCTTCAATATAGACACTCCGGTATCAAATTTAAAAGAGGAAATTTTAGAGTATGTGGAGATATTATTGATATCTTTCCCGCTTGCAATGAAAATAAAGCCTGGCGTTTATCATTATTTCATAATAAAATAGAAAAAATCTCTGAAATTGATTCTATAACCGGTAATATTATTAAATACATAGATAAAATCACTGTTTTTCCAAACAGTTATCATATTACATCACGCGAAGCTTTATTAGAAGCGGTTCCATTAATTAAAAAAGAACTACATGAACGCTTAAGCTATTACTACTCTCAAAATAAATTTGTTGAAGCAAAACGCCTTGAACAACGTACCAATTTTGACATAGAAATGATGGTAACAACTGGAACATGCAAAGGTATCGAAAATTATTCACGTTATCTCTGCGGAACAAAAGCTGGATATCCACCACCTACCTTATTTGAATATCTACCTAAAGATGTCATCCTATTTGTCGATGAAAGCCATGTCACCATTCCCCAAATTAGTGCAATGTATAGTGCTAATAAAGCACGTAAAAAAAAATTAGTTGACTATGGCTTTAGGCTCCCCTCTACTTTTGATAATCGACCATTAACATTTGAAGAGTGGGAAAAAATACGGCCACAAACTATTTACGTTTCAGCTACTCCTGGAAAATACGAGTTAATAAAAACCAATAATGTATTTATAGAACAGGTCATTCGTCCAACAGGACTTACAGATCCAATCTGCAATATTAAACCAATAGAAAATCAAGTTAACGATGTAATTCACGAAGCACAACTAACAATAAATAATGGGTTTCGTGTTTTAATCACTACTTTAACAAAAAAAATGGCTGAAAAGCTAGCTGATCATATGAGTGAATTAAATATAAGGGTAAATTATTTACACTCAGATATCGGTGCATTAGAAAGAATTAATATTATATATAAATTAAGATCAAAAGAAATTGATGTATTAGTTGGTGTGAACCTACTGCGTGAAGGCCTTGATATTCCAGAGTGTGGCTTAGTTGCAATTTTAGATGCTGATAAAGAAGGATTTTTGCGATCAGAGACTTCATTCATTCAAACGATAGGACGTGCTGCTCGCAATGCTAAAGGTAGAGTAATTTTATATGCAGATAAAATCACTAATTCCTTAAACCGTGCGTTAAAAGAAACTGAAAGAAGAAGAAAAAAACAACAAGAATATAATATACTACACAATATTACACCAAAAACTATAATAAAAACTATATCTAATACTCTACAAGATAAAGCAGTAAATGAAAAAGATATTAATATTAGTAATACTGATCTAAAAGACCTAAAGAAACAAATGTTAAAATATGCCAAGAACTTAGAATTTGAAAAAGCATCAAAAATAAAGAATATTATTAAAAGGCTTAATAATATATAAATAACAAAAGAAAAGTTAGATTGCTCTTTTGCTACAAATACATAATTCACCTTCTATTTTTCAATCATCTAATCCATACCATGTCCATCACATCAGCAATTGTATTAGTTTATTTATTGATTGAATTCCCTTATAAAAAGAAAAGGCCATCTTATAAATCACCTTTATTACAAATAAAAATAATGTTATATGATAGCAGCACAACCTTTTTTTTTAAATCTCTTGAAATATAACAATCGAGAATTCTCTAATACTTCACCACACATTGAATATAGTAAATATTATAAAAATTACTTTAACATATTATATTTAACGTGTTAACTTATATATAGTATAATCCTGTGTTCTTGTTAGAATAATCTTATTCCATTTATCAAGAAACGTTAAATTGAAATATACACTACCTTTATAAAGATTATGAATCTCTGTTACAATAAACTCTGATATTAAATTACAACGTAAAAAAAGATGTGCTATCTGTGCTCCACCAATCATATATACTTTAGAATTACCTCGAATCAATAAAAATTCTTTCATAGAAGAAACAACTGTACATTTTATATCTCTATAAAAACAAGAATTTAATTTATTACGAGAAAAAACAATAGAAGTACGATCTTTTAATATACTTTTTGGCATTGTTGCAAATGTTTTTCTTCCCATAACAATGATTTGCCTATTAGTTATCTGAAGAAAATGTCTTAACTCACTTGGATAACACCAAGGTAATTTATTATTCTCTCCAATCACTCCATTAGGATCAACAGCCATGATTCCAATAATCATCACTTCCGTAAGACAGCTTGAGCTACAAAAAATTGCATATGATTACGCACATTATGTACTCGAAGAAAATCAACTTGATTACACAATATAGACGATACAGCAATTGTTTCTAAATCTCGATTAAAAACAAGCTCTGTAGAAAAAGAAGAAATGAATGACTTTCTAGAATGACCAACTAAAATCTTACAACCAAAATTCCGTAATGCCTCTATATTTCGTAAAATCTCAATATTCTGATACAAAGATTTTCCAAAACCGATACCAGGATCAATAATTATTGAATCTTTATCAAAACCAAGAGCAAGTAACTTATTGATATTCTTTTCTACCCACCTATTTATAGTATCAATTGGATCAATAGTAATACCACCACCAACATCATCTTTATGTGATAACACAGAAAATGAATGCATAATAATAATACCACACTTACTGCTCGCAATTGTCCTTAAAGTACCATCATCTAAATTCCCTTTCACATCGTTTATCCAAGCCACGTTATAGCTTTCTAAAACATTTAAAATAACATCTGGCCAGAAAGTATCAATACTAACTTCAACATCGCCATCTCTCATATAACAACTAAGATTATCAAGCACTGGCTTCAAACGTGTATATTCTACTTGCGGGGACTGAATAGAAGATCCAGGTCTTGTGGATTGAGCACCAAGATCAACTATACTTGCACCATCAGACATCAATTTTAATGCTTGTTTAGTCGCTTGATCTGAATCATAATAAAAACCACCATCTGAAAATGAATCAGGAGTAATATTAACAATTCCTATAAACCTTGGTGAAAGTGCAAAGCTCTTTAAAAAACAATCCTTAATGTTAGGTTTACTACAAGCAATAGCATCAAAAGTTTTATTAATTACTGGAATATTAGCCATAGGATTTAACATTGCCATTAAGTGCAACAAAAATGGTCTATCCATTAATTCCGGGTGAGGGATAGTAAGATATGATGTATCGAGTACTAGATCATCCCATAATAAAATATCTAAATCAATAATACGAGGTTCCCATTTTTTATAGACTTGCGGACGACCCATATCACACTCGATTTGCTTAAGGCCTTTTAATAGCTTTTTAGGGGGAATAAAACAACTTCCATACACAACCATATTAAAAAAAGGCTTATCCCACTCAACTGGAGCACCATCTGGTAAAATAGCTTGAGTCTCTAAAATAATTGAAGACCTTAAATCTTTAAAATAATATCTCTTCAATAATTGAGTAGCCTTTTGCAAATTAGAAAGACGATTCCCCAAATTTGAACCAATAGAAATATAAATCATTAGCTATCTTCCTATTTATTGCAATATATTACAATAAGTAAAGATAATACCTCCATGTACATCAGGAACAGGTGGTGCAATTTTATGAGCAACTACTTTTATAGAAGAAATAATATGTCTTTTCTGCATTATAAGGTTACTAATGGTAATATATATATTATAGGTAAAATGCTCAATTAAATTAAATTGTTTACTTTGAGCAAGAGATTTAATATTTTGTACTACCTCTAAATAACAGATAGTATCTTCAAGTTGGTCAGTAATAAACCCTAAAGGAGGAGATCTAAAAGCAAAATCAACATTAACACTCACCAATTGAGAATGGAACCTTTCTTCTACACTACACCCCAAATGAATCCAAAGTCTCAAGTCCTGAATAAAAAGATTACATAAAGACTTCATATTCAATTCTACTTTTATAATTCTTTATCCACATACTTCCAATCACCAAGTTCCTTAAAAAAATTTTTACTTCCATCAAAAAATCTCTTTTAACTATATACAAAAGAACGTATACCACTAATATAACGAAAAAGTAGCAACATGATGATAATACTCTTTAGCATAAATTTGTAGAACTTCAAGACTTAATTTTCCTTCACTCCATAGATGATAAAACTGATGCTTCAATAAATGAAAATCATTTAATTCTTTATCAAGTAATTGAATGAACATTATTATAACTCCAAATAAATACAAACTATCTAGTTTATTTATAGATTTTACTAAATGTCAAGATACACAACCCATATGCTACCTAAGAGTATGATAGTTATTACTAGGTACTTCAAAATTTATTATTTTATACCACTGATCTTCGCTTAAAATTTTTATACCTAATTCCACTGCTTTCCTATACTTAGCACCTGAATCTCCCCCTGCAACTAGATAGTCAGTTTTAGTAGAAAGACTTGAGCTAATTTTTGCTCCTAAAGCTTTAGCTCTAACTTTTGCCTCTTCTCTACTCATACCAAGTAGTTTACCAGTAAACACTACAATTTTATTATTTAGAATAGAATTGCTAGAATTCGAACTCATAGGAAGGATTTGAATATAAATAATCAAATCATTTAACATCTTAATATTTAATTCTTTAGAAAAAAATAATTTCAAGGACTCTACCACTTTTTCTCCTATTCCATCTATACCTATCAGCTCATGACTATAAAATTTAATCGTCTCTTCTTTTATGTTACTCATATCCGTCTCAATATCAGTTGATAATAATCTTATCATTGAGCTATACCAGATATCATAAGAAACATAATACTTTGCAAGTAATCCTGCTATAACCTGACCAACAAATCTAATACCTAAAGAAAATATTAATCTATCTAAAGTTACTACCTTTTTCCTTCGTATAGCATTTAATAAATTAGCTAATGATTTCTCACCCCAGCCAGACTGATTTTCCAGATTAAATCTACTTAATTTTTCTTCTAAAGCAAAAATATCTGGAATTCTTCTTATCAAACCAAGTTCATAAAAAAATTTTATCTGCTTTTCACCAAGACCAATAATGTCAAATGCATCTTTTGATACAAAATGTTTCAACTTTTCTATTATTTGAGCTTTACAAGTAAACTCCCCAGGACATCTTATTATTACTCCCTCAATCTGTAACTCACTCCCACACTCAGGACATTTTTTAGGAAATACAAACTCAGACACGTTTGTATAACGAGAAACTTTGTCTACCTCAACAATTTGAGGAATTACTTCTCCTGCCCTTTTGATTATTACAATATCACCCTCTCTTATGTCTTTACGCTTTATCTCATTTTGATTATGCAAACTTGCTTTGCTAATTAGCACTCCACCAATATTAACTGGTACTAAACTAGCAACCGGAGTTAAAACCCCTGTCCTACCTATCTGTATAAATATTTTGTTCAATTTTGTCTTTGCATAAACCGCAGAAAATTTGTATGCAAGTGCTGAACGTGGTGCTTTATGAGTGTTTCCTAAACGATTTTGTAGCGCCAAATCATTCACTTTATAAACTATTCCATCAATATCATAATCTAAATTATAGCGACAATCATACATTTCATCATAAAATCTCAACATTCCATCTAAATTATTCGTCAAAAAACGATGCTTATTTACACAAAAACCCAGTGCCTCAAGTTTCTCTAGTATCTCACACTGGCTTTTTTCTATTCCACCAATTAAAAAATAAGCAAAATACCTGAGTGGCCTACTTGCTGTAATTCTTGCATTTAACTGTTTCAGAGAACCGGCAGCTGCATTTCGAGGACTAGCAAACTCATTGTTTTCATTTAATCTTAAAAAATCACTATTACTAATATATATTTCACCCCTAACCTCTAACCTACCTTGTACACCTTGTAAAAACTTAGGAAAACCTTTTATTGTTGCAACATTGTGAGTAACATCTTCTCCTATAAAACCATTGCCACGAGTTGCAGCTTTAACAAATCCACCATTCTCATATACTGCAGAAAATGATAACCCATCAACCTTTGGCTCACATAATATTTCTACTTCACTCTCAATTAAAAATCTCTTTACCTTAAACAAAAACCGCTTTACACCTTGCTCATCATAAACATTATCAAGAGAAAGCATAGGCTTTTGATGTCTCACCTTAAAAAATCTTTCATCCGGTGCAGAACCAACACTGTCCCGCATTATATGAACTTCCGGAAGTTGCACTTCGATTTCAGCTATCTTACGCTTCAGCTCATCGTATTCAGCATCAGTAATCTCTGGCTTACTTTTTTGATAATATAAAACATTATGATAATTCATCTGTATTCTTAACTCAGCAAGCTCTTGTCTTAAATTTTCTAAATTAGCCATATTTAAAATCATCCTTTAAATTGAAAAATAGTGCACAAACATCAAGATTTCATTGACTTTCTCAGCTGTAAATTTTTCAAATTTAATGCATAGTAAAGATAAAACATCAAAAAATCAAGATAAACTACTATAGACAATTTAAAATTAACAAGAACAATAGATTTATTTGCAACTAACAATCAAAATTACTTATCATAACTTTAAAGTACATAGAATCTTATATGATAATATTAATAACAAACGATGACGGTTTCGAAAGCGAAGGAATAAAATTACTTAAAGAGGTTGCACAAAACTTTGCGTCAGAAATATGGGTAGTAGCACCAGATACCGACAGAAGTGGAGCAGCCAGATCTCTTGATTACCCAATAAGGCAATCTATTAGAGTAAATCAACATGGTAAAAAAGAATTCAGCATATCCGGTACACCTGCAGATTGTGTTATCATTGCACTAAATAAAATTATGGATAAAAAGCCAGATCTAGTACTATCAGGAGTAAATATCGGTTCAAATGTTGGAGATGATATATGCTATTCAGGAACAATTGGAGCAGTAATGGAAAGTGCTGCGAGATTTATACCCTCAATTGCATTAAGTCAAGTATATCATAATGAAATAAACTGGCATAACACAAAGGTTTTTGCACCAAAGATTACTGCTAAATTAGTTGAAGTCGGTTGGCCTAAAAATATAGCAATGAGTGTGAATTTTCCTGCTACAAAAAAAGTAAAAGGAGTAGAATTTACTGAACAAGGTGAATATAATATTGATGGAGACTTAATTTTTACCGAAAATTCAGACGGTTCTTTAAGTCTAGATTGGTCTCGAGAACATTCAGGTAGTGGTAGTGTAGGCAAAATCAAAGAAGGATTTATCACTATCACACCAATAAAACTAGATTTTACAGATTATGATACATTAAATATTATGAGAAATTTTTATGCAAACAAGTTTTTTTCCATAGCTAATTAAAAAAAGTACTTTCCAATTCTTTACTAGAGAAATAATTATACCTATTTAAAATATATAATAACTTCCCTACTTCATCCTTTTTCTAAAATAAGAAAATTATAACAGTAATATTAATCAACAGTCACTTAAATAAGCACTCAATTTCTTTTCATGAATTTATAAATAAATCAAACTATTAACTAATTTTTTATCATAAAAATAACAGGTAATTTAATTATCTTTAATCTGTGAAATAAAGTAAATAATAAAAAATATCACTAATGAACACTCTTTCATATCTTTATTTAAGCTTTACTAAAATACATAAGTTGTAAAAACATGCTTTTACAATTCTAAATAGTAAAAAATATAAATATTTTAAAAATTTCAAGAGTGGGAAGAACTATAAAAATTTTTCTCCTCTTGAACTTTAGAAGTAAATCTTTTAATATTCAAGCAAAAGATTATATAAATGTTATTATCATAAGATGAATTATACTCAAAATATCATCTACAATTATAATATATATCTAGTATTTCTATAATAATTATCCAAATAACAATACTAGTATTTAATAATTCTTTTACTATATATAATAATTAAATTTATAAGTAAGTGTTATAATGAATTACATGTATAAAATTACACCAATTTTAGTTAGTAAACTTAAAAATATTAGAATAATATCACTTATGACTTTATACTAAATTTAGTATTAAAATTAACCTACTCAAAAAAATTTTATATGAGCTTACATAAAAAAAATTACATGATAAAACTATATCTCAGCATTTCATACTAAAACAATAAAAAAAACTACCTGAATAATATTTTTTCTAATAACTTGAATCTCAGAATATCAATATACATCTTGCTTCAGCTATATACCATAAGTAATCATCAGTCAGCAACTACTTTATTTCTACCCCTATTTTTTGCTTTATATAAACACTTATCAGCACGTACTATAAATCTCTTGATATTATTAAGATCAGATTTTTGCATTTCTGTAATTCCAATGCTTACAGTTATATTATGAATTATATTTCTATCCGAAAACATAATAAAAGGTTCCATAGCAATAACCTTACGCACCCTCTCTGCAACAGTAGAAGCATCTGATATACTAGCATCAAGCATTATAACAACAAATTCTTCACCACCAAACCTAGCTAATAAATCCCCCACCCTAATATTTTCAGAAATTCTCTTTTGTATTTGTTTTAAAAGTTCATCACCAGCACTATGCCCAAAATTATCATTTACTGCCTTAAAATAGTCTATATCAAGTATCATAAGAGATAGTCTTCTATCCTTTTCTATAAAATCATTGATAATGTTCTTTAAATACGCATCAAAATACCTTCTATTATAACAGTTAGTTAATGGATCTTTTATAGACATTGTTACATTATTAAATAAATTCATTCTCAAAGCATCTTGATATCTCTTGCGCTTTACTTGTAAGTTAACTTTTGCTATTAACTCATTTTTATCTATAGGCACTGTTAAATAATCATTAGCACCAACTTCCAATGCTCTTACTAAATTACTTTTATCATAATCTTCAGAAAGAATAAAAATCGGTGTATAACGTGTTTCTACCTTACTACGAAATTCAGAACATAAACGTAAACCATCAATTTTAGAAAATTGCATATCTAAAATAATTAAATCGTAATTATCCTCAATACCAACCTTTAATGCCTTGATTGGATTATTCAGTATTTTAACTAACTTAAAACTTTGTTTTAATATATTAAATATTTGTTCTATTTGAAAAATATCTTCACCTACAACAAGTAGGTTAGCATCAAAAATCCTGTGAGAATACCCCATAATACTACTGCTTTCTGCTACTTCACCAACTTCAGCATTAGTTTTTCCTCTTAGACGCAATTCATCTATGATCATTTTAAAACGTGTAAGAGATTTAATTCGTGCAGACAGAGCAGTTTCATCTATTGGTTTAGTTAAAAAATCATCTGCACCAGCATTAATACCCTGCACTTTATCGCAAATATCATGCAGTGTATTCACCATAATTATTGGAATATGAGTTGTTAAAGGATCATTCTTTAGACTTTTACAAACTTCAAGGCCATTTATTTTCGGCACTGTAATACCAAGTAATATAATATCAGGTTGTTGCCTCACTACTAAATCTATAGCCTCTTTACTATTATGAGTTACAATCACTACATAGTACTCAGCTTTTAGCTGAGCTTCTAAGAACTTAATATTAGATAGTACATCATCTATTATCAGTATCTTTGCTGTCATTATCTTTAGATGTGTTATCTATACTATAACTAGGATAAAATTTACCATCTTTACCAACTACATAATTTACCTTCTCAACATAATAATCCTTACATAAATCTTCAACTCCAGCATTTTTTAACAGATTCCTAATTTTTAATTTTATCACTATAAAATGTCTATATGTTTTTCTAATGAGATCAATAAATACAGGAAATTTATTCTTATCAAGAGCAACTATACTCACTAGAACTACAACCAAAATTTCTTGAAGGCCTATGCTGAACATTTTTTATGAGGCGAGTACCTTAATTCTTTTAATTATAAAGATTAACTTACTTAAATCAAGCTTAGAAGTAATCATTTCATTTAAAAAGCTACTATAACGTTCTATGTAATCCATATCATTACGAGCCCAAATTTGAACCTTATTTTCACAATTATCAGCAAACTTTATAACCTTTACAGCTAATTGATAATGATAAGTGCTCAAATCATCTAACAAATCATTAATTAAACTACGATCCCAATAAGAAGAATGACTCTTCATTTTAATGGCAATTGTTCTAATCAGATCAAATTTTAATAACGATTTTAACTTAAAGTATATTTTACCAACATCCAAAATAGACAAAGATGTTTGCTCAGAAATAGATATAATATCTAATGCATAAGCTAAAATACACAAATCAGCAACTTTTTGTGCTAAATCTTTATCTATATTAAGTTCCAACAAAGAAACAGATCCATGACGATAAACTTTTAGCAAATGCTCATCTAAAACATGAGTTAAGTTTTGTCCCAAAGTTTCAATTCCACCTTTAACTTTTAAAACATCATCTAAATTTATAAAGCTAAGTTTACCTAAATTTCTTACCAACCAAAATAATACCCTACCAATAAATTTTTGTACACTTCTTACCACTTGTAAATATGAGTTAACATTAATCTTCCCGTCTAACTCATCAATTTTCCGCCACAAACTATTTAAACTATATAAATGGCTTACAATAATATATAAATTAACCGCTTCATATACTTTAACTCCAGTTTTTTCAACTAAATTATTAATAAATATACAACCCATTCTATTTACTACATCATTTGCAATACAAGTAGAAATAATCTCTCTACGCAATTGATGCTTCAATATAAAATTCTTAAATTCCGTTACCATTTTCTGTGGGAAATAACTTAGCAAATAATCATGACATAAAAAATCTTTTTCAGGCAGGTCAGAACGTATAACTTCATTTTTTATTGATGTCCTAGCATAAGATATTAAAACAGCAAGCTGAGGAGAGCTAAAGCCCTCTTCTCCAGTCAACATCCCTGTTATTTCTTCATCAGCTGGCAAAAACTCTACACCTCTATCTAACAATCCAGACTTTTCCAAACTAAGCAATAACCTATAATGCTGTTCCAACCTTTCTTTAGCCTGCAAGCACTCAAAAAGTAATGCTTTTGTCTCAATCTTGTTATGCTCCTCAAGCACTTTAGATACAACCTCATCTATCATACTAGCCAGTATTTCATTTCTTTTTTTTAAGGAAATACTACCTTCTTTCATAACCGATACAAATGCAATTTTTATATTAACTTCAAGGTCAGAACATATTACCCCTGCCGAATTATCAACAAAATCAGCATTGATATATCCACCTCTTTTCGCATATTCTATCCTTCCAAGTTGCGTACAACCAAGATTACCACCTTCTATGAACATAGAAGCTCTAATATCTCTACCGTTAATCCTCAATTCATCATTTGCTTTATTACTAACCATATCATGACTTTCACTTTTTGCTTTAATAAACGTACCAATTCCTCCATTCCATATCAAATCTACCTTTGCTTTTAACAAATATCGAATTAAACTATTTGGAGATAATACATCCTCTGTTATACCAAAACATTTTTTCATTTCCCGAGAAACACTTACTTGTTTACTGTTACGCTCAAATACCCCACCACCCTGAGAAATTAAATCTTTATTATAATCCATCCAAGTTGAAAATGGTAATTCAAAAAGACGCTTACGTTCTATAAAACTATTTTCTACATCAGGATTTGGATCAATAAAAATATGCATATGATTAAATGCACCAATTAAACGCATATTTCTCGAAAGAAGCATACCATTTCCAAATAAATCACCAGCCATATCTCCAATCCCGATAACAGCTATATCTTGATAAATATTCTTATTCATCCTCCAAAAATGTCTCTGTGCTGCAATCCATGCACCTCTAGCTGTAATACCCATACTTTTATGATCATAACCTACAGATCCACCAGATGCAAATGCGTCACTAAGCCAAAAATTATACTCAGAGGCTATCTGATTAGCATAATCAGAAAATGAAGCAGTACCTTTATCTGCTGCAACCACTAAATATGGATCATCTTCATCATATCTAATAACATTTTTTGGTGGAATTATCTTATCATCAATTATATTATCAGTAATATCAAGCATTCCTCTAATGAAATCCTTATAACACTCAACAACTTTTTGCTTTAAAGCATTTTCATCTCTATAAACTTCCTTTATTACAAATCCACCTTTTGCACCAACAGGGACAATAACTGCATTTTTCGTCATTTGAGCTTTTACAAGTCCTAAAACTTCAGTACGCAAATCCTCTGTTCTATCTGACCATCTTAATCCACCACGCGCTAATTTTCCTCCTCTTAAATGAATTCCCTCAAAAAAATTTGAATAAACATATAATTCACAATATGGACGTGGATTAGGTAAACCATTTATTTTACTTGAATCAAATTTTATAGATAAATAAGATTTATCCTTTTGATAATAACTAGTTCTAAGAATAGACATTATTAAATTAAATATAGAACGTAAAACATAATCATGTGAAACATTACTAACTCCTTTTAAGAGTTCTTCAATCTTCTCTTTGAAAATATCAGTAGTTTCTACTCTATCAATATCTACCTTAGGATTAAATCTTGCGTGAAATAATTGTACTAAATACTTTACTACTTTTGGATACTCTGAAACTACCTTTTGAATATATCCTGGATTATAATTAAATGACATTTGCTTTAGATAAGCACTTAACGCTCTAATTAAAAGCACTTCTTTCCACTCTAGTCCAGCAATAATAACTAAACTATTGAAATAATCATTTCTGATTTCTCTACTAAATACTTTCGCAAGCGTGACTTCAAACTGTTCTTTAAGAGTAATATTATTTACTAATTCATCAACCTTTGATAACACAAAATAGTGTATCAATATCCCACCATTAATCTCTATATAATAACTATTATGAGATAGAATTTTTGCTCCTAAATTCTTAGTAACTTTAAATATTTTTGATAATTCAAGTCCCCCATTACTTGGAGTATAAACCTTTAATTGATAATTAAGATTGTCACAAGTAAGCCTTAGATCAACCTCACTCACTCTTTTCCTTCTTACTATCTCTAATTTTTTTATATCATGATACGCAATGTAAGGCTCAAAATTCTCCTGATAACTTATCGGAAATGCCCTACAATAACGAATAAATATATCCTCAACCGTATTAAAAGTACTATATAGGTTATCTATAAAACGATCTTCCCACTTTTCCACAACATTCTTCAATTTATTTTCAACACACAAAACTTTATCATTAACAACACTAATATCTCTAGTCTTCAAAACCACATGTAATTTCATTAAATCATATTCATTAATAATATGATTATTATAAATATCTGAACTTTCTGCACCCATCTCATTTTTTAATATATCACGTATCTTGAACATCAATCTAGCACTAGCATACTGCATAGGTATCAGTATTATACAATTAATAAAATTTCCTACTCTTCTTAAAAAAAGTTTTACTCTTGGCCTAACCGCAAGAGACATAACTGAAGTACAAATCTTAAATAACTCATCCTCACTTAATTGAAATAATTCATCACAAAAAAAAGTTTGTAAAATAGAAACTAAAGCCTTACTATTATGTCCCCCAGGTGCAAAACCTGTTTTTTCCCCTATAGCTTTAACCTTATTTCTTACTATTGGAATAGTACGGATATCCTGAACTTCTGCTACAGAAGTAAATAATCCAAAAAAATACCGCTCCTTTATTACATTACTATGACTATCAAATTCTTTTACACCTATACAATTCATATACGTGCGCCTATGAACTATAGAAATAAGATCCGACCTCGCTATATATAGATTCAAATCTTTAAAAAAAGTCAAAGAACTCTGATATTTTTTACTTACTCTCATTAAACCCAAATTTTGCTCTTCGTGCAAAACAAGTTTTCCATCTCTATCAGTAGTACACTCTTGATAACCTAAAAACACAAAATTATTACTTTGCAACCAATCTAAAAAATCTATAATCTGATGAATAGTATATGATGATGGAAGTTGAACTTTAACTTCCTCTGTTTCTTCTTGAAGAAAACATAGTCCATCCCTTGCTGCATTTAACCTCTGTAGCATTAAATACCAATCTTTTACAACATAGTCAACTGCTTTCAGCGTTTCTCGCAAAGACTCTTTTAAAATACTAATAAAATCATCACTTATACCTTTAATAATTACATATATCACCGATTCTTTCACACCATCATTCTTTTCTAAATCATAAATTTCATCAATCAAACCATTTTTTCTCTTAATATTAATGATACTATTACTATAATAGTATATAGCTAAATTGTGTGATTTAATAGCAGCAACGATAGAGTCAACTAAAAAAGGCATATCATCACTTATTATTTTAACTACAGTAAAATCACCTTTTATCTTTGGTATATCATTTACATTACTGACTTCTAATTTGCTCTTCTCTCCCACTTCTTTTTTAAAGATAAAATTATACGCATCCTTTGCAATATACAAAAGAAACGCGTCATTAATCTTTAAATCACTATTATAAACAAAATTATAAAAATATTTTATAAATTCTTTAATCTTTCTTTTTTCTTTCCAATTTTCCTGATTAATTAGTTTAAATAAAGACTCAGTGTTAATACTATCAACTATACACATTCTTTTACACAATACATAGTAATTTTAAACTTTCTTAACTAAGATCTCATTATTAAGAGCGTACACTATAAGTTCACTACCTTCTACTACTTCTCCAGACAAGAGTAGCTTAGCTAAATTATTTTGAATACAGTCTTGTATTACCCTCTTTAATGGTCTTGCACCATATTCAGGATCATAACCAGTTTGTGCTATTAGCTCTTTAGCTTCCTGTGATAAATTTATACTAAGTTTAAGCTTAGCAAGTGTTTTTTGTAAACGAGAAAATTGCACATCTATTATCTTATAAATATTCTCCTTAGTCAAACCATGAAATATAATAATCTCATCTAATCTATTTAAAAATTCTGGACGAAATACAGACTTTACTACTTGCATCACTTCGCTTTTCACAGAATCAACAATCCCTTTTAGCATTATCTCAGCACCAAGATTAGAAGTTAAAATCAGTATAGTATTACGAAAATCAATTAATTTACCATGACTATCAGTTAATCTACCTTCATCCAAAATTTGCAACAATAGATTAAATATATCAGAATTTGCCTTTTCTATTTCATCAAATAAAATCACCTGATATGGCCTCCTTCTCACTGCTTCAGTTAATCTTCCACCTTGTTCATAACCAACATATCCTGGAGGTGCACCAATCAATTTTGAAACTGAATGCTTTTCCATATACTCAGACATATCAAAACGCAAAAGCGCTCCTTGATTATCAAACAAAAATTCAGTCAGAACTTTTGCTAACTCAGTTTTACCAACTCCAGTTGGGCCTAAAAATAAAAATGAACCAAAAGGACGATTAGCATCTTGCACACCAGAACGAGAGCGCCTAACCGCATTACTTATTGCCTCTATCGCATCTCTTTGCCCTATCACTCTTTTCTCTATTTCATTTTCCATGTTAAGAAGCTTCTCTTTTTCACTGTGCATCATACTATCAACTGGAATACCTGTCCATTTCGAAACAATATTTGCAATATCATCCTCAGCAACTTCTTTTTTTAAGAAACTATCAGTAACTTTCTCCTGATTTTTTAACTCATTTTCAAGCTGAGGAATTATACCATACATCAGCTCTCCTGCTCTTTCTAAATTTCCACTACGCTGAGCAAGTTCCAACTCTTTTCTAGCGCTATCTAATTCCTCAGCTGTTTCTTGTATCTTAGCTATCTTATTCTTCTCTACCTGCCATTTGCTGTTCAAATCAGCAAATTTATTGTTTAAATCTCCAATTTCTTCATTTATTTTCTTTAAACGCTGCTTAGAATTTTCATCTAACTCTTTTTTAAGAGCTTCTGATTCAATTTTTAGCTGTATTATCTTTCTCTCAAGTTCATCAATAACCTCAGGTTTACTATCCATTTCAATTCTCACTCTACTTGCTGCTTCATCAATTAAATCAATCGCCTTATCAGGCAAAAACCTATCTGTTATATATCTATTAGATAATGTTGCAGCAGCAATTATCGCGCCATCAGTAATTCTTATACCATGATGCACTTCATACTTCTCCTTCAAACCTCTAAGTATTGAAACAGTATTAGCTTCACTTGGTTGAGAAATAAATACAGGCTGAAAGCGCCTCGCAAGTGCAGGATCTTTTTCTATATGCTCACGATATTCATCTAATGTCGTAGCTCCTATACAGCGAATCTCCCCACGAGCAAGAGCAGGCTTCAACAAATTTGAAGCATCCATTGCACCACTTGTCGCTCCTGCTCCAGCTAAGGTATGAAGCTCATCTATAAATAAAATAACTTTCTCCTCTGTTTTTGAAAGTTCATTAATAACCGCTTTTAGCCTTTCTTCAAACTCACCTCTAAACTTTGTTCCAGCAATCAATGCACCAAGATCTAAAGCTAAAACCTTTGCATCACGCAAACCAAGTGGCACATCATTTGTAACAATCCTATTTGCCAGACCCTCAACTATTGCAGTTTTTCCAACACCAGGATCACCTATTAACACTGGATTATTTTTTGTCCTCCTAAGTGACACTTGTATAGTTCTTCTAATCTCATCATCACGACCAATTACAGGATCAAGTTTTCCTTGCATAGCAAGTTCTGTAACATCTTTTGTATACTTCTTTGCTATAGTCAATTTCCCCCTCATCGTTGACGAAACTACACTGTTGTCTCTCCTCATTTCTATAATAATAGAGTTCAACTTTTGCTGTGTCACACCATTTACTGCTAAAATTTTACCTACAGCATCACCTTTCTGTGCAACTAAACCCTGCAGTAATTGCTCAACAGTAACAAATGTGTCCTTATTTCTCTTGGCAATATCCATTGAATCTTCAAAAACCCTTGCTATTTCTCTTGAAAGTTGAAGACCACTGCTTCCTGGACCTTCAACTATGGGAAACTTCTTTATTGCACTATTTATAGCATTGGAAATACCTTGTACATCTCCCCCACAAGCAACTATCAAATCCTGAACTAAACCTGATTCATCTTCCAGCATTACCTTTAATAAATGCTCAGGCATAAAAACTTGATGCCCAGCTCCCAATGCTTTCATCTGAGCACTCTGAATTAAGCTTTGTGCTTTTTCGGTAAATTTACTCAAGTCCATAATTAAGTTTAACCTATACTAACTAATAATATACTAACTACTTCCTTAATTTAAACTAAAATTATTCACTCCTAGCAAAAATTTAGCCAATGAACACAATTTAAATTCTACACTCACACTACTACTCATAATATTGACTATCAAATTTCTCAAAATCATACCAAAAAATTTAATTATATACACATACTGTAACTAAAATACCTTAGTGTTTTTTTTTCTATATGAAAAACGACAAGCCTTAAGCTTACCAAAATCTTCCTCAGCATGATATGATGACCTGGTCAACGGGCTTGATGCAACCATCATAAACCCTTTAGAATAAGCAATGTATTTATAATACTCAAACTCTTCTAAAGTAATATACCTCTCAACTTTCACATGTTTTAAAGTTGGCTGCAGATATTGACCTATAGTTATAAAATCAACTTCGGCACTACGTAAATCATCCATAACCTGAAACACTTCCTCTTTTGTTTCTCCAAGACCAACCATCAGTCCAGATTTTACGAAAAGTTTAGGATTGATCTGTTTTACCGTCTTCAACAAATATAATGAATGAAAATAACGAGCTCTGGGTCTTATTTTCGCGTATAATCTTGGCACTGTCTCAATATTGTGATTATAGATATCAGGAGATGCAACAGCAACTGCTTCAAGTGCACCTTTTTTATTTAAAAAATCGGGAGTTAAAATTTCTATTGTCGTTTCTGGGGTAATTTTTCTAATTTCTTCTATACACTTTACAAATTGACCTGCACCACCATCAGATAAATCATCACGGTTAACAGAAGTAATGACAACATGTTTCAAATTTAACTTTTTAATTGCCTTAGCCAAATTCTCTGGCTCATGAGGATCTAATTTATTAGGAATACCAGTTGCAACGTTGCAAAATGTGCAAGCACGAGTGCAAACAGAACCAAGAATCATCACAGTAGCATGACGTTTGTTCCAGCATTCACCAATATTAGGACAAGCAGCTTCCTCACAAACTGTATGAAGATTATACAACCTAACAGTACTCAATGTCTCATTAAATACCTTACCAACCGGAGCTTTTACTTTGAGCCATGAAGGCTTACTATGCATCTAAAATAACTAATTCACCTTGTTTGCTAAAACCTTTTTTAACTTCCTTTTTATTTTTTGTGCTTTTTCACTGAGCTTCACTGTTTTTGTACTGAGCAAAAAAGCATCAAAATCACCTTTATAGTCTATAGTTCTTAAAGTTCTCATTGCTATACGAAACTTAAATTTTTTATTCAAAATATTGCTTATCAATGTAACACTACGCAAATTTAGGAAAAAGGTACGTTTTGTTTTATGGTTTGAATGTGATACCTTACTACCAAATAACTTCTTTTTATTTGTTAATTCACAAACTCTACTCACCAAATACACCAAGTTTCAATCTATATGTTTAAATTACCCTATATATTAAAATAGTCAATTACTTTCTCACTTAATTTTTATATTAAAACTCTTTGAACAAAAAATATTGTTTTTTTACTATTACTTAAGCAAATATTATATACTGAAACCTTCAATGAGTCTTATTGCTATCTACTACCATTAAGCATAACACACTCATTTATATTTCATACATATAAAAGCTTATTAGCTTGTTATTCTACTACTTCTATTCCAATATTTAAAACTCTTTTCAATTTAAAATTGAAACATATTCCATTTTTACATCATCCTTACATACACTTTAATAGATAAATTTTTACTTATAGATTTTGACTTTTTTTTGAACCATTACTTTAAATATCCTTACAAATTCTCTAAATAATCAAATATAGCATTAATAAGTTATTCTTTAAGCTTAAATAAACCAGATCAATAGTAACATAACTACAACAAATTTAATAAAATACCTTGTCAAAGGCAACTACTATTCCAAAATTAAATACAATAGAAAATTCATTTAAACAAACTCACATAATCACTTAACCTTTTTATCAAATCTCCTTATATTATCACTATTCTTACTTTAAATTATTTATATAACCTCATGATATAACATGGTACACATTTTAATATATTACAACCATTACATACATAAAATCCCTATATTACTGTTCTTAATAGTTTAACAAAAAAACTTCTTTATCACATACAAAACTAGATCAGTTTCTCTTATTAACCTAAAAGCAACTTTTTTTTAGATCACTTTAGCACTCAAGACAAAATCTAAAGATTTTACTTATTAAGTAATACATTAGAGCAACCACATGATAAAGAAAGACTTTTTTATGCGAGGATAAACTTCTCTGACAAACTTAATAGAGCAGTCTGAGCAAAAATATTATATAACTACTCAGCCATTAATATATATCTTTCAATAAATTCAAATTATAACACTAGTATAGCTAAGATGTATCAAACACCAAAAGTATTAAAAATTTAAAATAACACACCTCTCCATTTCTATTTTATTACTCGTTACGACCTCTCCTCAATCCAAGCCATTTGAATCGCTTCAAGTATTTTTTCATTACAATGCTTTTCATTATCATTGAACTTTTCTAACCCTAAAACTTTTTTTTTAAGCTCAGTAAATTTAATATTAACTACATCTTCATCTGGAAATTTTTCTTCTAAAGCTTCTGCAATACTTCTTATATTAAGCCATTTCATAATATTCTTATATCTTTTTTCATAAACTCAACTGGTGCCCATGGGGAGACTTGAACCCCCAAGGTTTATAAAACCCACGGATTTTAAGTCCGTTGCGTCTACCATTCCGCCACACGGGCTTTCTTTTATATTTCTCATCTAGAGTAAAATTCTACTACTAAATTAGCTTCCATATCTCCTGAGTAAGGAACTTCGGAATACTGAGGTATTCTTAAATACTTAACTAAATGTCCTTTACTGTTCGTCTCTAAATAACCTGGAGCTTTGCGTTCTTGTTTTTCTGTAGCTTCCATTATTACAGGAATTTTTACTCCACTCTCTCTAATTTTCACTATATCACCAGGTTTTACTTGATAACTAGATATATTGATCACTTTATCATTAACTGTAACATGTTTATGAGATATAAGCTGTTTTGCTGAATAAATTGTTGGTACAAGACCAGAATGATATAAAACAGCACTCAATCTTGACTCTAAAATACCAACAAAATTATCAACTGTATAACCTTTTCTACTATAAGCATCTAAAAATACACGCCTAAGTTGCTTACTTGAAAGTGCATAGTAAAATTTAAATTTTTTATGAGCAGCAAACTGCCTACCAAAATCAGATAATCTTTTAAACCCAATAACACCATGCTGTCCTGGAGGATATTTTCTCTTATTTACTGGATCTTTCACCCTACCCCATAAATTCATGCCAAGCCTACGGCTAATTCTATATTTCCTATTGATAATAGTTGTCATACTAAATTTTATAATATACCTCTAGATTACTAAGAACTTTTGCATTAAGTGTCAACTTGTTTTTACCAGTATAATACATTACACTTCACCTTAATATTAAGACTTCTAAAAATTAAGATATGAACTATTTACCTTTAAAATCTATGGCAAATGCTATTCGCTTTCTGTCAATTGATGCAGTACAAAAAGCAAACTCTGGACACTTAGGTATGCCACTTGGTATGGCAGACATTGTAACTGTCTTATTTGCTAAATATTTTAACCATAATCCTGATAATTATAAATGGATCAATAGAGACCGCTTTGTTCTATCAAATGGTCATGGTTCAATGCTACTATATTCTATACTATACCTGACAGGTTATATTAACATAGATGAATTAAAAAATTTCAGGCAACTTATGTCTAAAACTCCAGGCCATCCAGAATTTGGTCTCACTCCTGGAGTAGAAGCAACAACAGGTCCACTAGGGCAAGGATTTGCTGTCTCAGTCGGTATGGCAGTTGCTGAATTACTTCTTGAAAAGCAACTTGGAATCCATCACTACACTTATGTAGTGTCAGGAGATGGCTGTCTTATGGAAGGAATAAGCCATGAAGCAGCATCGCTTGCTGGACATCTTAAATTGAATAAGTTAATAGCCTTTTTTGACGATAACAATATCACCATAGATGGTGCTACCAGTCTCTCTTGTTCTGATGATGTAGAAAAGCGTTTTTTAGCATATGGATGGAACGTTAGTAAAATTAATGGACATGATTTCAACTCCATATCGCTTGCAATTGAGCAAGCACAAAAATCTGATAAACCCACATTAATCTGTTGTAAAACTATTATTGGAAAATTTTCAAGACATGCTGGCACAGCTTCAGCCCACAGTGGTACTTTCACAAAAGAAGACATAAAAGAAATAAGAGAAAAATTAAATTGGAACTATGAACCATTTTACGTACCAGAAGATATAAAAAATGCTTGGATGAAGACAGTCGAGAGAGCAAAACAAAACTACAATTCTATATTATTTCAGCATATGACTAATAAAGAAAAAAAAGAATGGATTCCACCAATGTCATATACTAAGATGACAAAATATCATATAGAACTTCAAAGACGGCTAGACAAACGCTTACCAGCTAATGTTAATAATGATTTAATCAAATTCAAAAAACAAATACATGAAACAATGCCAAGCGAAGCTACACGATCTTCTTTTGGCAAGGTAATGGAATTTTTAACTAAATCTATGCCAGAATTAATTGGCGGGTCCGCTGATCTAACCGGATCAAATTGTACTAAATATAAGCACATGAAAACAATAAATAAAAATAATCATAGTGGGTCCTATCTCTATTATGGAGTGAGAGAACACGCTATGGCAGCTTGTATGAATGGCATGGCTCTTCATGGAGGTATTATTCCTTATGGCGGCACTTTTTTAGTTTTTTCTGATTATTGCCGTCCAGCTATACGTCTTTCTGCCTTAATGAAGCAGCAAGTTATATATGTAATGACCCACGATTCAATTGGAATAGGAGAAGACGGTCCAACTCATCAACCGATAGAGCATTTATCTTCTCTTCGAGCTATACCAAACCTCTATGTTTTCAGGCCAGCTGATGCAGTTGAAACTCTAGAATGTATTAGCATTGCACTGGAAAAAAAAGAATCACCTGCATTATTCGCACTTTCAAAGCAAAATGTAAATTACATGCGCAAATTCCATTGTAATATTGATCAATCTACTAATCTATCAAAACTAGGTGCATATATCTTATATGAATATTCAAAAAAACTAGAAGTGACAATATTTGCTACTGGATCTGAAGTTGAAACTGCAGTTGAAGCAAAGAGAAAATTGCAAGAAAAAGACATAGATACAAGAGTGGTTTCTATGCCATGCTGTAGACTTTTTGACGAGCAAAATGATGAGTACAAAAAGGCAATATTAGATAATGATAGCATTAAAGTTGCAATTGAAGCTGGAAGTGAAATGGGTTGGCACAAATATATAGGCTCAAATGGCATATTTATTGGCATGAAAAGTTTTGGAGAGTCAGCACCTTATAAAATACTTTATAAATATTTTAATATTAGTGCCGATCATATAGTAAGACGTGTATGCGAAAAACTGGTTTATATCAAGTAAATCTTAATATAGTTAACTATAACAAAATTAACCTACTTTAAGCATAGTAAGTACAAGTACATGAATATTGTAATCTAAAATATAAAGAATAAAATCACTCAATAAACCACTAATTACCTAATCACAAAATACTAAAGTACTTATTGACTTTTAAAACTTGCTAGCGCCCACAACAACAAGAAAAAACTTAGTAGCTTTAATACCCACATTAATTATAATATTTTTATAAAATTTTATTTAGTTATAGCTAAAACATTTTCAAAAAAAGCTCAGGTAAAAAAAGCACGTATTCTTCATCATATAAAAGCAAACCACTTGTATTACAGGGCAGAGTTATAGCCAAAAAGCAGTCTTTGCTTTTTTTCTTTATTAATATTACTTAAATAACTTAAAGAATTACACCAAAAAAAAGTGCTAATTTTAAAATCTCTCCAAACTATGTAAAAAGCCTATTGCTTAATAATAACACATCTTTTTATTCCTGTTAAATCATACATATATTCTTGAAGAGAAAAACCATACGAAAGAATTATTTCACCAATATTACTTTGATCTTCACCTATTTCTAACACTACAACCCCACTTTTTTTAAGGCACTTTTTCAAAATTGGAAAGATACTTAAGTAACAGTTTAAACCATCTATACCCCCATCAAGAGCCATTCTCGGTTCTTTTTGTACTTCAGCTTGCAGATTCTTTAGCTTATCTTTTTTAATATATGGAGGATTACTAACTATGAGATCAAATAAGCCTTTACATTCTGTCCAAGAATTTAGAAGTATCTTAGCTCTACCAAGTAAATTATGTCTTTTTACATTCTGACAGGCAACTCTATATGCTTTTAAACTTTTCTCAAAACCAATACCCACAGCATATTCATACTCACCAAGCAAAGATATCAGTAAACAACCTGTACCTGTACCAAAATCTGCAATTTTTAATCTTTGCTTTCTGTCCGGATAGCATTTTAATACCGCCAAAATTATTGTTTCACTATCTGGTCTTGGATCCAAAACATGCCGATTAACTATAAAATCTTTACTCCAAAATTCACGGTTACCTATTATTTGTGACACCGGATATCTTTTCACCCTTCTTTTTATCAACTTCCAAAATAGTTGCTCTTTTCCTATTGGCACTCGATCAGTACAATTAATAATTATGAATGACTTTTCTACACCAAGAACATGCTGCATAATAACTTCACAATCTAAATATGCTGATTCAATTTCATAAGACGTCAATAGTTTTGCCCCTTCTTGAATTAAAACACTTATTGTTTTCATACTTATCAAAACTTGATCTTTTTACAAAATATGACCTTTAAATTCTAACTCCTTCTTAACATAACAATTTAAATTGTACTTTTATAGTTCCCAATCTTTCCATAAATAGATAAAAAGCTTCTCTTCTTCATCCTATTTAAAAATTTCCCACTTTTTTTTCAAAAGCTACTGTTCTATCTATTTGCAAAGATAAACCCAAATTTATCAATTTATCTTAACTTAGATACATCATTTATCAATCTTTGAATCTCCATATATATCATGTAAATTTTTTTTACACATACACAATACATCTTTTCCATACTTTTTCTCTATTCAAAAGTCAAGCTTTAGACAAATTCCTCCTGATATTTAATATCCTGGTATCTACCACCTTTCCAAAAACAAATATCCTACTTTAATTTCATGCAAAATTTTTAAAAATTTTACATTTCTTATCTTTAATCTATCAATCATAATTAATAAACACTTCCTCTTCTAACCTTACTGTACAAATTCTTTATAATAGCAGCATATTAGCTTTTTTTACTATCCAATTTAGATACCTTTTTATTAAAAATAAATTTAATTTTTAATAAAAAGTCTATAATTAGTCTTTAATTTGTACTCAGAAAATTCTTCTAATATTCTAATATATTTATTAGCATTCTTTAAAAATGCTAAAAACTTAACTAATCACATAAACAAAAACTTTTCTAAGATCACTAAGACTTTCACAACCGGTTTTATTACCCAACTGTATATTATTATAATGAGTTTTTCTTAGTATCCTTCCTTCCAACTCACTTTGAGCTTCTACATTATTTTGCAAAATTTTATACTTTCAATTTGCTTCTGCTACTAATGAAAAATTAAAAAAACCTTTCTAGATTGTACATTTAAAATATCAATAACTCTTATTAAGATATATTTATTATACAATATTAATTGTTACATGATATCACCTTAATAATACTATATTAATAATACTATAAAGGTATAAATTTAATGATTGAACCTTGATTTCTGTTGCTGTAATTAGCATAGTAAAATATAATACCAGTTTTACTTGTTTATTCAAATTTAAACTCAAACTCTTAGTTTGTTATTAGCAAGATCACTGTATAAATAACTGTAACTTATGATGTCTGAACTTGGAAATATATCATTATTAATAGCTTGTTTATTATCCCTGATATATCTATTCTTACCACTTAATTCTTACCGATTCATTACTATCGCCGTATTTTTCTGTGTATCAATATCAATGAGTATTTTAATTTATTGCCATATTACAAATGATTTTTCACTTAAGAATGTATATTATCACTCTCATACAACAAAACCTTTGATCTATAAAATCTGTGGCGTTTGGGGAAATAAGGAAGGTTCCATGTTACTCTGGACCTTAGTACTCACTTTTTATCTGTTTCTAATGAACATTTTAATCAAAAATAGCAATAAACTAAAAAAAGTATCCCTAATCATCCAAAGCTTAATTTGCTTCTGTTTTTTATTATTCACTCTACTAAAATCTAATCCTTTCATCAAAATGCCAAGTATTAAAACAGATGGCCTTGGTTTTAATCCTATACTGCAAGATATTGCCCTTGTAATCCATCCACCAATATTATACTTAGGATATCTTGGGTTTAGTGTTCCTTTCTCACTTGCTATAGCTGGTTTAATTACAAACACTCAAGGAAATACCTGGGCTGCAACTGTTAAGCCTTGGGTACTTATTTCTTTATCATTGCTTACTTTAGGCATTAGTTTTGGCAGTTGGTGGGCATATCGTGAACTTGGCTGGGGCGGATTTTGGTTTTGGGATCCGGTAGAAAATATTTCCTTAATGCCATGGTTAATCGCAACAGCATTAACACATTTGTTACTAGTAGTACAAAATTTTAATATTTTAAAAAACTTTGCCATTTTGCTGACACTTATAATCTTTATACTTAGCGTAGCTGGAACATTTTTAGTCCGCTCAGGAATACTAATTTCAGTACATACATTTACAGAAGATCCAAAATATGGACTATATATACTAGCTCTACTTGGTATAATTACAACCAGTAGCTTAGTAATATTCGTAATTTGCACAAGAAAAACCTATACATCTTCAATATCATTTCAATATTCGACATTGAAATTCAAAAAAAAAGAAAATATAATCCTTAATAGCCAAACTAATCAAATATCAAAAAGTAAAAAATTATTTTCACGCTTTACAATAATATTAATAAACAATCTACTATTTATCACCACATTTTTTATCGTGTTCGTTGGCACCTTATACCCTACAATACTCGAATACTTCACTGGTGAACTCATTTCAGTTGGAGCACCATACTATAATTCCTTATTCAACCCTATTGCACTTACTGCTCTTATATTTACCATAATAGGACAATACTGTAGTTGGCAGGGAAATAGTTTATTACCAATACTACATAGATATAAATTTTCATTTTGTAGCGCTGCAGCCATTTTACCATTCATCTCCCATATGAAGCTAATAACCATATTATCAATTACTATTTCTACAATATCATTAGTCTGTATTTTAGAAGCATACAGTAAAAAAATTCGCTTATTTAAAGTAACACTTAGTCAATCCATTTTATTAGCAAGAAGGGTCTCTCAGTCTTACTATGCAATGATGCTTGCTCATGCTGGAATAGCAATTCTAGTGCTTGGCATAACTTATTTAACTGGTTGGCAAGAAAAAAAAGAAAACTACTTAAAGATAGGGGACAGTATAATAATTAATAAGTTTAAAATCACTTTACAAAATATTGAATTGATAAAAGAAAAAAACTTTCAAGCAGTAAGAGGCACAATAAATGTTAGAAATTCATTAAGTAACAAGATATTAGGTAAAGTAACGCCTGAATATAGATTTTATCTTGTAGAAAGTCAAAAAAATATTAAAAGTAGTATTTATCATAATTTATTTTCTGACATTTATGTTGTAATCGGCAAGATTAATAAAAATAAGATTGCTACCAAAGTATACTACAAACCTGGAATGTCTATAATTTGGCTAGGATCTTTTTTCATTACTTTTGGATCACTTTTGGCCGCTGTTTCTTCTTATAAACAAATAAAGATCTCCAGAGATAAACCATAATTAACAATTCTCTTCTCAAAAAGAATTAGATTAAATTGATTAAAAGTAGATTTTTATAGAAAATTTACAATAAAAACTTCACATACAGAGCCCCCACTTTAGAACAACTACTCCTTACTGAGAAAAAAAGAGAGATAGAGATATAAAAAAATTATAGAATTTATCACAATAAAACTCTATAATAAAACATAATCACTCATATAAAAACAATCATGTGAAAAATTCAATTCATTGTAATGATAAAAATGTACTGATTTTATAAATCACAAAACATAGTTTAAAGATTAAACACTAAATTTTAAAATTAATTAGAATATTTAAAAAAATTAACACTTTAAAGTTAAGTATCAGAATAACAAATACTAAAACTTAAATATTAAGAAGATAATATTTGTCACATGCATTCATCTATAGAACAAAGTATTATATTTACATTAAAAATCTGTTTTTTAAGTAAAAAGTATAAAAACAACATTTTAATTTTTATGATAAATATAAAAAAATTAAAGTAAGAAGAATATATATTTACCTAAACTGAATTAAGAAAAAATATCAAAACATTACAATAATAAACATGAAAGCATGAAAAAAGAATCAACCTTTTTTAAATTTACATTTTTTTAAATTTACATTTAAAGCTAAATGCTACAGCAAAACAACTATAGCAATAGCTAAGTTCTAATTAACATCAAAAAATTATTAGAAGGAAATCTTAGAAAAAATTAATAAATTCAACTTCAAAACATAAAAAAAACCTAGTAATCAAAAATTCATATTTAAAGAATTAGATGTGTTTTATAAAACTTTCACTTAAAAGATACGGATTTACAAAAAAGCTAATGCAAAGAAGAAAAAAATTTAAGTTGCTAATAATCTACTCACATTAAATACTTTTCTAATTTACCTCTAGCAATCATCTAAAATCACACGACTAAAATTATGTCACTTCACTATAAAAAAATAAGGTTTAGCATATTCAATTACAAAATAAAAATGCAAATTCTAAGAAAGGAATATAAAATCTAAATTTAACTAAAAATATGGCGGTCAAACTTATTTCAGAAAACTTTAATATCAAATTTTGTAAATATAAAAAGCTGACTATGCTAATTAGTATCATTTTAATTACTTCTTCAATATTCACTGTTATATTACGCGGAATGAATTTGGGCATAGATTTTATGGGAGGAATTTTAATAGAAATAAAGTCTTCAAATGAAGATCACACTATTCTTAATATATTAAGAGAAAATAGCTTTACGGTACAGAGCTCAAAAGCAGGTGATAATTTAGTTATGCGTTTCAAAAAAGAAGGAGAAGAAGATAAAATTAAAAAAATTAAAAATATTCTAGAAGAAAAATTAGATAACTTAATAAGCTATCGCAAAGTAGACTATGTCGGTCCACAAATAAGCTCATCACAAATCTTCGAAGGAATGTTATCCATATTAATTGCAATTATAGGAATATTTCTCTATGTCTGGCTTAGATTTAATTGGCAATGTGGACTCGGAGGAATAATAGCACTGCTTCATGACATTATTTTAACCCTTGGTTTTATCAGCTTAACTAGAATTGAGTTCAATACCTCATCAGTTGCAGCTCTTCTCACCATCATTGGTTACTCAATCAACAATTCAGTAATTATGTATGATCGAATTCGAGAATTTCAAAAAAAAAATAAAGGAAAGCATATGAATGAAATAGTAGATGCAAGTATCAATGCCACATTATTTCGTACCATTCTAACTTCAGGTACAACTTTACTTGCTGCCCTCCCCTTGATATTAATTTGTACAGATACAGTCAGAGATTTTAGCTTAATCATCTTTTTCGGTATCTTAATTGGCACTTGCTCTGCAATATTTATCTCCGCTCCTATATTGACCTGCAAAATTTTGACAAACAGATTTACAATATAATTATAGATGTTAACCTTTTAAATCCATATGTAAGAAATGAAAATACCTCAGAAAATTTATAATAAACAAAATAAAATATAAAATAAATGCTAATTCTTTAACTATGTATTATAAATCATAAAATCCTATTATTTTAAATATTTAAACTACTTTAATTCTTACTGACTTTCTCAGTTTCATTTTTTAAAATTTTAATTTTTTTTTTATAAATTAAGCAAAAAAAAAAAGCATCTTTATTAAAAATACACATAGTTATGATATTAAAAAAACCTTACATCTAAAATTAGACTTAAGTCTGAATATAAAAATGCTATCTTTAAATTTTATAAATTTAATATATCATGATTTTAATCTTCTTTATAAAAGATAGATTCTAGTAAAAAAGCACAAAAATATATTTTTAACAGCTCTAATCTATGAATTAATAAGCATTACAGTAATAACTATTATAAACCAAATAAATAAACTTTCACTATACCATATTCTTAAAACAGAAACCATTATAATAAACTACTAAAGAATAACATCAAAAATCATTATTAAAAATGAGTAAATTTTATTGTTTCAGTACAATATTTAATATAGACTTTTAAGGAATATATTCAGCTTAAATTTTATGTCAGAAGCAAAAAATTTAATTTTGGCAGCTATCCTTTCTATATTAATTATGATATCGTGGTGTATTATTTATGATAATTTCCTCAATATTAACCAAAATCACCCATCAATTGAAAACGTCGAACATATAGAATCTCTCAATGACCTTGCTCCTATAATCTACCAAAATCGTTCCGAAATTATTAACTCTACTCAAGAACAAAGGATTAATTTAAACAATAACATGATAAAAGGATCAATCTCTTTAAAAGGTGCAAGGTTTGATGACTTAACCTTAAACAATTATCACTTAGAGCTAAATTCTTCTTCTCCACAAGTAGTGCTACTATCACCTGCAGAATCAAAAGATGTGTATTTTGCAGAATTTGGATGGCTAGATCCAAGTGGCAAAATTAAAATTCCAGATTCTAAAACAGTTTGGAAAGCTGATGAAAATGAATTAACTAATCGAAAAACAATTAATTTATCATGGGATAATAAAAATGGCATCATATTTAAAATGAAAGTAAGCCTTGATGATAACTACATGTTTAAAATTGAGCAAGTAGTTGAAAACAATACAAAAAATAATGTCATTCTGGTTCCTTATGGTAAAATTAATCGTAAACGTGATAATATTAATGAATCTTATTGGATATCCCATGAAGGAGTACTAGGTACATTTAACAATAAGCTAGAAGAATGGACATATAAAGACATTGCTAAAAAACATTTAATAAAAACAAGTACAAGTAAAAAAAACTGGTTTGGTTTTGCTGATAAATATTGGCTTACAGCTATTATAATCGAGAAATCTGACAAAACAAACATTAGCATCAAACATACAAATATTAATAATATTGACAAATTTCAAGCAGATTTTGTTAAGTCTTATAAGAACATACTTCCTGGTAAAAGGATCTCTAACGTAAATTATTTTTTTGCTGGAGCAAAAAAATTGAACTTGCTAGATTATTATAAAAGTGCCCTCAATATACCTCTATTTGATAAAGCTGTAGATTTTGGCATTCTTTACTTCGTAACTAAGCCAGTATTTTTATTACTCGAATATTTTAACTTTATCTTTAAAAACTTTGGCTTAGCAATATTAGCATTAACTTTAATAATAAAACTCTTAATGCTACCTCTATCTAGTAAGTCATATATTTCAATGTTCAAAATAAAAAGCTTACAGCCCGAAGTAATTCGTATAAAAGAATTATATAAAAATAACCATTTAAAGCAGCACAAAGAAATAGTTACATTATTCAAAAAAAATAATGTAAATCCAATGTCAAGCATCCTTCCTATAATAGTACAAGTGCCAGTATTTTTTGCTCTATACAAAGTACTATTTGTCACCATAGAAATGAGACATGCTCCTTTCTATTTATGGATCAAGGACCTCTCAGCTCCTGATCCAACAAATATTTTTACATTTTTTGGATTATTGAATTACAACTTTCCTATTTCTATAGGTATTTTGCCTTCAATTTTAGGTATTACAATGATAATTCAACAAAAGATCAATGAAAAAGATCAAATCAATAAAGATGATACCCAAATAAACATTATGAGGTTTTTACCTTACATTTCCACTTTTATTTTTTCTTCTTTTCCAGCAGGCCTAATAATATATTGGATATTTAGTAATATTATAACTTTAATTCAACAATCTTTAATAAAATTCCTCTTAATAAAAAAAGTAGGAGTAAATGTCGAAAATATTAATAGTTAATTCAGTTTATTATATTGAAATAGCAAAGCTTTTGCTCGAAGGTGCAACTGATAAGTTAAAAGATAGTAACGTAAGTTATGATATAGTTGAAGTTCCTGGTGTATTTGAAATACCGGCTGCAATCCTTTTTACATTCAAAAATAAACGTGTTAATTATGAGGGTTATTTAGCTCTTGGGTGTGTCATTCGTGGCGAAACTGATCATTATCAATATGTTTGTAAAGGAGTAATTGAAGGCTTAAATGAAGTTATTACGCGTTATACAATACCTATTGGTATGGGAGTAATTACTGCTGATAGCAAAGATAAAGCTTTAGCAAGAGCTGACAAAAACAAAAAAAATATAGGTGGTCATGCAGCCTCAACTGTTTTGTACATGATAGACTTATATAAAAAGCTAAGCTAATGGAGGAAAAGCTTGAAAAAAAACAGTGGTATATGAAAAGAAGTATAGCAAGATTTCTTACTGTACAAATTGCCTATTCAAATATTTTTACATGCTACGACAAAAGTACCTTTGAATTAGAAAATTGTGAGCTTAGAAAGCATGTAAATAAATTGATAGATGTGTTTGAATGTAAAGAGTTTGATTGCCGTTTTTTAAAAAAGTTAACATATAAAGTTATAAAAAATAGTGAAAAATATGATAAAATAATAAAGTTTTATTTACATCCAAACTGGTCTTTTACACGATTAAGCCTCATAAGTTTATCTATTTTACGTGTTGCAATATGTGAGTTAGTTCACTGTGATACACCAGCTCCAGTTGTTATTAATGAATATACTAATATTGCATCTAACTTACTTAATAAATTAAGCGAAATTGGTTTTATTAATGGACTATTAAATAAAGCAAAAGATGCAATTAAGCTATAAGTATTCTTAAATAATACAAAATTAAGATATAAATAAAGATAACAAAAAGGTCTTTTGTCTTCTTATAGATCTATGTTAGACTGACAAGAACATTAATTATAGTATAAAATGATAAAAGATGAAAAATCGAAAGCAATCTTTGAAGTAGAAGGAACAGTAATTACTTTATTACCTGCAGCAGAATTTAGAGTAAAGTTAGATAATAAACATGAAATTATCTGTCACGTATCAGGAAAAGTAAGAAGAAGTAAAATACGCATCATCATTGGAGACAGAGTACTCATTGAAATGAGTATTTACGATAGGAACGCAAAAAAAGGTAGGATAATTAGAAGGCTTAAAGGTACAAGTGAAAGAACTATCTCTAAATAGTCTTATTCTTGCTTCATCATCAAAAAGGCGTATAGCTTTACTAAAACAAATAAATGTTAAACCAGGTCTAATTATGTCATCAGGCATAGACGAAACTCCCTTAAAGAAAGAACTTCCAAAAGATTATTCAATCCGTATGGCAAAAAGTAAAACTGAAAAAATACAAAACTTAAATCCAAGTTATTTTGTACTTGGTGTTGATACAGTTGTTGCCTGTGGTAGGAGAATATTACTTAAAACAAACAATATAGAACAAGCAGAAAAATACATTCACTTATTATCAGGAAGAAGGCACAGAGTATATACTAGTATATGTTTACTAACTCCCAATCGACTCAAACAGCATGTTAGAACTGTAGTTACAATAGTTAAGTTTAAACATCTGAGTATACAAGAAATTAAATACTATTTAGCGTCAAAAGAATGGAAAAATAAGGCAGGAGGGTATAATATACAAGGTCTTGCTGAAATGTTTATATTATTCTTACGTGGCTCATATTCTTCTGTTATAGGACTACCATTACATGAAACTTATTGTTTACTCAGTAATTATTTTAATCTCAATCTACATTGACCATAACTCTATCTCTTTCTTCTTCTACTGAACACCCATGCAAAAGCCAATTTTTTCCTCCGTAAAATTCTATCATAATACAGCACTATATCGTATGCTTTATGAAGCAGTATACTATCTTCCTCTTTCCTATTTCTTCTATCATCTAATTTTAGTGAGTGATACAGTCTTTAAATAATTTATATAATCACCATCCTTACGTTATAATCAGATTAGTATCAGCATACTTTTCTCATTACTACTACTTTTATACATATGTGATAATCTTTCAAAAATTTTAATCAATACTTCTTTCTCTTTTTAGACTATTTACTCACTCCTAATCTCACATTGTTTCAGCAAAAATTATATCCCTTTTATACCCATATCTCTTTTAAAAAGAGACATATATTACTGCATACTTTGTCAATTTAATGACAAAATCTTAACAGTATTACTTACTGTCACCAACACTATAAATACAACTATAAAAGTAACATTATTGAATTACACTCTGCTCAATAATAAATTTATCACTATTTCCTAAGAGAACATCTAAAGAATACACTATAGTTTCAGACTAACTCTATATCTTTTTGTAAAAAACTCCATGTTCTCACTTTTGAACAACAGTCAACACTTCTTAAATAAAAAATTACTTAAGGATAAATCAAAATTAAAACTGCTAATTGTAAAGAAACTGTTTGTTTCTAGCTTTAAAAAAACATTTTTTACTAACTTAAATAACATAATACCATAAAGCACAGATAACTTATCTATTAACTACTATTATAATAGTATAAAAATTACCTTTTAAAGAGAAAGCTATAATAAAAAAATTACAATATCACAATCTACAAATAATCATAAACACCCTATTATGCAAATAGTATCCCTAGACCATAAAGATTTTACTAAAATTAAGATTTCTACAATCATGAAGAGCCATAATCATACCCATATAGCTAAAAAAATAACACCATACTGAGAATATTCCCTCTTCTTCTAGAAATTATCAATTACATAAACATACTATATCTATAATTATCCATTTTTCTCTCTGAGAGTTTTTAACTTAAGATAATAAGTAAAATATACTTTATTACAGAAACCATACAATAATTATTGTCATCCATAAAATAGAACCTGCTTCTTTTTTGAAAAATGGTAGTTCACATTATTTCCTACCTTAATCTATCTTCTAAAATTGAAATAAAATAACTATAGAAAAATTATTCTCTCTACTGCTCAATGAGTAAAATAAATACTCAATTAAACATTGAAACTTTAACTCTTTACAATAGACACTAAATAACTAATATAAATAATATTCTCAGCATTGATAATAAAACAAATTCTGCTGTATTCAGCACATACTAAAATAGTATTTTTACCAATATATAAACAACAAAAGCTTAAAATACTGGAGTATATTTAAGCAAAAACTTTTATAATCACAAACCTACTTCTATATCAACCTCATGGTTTGATACAATCAAACTTACTTAAGTCCATTGCCTAAAAATAAGGAAGTAAATAACATTGATTTTTAAAAAGCCTAAACCCTAAAATCAAAATTTTACTAGTTAAAAATGAAAAGTAAGACCAGCCTCTATACCACGTGTAGAAAATAATCCACCATCCATATCTATATCTTCTTGTTTTTCAATCCCTGTTAGGAGAATCTCTTTAATACTATCGTCAAGTATTGATTTTGCCCCTGAAGTACTTAATTTTACTTCTCCTAATAAATTTACTTTTAGTTTATAACTCTTACCAAAAGCACTAAAATGTCTATATCCAACATGCATATTTACATCTTTACTTATATGATGAACAAAATCAGCTTTTAATTGATATGCAGGCCCTACTGTTGATACCATCCCAAGCATCTTCATCCTTGAAAGACCTAATCCAATTCCAATATAAGGGGAAAAAGAAACATCACCGATTCTAAAATAATAGCAAGCATTTGCCATTACAGATGTGTTTTCAATTTGATCATTATCAACTTTAGCAGAATACACATAAGTTTTTCTATCTGCACCTTCCCCAATTTCCTTGAAGTACAATATACTCATCCGGTCACCCTTAAAGCCAACATTGTTCACTTTTACAGAAGAATACATCCCTTCTAATTCAGTTCTAATAAGTATTATTATTAAATTCTCCTTTATAACCAAACACTATACCACCAGCAAAAGGTGGATTATAATCTCCTTTGTACTCACTCAATTTTTGATCTTTTATTTTGTTAGAAATATACACTTTATTTATAATCACATGTCTCCTGGAATTATTTTCTATACTTCTTACTTTAAATAAACCTACACTATTAAAAAATTGACCATGGTATTCACTACCAAAATAAAACCCTTCTGTTTTACTTGCAAAAGATTGCTTCGATAATAATATAGTAAACACTACAACTACTAACACTTTTTTAGTATTCATTAATCTCTTTACTTAAAAAGAACTAATTTAACGTCAATTAATTAAAATTAGTTTAATATAAAAATTCAATATAATAATTTATCCTCCAAAAAAAAAGTAGATAAAATTAACTTTATTTTTCACTATTTTTTATCTCATCATCAATATCTTCATCTTCAAACTCACCCTCATCAAACTCTTCACCAATATCTTCATCATCAAATTTATCGTTGACTTCTAATTCATCAGGCGCTACATCTCCTTCAGTTTCAATAGGATAACCGTCATCAACAGAGTTAAGACCTTCAATAGAATCACTCTCTTCATTATCAACCCCACTACCATTACTAACAGTAGAAAAAATTCTACTTGGGTCATATGGTTCCTGTATAGGTACATGAGTTGGCTTAAATAATTTTTTTGTAAAAACACTATCATTATAATATAAAACTTTTTTTGATTTAATCGGATAAGTAGACTCTATTAAAATTATTTGTTCATCACGCGGTAACATAATAATCTCCTGCGGCAAAAGTAAAGCTCTCTGTGTTTCAGAAATATGCAATGACCTTGAAGCAGGATTAAAATCCAAAAATTTAGGTTTATTTAATGATTCTTGTTTTACAGTCTTGTTTCCTATAAGCTGTGATATCAAATTAGCAGTCTCAATATTATTAGCTGCAAAAGTTATTCTATAAGTTGAGTTTGATAAAAAGGAGTTCATTCCTGCTTCTTCATATATTCCTTTAAGTTGCTCAGTATCTTGAACAATTAAGAATAATCTCACTCTATACCCACGAAAATATGCAATACCTGTTTGAAATTGTTCCATCTTCCCAAGAGTTGGGAACTCATCCATTAAAAATAATACACCATAAGGCTCATCATCTAAAGGCAATTTCCTACACAAAAATTCAGTTGCTTGTTGATAGAAAACTTGCATCAAAGGTCTTAACCTATTCAGGTTATCTGGAGTCAAGCCAACATAAACCGTAACTTTCTTCTTTTTAAAGTCTAAAATATTAAAGTCACTCGTCGCAGTTGCAGTATCAATAAGTGGATTTGCCCATAATTCAAGAGATGAGTTCATAGTTGAAATAACACCTGACCTTTCTTTATCAGCTTTTTGTAAAAAGGCTGCAATGTTCATATATGCCACAGGATGTATACTTTTACCTATAGTATCTAAAACAACAGCAAGATTATAAACTACATCATCACTACGCATAGTACGTACAACTTCACCAAATGATTTTACCTTTTCCGGTGTAGCAAGCAAATATAAAACTACTCCAACAAATAAACTTCTTGCTTCATTTTGCCAAAAATCTTGTTCAGGCATAATCAAATTTGCTATTTTTTGCACATCATCAACCATTTGTCCAGGTTTTTCGCTAATCCACTCTAATGGATTATAACAATGGCTAATTCCATCTGGCTGTGCTGGGTTCCATACATATACTTCTTGCCCTTGTCGTTCCCGCCAACCACTAGTTATCTCATAATTCTCTAATTTTATATCATGTACAATAACCGAATCAGTCCAAAATAACAAATTAGGAATTACAAAACCAACACCCTTACCAGAACCTGTAGGTGCAAACAATAATGTGTGCTGATACCCGTCAGCAATAAAGTAACCTCTCTTATCCTTACCAAGCAACAATCCTTTTTTACTTCTTAATCCTGCCTTCCGTATATCTTTTTCTGACGCCCATTTCGAATCCCCATGAAGCGATTCTTTCCTTTTAAAGGGCCGCCATTCAATTATCCTCTCTCTTAAATTCCATAAAATAACTACTAAAACAGTAATAGGTAACATAAAAGATACAATTAATTTAATTTTAAGCTCAGAATTATACAACTCTGGATGATACAAACAATATTGTATATGATCAAAAATTGTTGGCCAGAGAGCTTGAGGAAAAGGAGTTAAACTAGGGTTGATTTTCTTAAAATCTACACCATCAGGACCATCAACAAAAAGATAAAACAATATTCCAGATAAATAGAAACAAAATTCTAATAAACTGAAAATTATAATACCTCCTATAAAAATATTACGCAGATGATCTCCACTATGAGTCATAAACTACTTTCTCTTAATTTTATATAAATTTACAAATTTTACTCAAAGACCTAGTAAATAATATTTCAGAAATACTCCTTTTCCCACTACTTGCCCTTTTTAGTTGAATGATAATATCAATCACATTCTTAATATATGATATAATATGATCTGGAGGCATACCAAGGTTTGCTTGCATAACCATCAATTTCATTTGCTCAAGGGCCATTGCTGGACTATCAGCATGTAAGGTTGATATTGACCCTGGATGACCAGTATTTATTGCTCTAAAAAAACTAAAAGCCTCTGCTCCACGTAGTTCACCAACTATTATTCTATCTGGCCTTAAACGTAAGCATGCTTCTATCAAATCTTGAGTAGTTACTTTTGCCCTTCCTTGCCCTCCTTTTGAAACAATCAAATGTACTCTATTAAGATGATTATCTAAAACGATTTCCCTTGCATCTTCAACAGTAATAATTCTTTCTTCAACTGGAATAGCACGCAAAGTAGCATTAGTAAAAGTAGTTTTACCAGTAGAAGTTCCACCACTAACTATAATATTTTTCTTATTTACTATAGCATACTCTAAAAATTCTTTTATTCTTTTTTGCTTTAATAGCAAATCCAAATAAAGATCTACTGGATTATCAGTCATCTCTATAGAAGTCTCAGAAAAAGCTCCCATTCTTTCATAATCATCCAATGCCAACTGCATGGTAGAAGGTTTACGAATTGACATAACCACTTTATCAAGCTCACATGCTGGAGGAAATACTATCTGTATACGATAACCATTTGGCAATGTGGCTGAAAGTAATGGTGCTTCTTCATTCAGCTTTTGTTCTGTAGCCTGAGCAATTAATCTGCCAAGAGACTTTAAATGATTAAGATCAAATACTTCTAATTTTTCACATCTTGTTTTACCACAATTTTCAATCCATACCTCTTTTGGTTTATTTATCGATATTTCACTTACACCTTCCTCTTGAAAGAGGTTTTGTAATGGCTCTAAATATGTATCAAGTGCAGCATAATTCATTTTATTGATATTAATTTAATATTGTCTGTGGAGGAAACACTATATCTTGATTAACAAATACTTTTAATGCAGTACCCTGATTAACATAAACAGTTGGGCTTTTACTTATATATCTATTAACTATATCTCGTATATCCTTAGAAAAATCATTAATTGATTTTTCAATTGTTTCTTTATAAACAGACTTATTTTCTTGCCTTTGCAGCAATAATTTTATATCTTCTAAAGTAATTTCATCAACTTTATTATCATCAATCGAACTCAAACCCAAGTCTTTTATTTCTTGCTTAAATATCTCAATTAAATTCTGTTCATTAGAAGCATTCTTAATTTTTCTAATGGCTCCAATCCTAAGCTTCCACTTATCATCTCCTATCCTTGCTTCACCCTCATGAAAATTATTTTTCCTGCCAATAATATCCTTAAAGGCAGAAATGTCTATCTCAGTTACAGTAATAGATCTCACTAAATTCATAACAGTAAATACATCAATAAGATCATAAGCTTTTTGTGCTACAACAGCCGAACTAATTGAAATACCTGCAAGTAATATTGAAGAAAACAATGCACTTGTTACTTTACTATCAACCATACCAATGATGCCTGCTCTACCTAGCTTATCAGTACCAAATGATGAAACAGTAATATCTATTCCATGAGGAAGAATAATCCTATTCCAATTTATATTTATACGATCTTTTATCGTACTTGGATTAAATGAATAATTACCTATCAATCTCGAACCTTTGGGGATTAAAATTGTATTACTAGATTCTGCATAAACATCACTACTAATTACAGCACGTAACATACCTTGTAGATCAGAATCTATTGCAGTCTCAAGAACAGCATCAATAATTTTACCTTGAGTAATCATAAATCCAAGTTTTCTCACTCTAGCAACCGTGCTCAACTGAGTTGAAGTGCTAGATAAAATACTATCAGTAGCCTTATTTTCTTTTTTATTACCTAAAATTGCTAACATTTGTACACTACGTCTATCTTTAGGATAACCATGATTCCCTATTGTAGACAATGAAGTAGGTAAATTACTAGCACTATCACTATAAGAAAAATTTTGTTTTGGCAAAACAGGTATATTTGACACATGAGTTTCTTTGAGTTTTTCTTCCTTTTTTTCAATTTGCCTTATTTCTGGTATAACTTGTGGGGTAAAAAGAGGAGGTAAAGATGGTAAATCAGTTATTATTCTTTCATGAACTATCTCATCCGGAACTTTTTCCAATTTCTCCTTTAACTCTTGAACACTTTGCTTTACTTCTTTTCTTTTAATAATTTCCATATCCTTTTCATCAGAAAAAAGATCAAAATAGAAATAATATACTCCGCCAGCTAAAAGCACCAAAATAATAACTATTAGTACTCTATGACTTTGATTAGAACCAACTGTTACTACTTTACTCTCTATTTCTGACTCATTTTCTAAATTATCACGTCTTTCTTTACCCATAATTGTATTGCATATATGAAACTAAAGTAACTTATTTACAACTTCAACCTCATCATCTTCATAACGCATAAATAACCTTTTATGCACCCCTTTTATTATAATATAACCATCAAACAATAGTCTTTTACAAGGAGATTTAGCCTTATTTTCCTCTACAAAAATTTGAGGTATTTTACTACTATCTCTAAATTTTAAATAAGTTAAATAGCCATCATCAAATAACTCTATCGGTATTATATCATCGTTAACACTTTTATTAATATATGTATAATTATACTTCGTAGCATTTTCTTGTATTACATCTTCTAGCTTATCTACAACATACTGCATTTGAGTAGGAGTTGATATTTCATCTAAATCAATATCAAACTCATCTTCCTCTTGAGGATAATAAAAACGTACTACATAAGATATATCTCTTTCAGCAGAATAATCATTACCTGTCTTTTCAACATTACTAGTAGGATATTTATCGTAGTTTGGCCTTGAGATTAGATCAAAAATATAATTTCTTTTTCTGGTAGTTATAACAATCATATTAGTACGACTACTAACTTCAAACGGCATAATAAGCAATTTATTATCATAAGGACTAATCTTCCAACTAGATGCATCACCAACAGCAATATTTTTGATTCTTTCTCCTTCTGCAAATTCTATATAAGAATAATAACCTTGGCTAAAAACAACCGTAAACACTTCGTTAGGGCTATATACAAAAGTTTTTATTCTACTGTCTACAGAAATAGGCTTACCATAATTAATTGATGCACTTACTCCCATACTTATCAACAAAATTAAAACAAACAATACTCTACACATATTCATCATCTACCCTATAAGAAGTAACCTGAAATCCTAACGGGTTAATATACCTTTGCTGATCATTCATCTCAAGTGATACATATCTATATGACATAATAGCTATTCTATTTTTTCTGATGGAACTCCCATCTTTTCGAATAAATTCCACAGTAAACCTTATCTGAAAAGTATCATCATATAATTTTTGAATTGAACGAATCTTAAACTCATTTTTAATAAAATCTGAATATACACTAAAAAGATCATCTATATTCTGCAGTTCTATATAATCTCTAAACTCATTATATACACTAGATGAAGAAAATAACCTTACCTTTGTATAATAGTTATAACTATAATTATATGGATCAAAAATCTCTCTCGACTTAATATACTCTGCAATAAAATGACTATTTAAAACCTCATCTGCAGAATATTGTTTTATCGTAATAGGATCAACCCACTGCACTATTCCTGATTTTTTTTCAATTTCTATAACAAATGGTTCGATAGTACTACTAGTACTAATTTTTAGTATAGCTAATATACTTACAAAAATTGCCACTGATAATATCAATACAAATAAAAGTAAAGTATTTCTCTGAGCAACAACCATGCTATAACAATTTGAACTCCAATTTACATCTTTATCCAATAACTTATTATTTTTTTTTTGCCTAAAAAACTTTAGCATTTTAATATCTGAAGTTTAACTTACCAATAAATTCAGTAAATCAAGAAAGCATTTACAAAAAAACTAAAACACTCTCAACCTGTGGCCCAATCTACAAAATTTTGCCTCCATATATGAATCATTATATTTATTGCGCTCCATAATAAGTGGTAAACACTTTGTAACCTCTATACCACCTCTTTTCAATTCCAACAACTTTTTATCATTATTTGTAAGTAACTGAACTTTTTTGATATCTAATTTTTTCAAAATTTTTGCTGCAACAGCAAAACTTCTTTCGTCATCTTCAAAACCCAATACCCTGTTCGCATCCACAGTATCAAGATTATATTTTCTTTGCATACCATATGCTCTTAGCTTATTAGTTAAACCAATACCTCTGCCATCTTGCATCAAGTATAATATAATACCACTTCCAGAGTCAGACATTACTTGAATTGCTTGATGCAATTGACTCCTACAATCACATGATAAACTATCTAATAAATCACCTGTGTAGCATGAAGAATGAATCCTTACTAATGGTTCAATTTCTTCATTTGGATTACCAATAATGATTGCATAGTGCTCTCTTCCACAACTTTTAGTTCTATAAGATATAATATTCACTTTTTGAGTTTGTTTTAAAAATAGAGACGTTTTACATACTTCATATACACCATAATCCTGTTGAAAACGATTTACAAATGATGTATTCAGAGCAATAACATCATTTTCTTCACACCAACCTTGCATTTCATTCTTATTCCCAAAAGTCATATCAACCACTAATGCATATGGTAATAATTCTGAAAATTTTAATAAAGCAATAGCATATTTATCTATTGTTTTTGAGCATCGCAACTTCTTTGTACAATCTTCTATCGAAAAATTTAGTAAATAAAGTAATTCATCAAAATCATTTATTGGTAAGCGTTTATCACCATTTTTCTCATCCTTTAATGTATACTGTACCTTACTTGAAGTTAAAGTAATATATAAATTGTTTGATATAAGCTTATACTGATTAAACACATTTCTTTCTAAAGTTTCAGCAGCAGCAAATAATAGATAATCACTTTCATTATATATCAAAATTGGTAAGCTACGCCTGATCTCGCTAATAGCTCTCTCTACTTTATTTTTATCCTGATTACCTATAAGCATTTTACTATACAAACAACAATAAAAAACTGGTGCGGACGAGAAGACTTGAACTTCCAAGGCCTTACGAGCCACAGCGACCTCAACGCTGTGTGTCTACCAATTCCACCACGACCGCACTTTACCCTAGCCTTTATATAATTACTTTAAATCACTTAATCATTTTAGAATTTTTATCTAAAATGTCAATCTGATACTAGGATAATTTTTAAATTACCTATACGATTATGATAAGTTTTATATTACACGCTCAATCTACTTATACATTACTCATTTTTAATTTAAGTTTGCATACACAATGAATATAGCTAACACTCTCATTTTTTTAACTTTACCTCTTATAACTAGTCTTTACTCTATTCATGCACAAATATTATATACATGGTCTCAAGTTATTCCAGAAAATAGATTAAGTGTACGTGCAATTATAGGCAACGATACATGTCCTATTGCTTATGTGGATGGTGAAAAAATAAAAATGTTAAGCCGTAGCTCAATCAACAATAATAATTACACTGAAACAGTATGTGAACTAACAATAAAAACAAGTGCTAAAAATATTAGTATTAACAATACAAAAATTCCTACACTACCAGAAAAAATTAGCAAAATTGCTTTTATTGGTGACACTGGTTGTAGGACAAACTCATTATTCCAGCAAGAATGTAATTCAGTAGATAGTTGGCCTTTTAAAAAAAATTTAGATTCTATCGCTCTCCATAAACCAGATCTAACCATCCATGTTGGTGACTACCACTATAGAAAAACAAAATGCAGAAACAAAAAAAAATGTGGAGATGTTTATGGACATAATAAAGAAGTTTGGTATGCTGATTGGTTTAATCCTGCAAAGGATATTTTATCACAATCTTCTTTTCTCTTTATTAGAGGAAATCATGAAAACTGTAACAGGGCTTATGAAGGATGGTTTAGATACCTAGATCCATACCCTTTTTCGCCTGAAAAGTGCATAGATTGCGTTCCTAGCTGGTCTTTAGATGCTGGACCAATCAGATTTTTTATCTTCGATTCTTCATCTGGTGAGGATATTTTTACAAATCAAAAGACAACTGATACTTTTAAAAAACAATTTAATAAATTAATACAGGATAATTCCAACAAGCCCACATGGTTCTTAACTCACAAGCCACTCTGGAAATCCCCTAAAAAAGCATTCTTAATGCTAAAAAACCATGGCAATCTTACACAAATTAAAGCTTTTGGAGATAAATTTCCTAGCAATGTTACTACCATAGTCTCTGGTCACATTCATATAGCCCAGATACTATTAATGAACAATGTTCCAGATCAAATAATAGTTGGAAATGGTGGCGCATTACTACATGCTCAAGACCAAAAATCAATTTACCGAAATGTAAAATTTAGTTATCCAAATGATAAAAATTACTTAGCACACGAAGTGAAAAACTTCTTTGGCTTTGGCTTTGCAATATTAAACTTAGACGACCATGAATTCACTTTCTATAATCAAGATAACAAGAAAATATATTCTATAAAATTAACAAAAGACTTTAAGCTTACAGTATTTTAAACCTTAAACTCTAAATCAAAAAGTATAGTTTCATGTTAAACAATAAAATATAGAATAAACATCAATTATCTATCTTAATTTGCTCAACACTTAATACCTAAATACGCTAACTATGAATCCACCGAAGAAAAAAAAGAAGCAAAATATAGAGCATCCATTGTTTTCTACATAAAGAGATAAAAAAGTATAAAAAATATAAACTAAAAATTAACAGTCAGAATCTATAATGGTGAACCTATCTAAATCTATCTTTAAAATAGCAAAACTATTTTAACATAAATTATTCTTTACTCAATGAAATTAATATAGTTTGTATTTTTATTATTAATAAGATTTAAATTTTCATTAAATAACCCAAAAAGATCATTATACATAATCTTTACCTTTAAAATAATAAATTTACTAATTTATGAATTGATCTAAACTAAACCACATCATTTATATTACCTTCACTAAAGTAATCTTCTAAATTAAATTTCACAATTTCTATTGACTAGAATATTAATTAAACCAAGAAAATCAGTATTTAGTACCTTACTTAATTTTGTTCTAATAAAAATTTTATTCTTAAGGTTCTTTATTATTTTGCCAACTTAGGTATTAATTCAATATTGAATACTAATATTCTTATATGGTATATAACAGTACTAAAAATATAACCATCTTTAACTTAATAAACTACTGCATTAAAATAGTATTAAAAAATCTAATTTATATAATAACCCTTTAAACCGCATATTAATAAAATAATTTAAAACTTTCATATCTAGATTATCAATATAACAAAACTACTATTATATTTTGATATATTATTTTTCAATATTCTCATAATTTCTATATCTTGAGTAATAACTACTTAAAATTCTTTATCTATTATTTTTCAAAATCACTACTTACAAAATAACTTTTTCTATATTTTTATTTATGATATTACTACACTACAACAAAATCTAAGGAATACTCTATTTTTTCTCTATTCCCTTATAATAACTAGTCAGTACTTTTATACAAACATGAAGTTCCTATATAGCATCTTTCAACAGCCTGTGATTAATTATAATTAATCTTTTTACTTTTTTTTAAAAAAAACAAAGTTGATTAGTTCTTTGTAGAAATTTTATACTAAATCTTAGTTTATCCATTCACAATAAACTCAATCGAAAAATTGACCATAGCAATATATTTTGACTAATCTATTATGAAAATAAAATAGGCACTTCAATCATATAAAGAATAAAACTTGAGAAACAACATAATAAAAAACTATGATATTCTGCAGTCTCTACATTAAAATACTAGATTCATAAACTTGATACAAAAACATCTTAAATGAATAATAAAAAAACATAATTTATGTAAAAAAAATTATAATAATTAATAAATATAACTCCTGTATGTTCAAAAAATCTTTTTACCCTAAAAAGGAAAAATATTCCCCCTATACACATAGCAATAAATATTATATACTGTAACTTATTACCAATTAACAAAAGAGAAGCTATAAAGCAATACTTCTTTCCATATACTAGAATTAACCAATATTAAAAAACTAACCGTAATATTGTTTACCCAATAATTTATCAAGTTCTTAAAAAATAAAAGCAATCTTCAATTTATTTACTAAATAAGCAAAAAAACATACATAAGTTACAATGAACATAAATTTTATACTTAGGTATATAAATTTATCATTTTTAAACATAATTACTAAAAATTAATAAATTTATCAGTAAAACACTAATATTGTCTAGTTTAGTTATTAAAAAATGATACAATAAGTAAACAAACTAGAATGAAGTATTTAAAAATCACTAATAGTAAAACGCACTAAAGGTAAAACCTACTTCAGGTGAAAAATTAATCTTCATCAAGAAGAAGTTATAAATAAAGTCGATAAAGTGAATTTTATAATAAATAAACTACTTCAGAAAATGAAAAAATAATTACTAAAATATTACTAAGTGCATAATAATAACTCAAGTCATAATAAGGTATTTGATTAAAATTTTTAATAAAGATATAAAATTTATAAAATCATTTATTAATAAAGCAAAAATAGTCAAAACTATATTATAATCCTGCTAATTTAAAAAAAGAAACTAAATAGATTTTAGTAAGGACTCATTATAACTTGAGCAAATTAACAAGTGGTATGTATCAATGAGAAAAAAGTAAATAAGAAAAAATTTTTAATTAAATTACACAGAATAATAAGTTTAAATTTACTTCAAAGCAAAAAATAGTAAATTAGAAAAATTTTAGGAGTAGTATTATCTTATAAAAAAATGAAGACATTAACAATAATAATAAAAATACTTAGTAACTAAAATTATAACTAATCAAAAGCCAAAGATTCACAGTAACAAATCCTTTAAAGAATAAACTTTGAAACTCTACTGTCAAAATAAAGATAAAAGTTTGCCTTCAAAAAATTCAGACCTTTATAAATTAAAGGTAATTTTAAAAGATTTAATGATAACTTAAAGCTTAAATCTTTTTCTTTAAAAAAAATTGTCATAGAATACTATGAAATCAAAACCTCCTTTAAAATTAGTAAACAGCTCATATTAAAACAGTGTCAACATAATGTTTATGCTCAATGAGCAATGTATTATGTAAACTATTATGTATAAAAAAAAGTGACATCTAAGAAACCTTCATTATCAGAAAATATTAACTTTCTAACTTTAATGGCAGTAATAGCAAATTAATTTTTATGAAGTACTGTGAGCTGTAAGTTCTTTTTAAACATTAAAAATAAAACTCGTGTATCAAACTAAACATTTTAAATCAGAACAAATACATAAACTTAAATTTTGACAAAAAGAGCAAATGAAAATAATAAAAAATACACACATCTAAAATCTATTTCATTCTAAATACAACTTACTATTGTATATAAAATCAATATATTTTAACTGCTAAATAACTTATAAAAAACATTACTATAATAAATCTCAATTGATTAAATTCCTATAATTCATATTCAATTTATATAATAGCTATATCAAAAGAAACTATTTAATAATTAGAAATATAAGATCACTATCAAAAAAAATAGATTAATAAAAAGTTATATCCTAATTCAGTAAGAAAAAACTTAATATTAGTACATTAAAAAAATTTAAAAGTTATATTTTAATATATTTAAATAAACTATTAATATAAAGATATTAAAGCATGATATATAAAATCAATTTTACTAACTAAATTTTATTATTTAAAACATAATAACAACTATTTATGAGTTTATATATAGCTTCTTTCTTGTTATAAGATAAAGCCATTACTACAACTTTTAAAAAACAACATAACAGACAATTTATTTAAATAATTAAGAAAAAAAACTTATAAACAAAAGTAATATATACAGATATAATTACTATATAAAAGTAATAACGTATATCTTACTTTAAATAAAAATGACTTCATTGAAGTGCTTAATACAAAATCTTATATTAGCATGCTACGATAACTATTACCTAAATCCCTTAAATCTACTTTTAAGATACCTTTTATATTTAGAACTTTTTCTTCTGTTACCTTACCAATACATGAAAAAACTATACCTTTAAATAATTCTTCAAACCTCTGCTGATTTTGTGGTGCTATAGTGACCAAAATTCTGCTTTGTGACTCAGAAAACATTGTTATCTTATTTATCAGATTCATATTCTGTTTCTGTATTCTCCCTATTGGTACTAATGAAAAATCAACTTTAGCACCCAAGTCTCCTGCAATCAGTGACTTTGCCAAAGCAATAGCTAATCCTCCTAAGTTTAATGCAATTGCAGAAACAATTATATCATCTTTTATCGCAAAGTTGTAGCGTTCATATAATTCCTTAGCACTTTTTGCATCAACTTTTGGTACATTATTATTATTTATTCCACTATATAATTGATATTCGGACCTACCAAGCTCATCGTAGGTTGTACCGAGCACATATATCAAATCTCCCGGCATTTTTACATCAAGAGATACTACATTCTCAATATTTTCTATAACTCCAATTGCTGAAATAAGTAATGATGGTGGTGCAGAGATCATTACTTCTTTACCATTTTTATCATATCCTTTAAAATCATTAAACATACTATCTTTTCCAGATATAAATGGAGTTTTAAATACAATTGCAAAATCGTAACAAGCCTTTGCAGCTCTCTTTAGCTGCCATAATCTTTCAGGATTATAAGCATCACACCAACAAAAATTATCGAGCAACGCTAGATAATTTATATTTCCTCCTGCAGCTACACAACTACGTATAGCAGTGTCTATCGCACAAGCTGCCATATGATAAGTATCAATTTCTCCATAACTGGAACCGAATCCCTGCGACTTTATAACTCCTCTATTTGAGCTGAGAATTGGCCTCGAAACAATAACTTCACTACATACTCTTCCCTTACCCTGCAGTGGTTTCAACACAGACGAACCTTGAACTTCATGATCGTATTGCACCACTATAAACTCTTTACTGCATATATTGGGTCTGCTCAGCATTTCTTTTAGCTCAACCTCTAGAAAAACAAGACTTGTTGTTGTCATTCTAGCACATGACGTATAAAAATTATTCTGACGCTTAACATTAGAATTTATTTTACACTGAGATTGAGTATCACATACATTTTGATATAAGAATTTAGACTGAGTCTTTGCAGACCATGGCTTTGTCTGCAAATAAATTTTAGGGTTACCACTATGTAAAAATTCAGTTTCCATGTCCATTATCACTACCCCTTCTGGACATTCAACAACAGCTTTACCACTATTATTAAATTCTCCAATCATACTAAATTCTACATCATGTTTTTTCATAATTTGCCTAAACGCATGAAGATTTTCTACTGATACTGCTAAGGTCATTCTCTCTTGTGATTCTGATATCCATATTTCCCATGAAGCCATGTCATCACATTTAAGTAGAACTTTACTTAAATCAACTTTAAATCCGTCCTTCCCCATTTCACCAATGGATGACGATAACCCACCTGCTCCATTATCCGTTATCGCATTATAAAGACCTAAACTCCTTGCCTCTATGATAGCATCGACTAACTTCTTTTGTGTAATAGGATCACCAATTTGCACAACTGTTGAAGAACAGCTTCCAGACAATGCTCCTGAAGAGAACGTCGCACCATGAACTCCATCTCTACCAACTCTTCCACCAAGAATTACAATTTTATCACCATTCTTAGGTTTTTTAATATGTGAAGGTGTATTACTTATATTGCGTGGAATAATTCCAACACTTCCAACAAAAACTAATGGCCTACCATAAAATCTATCATCAAAATATACCGATCCAAGCTGTGTTGGAATACCAGAACAATTACCAGCAACATTAACACCATGAATAACTCCTCTCATTATATATTTTGGCAGCAAAACCTCATCAGTACACCCCTTATCCCTATAAAATCTATCTTTTACTTCCTTGGCAAAGCAAAAATAATAAGTATTCATTACAGGCTCTGCACCTTTGCCAAAACCCACTATATCACGATTAACTCCAAGTACTCCAGTCATCGCTCCACTAAACGGATCAAGAGCTGAAGGACTATTATGAGTTTCAACTTTATCTACAATTAAGTGATCATCATCAAAAATGATTCCCCCTGCATTGTCAGAGAAAACTGACACACATATTTCAGAATTTATTTCACGTGTAGCACGCTTAATATAATGTACATATAAACCATCTTTTACTTTATCAATTGGAGAACAAAAAATATTATGCTTACAATGCTCAGACCATGTTTGTGCAATAGACTCAAGCTCAATATTGAACGGATTTCTATTCAGTTTCGCAAAATAATTCTTTATGGTTTTCATTGCCATAAGAGAAAGTCCTAAAGGACCATTACCATTGATTCCATATCTACCAATCTTTTCAAGTTCTTGATCGCTTACATCCAAATTAACAATCTTAGCTTTATTTTTAATAGTTATTTCCTTCTTTATCATGCTAGGGCATGATACTGGAACAACATCAGAGCAAATATTTAGTCTACCGTAATATTTCCAATTAAAATGACCATTTTCTCTATAAATAAGTGTACAATACTGAATGATAGGATTAAACTCATGCTTTATACTATCTTCGGTTGGTACGTCCCCTTTACCTAAAATCAATTTAGAACTTATTGCGTTAATATCAATATCCTCATAAACATAGCCTTTAGCTATTAAATATTCTTTAACAATTTGTTTTGCTGTATTACCTATATTATCAGTTACACCAGATAAAAAGCTTATTTCTAAACCCCATTTAATTTTCTGGTCTATAAAATCAGATCGAACCCCTTTATAATTACTATCATAGAAATAATAACGACAGTCTTGTATAACCTTATTGCAAAACAACCCACAAACTTCTTCATATAGCTTCGGTGATAACTCTTTACTTATGCAAATTAAATAAACGTCAACTAGACACCTATCACTAACTTGCTCATATTTATTTATAACTTCTACCCTAATATTTGCCATACAACATTATAAAGCTCCAATGTATAATAATTATTAACTTTCAAACATACTTATTTTTACTATATAATAAACACTAATATTAGTTAGTATTTCATGAAAAAAATTTTTACAATTAACTTATGCGAAAATTTTTTCAATGTGCTAATCAAGTACATATTTTCTGAATATAAAAAAGAAAAAGTTCCTGAAATAAAAATCATACTGCCTTGTAAAAAAGATGCTATAGCCTTGTTGAATGCATTCAAAAGCTATAGTACTAAAAATTTTATAATTTTACCAGAAATAATTTCACTAGAAAACATTAATGAGGAAAACTTAATATTAAATCTTGATAAAATCAAGATCATAAAACCAACAAAAAAGATACTTCTATTAATTCAATTCATCCTAGAATGGAACAAGAAAAATAATGATAATTTCTCTATTGATTTAGTTCACAACCTACTATTATTGTTTGACAAGATTCAATTCACTCAAACGATAGATCATTATCAATTTAATGGATACTCAAAAAAAATAGAAAAGTTCATAAATTCACTTACTAAAACCTGGAACAAGATCACAAAAAATTTAGGAGTAATAGATATATTAAAACATAAGAGCAATTACATAAAAAATATGATTGCTTCTTTTAAAAAAGACCAACATATAATTCTTATTGGAATTGAAAAAAGCGAAATTTATAAGTTATTAATCAAAGCTATATATAACCTCCCACTTGGAAAAATAATCTTACCCCACCTTAATTTAAAAATTAAAGAGAAAGATTGGAAATCACTCGATAAAAGACACTATCAATATAGTATGAAAGATCTACTAAATTACTTAAATGTAAATAGAAAAAATGTAAGCTTTCTTAAACAAACTCACACAGATATCGCTTCAGCATGCAAAACTGAAACCTGCGATAAAATGACTATAGAACAACTAAATTATATCTTTGATACAACTACTGATCTTAGCAAAGTTAGTAACAGGTATATTAAAAATATTGAAGTTATTACTTGTGACTCAAGAGAAGAAGAAACACAAGTAATATCATTAATTATAGAGAATGAAGGCTATAAAAACGTTTCCTTGATTGTTCTTGACAAATTACTCGCAACTCGTATAACTTGTTTATTAAAACCAACATCAGAAAACTATTCCTATATAACACTTTTAGTTTATACCATTAAAGTTTTAACTTCAAACTGGAATAGCGTAGCATTACTTGCTCTTCTCAAACACAAGTTAGTGACTTTTGGATTTTCTCAAGAAAAATATAATAAAATTTTATCTGAGCTTGAAATAAAAATACTACGTAACTTTAATACAAATGGCATGAGAGATATTATAAATGCTATCAATACCCACAAAAAACTAAAATATAAAGAAGATATATTAATTATTTTCAATAAATTAAAAATTATATTTAATTCACTAGCTAATAACATTAATTATTCCATTTCTTATATCATAACAACTCATTTACAATGTATTAATATGCTTTCCAATATAAATCTTTTAAAAATGAACAATGAAATAGGCAATTTCATTTACGATTTCTTGAATGCATGCACATGTAAAAGTATAACAATCAAATGTTCTTTAGAATTATACGAACAAATTTTAATGCTCCTCTTAAAAAAAGAGTTCTTTTCTATAGCAAGTAACTCAAATAAACTTAGTTTATGCCATAACAAAGTTGTAATACTTGCTGGATTTTATGATATACCGAGTTTCCAAAATCCATTTTTAAATGCCTCAACAAGAGAAAAATTCAACTTTCCCTCTGTGCAAGAAGAGCAAGGATATTTTTTGTATACTCTGTTCAATCTATTTGCTACAAGTAAAGTTTATATCACAAGGCTGGTGAACAGCAGAAAACCAACCATATTGAGCCGATTAGAAACTTTGTTAGTAGTAGAAAAAACAAAATATTCTTATCGTGATTGGCTAAAAATATTAAATACACCTGAATGCATTGTTCCATATACTCAACCTACACCTAAGCCTCACGCTAAAGCAAGAAAAGAAAAAATGCAAATAATGTCCTGTAGTGCAGTAGAAAAATTGATTCGCAATCCTTACTCATTTTATGTTGAATATATACTAAACATCAAACAATTAAAGGACTTAAATTATAAACCATCAATACTAGAATTTAGCACTATGATACATAGTATACTTGAAAGGCATTTATGTAACAGAAAGTCACTAATAAGCATTGCACACAAAGTATTTTCAAGCAGCCAATTCAATTTCTCAAGTATGTGGTGGGTAAAAATGCAAAAAATAATTCAATCTTTTATCAAATTTAATAAGAATAGAAACAATCATACTGAGTTAGAAAAAAATTTTTCCTATTCAATAGCTAATATTCCAACACATAACGACAGTCATATTTTTCGAATGAACAAATCATCAATTTTACTAACAGCAAGATGCGATCGAGTCGAACATTTATCTAGTGGACAGGTAGCAATCATAGACTATAAACTTGGTTCACCTCCCTCTAAGAAAGAAGTCATATCAGGTTTTTTCCCACAATTAATTTTACAAGCCTTAGCAGTAGAACACACAACAAAAAAAGAAGTTTCAGAGCTTGTTTACTGGAAACTTGATTATGATAAAATTACAGTTATTACTTTAAAAGATTTTAAGCTAAAAATGCAAGAATTTAAAAAAAACCTGCCAAGCTTTCTATTTAATTACTTAAAAGAGATTACACCTTTTACTGCCTCTCCATATTTTAATAGATTTTTAAGATTTAACAACTATAAGCAACTAGAAAGAACAGAAGAATGGTTATAAACTAGTAAATATATCAGAAAATAAATTAATATAAAATATATCTAACTTGCATACTATAAGCCTACACGGTTATTAATATGCTTTTTGCACCTCTTTACTTTTAAAAATAACGTAAAAGCAAAATATACTTTTTTTCTTTACGTTAAACAAAAACTTAACTTAATGTTTATTTCTGATAATATTCTACAGATTAAAAAACAAAATAAAATAAATTAATAAATAAACTTACCTTTAAGGTCTCACTTTTTATTTTAGCTTCTTTAATCTTTAAAGCTACTATATAAGGTATTATATTAAGCATATATTTCTATTCAATAAAGTTATGCTCAAACATATAAAGAAGACCCATTAAAACACTAAAATTATTAAAATAAGCAATTATATAACAAAATAATATCCATAAACTTAAATTTGTCATGCATATATTAATCAAAGAATTATTCCAATAACTCTAGGTTATCAAATTTTTTAGGAAGTTTTATTTAATAAAAAAAAGAGCGTCCAGTAGTTACTTCTTTAGTCATGATTAAAATTGTTACAATATTAAATTGTATAATATTACTAAAAAGCATAAACCTTAGATTACACTTAATTAAAAAAGAAGACTGATAAACAGTATACATATAGACCTAAAAAGAGGGAAATAACCTATAAAATTATTTACTAAATATTAAATTTTAAAGAAAATATACTTAAAAAGTAACTTACATTGCATCTACCACTCAAAACATAAAAATAATACAAAATACTAATTTTACAAAACACCTTTCAGAAGTGTTTCAAAAAAATGAACACAAAATAGATTGATCTGTTATATTATAATATCATATCATTTATAATGAAATTACACCTGGAATTATTGCTATTTAAACAATCACCATTATTGAGAAAATTAAAATAAAATTGCATACTTTTACAAGTAAAACATAGGACATCATTATTGACATAATAATGTTATAGTAATCATAATATATCTAAAATAACTAACCTACATATCAAAATTCATACATCAAATCAAATACATGAAATTTGCTCAAGTCACTAATTACAAATATTCTCTCAATTCATTCACCATTAAAAATTTTACAAATAAAATTAAATCTTTCTATGGACTACTTTCGTGTTACGATTCACTCAATTAAAAAAAATCTTGTAGATGTGTTCTTATTATAAATTCTTTACCTAGCAGTAAATCTAAACTTCTAAAGAATGTTGAATTATTATAAAAAATCAAGTAGCGAAAGTAATAAAATGCTTGTACTTTGCCTATACTAAAGTAAAATTATACTTTACTCAACAATTTCTATGCTTAATGAAATGCATGAAGAGTGCGGGGTATTTGGAACAAGCTATAATAAAAACGCTGCTTTTGACTCTATATTAAGTCTTCATGCTCTACAGCATAGAGGACAAGAATCCTTTGGTGTAACAACAAGCAATAACGGTAAGTTACATTCTTATTATTTTCAAGGTCAAGTGAATAGTATTCTTGAAGAAATAGGTGAAATAAAAAAATCCCTACCTGGAAATTATGCAATAGGTCACGTCCGATATTCAACGAGTGGCAGCAAGTCTGAAGTACAACCTATGCTTGGCAAAAGCAGAAAATTTGGAGATTTTGCTATAGCACACAATGGCAATTTAATAAAAACTTCTTTAATACGTGAACAATTAATCAAACAAGGATGTATCTTTCAATCAGACATTGACACAGAAATAGTAGTACGTCTAATAGAAACTAGTACAAAAAGTAGCTTTCTAGATAGCCTCATATACGCATTAAAGCAAATACAAGGTGCTTATTCCTTTATTGCAATTAATCAAGAAATAGTTATTGGAGTGCGCGACCCAGCAGGAGTTAGGCCTCTTGTTTCAGGAAAGTTAAACGGTTCTTACATGCTTGCATCTGAAACATGTGCTTTTGATATAGTAAACGCAGAATTCGTAAGAGAAATAGAACCAGGTGAAATAGTTACTCTTGATCGTAATGGAAACTTATCTTCAGCATTTCCTTTCTCACAGCAAAAGTCAAGCTTTTGTATTTTTGAATACGTTTACTTCTCGCGATCAGATAGCGTAATGGAAAATAAGTCTATATATGATATAAGAAAAGAAATAGGAAGAACGCTTGCGAAGGAAAGTCCTCCAAAAAAAGATGTAGACATGATTGTACCAATACCTGATTCTGGAACGCCTATAGCTATTGGATATTCAAAGCATTCAGCTTTACCTATGGAACTAGGAATAATCCGTAACCACTATATAGGAAGAACTTTTATACAACCAACTGCTGAAGTACGTAAAGTTAAAATAAAATTAAAATTTAATGCTAATAAACTCATTTTAAAGAACAAAAATATCATTTTAATAGATGATAGTATAGTACGTGGTAATACACTTAAAAATATAATAGTCATGCTAAAAGATGCAGGAGTAAAAGAAATTCACCTTAAAATTTCAAGCCCACCAATTAAGTATTCTTGTTTTTATGGAATTGATACACCAGAACGCAAAGATTTAATTGCTGCAAACCAATCTATAAAAGAAATAGAAGCAAGTATTGGGGTAAATAGCTTAACTTTCCTAAGCATTGATGGCCTATATCAAGCTATTAGAAAAAAGAAACGTAATAACATAATGCCTCAATACTGTGATGCTTGTTTCACTGGTGATTACCCAATTGGTAGGTAATCACTAATTAGTTAAAAAAATTAACCTTTTAAAAAAAGTTCTGACAAGAATAATATTTTATGATTACAACATCAAAGACTTTCTCTCAATAAAACCCATACTAGAGTGATTTTGGCTACTATATAACATCTACTTCACCTTATATTAATAGTAATTTGTTTTATATATTGATTATTTTACTGCCTATTTCGAGTTTACTTTGCATTTTCAATACCTCTATCTATCAAGATAAAATTACCACTAATTTTATTCTTAGTAAAATTCTAACACTATCAAATCTTCAAAATCTATTAATATAGAAGCACCCACAAAATTTATTTTCTCTTTATTTTTCACATTAAAGAGAAAATAAACACAGTAATGCTAGCGAAAAAAATACTACTACCATGAGTATCAAAAAAAAAGAGCAAAAAAGACAAACAATATATATATTCCTTTACCATTTTATGGTTAAATAGTAACAATTATAATTCTTATGGTAAACAACATGTTTATTCAAATTAAAGAAACACCAAATCAAAATACACTAAAATTCCTTCCTGGATTTACAATTTTAAACAGAAAAGAAACAGCAGATTTTTCAAACGCAAATGAGATAAAAAACTCTAAATTAGCAACAAATCTTTTTCAAATAAAACATGTAGTAAGAGTGTTTTTTGGTCACAATTTTATTTCAGTAACAAAATCTGATAAAATTGATTGGAATATATTAAAAGTAGAAGTCTTAACCACAATTACGGATCACTTTACTTCTGGTGGAAAAGCTCTAGATCAAGAAAATATAAATGATAATAAAATTCTAAAAGAAGAATTTTTTAATGAAAACGATATAGAAATTGTAAAAAAAATAAAAGAATTAATGAAAAGTTATATCAAACCTGCAGTTGCTCAAGATGGTGGTGATATAAAATTTCGTGGTTACAAAGATGGAATAGTTTATGTTGAACTGCAAGGGGCTTGCTCTGGATGCCCAAGCGCTATAATTACTCTTAAGCAGGGAGTACAAAATATGCTATGCTATCATATACCTGAAATTTTAAGTGTAGAGACTATACTATGATCATTAAAACAGTCAGAGGAACGAAAGATCTATTATTCAATGAATGGTACAAATTTAAATATATAGAACAAACAGCAAGTAAAATTTCAAATCTATATGGTTTTTTGCCTGTTCAAACTCCGATATTTGAATATACAGAAGTCTTCACAAAAACTTTAGGTAATAGCTCAGACATCATCAATAAAGAGATGTATACTTTTAACGATAAAAAAGGAAAAAGTATAACCTTGCGCCCTGAATTTACTACGGCAATTGTGAGACTATTGATTGAAAAAAAATTACAAACACCGATCAAACTATTTTCAACAGGACCTACATTTCGATACGAAAGACCACAAAAAGGAAGACAAAGACAATTTCATCAAATAAATTTCGAAGTTTTTGGTATAGAAGATCCAAAAGCTGATATTGAATTGATATCACTCGCTCAACACCTATTAACCGAATTTAGTATCGAGAAAAATTTAAAGCTAGAAATTAATTCTTTAGGTGGTAGTGAAACAATACCAAAATATAGAGAAGCTCTAATATCATATTTTAAAAAATTTAAAAATGACTTATCAGAAGATAGTCAAAATAGATTGATTAAAAATCCACTCAGAATATTAGATTCTAAAAATGAAACAGATAAAAAAATAATTTCTGATGCTCCTAGAATTAGTGATCATTATACAAAAGAATCATCATATTTTTTTGATCAAATACTAAATGGATTAACAGTCCTTGATATACCCTACACCGTAAACAATAAATTAGTTCGTGGATTAGATTATTACTGTCATACAGTATTCGAATTCATAACAGAAAATTTGGGTAGTCAAGAAGCAGTACTTGCAGGGGGAAGATATGATAATCTATTGTCTTCGATAGGTGAAAAATATACCCCAGCAATAGGATTTGCTGGAGGTATCGAGCGCATAATGAAATTAATCAATTTCTCTATAAAAAAGAAAAGACCTACTTACCTAATTCCTATTGGTAAAAATGCTGAAGAATACGCTTTGACACTCGCAAACAAATTGCGCAAGAATGGTTTATACATAATTCATGAATATAGCGGAACGCTTAAAAGCCGTATGAAAAAAGCAAATCAAGCAAATGCTAAAACTGTGCTTACTTTTGGTAACAAAGAATTAAATAGTAAAACCCTAAAAATCAAAGATATGGATACAGGTAAAGAAAAAATAGTTACTTGTGATGATATAGTAAAAAACATTGATCAAGCTTTACTTATATAAGTCGTGATAAATATAATTCACTTTGCATGACAAGAATTATGCATTTTCTGATATGCCTTTTGAAATCCAAGCAGAGAATAAGCATCATCAACAGTTGTTGCTTTTATTTTTCCACTCACCATCATTGATATTCCTTGTTTCATCCTAAGGATTAAATCCTGATCTTTTTTTATATGCTCTGTCCATGCAAAACTTCCCTGTATTATAGGTAATACATACCTAATTCTTCTATCTATATTTAGAATTACAGGCTCTTTATCATACTGAAAACCAGAAGTAACACTTACCTCATCCGCTCTTTTATCAATATAATTAACCATCACATATGGCTCACGAGCAGTTATATAATGTTCACTTTTTTTCTTAGGATAAGATATAATATAACATACTTTTTCTCCATCTTCTAATACAGAATATACAAACCAATCTTTATACTTTTCTTTCAACTGAACACTATTAACTGATGCAAAAGCACTTATTGAAAAAAATATTAGAAATAAAAAAAAACTACGCATATAAATTAAGTCTTAAACTCTCTGACTGTATATATTGTCTCACCTTGATCATGGCTTGTTCAGCTAATTGTCTTATCCTTTCTCTTGAAATACCATATTTTTTACCAAGTTCATCTAAAGTTTGAGTATTTTCAGATAAATATCTACTAATAAAAATGTCCCTTGACCTTTCACTAAGACTTGCTAATGCATTATTTAAAATTGTCTCTTTCAACTCTTTTTCTTCATACTTTTGGTAAGTTACCTCTTGAGTAGCTGAATTACAAGGAATTATATCTTGCAATTCTTTCTTAGAATCATTACCTACTTTTAAATAATTATTCAATGACTGATCCTTATAAGCCAAACGGTGATTCATTTGCACGACATCTCCTTCAGATACAGAAAGTTCATTAGATATGATTCTTATCTCCTCATCACTTAAAATTTCCCTATTTGTATATTGTAAAATTCTTTTTTTTATTTTACGTAAACTAAAAAATAATTTTCTCTGTGCTTGTGTTGTACCTATTTTTATAAATGACCAAGACTTCAATATAAAATCTTTTATTGAAGCTTCAATCCACCATACTGCATAAGTCGAAAAACGAAATCCTAAATCAGGATTAAATTTTTTCACTGCATGCATTAAGCCCATATTTCCTTCCATAATTAAGTCCATAAGCAACAGCCCATAATTTTTAAATTTCATTGCAATTTTTACTACCAAATTTAAATGACTAGTGATCAATCTATGAGCAGAAGAAACATTTTTATATTGATGCCAATTTTTGGCTAATCGTATTTCTTCCTCTTGAGAAAGCATAGGAAATTTTTGCACTTCAATAATATACTGAGCTAAACTAGCACTATTAATACATAAACCCACTGCCGGAACTAACATAATAACTTAAACTAAAATCTTAATGTATATAATATACGTAATTTTCTAGTAAAAATTCAAGTCTTCACTCAAAGAAAAATGTAAATTATTACTCTTAAATGATTAAAAACCCTATAGACTTCAATATAAGCTCAAGTAATACATAACGAGCCATGCCATTCCAGTGTTTTTGTACACTGGAATTAACATTTTTTAGATCTTTAACAACTATTAACACTAAAATAACAAAACTAAAAACAATGAAGAGTACAAAATAAACTAAAAATTAAACATTAATCCAGCCTCTGCGCCAATAGTACTATAAAGAACTTTAATTCCATCTTTAGTAGGTTGCTGACCACCTTCAGCAACTAGTTTATCAAACTTCACACCATAAGAACCAAAATAACGAGCTCCAGTAAAGAGTTTAATTTCTGGAGTTACATCATAACTGACACCAGCTTTTGCTTGATAAGCAAAGCCAAACCCATATTCTTTATCACCTATAACTTTTACTGCTAAAGGATTACTAAGATACGCTACACCAACACCAATACCAACATACGGAGTAACAGGAATATCTTCAATTGCTACATCATAATAAACATTAACTAATCCTGACAGTACATTTAAATTATCTGCTATTGCCGGAGTAGGAGCTATTTCAAACGCATCCTTACTTAGCTGTGAATAAAGCCCTTCAATATCAACTCTAATATCATCCATTTTATAACCAAAAGCACTACCACCAGCCATAAAAGAAGCTTTATAAAGATCACTAACTACATGAGCATCTGTATTCTTCTTTTTAGCACCTGTAACACCATCAATCTCCGTTTTAAACGGTAAAAATTCACCGTTGTACTGCAAACGAATATAGCAATTAGTTTCTTCATCATCTATTGAACCAACAGGATCTGAAAAAGCAGCGCTTGATAAACTTAGCAAAGTCACTAAAGCAGTTGCTGAAAAAAACTTTTTATAATGCATAATCACCCTCGTCAAAAAAATAATCCACATTTAGCAATTTAAATAAAAGCTAAAGTTAAGTCAAGCACTAACTTAATAATATAAAATATTTAGCATTTAAACTACTTTTTAGGAAAAAGTAAAAAACCACAATAAATAAAACCAGATAATTTTCTATCTACACTTCCTTTCTCTTTAAACTATAGCATTTTCTTAACTTTTCCCATTCATTTCTCTTATTGCCTACAGCTTTACTTTGATATAGCATAAAACAACCAAACTAAAGACAACATTAAGAACATCAGAAACTTTTTTTGTTAAACAGAAAGAACTCTAGAAAGGAAGCTTAAACCCAGGAGGAAGACCTATCATACTCGCAAGATTAGAAGTCGCATTTGCCATATCAGCTTCTACTTTTTTAATAGCATCATTAAATGCTGCTATTACTAAGTCCTCTACTATATCTTTCTCCTCATTTCTCATAAACTCTAAATCTATGTTTATTTTTTTTGCTTTATAACTACCTATCTTTATAACCTCCATTAACACGGAAACTTTACCGCCACCAGAAATACCTTGAAATTCTTTTCCAATATATTTTTCTTGAGCCTCTACAAGTTTTTTTTGCATCTCTTGTGCTTGCTTCATTATTTGACTAAAATCCACCACTTACTCCTTATCTTCTATATTTACTACTTTTGCACCCTTAAATGTATCAAGTATATCCTTGACTACAGATGCACAACTTAGATTTCTTATTCCTCTATTAACATAATCTAAGTCAACTATCACTAACCATTGATACTGAGTCACCTGATTCAAATACTTTTTTAAGTCATCACAAAAATCACTATTCAACTGAGATACAGCCTTTAATTTTAAATACCCAGGTTTACAATCTATTAATTGTAAATTATTACATAGCTGTTTGTAAAGATAAATTTGATTATTTTGCTGTAACAGTTGCAAAATTTTATTAAAATTATTTTTTTTTTGCTGCATATCTTCCACATCATAAGTATTACTTTGCTGTGTATCATGGGCAAGAACTTTTTTAACCACTTGTTCAGGAGAAGGCAAATCTGAAAGGTAACAGAGACTGATTAATATCATTTCAGCAGCAATATCACTACATGTCGAAGCTTTTATATCTTGAATTCCTTTAAGAAGTACTTTCCATAATCTTGCAAAAAATATTAAAGACCTCTTTGTACTTAAATTTTTTATCTTATCTCTTCCATATTCCAGCACTGAACTACTAATTTCCTTTGTAATCAAAAAACGACATATCAACTGAATTGCCTGTAATAAACTCTCTAAAATACTAAGTGGACTTACCACTTTTGCTGCTTCATCAAATATTAATAAAGTTTCTTGTAAATTACCATCTAATAGTGTTTCCATCAAATTAAATACAATATCTTCATCTACTAAACTAAGTATTTTTGTTACATTTTCTACAGATACTAAATCTTTACTATATAACATTGCTTGATTCATAAGAAATAAAGCATTACGCATTGAATTACCACAATGATATGCAATTAACTCTAATGCTCTACTTTCAACAAAAAAATTTTCTTTCTTTGCAATGTCATTTAAATGCTTCACTATTTTAATAACAGGTATTTTATGTAAATCAAATCTTTGACAACGTGCAATAACAGTTACTGGTATCTTTTTTACTTCTGTAGTTGCTAAAATAAACTTTACATTAGATGGTGGCTCCTCTAAAGTTTTAAGCAATGCATTAAATGCACTACTCGATAACATATGTACCTCATCTATAATATAAATTTTAAATTTAGAACTTATAGGTAAATAACAAACATCTCCCAATATTACTTTAATATCTTCAACACTAGTATGACTTGCTGCATCAATCTCAATTACATCTGGATGACTTGAATTTTTTATTGCTAGACAATTTTCACATAATCCGCAAGGTTCAAAAGTTGGCCCTAAAGAACAATTTAAACATAAAGCTATTATTCTTGCCGTTGTAGTTTTACCAACTCCACTACTACCAGAAAGCAATACAGACTGTGGAATTTTGTTGAGAGTAAAAGCATTTTTAAAAATATGTACTAATATATCTTGACCTATCAACTCTTTAAAGTTACCAGGACGATATTTTAGTGCTATATTCATAAACCTTCAACTTAAATATCAAACAATAAATGTAGGTATGCAACCCAAAAAGATTCTGATATGGCTGCTTCATTTCTGATCTGACCAAGTTACAGAGTTTTTGCCTGCATACCTTAAAGAATATTATACTTGTTTTTCACTCAACACAAAATATATTTATACTACTTGATAGCTTAAGGTTATTTTTTTTAGTACACTTACTTTTGAAGTAAATCAAAATTAGTTACCATACAAGCCACTATAAAAAATCACTATACATATAGTAACTATCGTATTTCTAATACTAAAATATATAATATAGAAAATAAAGAAAAACATTAAAGAAGAAAGTTTATGATTTTATATACTTTACTTCTTTCCATTTTTACAAAAATTATAAAGTCTTACTCAAAAAAAAAAGCTAAGTTAGAACTTCATATGCAGCCTATGAAAAATATAATGAATTTATGAAGATTTCTCCCCAACTCGACAAAAAAACCTCAAAATCTTAATTTAAAGAGATAATCCCAGTATAGAAACAGCAACACACAACCTGTATATTTAAAAAAAATCAATAGCAAAATATATCTGCCAACAAATAAATTTCCTCTTCTCTACCGCTAGTAAGTCTAAAATTAAGCCTTAATTAGCTGGTTTGTAATAAACTTAGTAAAGTTACTAACATTAATTCTAAAGAATAAAATCAACTAACATAATACCCCATGATTCTTTAGTAGTCAAACAAATCTGTCTTGATTATATTAAAGTATAAAGTACTTAAATTAACAAAAACATTTTGCACTAATTAGGTTTATTTCACAACAGCTAAATTCAGTAGATATATTTTGTAATAAGCTAAGTAAGTAGCTTTTTATAAAAAATAAAGTAAACTTTAAAAGATAACTTATTGAATTAAACCTGTTTCATAATATATTACTGAGAGGGTTCTTGGCTTACCCCCAAACACAATAAGAAAGTTTTAATTTTCACACACTTACGTCAGCTTTAAAGCAACAGTCATTCCTTCATCAGTTGGAATCAACACAGAGTAATATTTTTTTTTATTAGATAATCTATAATTAAATTCCCTCATAGCATACCACAATTTTTCTGATTTTTTCTTTGGAGCTGACTCCAAAAATACTGTGTTAAATAATAAAGTGTTATCAGCAATAATTAATCCATCCTGTTTAATATATATCTCCGCCCAATCTAAATATTTAGGATAATCAACCTTATTAGCATCAATAAAGATCATATCAAATGGTGCTTGTGCTGATAACTCATTGAGTTTTTCCGATGCGTCGCCTTCCATTAAAGTAATCTTACTATTCAAATTAAAAGCATTAAAATTTGCCTTTGCTACACTTGAATGTTCAAGATTATTTTCTATTGTATATATATGACCATACTCAGGTAAAGCTTGCGCCATACAAATTGATGAATAACCATATAATGTACCAATTTCAATAACATTTTTTACTTTATGAATTTTTATAAAAAAACTAAGCAGCTTTCCCTCTTCAGCACTAATTTGAATGTGTTTCTTACTTTTAAAAATACAACATTCCTCTATCTCTATACAATCCTTTACAAATAAGTTTCTTATATATGATAATTTCGTAGCAAAGTTATTACGCACCATAATATTTTACTAAAAACTTTAATTACGTAAAGTATATGTATTAGCTTGAAATAGTAGAAGCATTTACTTTAAAATAGTATTTAACAACGTAAAATTTTAAGTGACAATAATTATTATATATAATATTATAATTAACTAGTATAATAATCAGCTTATTATTGCTGTGTTATAACTAAAGGGACTGCTGTGGCGCATTCCTCTTTATTAAAAATATTTTATAATCAGTCAGAGGTGGTATATGTCTTATAATATTATTGGTGAAATCGAACCATTAAATAAAAAATCCAACAAAGACGAAGGGGTTGCATTACTGCACAATCCAGCCTATCGTGAAAAATATAAGGAACGTTTTGATGAAGCCCAAAAGAAAGTTATGGATATGGTTCAGTTTTATGATGGGACGATCATGCTAATAGAAAATAAAATTGCTATGTATTATTATGCCTGGCATAGCAAAAAAAGAGAATTTGAACGCAAAAAACAGCAAGCAGTGATAAAAAACGACAGCACAACATAGTGACCTTTATATACTAAGCTAAGCTATAGTGGTGATTGCTTCACTATAGCTTTCTCCATATAGCTATCTATTATATTAGTTAAGTATTCTAATGTTTTATACCCTTCATGTTTAATCTTATCGTACTCTACATACAATTTATCATTATTAAGCTTAATAAAAAATATTGGAGTACCTGTAATGCCAAGTTTATTAATTGCCAATGATTTATCACCTATAACTTTATCCATTATTTCCTTATCGTTAATACATTGGTTAAACGTGTCTTGCTTTAAATTACTTAGCGCAGCAACTTTTTGTAATACAGTTAAGTCACTAAAATCAGAGTAATTCCATGAATCTATTGAATTAAAAACAGCTTTATTAAAGTTAAAATAATCTTCTGCTTCTTTATAACAATGACTTAGCATTGCAGCTTTCAACCCCCTATAATCCATAGGAAAATGACGAAATATATATAACATTTTACCTGTATCTATGTATTTCTTTTTAACTTCAGGAAAAACTTCTTTATGAAAAAGATAACAGTGATAACAAGTTAATGAAGCATACTCAATCATTAAAATTGGTGCCTTGGGATCCCCCAACAATTTATCATCAAACAATGGCAATAGTAGTTCTTTTGGTGTTATTTCACCAATGTTTTGAGTAATATACTGACCATTATAGACTAAGTCTTGTTTAATAACAGCATAAGAGTTAACACTCATGAAAATTAATATGAACAACAGCCTTAAGATCACTACAATACAAACATTAATTAATAAACTATACATTTTTACACAAATAAATGTCAAGATTATTTAGCAAGACTTCCAATCTTATTTTTATAATAATTATTTTGCTTGATATATTATTGATATATTGAATTTAATAAAACTACAAAATAAACTAAACTTGAACTCAAATCTTATTAAAAATTTTACTCATAACTTATCTTTACTTTAAAAATAAATTTTCATTTGTCTTGTAAATATTTAAATACCCCATATTATTATATAACTTCAATGGTAACTAAATTATACCCCTGCGATAATTTTTTCTTTAAAATCTAAGACCTTTCTTTTATTCTTTAATAAAGAAAATCAATACACTTCTCAATACCAATTATAAGCTATAACATATAATAGATTAGAGAAGAAAAAACATCTTGTTCTTGATGGACTATACGTAAAAATCAATTTAATTAGCTCTTAATAGAATCCGTATCTATCGTTAGTTTTAGTAGATCCTGAGACCTAAAGTTAAGTGGGTATCACATATTAACTTTAACAAAATTAACAGAGGCAATTCCCTTGACTAGAAATTATCGCTCGGGAAAACTAACTTAACTCATAACGAATAGAACAGATTCTTATCAAGAGTATAACCAATTTAAATACATTGTGCTATAAGTATATTCAGATTAACAATAAAACTAATCACGAATGAAACTTTATATTCTAAATACTAGATCAATAAATATACTATAATAAACCATTACTTAAGCTTGAATCATATTATTATTTCCACTACTATCCTTTAAAAATTTATCAAATATACAATCACAAAATTTTTATGCATAATATCTTTAAATCAAAACAACATAAAAAATTGATAATACATGTAAAAAAAACTCACAGTCATTAAAAATATTCATTCAAAATATTTTGGTTTTTTATAAAATTTAAAGAATATTGAAATAACTTTAATTAGCTTAAAAAGCAGTTAATAAAACCTAACTACTTTTATAGTAATAAGATTTATAAATATTGATTTAAAGCTATTAAAATAGTAACTTCTTCCTAAAATAATGATATTACTTAATGAATAATATAAGCATTTCGATTTATCACTTCCCAAAATTTCTGTTAGAAAATTGACATGCATAATATAATTAAGTATTAATAAGTGAATTAAACAATAAATAATCTATGACATACATGCCTCATTGGCCTAAAATACTTTTTGGCAATAAGCCAAAAAATTTTTCTCTTCAAAATATAAAAATTTTTCTAAATAGGCTAAAAAATCCTGAAAGAAAAATGCCTCCAATAATTCACATAGCTGGAACCAATGGAAAAGGCTCAACATTATCATTTGTAAGATACATACTACAAGCAGCAGGATATAAAGTACATACATATACTTCTCCACATCTAGTAAATTTTAATGAAAGAATAGTTATCGCAGGTAATTATATTAATAATAATGAATTACATAACTTATTAGAAGAGTGCCGTAGTGTAATTACAAATCAACCTATCACCTTATTTGAAGCTACAACTATTGCAGCTTTTTTAGCTTTTTCTCGTCATAAAGCTGATATTACTTTAATTGAAGTTGGTATGGGTGGAAGGTTAGATGCAACAAACATTATAGATAATCCAATCTTAACAATTGTTACTTCCATTGCATTTGATCATACTGAATATCTTGGTCCTACTTTAGAAATCATAGCAAGTGAAAAAGCTGGCATAATGAAACATAATGTTCCTTGTGTAATAGCACCACAAAAAAGATCTATAATGAATACACTAGAACAATATGCAATAAATAATAAATCTCCTTTATTTAGAGGAGGACATGAATGGAATTGTAAAAAATATAATAGTCAAATGATTTTTCAATCAGCTATTCAATCGATAAAATTTCCCTTACCATCTTTAAAAGGCAACCATCAAATAATTAATGCAGGAAATGCCATTGCAGCATGTAGTATTTTGAGTGGAAAGTACGGGTTTAATATTAAAAAAGAAGATATTATCTCAGGACTACAACATACTTACTGGCCCGGAAGACTAGAACTTATAAAAGAAGGTAATCTAATTTCTTTATTACCAAAAGATTGGCATCTATTTTTAGATGGTGCACACAATAACGACGGTGCAAGAGTATTAGGTGAGTGGATACAAGACAATTGTGCTGAAGGTATATATATAATTTTTGGTATTACGCGCAGCAGAAGTGTGGAAGGGTTTTTAAAATACTTAAAGCCATATATCAAATTATTATGTGCAGTTTGTATTAAATCTGAGCCAAAAGCAACAAATACAGACTTAATTAAACAAAAAGCTGGTAATATAGGAATACATGCAATCGAATGCAAGTCAATTAGTGATGCTATATTGAATCATATACTGAAAGCTTCTATTAAAAATATTAAAACAATATTAATTTGTGGTTCATTGTTTTTAGCCAGAGATTTTGCTATGGAAAACTTTATCAAATTCACATAAACTTTTGAGTATAACACAACATTATATACTAAAGTCCTCCGGTTAAAACTTCCAGTATAAACATAAATAACAACAAAAGTAGCACACTCAATGACCAAAATAAAGTTAATACATTAAAATCATTAATAGCTAAATATAATTTCATACATAAAACACTCAAAGTATAAAATACTTTTACTAAAAATAAATTTTTTAGCACTTTAATTTAGTCTTTTATTACCTCATAATCTTTGCATTTTACTCAAAGTTAAATATTAAAAAAATATTAATTTAATTAAATTTCTCCTTATTTAAAATAAATATTCTTAACAATCAAATTAAAATAAAACTTGCATAAAAATATAATAAAAAATATACCACTATAGTAAACTTATAAATAAAACATTATTTATATAAACCTGATAAAATAAAAGAAATTACAAAACATTCCTAAAAATAAAGAAACAATAAAAATTCTAAAGAAGAATATATTATTGTTATCAACACTACTATAAAAAAACTTACTTATATCTTTTATATCATCAACATTCATAACTCCAACACCTAATTGTATACATAATCTATCAGTAACTATTCACTAAGTTATCTTTTGCCTAAGTAAACTTAAAACTATTTCTGCTATAAATTTTCACAAGGAGTATATTTTCTTCAAGAGAAAAGCTATATTATAATCATGAATAATATCATTATAAAAAAATTTGGTGGAACTTCATTAACTAATTTAAATCGAGTTGCAAACTTGATCAAACAAGACGTTCAGAAAGGTTGTAATGTAATCGTTGTCGTTTCTGCTATTGCAGGATTCACTGACCAAATGGTTTTCCAAGCTAAACAAATCTCAAATTTAAATTGTACAAAAGAATTATCAGAATATGATGTCTTACTTTCAGCAGGAGAACAAATTTCTTGTGGTTTACTAGCAATCACTCTTCAATCTATCGGAGTAAATGCCAAATCTTGGCTTGCTTGGCAGTTACCAATTATAACGAATGATTCCTATTCTGAATCTCAAATAAAAACAATAAAAATTGATCTTTTAAAAAGATCTTTTGCTGAAGGTTACACTGTTGCTATTATTGCTGGTTTTCAGGGTATACATGCCAATAGAATCACTACCTTTGGCAGAGGAGGATCTGACATATCAGCAGTAGCACTTGCAGTAGCTTTTAACACTAAGATTTGTAAGATTTTTACTGACATCGATGGAATATATACAGTTAATCCCCAAATTATACCCAAAGCACATAAACTTAAGTTTATTTCTTATAATGAAATGCTAGAAATAGCATCATCCGGTGCTAAAATACTACATTATCGTTCAGTACAGCTTGCAATGAAACATAATATCAAAATACAAGTATTATCTACTTTTAAAGAGGTAGAAGGAACCACAGTACTGAACGAAAAAGATATACTAGAGAGATATCCAATTACTGGAATAACTTGCAGCACTAATGAAATTCTAATTACTTTTACTAATTTTAGTAATATCTTAAATCCATTAAAAAATATGCTAAAAGCAAATATTAAAATTAATATAATACACGGATCAAGTTTCATAGTCCCAAAACCCTATACCAATTTAATAAAAAAACTATTTAAAAAAAACAGAAACTATGTTATAAACAATAATATAGCTAGAATCTCAATAATCGGTATTGGTATTATGTCCAATACTGAAGTAATACAACGCACACTTAAGATCTTAGAGGAAAAGAACATAGAAGTATTTGCCATCACAGCAACAGAAATTAAAATCAGTATAATTACTCGAAAAGAATATGCTGAAGTTCTAATCAAAGATTTATATACTGAATTAATATATAATACTAAATAATGATTTTATACAGAGCTTTCTTTGATTTAATGAACTGAACAAAAAATAAATTCTTCAATATTTAGGAAAATAATTAAAAAAGATAAAATAAAAAAGGTAATAAAATTAAATTTATAAAAAATAAACAAAAATAATTTAATAAAACTAATTTGCATTATAGTAAAGATATTAACCACAACAAAATCAAAAAAAAACAAGTAAGAGTATATAATATATTACATAAACAACAATATTTTACTATTATTTAATCAAATAATATAAATATTATGAAAATAAAATGTTATAGTAAGATTTCCTTCAGATAATATATACCTCTTCCAACCTCGTTACCTGAAGTTTTTTTTACATCTCAAAGAAGAAGAAACTTCAAATACAAATTTATAACTTGTGTTAGCAAGAGCACAGCATAGTAAAATCAAAAGATTTTAGCATACTACAATTTCTTACTCAAAAAAATCAAATTATTACTTTGTTCAAACAGATAATCTACCAACATAACTTTAATATTGTCTATGAAGAAACAAGTATAAATTTATTAATCCTTTCTTTTTATCATCAATCATCTTTGTTTATTTATCAATTTTGCTAAATCAGCTATATAAGCTAATCCTAAATAATTTTACATTTAAAAAAATTGTAATAGCAAAACTAAGCAAACTTAGCATTAATTTTAACATAATCCTTGCAATTTTTAATCATTTCACAGTAAAATTATCCAACTTAATAACTTACCATATTCATACCTAAATACTACCTTTTTACCAGTAAAGTCTACCAATAAAATACCCTCATGACAACTTTAAAAATTAAAAATCTTGCTCTATAGCTCACTGTCAAATATCCAACATAATATAATTTTCCTGCACAAAAGAAAACTACATCACTACTTTGAAGTGTTTGGATGGTGATTAATAAGCAGCATAAACATCATAATTTTTCAATTAATCTACATCTAAAGATTAAATCTTTCCAACCTTTTACCATACCACTACTCAAAATAATCTTTACCAAATTTTCAATTTTCACCCTACTTCCTACTCTTCAGTAATTTATTATCTAATATAAACCTCTTATAACGAATCCTTCAAAACTTTTGAAGTTATAACACACAAGTTCCTATATAAAAAAGCTTATTACATAACTTCAAAACCAAAATGATATCAGACACAAAATTTCAAAGAATATTTTTTTGTCATTAAAAACAGTTATTTCTCTATCTCAGAAATAACTACTTTTTCCATATTTTAATAAACTCAAATATATTTTGAGTATAATTCACTAGTAGCTTAAAGTTTTACATTGAAAACTCTACCCTTTTTATAAACTAAAGATCTATCTCACATCTTTGATCCAAAGTCATACAAATAATATATATTATTAATTTTTTTATCCACCTAACCACCTAGATACAATTCTTAATCTATAAATCTACTTTCTTTACTCATCCACTATTACTTTAATATGACGTTTTTTTCCTGCTGATAATTTTATAGACGACCTACTTTTAAAATTTTCAGAATTTATTATATAATTAATATTATTTATAGTAATATCATTAACTTTACATCCGTTACCTTGTATTAAACGCTTTGCAGCACTCCTTGATGGCTCAAGATTAGCATTACTCAACAACTCTATTAAAGATACACCATTTATCACCTGTTCTTTTGTTATAGTATACTTAGGAAGTAATAAATCTTCTCCACTTTCAAAAGCAGAAAATGCAGCAGCTTGTGCAAGCTCTGCTTCTTTTTCACCATGACATATTTTTACAGCTTCTGTTGCCAAAACTTTTTTTGCTTCATTTATTTCCTGATCTTTCAAAGATTCAAGTTTCTTAATCTCATCAGTTGGTATATCAGTAAGTAGTCTCAAAAAACGCCCTACATCTTGATCATCAACGTTACGAAAATATTGCCAATAGTCATAAGGTTTGAACATATTACTATCAAGCCATACTGCTCCACTTTCTGTTTTACCCATCTTTGTCCCTTGAGTATTCAATAAAAGAGGAGTAGTAAAACCAAATAACTCAGGTAAGTTCAACTTTCTGCCAAGTTCAACCCCATTGACTATGTTTCCCCACTGATCTGACCCACCAATTTGTAAACGACAGCCATATTTTTTATTCAATTCAATAAAATCATAGGCCTGCAGTAACATATAGTTAAACTCTGAAAAATTTAAATTTTGCTCTCTATCAAGTCTAGTTTTTACACTATCAAAGCTTAACATACGATTTACAGAAAAGTATACCCCTATATTACGCAAAAAATCTATGTACTTTATACTATCTAACCAATCTTCATTATTTACAATCACTATACTACTCTCACTGCTATTAAAAGACATTATTTTCTCCAATATCTTCCTTATACCAGATACATTCTTCTTGATATTTTTTATAGATAAAATGCTCCTTGCTTTATTTTTAAAAGATGGATCACCAATTTTTGTTGTTCCACCTCCAAGCAAGACTATAGGCTTATAACTAAACTTTTGTAAGTGACGCAGCATCATAACCTGAATGAGATGACCAATATGTAAACTAGGCATTGTGCAATCAAATCCAATATATGCAACTATGTAGTTATCCTGTAACAATAATTGATTTAACCCTTCAATATTTATACACTGGTATAAGTATCCTCTTTCTTGAATAAAATCTAAAAATTCTGATTTGTGTTCCATTATATTTTTAGTGAATTATTTTAATGTAAAAACCATTATTGAAGAACTCTAGTAAGAGTATCTTCAATATGTATGCTAACCCAATTTTTTATATCATTTTACCAAAATAAGTTACTAGTAATACTTATTTATAAGCAAGATTTCCGACTTTAGTTAGTTACAAGAGTTCGATAAAATCTCTCTCTAAAAAGTTCTTTCTTATTCATTTTAAAGATATAACACCTACTATATTTATACATGAGCCATTTAAACGGCAGTCAATCATTCCCCCATAATTCTTCTATTTTATAGTATTTTCTTACTTCTGACCTAAATATATGCACCATTATATTTTGAAAATTCACAATTACCCAATTGCCATGCTCCATACCTTCTACATCTATTTTATCATACAACTTAAGATTGTTTATGATATCTTCAGCTAATGCTTTAACATGACGGTTTGAGTTCCCAGATGCAATAACCATATACTTTGCAATAATAGTTTTATTTTGCACATTAAAAATAGTTATATCATAACCTTTATTTTGATCTATAATATTTACAATAACATCTCTTATTAATTTTAAATCTCTAGGCATGCCGCTCATCACCTAAATTACATATTTACTAACGATAATATACTCAAAATTCTAAATATAAAATATAATCATCATTAACCTAATTAATTTAAACTTTCTAATGTTAATATACACAGTATATACAACATAGAACCTTTACTATATACACCCAAAAATAATTTTTAATATGTGATTTATTACAATAAACTCACAATTATTTAATCGCCTTTCTTAAAAAAAAGCCTACTATTCATTCTACTGCAAAAGCAGTATTTTATTCAAAACAATTAATACATCAATGTAGTAATAACATATTTACACTAAGTTCAAGTTCTAAACTATTTAATGCTGAAGTCTATAATATCTGAGAAAAAAATCTTTTCTAAAAATAAACCAGCAATATATAAAAGTATAATGCAAAATCAAAGTATTTTATCAGAACTTAAAGATAATAATAATGTCATAACCAGAAAACATATAGAGCTAATATTAGATTGAGTAAAAAAAATAAGTGTAAAAATATTCATAAAATCTGCTCAATAACTGAAGAAGTAATAAAATTATTAAATCAATAAAGAATATCGAGAAAAAAACGTTAATTCAGATTTTATTATAAAAATAACTTAAAAAACAAAGACCATTTCACTAAAAGCTCACTTTAAATTATTAATTTAAATTTAAGTATAAAAAATTTAAAAAAAAGTTGCAAAAAAATGAACATTAGGGTTAAAATAACTAAAATTTTTACAGTAATTTAACTAAACTACTCTCGTGGTTAGGAAAAAAAATAAATATCGTCCTTGTGTTGGAATAATGCTATTCAATAAGCAAGGAGATATTTTTGTTGGAAAACGTTTTGACAGTGACCTCTATTGGCAGATGCCACAAGGAGGTATTGATAATGGTGAAGAGTTGGAAAAAGCAGCATTACGTGAGCTCTTAGAAGAAGTTGGCACTGATAAAGCAAAAATTATAACTAAAAATAAGAATTGGATATATTATAACTTACCTAAAGAGCTAATACCAACTCATTGGAAGGGAAGATATTCTGGTCAAAAGCAAATGTGGTTTTTAATGAAATTTTGTGGAGAAGATAAAGATATTAATATTAATTACACTGATCACTCAGAATTCAAAGAGTGGTGTTGGCAAAACATAGATAATTTAATATCCAACGTTATACCTTTTAAAAAAGAAATTTATAAAACTCTAATAAAAGAGTTTTCTTCTAAAATAAAAACTCTTATTATTAAGTAATATTTATGGGTGCTTATGATAATAGATTCTCATTGCCATTTAATCCATTTTTCTGATGAAGAAATACCGAAAGTGGTTTCAAGAGCAAAACAAAACAATGTAAAGATTTTACATAATATATGCATAAATATCAGTAGTATTCCAAGATTGCTAAAAATTTCCTTACTCTATGACCATATTTACTCTTCTATTGGTGTACATCCACTCGATATTACTGTAGAAAATGGTAAATTTATACATGTTGATGAATTGGTAGAGTTCACTAAGAATCAAAAGGTAATTAGTATCGGTGAAACTGGATTAGATTTTTATGAATCTGATAATAAAAGCAACCAAAAAAAAAGTTTTATATCACATATAGAAGCAGCAAGAATAACAGGATTACCTTTAGTTATTCACACTAGAAATGCTGACCATGAAATAATTGATATATTAAGGTCAGAAATAAAAATTGGCACTATCAGTGGAGTCATACACTGCTTCGCATCCTCAAAAGAGTTTGCTTATCAAATTATGGATTTGGGATTATATATTTCATTTTCTGGAATCATTACTTTTAAAAGCGCTAATTCACTCAGAGAAATTGCACAAAACATACCACATGAACTTATTCTAGTAGAAACTGACGCTCCGTACTTATCACCTGAGCCTTATAGAGGAAAAAAGAATGAGCCAACAATGATAAATTATACTGTAAATTGTTTGGCAAAATTATGGAATGAGTCGCCTAATAAAGTAGCAGAAGTAACCACAAACAACTTTTCTAAACTATTTACAAAATTTAACTCTGAAAAAAGTCTATAAAATTAAAAATTCACTCATAAAAATCTAAAGATTTTACGAGCTTTCTTACTGCATCTACAGATTTTTTGAACATCTCTAATTCACTATCATTTATCTGAACTTCTAAAATTTTTTCAACTCCACTTTTCCCAATAATTACAGGAACACCAATAAATAAGTCTTCTATACCATATTCACCATTAAGATAGGCAGAACATGATAATATACGCCTTTTATCTTTTAAATATGATTCCAGCATATATACGACTGAAGATGCAGGAGAGTAATACGCGGACCCAGACTTAAGCAAATCGACTATTTCTTTACCACCATTACGAGTACGCTTAATTATTTCATCAACTTTCTTTTGTGTAATAAGGTTCATACTGATAATTTGAGTAAGAGGAATACCAGCAACTGAAGTATAATTAATCAGCGGTACCATAGTATCACCATGCCCTCCCAACACAAAAGTAGATATATTTTCAATAGAAATATTTAATTCCTCTGCAAGAAAATAACAAAAACGTGCAGAATCAAGTACTCCTGCCATTCCAACAATCATATTGGTTGAAAAACCTGAAAATTTATGTACCACTGAAACCATAACATCCAAAGGATTAGTAACCACTATTACAAAAGCGTTTGGAGAATACTTTTTAATATTCTGACCTGACTCTTTCATCACTTCAGCATTAATTTGAAGTAGATCATCTCTGCTCATTCCAGGTTTTCTTGCAATACCAGCAGTTATTATAATCACATCGGAGTTTTTTATATCTTCATATCTATTTGTACCGATAATACTAACATTGAATCTGTCAATAGGAGATGATTCTACAATATCCAATGCCTTACCCTGAGGTATTCCATCACTAATATCAAATAAAACAATATCACCAAGCTCTTTAAGCGCAATCATATGGGCGAGAACCCCTCCAATGTTCCCTGCACCAATCAAAGATATCTTTTTTCTTCGCATCATTCTCTCTCCTTTATATCTATCTTCGTAGTCTTACCTTCCCAAGGAGACAAGCTATCAAATATACGAAAATCTTGTGGTAAATCTATAGGGTTATATACAACCCTTTTTGCTTCTACATCATATCTTACTTCTTCATAACCGGTAAGAGGAAAGTCTTTTAACATAGGATGACCTTTAAATCCATAATCCGTCAAAATTCTACGCAAATCTGGATGATCAGAAAATTCTATTCCATACATATCATATACTTCACGTTCAAACCATGAAGCTGTACTGAATATCTTCACTATACTTGGAGGAACATCATTTTCATCTAACTGAAGTTTTATATGTAATCTAGTATTATATACAATGCTAAGTAAGTTATATATTAACTCAAAACGCTTTTCTCTACCTGGATAGTCAACTCCAAAAATATCAACTAATAATTCAAATCTACATTTTTCATCACTACGTAAAAAAAGTAAGTAATTTTCAATATCATCTAAAGATGAATATACTATAATAGTACCATCATTTTGCTGAATACATCTACATTTAATTTTTTTTTGTATATATTTCATAATTTTACTCATTATACTTATACATTCTTAGTTCTTTTTATTTTATTTTGTAAACATAACATTCCATATAACAATGCTTCAGCGGTTGGGGGACACCCAGGAACATATACATCAACTGGCACAATTCTATCACAACCACGAACCACTGAATAAGAATAATGATAATAACCACCACCATTTGCACAACTTCCCATAGAAATAACATATTTAGGATCTGGCATTTGATCATATATCTTACGTAAAGCTACCGCCATTTTATTAGTTAACGTACCAGCAACAATCATAACATCAGCTTGTCTTGGACTTGCACGAAACATTATACCATATCTATCAAGATCATAACGGCTGGATGCAGTATGCATCATCTCCACTGCACAACACGCCAAACCAAATGTCATCGGCCATAACGAACCAGATCGTGCCCAATTAATTACATGATCGATTAAAGCACCAAATTTAGTAACAAAAAATCCTTCTTTTTTATAAGAACTATAATTATTTTCGGATAAAATTTGACCTTTCATAAACTATTCCTCCCATTCTAATACACCTTTACACCACTCATAAATAAAACCCACAGTAACAATTGCAAGAAATACCATCATAGAGCAAAACCCATAATAACTTATCTCAGATAAAGAAATAGCCCAAGGAAAAAGAAAAATAACTTCCAAATCAAATATTATAAATAATATTGAAACTAAATAAAATTTAATATCAAAAACTTTCCTTGCCCTCGATAAAGGATCAAAACCACATTCATATGTAGAAAGCTTTTCACTATCTGGCTTACTTATTGTAAAAAACATAGGTAATATACCTAAAGTAAAAGATACTACAACCGACAGACAAATAAAAACCACTATAGTTAAATATTCATTCATTATAGTAAAACATATAAAAAGCAATACTATAAGTTTACATGCTTCCCTAGTTTTTTACCACCTAAAATGTGTACATGAAAGTGTAATATAACTTGTTCTCCATTTTCGCCATAGTTAGTAACTAATCTGTATCCTTTTTTTTCTAAATCATATCTGTATATTAACTCTCTTACTCTTTTAAAAAAACTTACTATCTCCTTCGCAGAAGCTTTTAAAATAAAGTCATCATATGAAATATATTGATTTTTTGGTATTACCAAAATATGAACTGGTGCATCAGGATATTTATCATGAAATGCCAACACATCTTTATCTTCATATACTTTCTTACAAGGTAACTCACCTCTTAATATTTTAGCAAAAACATTATTACTATCGTAATTTTGATCACTCATATTTAAGAACGGCTTTTTCCTCCTCTTTCTTTATTAAATATAAAAGACGATTTTACTACTTTACTAGAAGAAACACCTTCAAGACTTGAAAAACTATTTCTCATTTTAAATTCTTTTACTTGTTTTTCAACATTTTGAGGTAATTCTATAGAAGATAAAACTTTTTTATTCCTATAAGGAAAATTGTTAGGATTAGTAATATTAAAATCTCTACTTGTGATATCTTCTGATGACTCTTCTAGCAACTTACCTACAGAATGATTTATAGATGATTCTGATATACATCTACTACCTTCCTGGAATAATGCCTCCTCAATACCATGTAACAATTTCCTATCTGTGTGAGTTATAAATTCCCCACAAGTTATTCTTGCCACAGCTTTAAGAATATAACCAGCTTCACTATAAATTTTTCTAACAACAACCTGTTTTATCTTCTCTGGACTCTTTTCTTCATACCTAGAATCACTTTTAACATTATTAATAATTTCCTCAATATTAACTGTAATTACAATTTTATTACTTTCTTTATTTATATTTATATTTAAATATTTACTATTTAACTTTTCTATTTCGTTTAACTGTTTTTCAGTTAAACAAAATAAATTTCCAGTCAAAGTTCTTGACGCAAGAAAGATTACTAATCCTTTTTCCCGTTTTATTATTTGTACACCAAGACTTTTGCTAGCCTTTGTGATTTTTATAGGAGCACTATATTTTTTTTCTTCTTTAGACACATTTATACCAACAGCTTCCTTCAATGAAACTTTAATATCATGTTGCATTTCACCTATTGAAGCACTTGTTTTTTTTATAGGATAAATAAACGCCTTAAACGGAAGGAGAGATATATTTTTTATAATTCTTACCCCATTTTTAGCTACTTTATGTATTCTACCCCAAATTGATTCCTCCATATTATATACACCTAAAGTACCTTACTATAAATAAAATAGTGTAACACATTTTATTTATAGATAAAAATATTTAAATCTCTATATTTTAGAGAATAAAGAAAATCAGAAAAATTGCAATTTTTATTCAAACTTTAAACAGGCAAAAATATATAATACTTTATTTTTTTATTATTTAGATCCACTCAATATAAAATTATGTTTAAATGGAATATAAGTAATATCATTAACGCTACTAATGGAAAAAAAGAGGGCAATTGTAACCGGATATATAGTTCAAATATTTCAATAGATACAAGAAGCATAAAAAAAGGTGATATATTTATTGCTCTCAAGGGAAAAAATTTTGATGGACATGATTTTCTACACGAAGCCTTTTCAAAAGGAGCAACACTTGCAATAGTAAACAGGAATAAATACAGGAGCTTTCCTTTAATTCTTGTACAAGATACCTCTAAAGCTTTGTGTGACATAGCATCATATTACATCAAAAATGTCCTTACTAAGACTAAAGTCATTGCAATTACAGGTAGCATTGGGAAAACCACTACAAAAGACATGCTATACACTGTCTTATCACAATATGGAGTTTCTCATGCAAATGAAGGTAACCTAAATAATAATGTAGGATTACCTTTAACAGTTCTAAAAGCTCCAGAAAATTGTCAGTATTTAATTCTTGAGATGGGAATGAATAAAGTTGATGAAATAAAAGAATTATCAAAGATTAGTAATCCTGACATTGCAATCATCACTAATATAGAACCTAATCATATCGAGAATTTTTCGTCAATATTTGATATTGCACAAGCAAAATTAGAAATTTTATATGGCATGAAAACTAAAAGCACTTTAATTTTAAACAAAGATAATAAATATTATGATTATCTCTCATCATACAGTAATAAAAATATCGTCAGCTTTGGTAAGGACAAAAATGCTACAGTTTGCTTATTGGACATAACAAGAATTAATAAATCTCTTGTTATTCCAGCACACAAACACTGGAATGCAAGAAATATAATTACAAATGAAAGTATCACAAAATCACATCATAAATTAATATCGTACAGTAAAAAACAAACTACTTATGAACTAAGCTTAACAATCACACTAAACAATAACCAAATTATAAAGTGTAATTTATGTTCTAGGGGTGAACATTTTGCATATTCTGTATTAGCGGTCACAGCAGTTATTCGAAGTCTAGGACTTAATTTATCAAAATTACCACTTGCACTTAAAAAATTTAATATAACCAAAGGTAGAGGTAGTTTTCATAAAGCCAAATATAACAAAAAAAATATATACATAATCGATGATTCCTATAATGCAAGTCCCACTTCAATGAAGTCTGCAATACAAACTTTAGGCACATATTCTAATCAAAGGAAAGTAGCACTGCTTGGTGATATGCTAGAACTAGGAAATAAAAGTGTAATATTTCATAAAAAATTACTTAACCATATTAAAGAATATAGTATTGATAAAGTGTACACAGTAGGTAAATTTATGCTAGAATTGAATAAACTTTTACCAAACAATATAAGAGGTACACATTTTAACAATTCTAATCACTTAAAAAGTAATTTAGCTAATATTATTCAAAACAACGATATAATTTTAATTAAAGGCTCACAAGGAGTAAAAATGAATCTCGTAATACAGGAATTTGAAATAGAAGACTAAATTAATTATTATTTTAATTTAAGATTAAACTAATAAAAATTTTCTTATGGTAAAACATAAGTTACTTTCTAATCAAGAGTTTGTAGAAATAAATATATCATAAAATACTTATAATAGTTCTTATTTAATAAGAATATTTATTCATAATCAAGCAAAAAATCCCTTTCCTTAAAGGATATAAAAATTTAGCTAAAATTCACAAACTTTAACACACATTAAACTTCATTTATCGTAATCGAAAATAAAATAACTAAATTTTAACCAAAATATATCACTTACTTAAGCAAATTGACTGACATATAATCACTTTAGTAAATAAAATAAAAAAGCCTTATAGCCATGCTTTTAACTAAAGCAAAACCCTAAAAGCTCATTAAGTTTTACTCTAAATATTGTATATAGAAAATACATCAATTAATCATATAGCTTTAATCTCATATAAAACTAATAAGCTCTTTTCTTGGTAAAGAGAACCATTTTTTTTTATAAAACCTATATGTCAATACCCAATTATATACTCACCTTGAGCTCAGTCCAGATTATAAGGTTAAACAACCCAATCAAAATTAATTCTACCTTGAATAACAAAACTCATTTATTATTAATTCAACATAATTAAAATACTTGAGAAAAATATTGATAAAAGTGCGTCCAGTAGGATTTGAACCTACGACCCACAGCTTAGAAGGCTGTTGCTCTATCCAACTGAGCTACGGACGCATACATTATTATATAAGCGTTTCTGGAAACATACAAAGTCAAGATGTTTCATGCAAGCATAACATTTAATAAATGGTTAAAAAAAATTCATTACTAGAAAATATCACATCAATCTGCTCAAAATTCATAATTAAGTATTAGTGACAAAATTTTTTTAATAAGTTATTTTTACTTTATTAGCAAACGAAAATAATATGAGTATCAAAATTGCACCTTCTATACTTTCAGCAAATTTTGCAAAATTAGGAAAAGAAATAAAAAGAATCAACAACTTAGGTATAGATTATATCCACATAGACGTCATGGATGGAAATTTTGTTCCGAGTATTACAATAGGTTCAGGCGTCATTTCTGCAATACGTAAATATACCAACCTTCCCTTTGATGTACATTTAATGATAAAATCACCTAGTAAACATATTGAAAGCTTTATCAAAGCTGGTGCCGATATTATCACTGTACATGCAGAAGCAGAGGTTTATCTGAAAAAATTAATAAGAAAAATAAAGTCATATAAAAACATAAACAATACAAAAAAGACAGTTCAAGCTGGAGTTTCAATTATTCCTTCCACTTCCCCTAAAATACTCGAAGATATAATACATGAAATAGAAATTGTACTAATTATGACAGTAAATCCTGGGTTCAGCGGGCAAGAGTTCATTTATTCACAACTAAACAAAATAACCCTTGTGAAAAAAATGATACAAGAGCGTAATCTTAAAACACAAATTGCAGTAGACGGCGGAGTAACTCTTCTAAATGCAGCTGATATAGTAAAAGCAGGCGCAGATATCTTGGTTACTGGATCAGCAATATTTAGAGCTAGAGACATAAAAAAAGCTGTAAACAACTTTAAAAATCTGTTTTAATTACCTAAATTTTTATCTAATATAAAAAAATTAATTACCAATATCATATTTAATATCAGATAACGAATAAAAAAATAAGTAAAAACTTAATTTTTAATAAAAGCCAGGTGAAGAATCATCATTACCAAATTGTGGCCTATTTCTATTACCAAAGCTAGAACGAGAGCGAATGGAGCGTTTACGGTATCCACCACCAGCTTTTTTATTAAATGAACTATTATTATAATAACCTCTATCGTTTGAACCATCCTTCTTATTCTCGTTATACAATTCCCCTTCAAAAAATTCGCCTGTTTCTTGATTAACACGACGCCTTGATAATTTTGGACATCCACCTTTCTCAAAATCAATCACTAACGCTCTAAAAATATCACCATATTTAAGTATATCCCCAATAGATTCTATATGTTGATTTGCTACTTCACTTATATGCATCTTACCTTTCCTTCCATTAAAAAGTTCAAGCTCCACAATCGACTTATCTATTTTTGTAACCTTAACATCAACTATAGCACCCTGCTCTAGTTCTGTTATAGAATCAATTAACATATTTTTTGCTATTTCAGCTTCAACACTACTCATAGCAAATACAGAAACTTTGCCATCATCTCCTATTTCAACTTTTGCATTACTTCTCTCACATACATTGCGTATATTTTTTCCTTTAGTACCAATAGCTACAGAAATTTTATCTTTATCTATATAAAATGATGTCATTCTTGGTGCATGACTTTTTACATCATCACTATGCTTTGAAATTACCGCATTCATTTTTTCTAAGATATGTAATCTTCCAGCTTTTGCCTGTTCTAAAGATTTTTCAACAATTTCAAAACTTATACCAAAAATTTTCATATCCATTTGTAGTGCCGTGATTCCTTTACTAGTTCCAGCTACTTTAAAGTCCATATCACCAAGATAATCTTCATCACCTAATATATCAGAAAGCACTACATACTCGTTCCCATCTTTAATAAGACCCATAGCAATCCCAGCAACTGGAGCCCTTATTGGTACACCTGTATCCATTAAAGCAAGAGAAGTTCCACAAACTGTTGCCATAGAAGAAGAACCATCTGATTCCAAAATTTCAGATACTACTCTTATCGTATAAGGAAATTCAGATTTATCAGGTAAAACAGGATGAATTGCTTTCCAAGCAAGTTTACCATGACCGATTTCTCTTCTTCCTGGTGCACGTACAGCAAAAGTTTCTCCAACAGCAAACGAAGGAAAATTATAATGCAACATAAAATGCTCTCGTCTATCACCTTCAATATCATCCACAATTTGTTCATCCTGTGTAGTACCAAGAGCAGTAACAACAAGTGCCTGAGTGTTACCCCTTGTAAATAAGGCAGAACCATGAGTTTTAGACAAAATATTAACTTCAACTTCTATTTGACGTACTTCATCGTATCTACGACCATCTATTCTTACCCCTTTTTTTCTAATTATCTCACGTACTAAGGATCTTTCAAAACTTTTTAGTGCATGCATGATTAGCCTATCATCCTTTCCAGATTCCTCTTTTAAAGTACTTAATATATCATTTCTAAGCATTTCTAAAGTTTGAACTTGCTCTTGCTTTACTGTTTGTAAGTATGCTTTCTCAAAAGCTTCACTATACTTTCTAAGATCTTGCATCACATCTGATGTATTAATAGAGATGAAATTTTCACATTTGATATCAACTGCACCAGCAAACTCTTTTATAAATTTAATAACAGGTTGAAGATGTTCATGACCAAATTTCATTGCACTTAAAACATTTTCTTCAGAAAGCTCCTTTACTTCTGATTCAACCATTAAAATAGAACGTTCATCACCAGACAAAAATAAATCTAAATTACTTACTTTCATCTCTTGAGCAGATGGATTGAGTATATAGTTATTATTTTTATCATAACCAATCAAAGCTCCAGCTATGATAAAATGAAAAGGAACACCAGAAATTGCAAGAGCTGCAACAGTACCAATCAATGCCGGTACTTCAGGAGGATTAACAGTATCATAAGTTAATAAATTACATACTACACTAATCTCATCACGAAAACCTTCTGGGAATAGCGGCCTTATACTTCTGTCTATGATTCTTGAAATTAAGGTTTCTCTATCAGATGGTTTACCTTCTCTTTTTAAAAAGCCACCAGGAATCTTACCTACAGCATAACTTTTTGCAATGAATTGCACATTTAGAGGTAAAAAATCAACGTTTTCTTCTTTCTTTTTACGTACAATAGTCACTAAAATAGCAGTATCACCATAATTTACAACCACTGCACCATCAGCTTGACGTGCTATTTTTCCTGTTTCTAAAGACAAAATACGACTACCCCACTCTATAGATTTTTTTATAATCTTAAACATATTAAATCCCTTAAATTACTTTCTAATGCCCAACTTTTCTATTAACTCTTGATAAGCCTTACTACCAAACTTACGCTTAATATAACTCAAGTGCTTGCGTCTTCTACCTACCAATATAAGCAAACCACGCTTAGAGTGATAATCATGCTTATGCACTTTAAAATGCTCAGTTAGGTTATTAATCCTCTCTGTTAAAATTGCACATTGTACAAAAGAAGAACCTGTATCATTTTTCCTAGTTGAATATGTACTTATTAAATTCCTTTTTCTTTCAGACGTTATTGACATCTCAACCTCACTTCAAAGATTAAAAATAAAGACGAAAAGACTTCACATAACCATGGTAAAATCACAAACTACAACAAGTATATTACTATCACCTATTCTACAATATAATTTAAGGTATCATAATACTTTAACTTGCGCAAGTCATTAATAATAAAAAAAACTCCTGTCCTTCTTTAGATTTCACTTAGCTTCTTTTAAAGTAAAGAAGATAAATTTCAATTTTAAGCATTGACTCTAAGATAATTTTATAGAAAAATTTTTACCCCTTTGCCAGTTATCAATCATTACTGATTCAAACTCTCTAAAATTACCAGCATAGTTCCTCTTAAACTTCATAATTTACCAAATATAGTTTCAATATAATCCTACTTTAATCTCTTGTGATCAATCTATATATATACCACTACTACCACATAAATAAACCATAAAAAAAACAGCACCTATTATTTATAGTACCAAACAAAAATCAATCTAAGTTAACATACTTACACCTAGATACTAAGAGCTTTATATTTGTTTTTTTCACCTTCAATAACCTAATACCTTTGTTTCATTAATCTAAATTGAGAAAAGTCTGCTTTATCATTAATAATACAATAAAGTTCTTGATAGCAAAATTTATTTAACTATTCAGATCTTTAAATACACATTAAATTCATATAATTTTAAATTATCCCATAATAAATAGCTCTAAACTTAAAATAACTAAAAACAATTATTACCAAATTAGCACAAATAAAACTTGACTAACATACGTTACCAATATAAAATTAATTTTTATTAATTTTAATTGGAGAAAGTATTTATGACTACGAAATCAAGCATATGGAAATGGGAAAATACCGCACCTGTAATAAAAACAAGTATTGAAAGTACAGTCGTAGTTGCATCTTTAGCAGCAGCAATAACTACAATATTAGTTGCCACTAACGCAATTACTGGACCTACATTTCTAGTATCTGCCGCTAATCCTATTGGAATTGCAACTCTATTTGTTATTACCGCATATTTTACAGTAAAAGCTATTTCTTCGTATCAGCAAATGCATGCAATAGAAAAAGCTCAAAGTAAAACTGATAATGACTGTAAAGACACAAATTTTGCTACTCTTATTGATGATGTAGTAAAAAGCGGCAAAATTATTGAAAAAAAGGTTCAAGGAACAGATGGTAAAAGTATCCAGCAATTATTTTTGATACTCCCAATCAATGATTATAAAGCCCTAGTAGGAAATGATAAAAAAGCAGTGCATGTATTACTAGCAGGAAAAAAAGTCGAAGTTGAACTTGCACATACAGATCCTAAAGATAATGCTAGCGAATATAAAGCAAAAGTAACTAAGGTAGGTGGTAAAGATCAACTTGCTGACATGAAAACAGAACTAGGCATGAATAATGCTAGTTCACTAAAAGTCGCAGTAAGTAACCAAGATCTGAAAGCTTTAAAAGCTAATGTATCAGCCAAATTAGCAGATGTCGCAGTAGAAGAAGCTATAGAAAAAGCTAGAAAAGCAGTTTAATATTATGAAGTGAAGAGGCAAAATTTTGTCTCTTTACTTCTCATTTTAAAACAAAAAACTCACAATAACTAATCTAAATCTAACTACATTTTTTAATCAAAAATCTTTTACCTTTAATTTTTTAAAAAATACTATTTTACCCTTTAATATCATCTAAGCTCCAGACACAAAACTAATAAAATTATTAACCTACAAGAAAATAATTTAATAAACATAAAAAACAGCTGAGCATATATTAAATATAATATTCTTAATAACTGCCAAACTTTATTATCCACTCTTAATATAAAGATATATTATAAAAACGGATATTCATATATAAATTATCTCAAATATAAATCTTCAAATTTTTTTAAATAAAAAAGCAAAAGAAACTTAGCAATGAACTATTTATTCTTTAATACCTAAGCTCGCACTTCATACTATTTTAAACATTTTATAATTATATTATGCTATCAAGATAAAAATATAAATATAGTAAAATTATTAATATTCTACATTAGTATATAATGCTTATTATTTAACTACACAAACTTAAAATAACTCGAACAATCATTATGATCAATGATAAAGACTACACAATTTGTTAAGTAATTTTTTTTATTTTTTTAACCCAAATTACTTACACATACCTAAAGAATATTTTTTATAAATACTATACCAACAATCAGCTATTCTTTTTATATCTTGTGACTTAGTTTGTGGACCTATACTAATCCTAATTGAACATTTTGCTTGCTCTTTCGTCGCTCCCATTGCAAGTAATACATAAGAAGGCTCAATCTTTTTATTAGAAGAACATGCAGATCCACTACTCACTGCAATATTATTTAAATCAAAATACATGAGTTGTATGTCACTCTTAACTCCTGGCATACAAATGAAACTTGTGTTTGGCAGTCTTTTAGAGTTCTGACCAAAAATTTTTATACTATCACCAACAAAACTCAATAACTTACTCTCTAATTGATCACGTAGTTTCTTAATTTTATCCATTTTTAATAAAAGATCTGGAATATTTTGTAATGCAGCAGAAAGACCTACAATTGCAACAATATTTTCTGTACCACCACGCAATCCTTTTTCTTGCTCACCACCAACTATTATAGGTTCTATTATAAGGTTTTTATTAAATACTAAAACGCCACCACCTGCTATACCACCAAACTTATGAGCAGACAAAGTAAGCAAATCTACTCCTAAATCTTCCATATTAACTTTAATTTTCCCTACACTTTGAGCAGCATCAGTGTGACAAATTACCCCAAATTTATGCGCTATTTCAGCTATTTTTTTAATAGGTTGCACAACCCCAGTCTCATTATTAGCCATCATAACTGACACTATTACTTTATTTCCCTTAAGTTTACTTAAGATCTTTTCTAATTCTAGAAGATCAACTATACCTTCTTGGTCAACAGGTATTATATGTGGATTATATACAGAATTAAGAATCGAAGGATGCTCTATAGCTGAAACTACATACTGAAAGCCTCTCATTCCCCTCATAACAATATTATTTGCTTCAGTTGCACCAGATGTAAAAACTACTTCCTTATCACTTGAAACATTAATAATATTATATACAACATCCCTTGCATCCTGAAGAATTTTTCTTATTTCCTGTCCTTTTCTATGTAATGATGAAGGATTTAAAATTCGTTTCGATAAAACTTCGAGTATACTTCTCCTCACACTATTACTAACTAAAGAAGTTGCATTATAATCAGCATATATATAATTACTTTTTTTTAAAAAAAATGAACTTGAAAATCTATCCTCCATTCCTTATAAAAACTCCTCTCCTATCATTAAATATATAAAATATATATTTACTTTAACATAACAAAAGCTTATTGCAAAAACAGAAGATTAATATATAATTTAAATATCTATTAAATTAACCTTTAAACTAGGAGCAAAAGTGGTAGAAGTTTTTTTAAACAATGCAGCAAAAAAAATAGAAGGTGAATACTACCAGAGCAAAAGTATTAATGCACCAGTTGTATTAATTCTACATCATCATCCCCAATATGGAGGTAATATGGATAGTAAAATAATACATGGTATATACACATCTTTTATTGACAATAACTTTTCTGCATTAAAAATTAACTTTAGTGGCGTAGGAAAATCTACTGGAACTTTTGATAAAGGTATAGGAGAATTAACTGATGCAGCAATAGCAATTGATTGGCTTCAAGAACACAATCCTAGCAACGTTCCAATCTGGGTTGCTGGATTTTCTTTTGGAGCATGGGTTGCTATGCAATTAACAATGCGTAGACCTGAAATAGTAGGTTTTATTGCTCTTTCTCTCCCAGCAACTAAGTATGATTTTTCCTTTCTTTCTCCTTGTCCAGTTCCTGGACTCATAGTACAAAGCAGTAATGATACAATCTCAGAAGAAAGTGATATAACAGAATTAACAAAAAGGTTGATGAGCTCAGTAAAAAGTGATCATATGGAATATCATATAATAGATAATACCAACCATTTCCTAAGAAATAAAGAAGAAGAAGTAGTTCAAATCATAGACGAATATATAAAACTACGCTTAAATAACACAGCTATTTCTCTACAAAAAGTAAAAAAAGAAATAAAAATAAAAGAGTATGCCTAATCTCTACAACAAAAAAATAAGTATAATAATATAAGTAGGAGGTTTGTTTGTGTTTAAGAAACTATTATTCTTAATTTTAGCTATATTTATGTTATCAGGATGTTTTTTAAATAAATCACATAAGTTAAAAAGTCCATGTATAAAAAGCAATAAAAGTACTTTATGTGAATTATACCCTGTTAATGACCGTTGGCTAAGTAAGTACAAGATTAAATAGATTATAGTTTCATACTTCATACTCTTATACTTTTTTTTTTTACAACCTTACCAAAGATCCATTCTTTAGCTGTAAAACACAATCTGCCTTTCCTGCAAGGAAATAGTTATGTGTAACTATAACCATAGAACTATTATTTTCCTTGACATAAGAACGTAATAATAAAAACACATTTAAAGAATTTATTGGATCTAAGTTCCCTGTCGGTTCATCTGCAAGTAAAAGTTTTGGAGAATTCACAATGCTTCTCGCAATTGCAATTCTTTGTCTTTCGCCACCAGAAATTTCAGATATCATACTACCTGCCTTATTTTCTAAGCTAAATTTTTCCAGAATTGCCTTTGCACTTTCTATCGCCTTAGATTTACTTTTACCTTGAATAAGCTGAGGAAGCATAATATTTTCTAACACCGATAACTCCTGCAATAAATAATGAAATTGATAAATAAAACTAAGAAAATTCTTTCTTATATGAGTTCTATATTTACTGCTAGTTCGTGTACAATCTACCCCATCCACTATTACTACACCTGAAGTTGGTTTATCTACTAAACCTGCAATTTGTAATATAGTTGTTTTTCCTGACCCAGAACTACCAACTAACGCAACCACTTGCCCTCTTACAACCCTTAAGCTAACATTTTCTATGATAACAAAATTCTTCTTAAAACTTTTACTTATAGAAACTAATTCTAATGTTACACTATTACTCATCTTTAAAGGCTTATCAGTTACTTAAATTTCGTACTAAATTTTGAGGACAGGGAAAAAACTCTCACTAAACTGAGAAACTACTACCACAGCCACATTGAGACTTGGCAAGAGAGTTACTTACTTGAAAACCAGAACCACTTAAATCTTCAGTATAATCTATAACTGAGTTACCTAAAAACTTCGCCGAGTAACTATCAATCATTAATATAGGTTGTCCATTCTCATCATTAACTACTATATCTTCATTTTTATTTTTTTTACTTAAATCAAAACCACTTTTATAATCTTTAATTTCCTCATTATTATCATTGAATTCACCACTATAATTATCATCTTCATCATCTGATGATAAATCTTTATTGATTTGATCCATAAGGAAACTATACTTAAAACCAGAACACCCACCACCTAAAATTGCGATTCGCAAAATAGAACCCTTATCTCCCTCTTGCTCTATAAGAGAGCGAATTTTCCTTAACGCACTATTAGTTAAGTTAATATTGTAATCTATTGACATGATAACCACCATTCATTATCAATAATTTATAATAGTAAAAATTTTACATGTCAAATAATAATTTTTTGTTAAATTATGCATGTTTTCCACATAAAACAAGGGGAAGGTATTTTAAAGAATCAGAAGATGAAAATCGTAGCTGTTTTCAACGTGACAGGGATCGCATTATACACTCCAATGCACTTAGAAAATTAGGATACAAAACACAAGTTTTTATCAATTATGAGAACGATTATCATCGCACACGACTCACTCATAGCCTTGAAGTTGCACAAATTGCAAGATCTATTGCACGTAGGCTTGGTTTAAATGAAGATATTACTGAATGCATAGCACTTGCACATGACCTAGGTCACCCTCCATTTGGTCACACAGGAGAAAACGCTCTAAGGAAATCAATTCAAAACTTAAATATTGATAATGAAAGATATCAATTTGATCATAACGTTCAAGCTATAAGAATTTTGACTTATCTTGAACAAAAACATGCTGATTTTAATGGTATGAACTTAAGTTGGGAAGTAATCGAAGGAGTTGCAAAGCATAATGGACCTCTACTCGGTAAGAATGCAGCACTTCATACAAATAATCAGCTATTATTAGAATATAATAAAAAATATGACCTAAAACTTGAAAAATTTTCAAGCATTGAAGCACAAGTCGCCTCAATTGCTGACGACATCGCATATAGTGTTCATGATCTTGATGATGCATTGAGAGGTAATTTAGTAACTATAGAAGATTTACTCAATATTCCTTTAATTGGAGAAATATTCAAAGATACAAAAAGCAAATATTCAAAATTATCTCAGAACAAGCTAACACATGAATCACTTAGCAGAGCTATAGGAATTATGATAAGTGATGTTGTTTTTCAAACCAAAAAAAATATTAAAGGTTATAAAATAGAAAGTGTAGAAGATGTAAGAAGTTTAAACAAAATGCTAGTTATATTTTCACCAGAAGTTGCAAATGCTACAAAAGAAATAAAAAAATTCAACACAGAAAAAATATACAAAAGCTATAAACTCAACAGAACAATGAATAAAGCAAAACGTATAATACAGGAGCTTTTTCAATGCTTTTATGAAAACCCTAAACTATTACCCATAGAATGGAATAGACTCACCTATGAATTTGAGCGTTCTATAGTAATATGTGATTACATCTCTGGTATGACAGATAGATTTGCCATACACGAGCATAAAAAAATCTTTGACACTTCACATGAAATGACTCCTTTCTAATGACAGATGATTATTTTATGTCAATAGCACTAAAGCTTGCTGAAAAAACTCTTGGAAGAGTTGCACCAAATCCAGCTGTTGGCTGTATCATAGTCAAAGATGATGTAGTAATTGGCAGAGGTTACACAGGAATTGGTGGACGCCCACACGCAGAAATAATTGCCTTAAAAAGTGCTAAAAATTTTACTCATGGTGCAACTATGTATGTCACTCTTGAGCCATGTTGCCATTTTGGGGTTACAGAACCTTGTACTGCAGAAATTATAAAATCTAAAATAAAAAGAGTAGTAATTGCAACAATTGACCCCGATAAAAGAGTTCTAGGCAGGGGCATTAAAACTTTAAAAGAAGCAGGAATTGAAGTTAAGCAAGGCATCATGCAAAAAAAAGCAGAAAAATTAAATATTGGCTTTTTTACCACTCAGAAATTACATAGACCATTTATAACTTGTAAAATTGCAATGACTCTAGACGGAAAAATTGCAACATTCACAGGTAATAGCAGATGGATAGTAAGCAAAGATACAAGAAATTGGGTACACACACTCAGAGCAAAACATGACGCAATTATGATTGGTAGCAATACCTTAATCAAGGATAATCCACTGTTAACTTGTAGATTACCAGGACTTGAAGGTAGATCACCAACCAGATTAATTATTGACAGTCAAGGAAAACTAAAAGAAGAGCATAATATTGCAAAAACTGCAGATAAAGTAATAACTTGGGTAATTACAAATAAGAAAGTAGAAAAAAAAATACATAATATTAATTATTTAATAGTTAATTCAAATAGCAAATCCCCCATTACCTCAAAATCACTCTCCTCAATTCCACTTTCCAGACACTGGAACTTAGAAAATTTAGTCTCAAACCAGTACACTAAACGTTTGCATAATAAACCCAAAACTTCAATTTTACATACTGAAATAACATCAGAACAAGAAATATCTAATGTTCTTGATAAGAAAATATGTCTAAAAGATATGGCATCAAAACTTGTGTCAAAAATTGGTATAACAAGGCTATTAGTTGAAGGTGGAAGGATACTCATTACAGAATTACTAAAGTGCAACTTAATAGATAGATTGATAATTTGCCGTAGTGGTAAAATTCTAGGTAATGATGCTATTCCTTTTATAGGAAATTTAGAGATTAAATTCATCAATAACTGTTACCAATTCAAAAAAGTAGAAATAATAGACTTTGATGAGGATATAATTGAGATTTGGGATAAATTGCTATAATTTACAATATTTTCTTAAGATATAAAAAAATCACCTTTATAATAGGTTAAATTATTTTCTTTATAAATTAATAACCACTAAACCTATCCAATATCACCTTAAATAATTTGAACATTACCACCAATAACCCAATTCACTAACTTTTACTTCTAATGACATATTAATTTTACTGTCTCTTTTTGCTTAAGTAATTTTAATAACTAAACCCTCTAGTCTTATTTAAATTCATCTTGAACTAGTTGTCTTTATCTCTTATCGACTTAGCACTTTTAGATGCTTAAACATCATTTATTTCTATTATTATACATTTACTTTATATTAATAAGCAACATAGTAAAGTACATAATAATAACAAAAAAACTATCCTTCATAATTAAGGTTGCAATTATATTAACAATACAAAATTTAAGCCAATAATTAATTTAGCAAAAATAACAATATTATTACTATCATTAGATATAAATAAATTATACTTAGATACTTATTTTACTATACTTATAGTATATTTTTTTTACTTACACATATTCTTTGAAATACCTATATAAAGAAAAATACTTTTTAACAATAACTATAATAAATATTAAATTTAGTCTAGCTTAGAATTAACATATATGACTAAATAATTTTCTTTTAAACACGATTTTTAGCTAAAACAGTAAAAATATCATTTTTATATGATAATCTTTAATAACTATAATTAAGCTATTTTTAATTTAACTAAAATCTTTAGTATAAACAAAGTTTAGTAAAGAAAGAGAGAAAAAAAGCTGAATACTATATCTATTCACCTATTTGCAAATCCTGTACTAGTATTCTATATAGTCTTCAGTTCTATATCTCATGACTAAAAAATTTAAAATACCGAACAGTTATTTAAAATACTACATTATCATAAAATTTGACATTTACCTTCGATAATTAGAATATTAGTAAAATAATAACTAATAAAAACATGTATAAGTATGATGTGGTGGTAATAGGTGGTGGCCACGCTGGATGTGAAGCAGCTACAGCTGCAGCTCGCCTTGGTGCATATACACTACTTATAACTCATAAAATTTCAACTATAGGAGAAATGTCTTGTAATCCAGCAATCGGTGGAATTGCAAAAGGTATTGTAGTAAGAGAGATTGATGCCCTTGATGGAATAATGGGAAGAGCAATTGATCAAGCAAGCATACACTCAGTTATTTTAAATGGTAGCAAAGGTGCTGCAGTGTGGGGACCACGTGCGCAAGCAGACCGAAAATTATACAAAAGAGCAATACAGGAAATGATTTTAAGTTATAATAATTTAACAGTAAAAGAAGAGTCAGTTGACGACTTTCTTATTGAAAAGAAGAACAATAATAAAGAGCTATATATCAAAGCTGTTGTAACGAGCTCAGGAGAGTCTATATTTACAAGTAAAGTCATTTTAACTACAGGAACTTTCCTACAAGGCATAATTCATATAGGTAAACAAACAATTTCTTCAGGAAGAATGGGAGATAAATCTGCAATAGAACTCACAAACACATTGAAAAAATATAATTTTAAATTAGGCAGGTTACGTACAGGAACCCCACCAAGACTTGATCGTAATACTATAAACTGTTCAACTCTACAAGAACAAATAGGTGATAACCCACCTACACCTTTTTCTTATCTTACACAAAAAACTAAGCAACCTCAAATTTCATGTTTCATCACTTATACTAATCAAAATACACATAAAATAATTCAAGAAAATCTTCATAGATCAGCTTCTTCATATTTGAATGATATCGTTGCACCAAGATATTGTCCATCAATCGAAACAAAAGTTAAAAAATTTGCAAAAAAAAATAGTCACCAAATATTTCTAGAACCAGAAGGACTTGATGATAATACTATATATCCAAACGGTATTTCAAATTCATTACCTATTGAAGTACAATACGAAATGATAAAAAGTATCAAAGGACTTGAAAACGCAAAGATATTAAGACCTGGATATACAGTCGAGTATAATTACATAGATCCACGAGAATTATTTCATACCCTTGAAACCAAAAAAATTAAAGGGCTATATTTTGCTGGCCAAATTAATGGAACAACTGGATATGAAGAAGCAGCAGGACAAGGAATTATTGCTGGAATTAACGCAGCACTTTCTGCAGGGGGAAAAAAAGAAAATTTTATTCTCCATCGTACAGACTCGTACATTGGTGTAATGATAGATGATCTCGTTACTAAAGGGGTAATAGAACCTTATAGACTATTCACTTCACGTTCAGAATACAGATTATCAATCAGATCAGACAATGCAGATAGAAGATTAACACAAAAAGGTTATGATATTTCCCTTATATCACACAAGAGATACTCTGTTTTACAAAGTAAACTTCAATTTATTAAGCAGCTCAAAAAAAGTCTAGAAAATTTGATAATTACTCCTGAGCAACTTAAGTTTTATGGTATCAAAATATCCTATGATGGAATAAAAAAAACAGCACTAGATTTACTTAGTTATCCCAATATTAACTGGGATAAATTACAAAAAGTATGGCCAGAGTTAAATAATATCATGTACTGGAATGATAATACAATAAATGATATAACCAAAAAAGAAATACATGAGGCAGTTGCAATTGAAGCAAAGTACAAACCATACCTAATAAGACAAGAGGCAGACATGAAATTTTTACAAGAAGAAATAAATACTAAAATTCCAATCGACCTAAATTATTCACAAATCCAAGGCCTATCAAATGAAATAATAGAAAAATTGCAGGCAATAAAACCAATAACAATTGGTCTTGCAAAAGAAATACAAGGTATCACTCCAGCAGCAATAGTTAATATATTGGTATATTTAAAAAATAAGAAAATGAAAGTAGCTAATCAACTTTAATGAGTCAGTCATATGTCAAAAATTAAAGAATTTCGTTTTTTCATGCGTAAAATAAATGTAGATGTATTTATGTTACATACTAAAGATGAATATCAAAATGAATATCCAAATGAACTAACTGAGTTATGTGGCTTTACAGGAACAAATGGCCTACTAATTATTACAAAAAACAATAAATGCCCATTTTTTACAGATGGACGTTATATCACACAAGTTTACAATCAGCTGGATCAAGACACTTTTGAGGTATATAACATACAAGAAAAAAAGCCACAAGAATGGATAAAAGCAAACTTAACATCAACTACTTCATTAGGTTACTATTTACAGCATTTTACTGTAAAAGAAATAAAAAAATATGAGAATATTTGTAAATTAGTACCTTATTTAATTCAAAAAGAAAGCAATTATAAAAAACAAATAATAGTTTCATACTCAACTCAGTACTCCGGTGAAAGTAGTAAGAATAAATGTGAAAAAATAACTAAAAGTATAACAAATCAAAAAATTGAAGCCATACTCCTAACTAATCCAAATTCAATCTCATGGTTATTAAATTTAAGAAATGAAAATGCTAAGTATACTCCATGTATACTAGGCTGTGCTATCTTATATAAGAATAACAATGTTGATTTATTTATTCAAGACAAAGAATACTCGACTATACAAAAAAATTTAGATAACCATATAAAGATTTTTGATATTAACAAATTAGAAAATTCACTAGATAAACTAAATTCAGTAATGATAGATCCAAACACAACTCCAATGAATATTATGACTATAATACAAAGCAAACAGGTAGTTGAAAAAGAAGATCCTTGTCTTATTCATAAAGCAGTGAAAAATCAAACTGAAATACTTGGCACTATAAATGCACACATTCGAGATGGAATAGCAGTAACAAATTTTCTATATTGGCTTGAAAACAATATTAATAAGCCACCCTCTATATATCTACATAACACCCAAGTAATAAACACTGATAATTTATCACTTAAACAATTATTATACAATAAATTCAATAAAATCACCGAACTTAATGCTGAAGAGAAACTTTTAGAATATAGAAAAAAGCAAGCCTTATTTAAACAACCAAGCTTTCCAACAATCTCTGCATTTAATGAAAATGGAGCAATAATTCATTACCGTTCAAGCAGCAAAACAAATAAAGTAATTCAGAAAAACGGACTATACCTAATTGATTCCGGTGGCCAATACCTTGACGGTACAACCGATGTTACAAGAACTATAGCAATTGGCAAGCCAACTAATGAGCAAATAACTCACTATACAATAGTATTAAAAGCTCATATTGCTATAGCAAACGCAGTTTTCCCTTCCAGCACTACTGGTGAAGAGCTAGATATATTAGCACGCATTAATCTATGGAAACTGGGAATAGACTATACACACAGCACAGGACATGGAGTAGGAAGCTATTTATCAGTGCATGAAGGACCACAATCAATATCAAAAGGAAATAAAATAAAGCTTATTCCAGGAATGATACTTTCTAACGAACCAGGTTATTACATTCCAGGAAGGTATGGAATAAGAATTGAAAATTTGATGTATGTTGACAAGAAAGAAAATGGTTTTTTAAACTTCAAACAATTAACTTCTATTCCATACGATAAAAAATTAATAAATACAGAAATGCTTACTAAAGATGAAATTAAGTGGGTAAATAATTACCATCAGTTTGTATATGAAAACCTAAAAAACAATATTAAAGATAAGAAATGGTTGAAAAAAATATGTGCCCTTTTATAAACTAAAAAAATATTTTCTACTTAATTAAAATCAGTATTTATAGTGATAGCAGGCATTATATATTGTTTTTAATTAAAAAAAAATACATAATAGAAAATAAGTATTTCCAGTAGGTAAATTATGACAGATAAAGTACAAGAAGATGAATTTATGAAACAGTACATGAATACTTGTAAAGAACAAATAGAAAAATTAGCTAGAGACCCTGAGTTACTTAACCAAACCTTAAAGCCATTTATGCAAATGTCCCAACAACTCATGGCTGGAACTATGTTAAATGGTTCTATGACTGATATAGTATCAAATTTGAGTAGTATGGACATTAACAAAGTAATTGCTCAAATGAAAGAAATGATCGACTACATAAAAAGTAACTATAAAGAGCTCATGAAAAAAGAGGGTTCTCAAATCCAAGAACTTGATCAATATAGTAAAAAACTAAGAGGACTAGTTAGAAAATTAATAGAAAAAATTGAAAACAATAAATAGTAAAGTGAGCTATTAATAGCGTAGCAGCACAGTACCCCAAGTCAGGCCTGCACCTATTGCAATCAACAATCCTAGACTTCCTGGCTTTATTTTCGCTTTTCGTATTGCATAATCAAGTGCTAGTGGAATTGACGCCGCTGAGGTATTTGCATGTTGACCAACTGTGTTGACTACTTTTTCTATAGATAAATTTAATTTTTTTACTACTGCTTCAACGATACGGATATTAGCTTGGTGAGGAGTTAACCAGTCAATATCAGTAATCTTTAAATTATTAAACCTTAGTGCTTCCTTTACTGAAGCTGTTAATTTTTCCACTGCATGTTCAAACATTTTCCTCCCGTTCATGCATATTTTTCCAGAATTACCAGTTGAAGATATTCCCCCATTTGTATACAACACACCTATATTACCATCAGAATATAAATTAGTTGATACTATGCCACTTGTAAATTCTCCCATCCTCCCACTATGTACTGCAGACTTTATCACTATTGCACCAGCACCATCCCCAAATAGCACACAAGTTGATCTATCTCTCCAATCAATAATTCTAGACATTATTTCAGCACCTATAATTAGTGCATACTTAATGCTACTATTAGTTTTAATAAGTGAGTCAGCAATCGTAATTGCATATATAAAACCAGAACATGCAGCCTGCACATCAAAAGCAAAAGCATTTTTACATTTTAGCCTGCCCTGCACAATAGTTGCACAACTAGGAAAAGTCTTATCAGGCGTTGTTGTTGCTACTATAATGAGATTAATTTCATTCACAGAAATTTGAGCTTTTTTTATGGCATGCTTCGCTGCATTTACAGCCAAATCTGACGTTAATTCCTTTTTATCTGCTATATGCCTTTGAGTTATTCCTGTTCTCTGTCTAATCCACTCATCACTTGTCTTAACTATTGATGAAACTTCATCATTACTTAATGTTTTTTTTGGTAAATAAGATCCAGTACTCAATATAAAACTTTTATTCAATATGACTAACCTCACTGACTATCTTCTGATTTAAATTTTCACTAACAGCACTCACTGCAAATTTTATAGCATGGGCAAAAGAGACAGCATTAGAATTTCCATGACTTTTAATAACTATACCATTTAATCCTAAAAACATAGCTCCACTCCTAACTTGAGGATCAAAACGTGTGAGTGCTTTACTAAGTTTAGACCTTAACAATATACCTACAACTACTTTAGCTATCCATGAGCCGAATACCTCCTGTTTTATCAAACCAATAAAAGTACTAGCTGTTGCCTCAGCAGTTTTAAGCATTACATTACCAACAAAACCATCAGTAACAATCACATCAATACTACCTTCTAAAAATTCACTTGCTTCTATATATCCCTTAAAATTAATGCTTGGAGCATTTTTAAGCAATTCAAAAGCTCCTCGTACTGAATCAGTACCTTTAATTTCTTCTGTACCAATATTCAATAAAGCAACTTCAGGATTATCAACCTTCAATGCTATTCTTGCAAATATACTTCCCATTAGGGCAAACTGAAATAATGAATCAGCATTACAATCAACATTTGCACCAAGATCAAGTAATACAAAGCTTTTCGTCTTAGTTGGACAGACAGACACAATAGCAGGACGATAAATATTTGGTAATATTCCTAAAATAAATCTGGAAATTGCCATTAATGCACCAGTATTACCTGAAGATACTACTCCAGAAGCCTTACCTTTTCTTACTGCCTCAATGGCTGCTTTCATGCTAGAATCTTTACGATGCCTTAGTGCAAAAGACGGCTTATCATTTGCAAGAACACTGTCAGAACAATGAATTAACTCAGAATTGTTACTTACCTTTTTATACTTTAAAAGTAAAGGGGAGACTTCATTTTGATCTCCATAAATATGAAAAAAAACTTTAATACCTGAATTAACAAGATTATCTAAAAAAAAACTAGCACCTTGAATCACTGAAAGAGGTGCAAAATCACCTCCCATAGCATCAAGTGCAATAACTATATTATTGTGAACCATGGAACATTATAATAACTATTCTTTCTGCTGTTTAATAAAAACCCGTTTTCCTTTGTAACTACCATCAACTGCTACATTATGAGGTAACATAAATTCTCCGGTTATTGGACACATCATGATATTTTTAGGCTTAATGCCATGATGAGAACGATGCATATTACGTTTTGATTTCGATTTTTTTTTCTTTGGTACTGCCAATTTTACCCCTATTTTACTATAAAAATTCATTTACTAGTAACACGTTTTTCACAAGAAGTAAACAGTAAATAAAATAACCAAGATTTAATGTATACAATCGATCTCTATAAGCTTAAAACTAAAACATTTTAAAAATATTATTGAATTAAAATATACTTTTACTACACTATATATCAGTTAATAAAGATTAAACTAAAATTAGCAAAATTAACTTCATTTTAGATCAGTATAAAATAACCACTTTAACATGAATGATACTAATATACAAATTAATAAACACTCGCTTACCCTCTTATCCTCACAACAATTCCTTCTTCTTAAATACCTTATAATAGCAGTACATAATGTCCTTTGCAGTCTTTTTAACTTTGTATACCACTATTCATATCATACATATTATTTTTTCACAATTACACAAAGCAAATCATAAAGTAGTCTTTTTTCTACAATTATTGTCACAAAAAGTTTTGTAATAAATAATAAATAGTTATAAAACAATTATAAATGAGTCATTAATCAATTCAGAATAAAAAAACTAACCTATCATAGTCATCATCTATTAAATAACTAAATTATTTAAATTAATTTAATAAATTAAAAAATGATTTAAATTACTAATTACAACAAAAAATTGACACAATGTACATTGCTAAACAAATTAATGTATTCTTCTTTTCAAATCATACCCTTTAAAATACTTTTTTTACTAAGAACTTTAGTATTAATTAAAATGTTATCTACATTTACAAAACACAAATTTAATAAAAATATTTAAAAAATATACCTTAATCTCAACATAATCAGCTATATTAATATAATGTACAACTCAGTTTTCAATTTATCCAACTTATCAATTAATTATACTTTTAATATTAATAATTTCGCTTTAAATTGCTACTATAACTAATATTGATAAAAATAATATAAAAAATAAGCACTTTTATTATAAAATAAACCGTTATCTACTACTCTATGTCTATAATATATCAACTATTGAGAAATTACTCAGCTCTCGATATATATAATTCTATTCTGTTTAATAATTAAGCCATTTCTAATAAAAAATAATATTAACAGGTCTAAATTTAGAATTAGTAAAAATCATTAATCATAATGGATAACCAGAAAATAATAAATCTATACCAATAAAACAACCATTGATCTCTTAATAATACTCTTAAGATTTACTAAATAAAACGCAAAAGCAGAATAAATTTTGAATCTTACTCAAAATCTTGTTTTACTTAACTCTATATTGTAAGTAAAAAAATAACCTTTAACTATCAAAACTTTTTAATATAAAAAAAAGAAGCAAAATAATTAACAAACAAAAATTTAAATAATATCAAATTCAGAAAACTACAATAGATATACCTTAATAAAAACATTAAAATGAAAAAAAAAGTAAAATTGATGAGTAATCATACATAATTTAAAAATTAAACATCATTAAATGAACTAAATTTTTAGAGCTATATTCAATTTTATATTAAGTAAAATAAGTAAGATATATAAATTAGCAAAAGGTCCAATTTTTATAATAGAGCATGTATAACATTCATATTACATCAAAGTACTGATAAAATAAATAGCTATACTATAAAAAATATCACTTCGTTAAACTGCCCAAGGAATAAAAAGTACTAAGATTAATATGTAAAAAAGATTTATCTACTACATTTTAAAATAAAAAAATTCTCTACTTTATCACTTACTTCCTAGGCATATAATTCTCATCATGCTTTGCAAATACCATATCTGCTAAAAAAGTTTCATTATCAAACATCTTACCTTGAACAACAACACCACTTTTTTCTGAAAACATTGGCGGAAGTACTCCTTGATATTTTATTACAACACTTTTATTAAAATCTGTTACTTGAAAAACCACTTCATCTTCATTATATATTACACTATCCTCAACAACCATTCCACCAATACGAATTAACTTTTGATTATTTGGCAAAACTACCGCTTCACTTACCGTGTAAAAAAATGAGATATTTTCTTTGAGTGCCATTAGAATAAAAAAAACCACACAATTCAAAACACACAAAAAACTTGAAATCATTAATAACCGTTTATATTTCTTACTCATTCTTCTTTCTAAGATCCTCCAAAGTTTCTTTACTCTTAACGTAGCAAAAAATAGTAAAAACTAGTTTTCCAATAATTAACATAAAACTAATAAGATAAGCAAAAACCACATACATACTCATAACACATTATTAACAAATAACTCGCCTGCATCAAAATAAATTAAGCTTCCTTTTTTTTGCTGAAGCACCAATTTACCACCTTTATCTATATCAACAAAAATTCCTTCATGCAACTTGTCAGCTAACTTTATACTAATCTGTTCATTCATTTTAAACGCTTTTTTCAACCACATTTCTCTTATGAAAGAAAACCCATTAAATATCCATTGCCTTCTTAATTTATTAAAATTTAATATTATTTTTCTTAATAAATCCATATTAGATAAAGACCTACCATAACTATTAACACATGTTGCCCATGAAAACGGTGCATGATCAGTATTAATTCCAATCCCTATAATTAACCAATTTGAATCAGATTTTTTTTCAAGCAATATTCCACTTATTTTCCTACCATCTACTAAAATATCATTCGGCCATTTATATTGAATGCTACCATTATCTATGACTGACAACAATGTACTGCCAACAGCAAGAGTAGTAACAAAAGTCAATTCCGTTAACTTATTTACATTCATTTTATTATCCAAATATTCAACGTCAGAACTCGCCATAGGAATAATATGAGTACTATTATATGAAATATCTATGATTAAACTGACATAAAAATTACCTTCTGGAGAGAGCCATCTTTTTCCAGCACGCCCTCTACCATTTGTTTGTTTATTGGCGATAATGATAGTTTCATTTAATATCCCCTTATCAATTAAATCTGATGCTTTTTTATTAGTACTAGAAACTTCCTTGTAAGAATAAAAATGAAAACCCTCAAATATTTTATAGACCATTTTATAACCCTTTAGTTACTAAATGAATTAACGAATATAAATTTTCCGCACATATAAAAAAAACTATATTGATTAAGGAGGCAATTGAAGTAATAATAAATAAACCATTAGAATAAGCAATCCTATCATTAACCTGATTATCAAAATACATAACTTTTATGATGTTTAAGTAATAGTAACATGATATAATACTTGCTATTATAAGGACAAAAGATAAACTAACAAAACCTGAAGTTATCAAACTTTTAAACACAAAAAGCTTAGCTAAAAAACCTGCAAGCGGTGGTATTCCCGCCATTGAAAATAACAATATAGAAAGATGAAAAGCCAAAATTGGATATTTCCTTCCAATACCAGCTAAATTAGCAACATTACAATCATCATCATCCATTTGTATAAAACATGCGAATAATCCTATACTTGTAACAATATATATTATTAAATATATCAAAGAACTATCTATACCCATACGTGTAAAAACAGAAAGCGAGGCAAGCATGAAACCAACATGGCCAATTGAACTATAAGCAAACAATCTTTTTAAATTTCTTTGTCGCAAAGCTCCAAATGCAGAAATAAGTACAGACAATGCTGAAAAATATAAAAAAATATATTGAATATAATTTTTTATATTTATTAATTCTTCATTCATTAATCGAATTAAAAATGTTATAAGTGCAGCCTTAGGAGCGGTAGAAAAAAACATAGTGACTATAGTAGGAGCACCCTGATATACATCTGGAACCCATACATGAAAAGGAACAATAGCAAGTTTAAAACATAAACCAATAAGAATAAAAATTATTCCTAAAATTGCTCCATAAGTTACCTGATAGTTCTGTATAAATAAGCTTAATTGGGAAAAATCAATTTTCCCTGTATATCCATAAAGCAGCGAAATCCCATATAGCATTACACAAGAGAACAACACACTAAGCGTAAAATATTTTATCCCTGCCTCACATGAATATATCGAATTTTTATTAAAGCTTGCAAGGATATATAAAGATATACTCATTAATTCAAAGGCCAAATAAAAAGAAATCAAACTATTTGTTGAAACTAAAGTTATCATACTAAATAGAGCAAAAAGAACCAGTATTGAAAATTCATACTCATAGTTATATTTTGATAAATCCAGCATTAAAAATGCTAACATTCCTATGATAAGAATTAACCCTTGAGCCGACCTAATATATAAATTAAGTTTTAATAATGCATTAAAGAAAAAAACTTCACTGCTTTCCGCTGAAAAAATTAAAATCGCCAAAGTTATCACTGTACAACTAAGTGCTAACAAATTAATAATACGACGGCTAAATACAATTCCGAGCAACAATAATACTAATGAAGAGATAACAGAAAAAATCTCCGGCAATATCTGTACATACTTCATAAAGTATTATATTTGACTAATAAATTTGTCATACATGGTTTTAAATAACTTAGTGCAAAAGTTGGATAAAATCCAAGCAAAATAACAAATATTGCAAGCAAAATTAGAACAAAAAATTCTATGACATCTAAACGATTATTTAATAACTTAAAATAGCCATTACCCTCCCCTCCCCATATTATTTGTTTGCATAAATTTAGCATATAAACTGCACTTAAAATAGTACCAAGTGTAATAAATCCTGTAAAAAGACCTATACTCTTAAACACTCCAATCATAGTTAAAAACTCACCTATAAATCCAGCAGTTCCAGGAAGTCCTATTGAAGCCATTGAAAATAAAATGAACATAAAACTAAATTTTGGCATAGTATTAGCTATGCCAAAATGCTTCACAATCTCTAATGTTCGAGTTCTAGTATAGAGCATTCCTACACATAAAAATAAAGCAGCAGAAATAAGACCATGACTAATCATATGAAATATAGCACCTAGTACACCTTCTTCACAAAATGAAAAAAGACCAGCAGTAACAACCCCCATATGCGCTACTGAGGAATAGGCTATCAACTTTTTTATATTATCTTGGGCAAACGCAACTAGTGAAGTATAAATTCCTGTAATAATGCTAAGTATAATAACAAAATTTGAAAAATATGAACTTGCCTGAGGAAGCATTGGAATAGAAAACCTTAAAAATCCATATCCTCCCATTTTTATAAGCAAACCAGCTAAAATTACGGAGCCAGAAGTTGGTGACTCTACATGTGCATCAGGAAGCCAAGTATGAAATGGAAATATTGGAACTTTTATTGCAAAAGAAATAAAAAATATAATCCATAACAAAGATTGTACTCTAAAGTTAAGACTTGGCATTAATGTAGCAAGATCCTGTATATCTAACGTTTTAAAAATACTATAAACATACACTAACCCAAGCAAAAATAATAATGAACCAGTAAGAGTATAAAGAAATAACTTGAACGTTGCATATATTCTATACTTTCCTCCCCAAATACCAATAATAAAAAACATGGGAACTAAGACAGCTTCAAAGAATACATAAAAACTCATAGCATTTAATGAAATAAAGAAACCAATTACAAAACTTTCAAGCAATAAAAATAATGCCATATATTGCTTCAAAGACTTATAACGCATCTTACAATTGTAAAGTATACAAACACCAAATAAAAAAGTTGTAAGCAAAAGAAAAAGTAATGATATACCATCTACCCCTATTCCAACATTTTTAATTGGGTAACTAATAAACTGAAAACCTGTATTATCATAATTAAACTTTATACAAGTTAGAATACTAAGCAACAATGGAAGTACAACAAAAAATAAAGCAAGAAATTTTAAGTATATAGATTCATAATTAACCTTAATTAAAGATAAGATTAATGCTCCTATTAATGGAAGCAAGAATATAGCAAACAGTAACACTTTTATTTAATTCCAATAACACACAAAACACTGACTATTAAAGCAATCAACATAATAAAGGCATAATCAAATATATAGCCAGTTTGTAATTTTATAGAATTTTCTGAACATCCATTAACCAATTTTATGATACTGTTTATCCCGAATGAATCAATAGCCTTAATATCAAATTTGTATAGAAGCTTAGATATAAATCTAATTGGCACAACTATACAAAATTCATATACCTCATCAAAATACCATTTATTTTTCATAAATTTAAGTAAAAATTCACTTTTAATCTGTTTAATTATTTGACAATAATAAATTAAGCATGCAAGTGCTATTCCACTTAAACTTGTTAAAGTTGGCAGCAATTTTACAAAAAAATAAAAATCATGCACTCCATACTTATTAACAACTACTAAGCTTGACTTCCAAAATATATCACTAGTGATGTCTAAAACATTTGTTCCCCATATTCCAGAAAACAATGACCCAAAAGCAAGTATTAATAGCGGCATAAGCATAATTATTGGTGCTTCATGTATATTAACTTGACTTTTTTTTTGACTATGAAAAACAAGAAGCAATACTCTCCAAGAGTAAAATGCTGTAAAAAATGTAATAATCAAACTCATTATAAAAACAAGACTATTTGTATCATAAGCATGCTCAATCAGCAAATCTTTTGAGTAAAAACCTGCAAATGGAAATATTCCAGAAAGAGCAAGAGACCCAATCCACATAGAAGCACAGGTATAAGGAATCCTCCTCCAGCAATTTCCCATTTTTTGAATATTTTGTTCACAGTGCATTACATGAATTACGTTGCCTGCACTAAGAAATAGCAAAGCTTTTGAAAAGGCATGCGTCATCAAATGAAAAATAGCAACATTATAAGCAGAAAGGCCACATGCTACGAACATATAACCGAGTTGGCTGCAAGTAGAATAAGCAATTATTTTTTTTATATCATTCTGAGTAATTGCAACAGTGGCTGCAAAAAAAGCAGTAAGTACACCAACAATAACTATTAATTCTCGTGCTACATTCGATAGTTCAAACAGTGGAGAACATTTTGCTACTAAGAACACACCTGCTGTCACCATCGTTGCTGCATGAATGAGAGCAGAAACAGGAGTTGGCCCTTCCATTGCATCTGGCAACCAAATATGTAAGCCCAGTTGAGCAGATTTTCCCATACAACCAATAAAAAGCAATATACATATTATATGAATAACTTCAAATTTAATGTAGAACATCCTAACACTTTTTGTAGTAAAAAAATCAACCACATCAAAAATTTCAGTGAAATTTAACGAATAAAATGTATAATAAATAAGAAAAATTCCAATTAATAGTGCAAAATCTCCTACTCTATTTGTAATAAATGCTTTAAGTGCTGCATTATTTGCAGAACATTTTTGAAACCAAAACCCTATAAGTAAATAAGAGCATAAACCAACCCCTTCCCAACCAAAAAAAAGCTGTACAAAATTATCACTCACAACTAGAACAATCATACAAAATGTAAATAGCGACAAATAAGAGAAGAATCTTAATTTTCCTTTATCATGTTCCATATAACCAATAGAGTAAAGATGAACTACTAATGAAACAGTAGTAACAATAACTAACATTAAAGACGAAAGAGCATCTATACTAATTGCCCAATTTACTCTTAACCTACTTAATGAAAGCAAAGGAAATAAATTTAAGTGATAATTTTCAGAAAAAGTAAAAAAAATATACCAAGATAAAACCATAGATATCCCAACTCCTATAGTCGTAATCAACTGACCAAAAATACCTTTTCTCAAAAAGGCTGAAAATAACGAACCAAAAAGTGGCAAAAATACTATCAATTTCAGTATATTCATCATATTTTATTCCTTCATTAAGTTTACACGCTCAATATCTATATTGCCTCGATTTCTATAATACATAACTAATATTGCAAGCCCTATTCCTGACTTAGCTGCTGCAACAGTTAACACAAATATGACAAAAATTTGTCCGATTATATCATTCATAAAAGCAGAAAAAGCAACTAAATTGATATTAATTGCCAATAACAATATTTCTATTGATAGCAGTACATTGATTATACTCTTGCGATTGAAAAGAATACCACACACCCCAATAGTGAATAAAACAGCCGCAACTACTAAAAAATGATCTAATCTTATTTCCATTTCACTCCTTTTCCAAACTTAGCCTTAACTAATTTTATAGATGAGGACTTAGTTAACTGTTTTAACATGTTTTGCTTTTTAACTCCTTTTTTTTTGTCTTGTAAAGTAAGAACAACTGCACCAATAATTGCCACAAGCAATAAAATACCAGAAAGATGAAAGGCATACATGTAATCAGTATACAACAAATCACCAATGGCTTTTACATTACTTATATTATAGTTTATAATATTATTTATACTCAGTGCTGAACTACGAATTATAAAATTAATAACTAAAAAAAATATAACAGATAATATAACACTGAGAACTAAATGTTTTGTAAAACCATAACGTAGCCTTATATAGTCAACATCAAGCATCATAACTACAAAGAGGAATAACACTGCAACTGCACCTATATATACCACTAACATTACCATAGCAATAAACTCAGCTCCAAGAAGAATAAAAAGAACTACAGAGTTAACAAAAGTAATAATTAAAGATAACACTGCATACACAGGATTTTTTACACTGATCACATAAACAGCAGATAAGATGCTAAGAAATGCAAAAAAATAAAAGAAAAAAGTCATCCATTAATACTTTGATTGTAACAATAGCTACTAATTTAAGGCAATTATCACTAAAGTCAATAAAGTTCCTAATAGCAAGGCATACCAGATTCAATAAAAAGTTACTTGATAAATTTTGCTCATTCTCTTTAACCTAATAAAAATAACTTTATTTAACTTTCAAGTTATTTAAAAAAGTATAAACAACCTACTCGATATAGTAATTATCTATTTTTTACACTATATATATTAATTTTAAAATTCTAATGTTTATTTAATAAATAAAAACATACTCCAGTTCTTAAATATATCTATAGAAAATAAATAAACAATTAACTTTAGAAGTAGTCTTTTTTAAATTTTTTTTCATTTTATAAATTTCTAAGCATTACAACAAAGTACACAATAATCTTCATTTAATTATTTATTAGTGTTGTAACAACATACAAAAAAATTTACTCAAAATAATCTTAGTAACACAAAATTAAAATTCTTCATTAAATTTATTATTATATTAATAATACTATACTAATACCTAGAAAGCACCATCACATTTAAAGTAGTATGTGCTTTAACACTAATATTTAAAAAGAAAATTTCACACCAGTAAGAAATAACACTCCTTTATTAGATACAGCAGTGCGCTTTTCTTCATATACCTTATCATCAGTTACAAAATAATGAAAAACTGCATAAGGAATAAATTTACCTCTTTCACACGTAGAAGAAAGATTATATTGAACACCAAACGCAATATCATGAAGTTTATTTCCATTACCTGTTTTGCTGCCAAAATAAACTAAACTTGTATAGAGGTTATCATATTGATAACTAGCACCTGTAGTCCAATACATAGTGCTTCCATCATTATCTTTAAATTTAACTACTTCTAACTTTTTTATTTCTTCTCCATTGTGATCAATAATACCAGTTCCAAACTCTTGATAATTACCATTTATTAACTTCTTAATACTCTTTGGGTAATCAGATTTTCCTAAATACGCAAATGATGCAGCAAGTTTGATATCTTCATTCTCATTAACCTTATAGTCAGCACTTATACCCAAATTAACGCCCATTAAGTTATTGTATTCTATGTACTCATTATAAAAAAGTTGATTTTCATTTAGTTGTTTAGGCAAACCATACTCACCAACCATAGAAGTTTTAACTTTTATACCATGCTTCTTCAAGTCGTACTCATATAATATACCAGCACTTACTATATGCTCATAATCAGAACCAACATGTCTTTTATTCTCTACAACAAATAAACTACTGTCATAGCGAGGTGAATAACCAATACCAAACTTTATACCCATATAATTTGGTGAGTAGTAAACAACTCTAAATGGCAATGTAGTCATAACATCTTTATGATATTTCTCCGCCATATAAAAAGAAAAAGTTTCACTCCCACTTGAAAAACTTTCACTATAAAGACGTGGTGTTACATAAAACGGAAAATTCTTATTAATTCCCTCCAAGTTTACTCTTTTAAACCAATTACTGTCTGCAGCCCCATCAACAGTAGCAATTCTAGTTGCATCAAGCCTCATTAAAGCTTCAGGACCAAATTGATAACCAAGTTTTAAGTCACCATACTTTGAATTCAAAAACAAATGTGCACTCCTACTTTTTATCACATTTATACCCTGTGAAGCTCCTTTACCCTCAGTAACCGGAACCTGAAGTTGCACATCCGCACCATACAAAAATCCTAAATCCTCATTTTTATTTTCTACTTTTAAATGCAACATTGCATCTGTAATCATACCCGTATTATTGCTATAATTACCAACACTTTCTATCTGCTTGAATACTTGACCTAAACTTGTTACTTGATTATCAGAATTAATATAACAACCTATCATGCTATTATAACATTTATAATCTTTACCACTTGGTCCTATTTTAGCATAACCTTGAGCATCGACAACTCCACCAAAAATTATTTTTAAACTACCTTTTCCTTGATTAGTATCAATAACATCAACATCTCCATCTGAAACAATAAGACTCGTTTTATCTTCTTCTCCTATATGCTGATTCATAACTTTTACATTATCTTTATCTTTTATAACTTCAACTTTAGTATCATCATTATTAACCTTAAAACTCTCTAAACTAGAACCATTAACGATTAAAGCTTCTGTTTTTTTCTCATCTACTAATTTTCCCTCTTCTTTCCCTTCCTTAGCCGCTAGCTTTAACTCCTCTTTTTTCTTAAGCCCATCACCTTCTTCTATCAAATGGACATTACATATTCTATCCATTTTCTCCTTTAGTTTTTTGTTTAATGTTTTCATAACTTCCATTCTTCCAGAAGTTGTTATTACCTCTTGCTTTTTCACTTCCTCCATATTTTCATTAGAAAAATTATCAGCAAAACTGCTAAAACATAAAGTAAATAAAAAAGCTAAAATAGCCCTAACACAGGTAGATTTTTTCATGAAGTGCCCCCAAAAAAATTCAAAATCATTACTCAAATATAAAATAATATATTTTTTAAAGTGTAAACTCAACTTAAAGCAACCTTATAGCTGAAACAAAAACAAAATGCAATATCCTAAACACACTTTAATTAAAAAAAAACACTTTACTATGCAAATTTATTTAAAACTTACATACTTTTAACTAATTATCTATATCACAAATACTATAACTTACTCGATAAAATACATAAATACAAAATAAAAACATTAAAATTTAAATCATCAAAAACTATCAATTTATAAATCTTTACAACCCTATAAAATTATCTTTCACTATTCAAAATAATCTATAACAAAAATAATTTATCTATCTTCAAACAGAAAATAAAACTTAAAATCAAGTTTATGTAAAGAATATAACTCATTTTATCATAAGTAATGTATAAATACTGTTTCATTTTATAGCTACAGCTTATCCACATCTTCAAATGCTTTAATATTAAAATAATTAATATAAACATATTCTTTAAATCTATCTTTAAAAATTTTATCCAAACCAAAATAAAATAAAGGATTTATTGTAATTTTTATAACTCATTTACAAATTCATAGCTATTTATATATTTTAAAACCAATACTCAAAATTAAAATCTTAAATTTAGTCTAATATTTAGTCTAATATTTAAAGAAGTTTTATCAAAACAACTACTTTATCTTCAGTAATTAATGAAAAATTAAAAAATATTTATACACAACTTCACCAACCCGATAATTTCAACTAAAAATTTTAATAAAAATCTCCTTTAAATTAAGAAATAAACAGAGTAAAGATAAACTTTAAAGTCATATCTAAACTTAGCAAGTAGAGATTAATCATTAATACAAACCTACACACACTGGTTTAGATATTACTATATTAGAAACGTACAATAATTTTCTAAAATAATAATGCAAGGAAAGTAAATCTTCATATCACTTGAAAGTGAAGTTTATTGTTTATTTCATATAAATATGTATATATTTATCAACATTAAAAAAATTAACTATCAATCATACAAATTTTAATATACAATTTCTTTCTGGAAGTTTATGACCTATTTAAAAAAATAACTTAATTAAAATTTTATAAAAAACATAAAATGATTACCAATATAAAACAAAATATTGTCTATATTATTCCCTCCTTACTAACTTAAATGTCTAAGATAATTTATATTAAATTTTTCCGCTATTAAAAAATATATTACAATACTATTTTCTAAGTAAACCCTAGCTACTCATAATTTTCCAGTATCCTTAACTTTACTCAACTTACAAACTAAAAATTTTAGCTATGCAACATAAAATTAAAAAAACAACCATAAATAAAAACATCTCTCATACATATCCCAACAATTTTTTATCATTTAAGAGCAGCATGAATTTTTCTAAACCTCTATACATATACAAGTAATACTACTTACCTTAAAAATTCTATTATTAAGATAATTCAATTAATTTGAATTACAGATTTCTCCATAATCTAACAAATTAGCTATTATTTCCTTCAAAATTATTAGCTAAATAGTATACATACTACATTCCCTGTTCAAAATTATAAAAATATCACAGTAACTTCTACTAATATTTCTCAGCAATCAGCAATAATCAACTTCTTAAGAATTTAACCTATACTTTTTTAATACCTAAACTTTTCCTATATACAATTATAAAAAACTTAACATTAAAATCACACTCATACCTTAAATTCCGTAGAGTTAGTGTATTTTAGCTTACATTCAAACACATAGTATTTAAAAACAATCAAAAGCATTTACTACTTTAATACATTTTCTACATGCATGATCATTAAAAGTTTTTAGTACTGTAAATTAATTTCTTTCTTTATTTCACATAAATTAATTAAATAAAGCGAATACAACATCCACACAACTAAAAAAAATGTTGTATAAAACATAAACATAGCAATTAACGGTAACAGCAATGAACGCTCTATTGCTATCCCACCACTTCTAAAAATGCTTGTTGATTGATGCAAAGTAGTCCACAAATTCACAGAAAATTTCACTATAGGAATATTTACAGCACTAAAGATAGCAAACACTGCTGCTGATTTTTTAGCTCTTTCATCGTTATCAATAATACTCCATAATGAAAGGTAACCAATATATAAAAAAAACAAAACTAACATTGAAGTAAGTCTTGCATCCCACACCCACCAAGCACCCCAAGTACCTTTTCCCCAAATACTACCTGTAATTAAACATATTGCAGAAAATATCATTCCTACAGGAGCGGCGGCATGCGCCAAGACGCTGACAATACTATTATTATTCCATACCAAAAAGATAAAACTGAGCAATGTAATAAGCCCATATATTCCTAAAGAAAGCCATGCAGAAGGCACGTGAAGATACATAATTCGTACAATCTCTCCTTGTTTATAATCTTCTGGAGAAAAGACTAAAGCCAAGAATACTCCAATTAAAAAACATACAAAACATATAACCTCAAACCAAGGTAAAACTTTCTTTAAAAAACAAGAGAAACTTATAGACTTAAACAAAAACATCTGCTTAACAATAACTAAATTAAAAATTTATCCATTAGTTCAGATTTTATCAATAATAAAAGTTCTATCATATTTCAAGTAATTGAATAAATCAGTTATGATTGTAGTAGCAAGTTGCTTTAATTCATACTAATAAATTATAGTACTATTTATATATGGCACTATTTATAGAACATGACCTCTAAAAAAAAACTTAATCTATATTTAGTATCAGATTCAAGTGGTGAAACCGTTATATCAGTTGCAAAATCAGCTCTAAAACACTTTCGCTCTGTAGAAACAGTTGAATATGTCTGGTCTTTTGTGAAAAAAGAAGAACAAATTGATAAAATTTTAGAGGGAGTCAATAAAAAAAAAGATGAATGCCACTTTGTCATATGCACTATCACTGATGACAAGCTAAGAAAATATTTAAAAAACTATTGTATAAAATTGGCAATTCCTTATAGGGCAATATTATCACATATTATTAAAGAAATTTCCTCTTATCTTGAAATTGAAAAAGATGTAAAACTTGACTTACATACTGAGATAAATAACGAATATTTTCAGCGCATTGAAATAATAAACTATACTATTAATCATGATGATGGACAAAATATTCAAGATATTGATAAAGCAGATATAATATTAATAGGAGTTTCACGTACATCAAAATCTCCCACTAGCATGTACTTAGCTTATCGAGGTTACAGAGTTGCAAATATTCCTTTTATCAGTGAAGTACCCTTTCATGCCGACTTAACAAAATTAAAAAACAAGCTCACAGTGGGATTAACAATAAATGTAAATAGATTAGTAGAAATACGTAAAAATAGGCTCACTTCAATCAATAACGAAAATAATAATATATATGCTAACCCCCAAAAAGTAGAGAAAGAAATAAAAAAAGCAGAAGAACTTTTTAAACAAAATAATTGGCCAATTATTGATGTTACACAAAAGTCAATCGAAGAAGTATCAGCAACAATCATACAACACTTACATAAGTATAAAAAATTTATTAATTGACTAAGATAAATATTATCATTAAAATTATTTTAGTTTTTGCTATAGATATGAAAGTCAAAGGTTCACTAAAATCTCATCGCAATAGAGACAAGAACTGTAAAGTGGTAAGAAGAGGCAGCAAAGTTTACATTATAAATAAAGTCAAGCCAAGATGTAAAGCTCGCCAAGGCTCTTAAAAATTAAGTATATATAACTTACTCTAAAAAAAATAGTTAAGTAATATAGGCTCATTACTATAGTAATAGTTGTAGAGAGTATCTATAAATTTAAAGAAAGTTTTTTCATAATTTTTGAAAAACTAGCTGTAAGGTATGTCGTTTCTTTATTCGTTTCTTTAAAAGATTTATTCATATACATTTTTTAGTATCAATATAATTATGGATAAATGAGCCCATTAAGCATAAAACAAAATATAAACTTCTATTTAAAACATTATTCTTTGAATAACCTTAAAGAAAAGTGGACATCAAGTGCCAATTTATATAAAAAAAAGTTAAATTTACATTTATCATGCATGATAAATAAACAAAATGCTTTTTAGACTCTTTTTAAACAAGCTAATAATTGATTAATCTGAATTTTAAAGAAGTGTTCTACATCTAATATCAAAAAAACTGCTATAATTTAAATATTTAGAAACTATATTTTTAATGACAAAGGTGAAAGTTATCCTATTAGCGTTTTTAATACAAAACATATTAGGATTATCATCACTTGCAACTGACCCTATCTTACTCAATTGCATCAAAACACCAGAAATCTATAACCTTGATCCACAACCAAAACACTTTCACTTTTCAAATAACCTAAGGAGAAAACCAGGATCTCCAGTTAGTGCAATTGGAGAATTAATAAATATAGTAGGTAGAATTACTGATATAAACTGTCTACCAATACAAAATGCTGTGGTTTTTATATGGCACGTGAATTCACATGGTATGAATAACTATGATGAAAATATAAAAAAAGATAAATTTGATCCAAATTTTATCGGATCAGGGAGATTTATAACAAATAACCTTGGCTATTACAGTTTCATCACAATAGCACCTGGTAAAATTAAAAATATGGCTCCACATATCAATTTTTTAGTTCAGCATCCAGATTTTCCAAACTTTAAAACACAAATGTTTTTTATTGACCATAATTATACTAACTGTGTTGATCCTAATCTTAGCAATTTAATTGATAATGGACTTGCAAGCCTCTTAATAGCACCGTTTATCTATAATAACCGAGCTACTAAAACCTATATATTTAACATTACTCTAAATAGCCATAACAAGTTTTCTAGCAAAAAATAAAACTTGTATTTTTAAACTGTTCAAGTAAATATTACTTTAACCTTGAATTAAATAAAAAACTACAAAACAATGAAAATAATAATCTCTAAAATTTTACCTGATTCAAAAACAATAGTCACAGGTTTATTTGAAGATGACAAAACTATAAATAATCACAAAATCTTACAAGAAGAAAAGTTAGTTATAAATAGTATAAAACAACTTAATAACTTTAATGGAAGCTTTGGTGAATTTTTCTCTATTACTTTTCCAGAAGGAAAAACCATCATAGTTGTTGGACTAGGCAAAAAAAATGAGTGGAATGAAAACAAAGAATTAAATATTGGTGGTAAAATATATTGTAAATTAAGCAAATTAAAGATTAAACAAGCAGTGATTTTTATTGAAGGAAATGCAGCAAATATTGCATACGGAACATTTTTACGTAGTTTCAAATTTGATAAGTATAAAAGTAAAAAAGATAAAAGAATTATAGAAATAGAAAAAATTACAGTACTAGTAAAAGATGAACAACTAAGCAACGTTGAAAAATCATTTGAACTTCTAAGACAAGAAGGTGAAGGTATATTTCTTGCTCGTTCTTTAATTACTGAACCACCCAACATCTTATATCCAGAATCATATGCCAACCGTATAAAAACCGAACTTACTCAACTAGATCTTGAGGTTGAAATACTTGATAAAAAACAAATAGAAGAGAAAAAAATGAAAGCATTACTTGGAGTAGCACAAGGAAGTAGTAAAGAGCCAAAACTAGTAGTAATAAAATGGAATGGAGCTGTTTTAAAACAAAAACCTATAGCTTTTGTGGGTAAAGGTATAACGTTCGATACTGGAGGAATATCACTAAAACCCTCACGTAATATGGAGTTAATGAAATATGATATGGCAGGTTCTGCCGCTGTAATTGGAGTAATGCGTGCTCTAGCAGGAAGAAAAGCAAAAATAAATGCAATTGGTGTAGTTGCACTAGCAGAAAATGCAGTAGGTAGCAACGCCCAAAGGCCAAGCGATATAATCACTTCAATGTCCGGTCAGACAATAGAAGTATTAAACACTGATGCAGAAGGAAGGCTTATACTCGCAGATGCTTTATGGTATACCCAAGATAGGTTTTCACCAAAGTTCATGATTGACATTGCAACTTTAACTGGTGCTATAATAATCGCACTTGGAAAGAACGAGTATGCTGGTCTTTTCTCCAATAATGATGAATTAGCAAATCAACTTATTAATGTAGGAAATGAAGTAAATGAAAAACTATGGCGTCTTCCAATAAGTGAGACTTACAATAAAAGTATTGATTCATCAATTGCAGATATGCAAAACATAGCTCCTGTAGGTTTTGGTGGAGATAGCATAATAGCTGCACAATTTTTACAGCGTTTTATAAATAATACCTGCTGGGCACATCTAGATATTGCAGGAACTGCTTGGCATGAAAAAGGCACTGATATCTCTCCAAAAGGAGCAGTAGGCTTTGGTGTAAGGTTGCTCAATAAACTGGTTGAGAAATACTATGAAAATAAGTAATCATACTTACTTTAAAGTACAAAAAAATTTAGCTTCTTAAAATCTAGTACTGTTTATCAGTCTAATATCTAGCATAGTGATAAATAAAATTAGATAAAATAACCTAAAAAAGCTAATTATAGACTAGTTATCATAGTCAACCTTTAAAATTTCTCTACAACTAGTTATTCATAGAGTTAAAAAAATCAGCATTACTTTTTGTTAAAAGTAGTTTATCACGTAAAAATTCCATTGCTTCTATAGATCCCATAGGATTAAGTATTCTACGCAAGACCCATATTTTATTTAATATAGCTTTATTAATCAATAATTCCTCCTTTCTAGTTCCAGATTTTGTAATATCAATAGCTGGAAATATTCGCTTATCGGCAAGTTTTCTATCAAGCAAAATTTCAGCATTACCTGTGCCTTTAAACTCTTCAAAAATAACTTCATCCATTTTTGAGCCAGTTTCTATAAGAGCAGTAGCAATAATTGTTAAAGAACCACCATTTTCAATATTACGAGCTGCTCCAAAAAATCGTTTCGGTCTTTGTAAAGCATTTGAATCTACACCACCAGTTAAAACTTTACCAGATGAAGGAATAACTGCATTATAAGCACGTGCAAGACGAGTTATAGAGTCAAGCAAAATTACAACATCCTTTTTATGTTCAACCATTCTTTTAGCTTTCTCTATCACTATTTCAGCAAGTTGTACATGTCGATAGGCAGGTTCATCAAATGTAGAACTCACCACCTCACCCTTCACAGAACGCATCATATCTGTCACTTCCTCAGGCCTTTCATCTATAAGTAATACCATCAATTCTATTTCAGGATAATTCATAGCTATAGAATGAGCCATCTGTTGAAGTAATATCGTTTTTCCTGTACGAGGAGGGGCAACTACTAATGCCCTTTGACCTTTTCCAAGAGGGGCAACTATATCCACAGCACGCATACTTATATCCTTTTTATCATTTTTACTTGTGCTCTTTTCAAGAATTAAACTTTCCTCAGGATAAAGGGGAAGTAAATTATCAAAATGGACGTACTTCCTCAATTCACTTATTTCAGTAGAGTTTATACTTTGAACTTTAGTTAAAGTAAAATACCTTTCTTTATCACCAGGTGGCCTGATCTCCCCACATACCATATCTCCAGTACGCAAGTTAAATTTTTTTATTTGCCCATTAGAAATATAAACATCATCAGTGCTAGTAGCATAATTTGCACTTGCTGAACGTAAAAAGCCGAAACCATCAGGTAATATTTCTACTACCCCACTTCCTGTAGTAACTCCCCCTTCTTCACTCATTTTTTTCATTAAGCTGAATATCATTTCTTGCTTCAGCATTCTGCCATTACTTTTACCATTAGTTGAGATTTTCCTTTCTTCGGCTAGACCTAATAATTCTTCTGCTGTTTTTTTTCTCAATTCACTCAAATCCAACGCTTTCCTACTTTCTTTTACACTCTCATTTGTCATTTGCTTTACCATATCATTATTAAGAATTAGCTCACTTTTTTTTACTGATTCTTGTTCAGTTACAATTTTTTCCTTCGCTAAAACATCTTCATTGACTGTTATCATAACCCTCCAAAATTTTAATTGATGTTTACTAACTTAAGATATGCATAAGATAATAAATTAGGCTTAGTTACCTTTAGGAAATATTCAATTACTATTAAGCTACATACTTTATTAGTATAGTACTAATAAAACTAATTAAGTCAAGCGAATTTAATACCGATAAAACATAAAAATAAATAAGCAATTTAAAGAATTTCATATTTTTTTTTTATATTCTTTAACCTCTCTCTTCTCTCTTCTTTTATTTTTGCTTTTTCTATCTCTGCTTCTAAATCCTCTTGCTTACATAAGCCAAGCAACACAGGATCTTGAGGTTTTATATTTTGCATATTATAATGAGATCCATTTTTTACCTGCTCTACAGTATGACTTGTTGTGCTGATTAATTTAGCTATAACATTATTATCCAAAATAGGAAATTTTTTTATTAAATAATAAATTGCATCAGGTTTATCCCTACGCCTAACTACAGAAGTAATGCCCAAAATACTACTACCGATCTTATTCCTCCCCTTAAAACCTTTTGCAATCAAATTTGGAATACGATCTAGATCTTTTTTACAATCATCAATCTCTTTTTCAGTTATTATTCCAGAAACAATAGGATTAAATCCTTTAGCATCTACTTTTTCATCCGCTATATCCTGAACTTCTTCAAGAGTTAATTCACAACATTGAGCTATTTGGTTAAAAGTTAAAGCAGTATTATCCACTAACCAAACAGCAATTTGCATAAGAAATTGTTTACTTTTATCATTATTACCTTTAAAAAGTTCTGACGACATCAGGAAAACATCTACTATTTACAATACTCTTTAGCTATGACGCAAAACTAAAATATTAAGCTATTAAAATTAAAAAAGCATTAATTTATCATTCTAATATAACTCCTACATCTTTAATTCTTAATTTGATAATCAACTTAAATACACATTCCTATTCAAGAAAAAAATAAGCCTTAAATAATTAATATATTATAGTTATATATACTCACTATATAGATTTACAAAAAACTAAATTCCAGTTATAATAACTATTCATCACTCAAATTTATGAACATTAAAAATTCCTTCACTCAAGTCACTATTATCATTTTAATCTGCTTACTAATCTTCATGGGAATTGGCAATTTTCTATTAGAAAATAATGAAAAAGAAAAGGTAGCTAGAGTTGGAAAAGAAATCATAACATTAAATGAATATAAGTCATTATATAAAAATTATGAAAAACAAATTTCTGAACCTAACATCAGTAAAGAACAAATAAAAAAGTTAAAACATAATTTACTTAATATTCTTATAGAAGAAAAACTATTATTTAACTTAGTCAACGACCTAAAATTAACAATTGGAGAAGAATCTATAAAAGACTATATCGGAAATATTAAGTACTTTCAAAATGATAAAGGAGAATTTGATAAAAAAAAATTTTACGAAACACTAAATAACTTGCACATAACAGAAAAAGAATATGTAACAAATCTTAAGAAAATTTTGCCTACAATAATGTTTATAACCTCTTTATTTAAGAATAATTACCCAGTAACCTTTGGTGAAAAAATCGATGAGAAAATATATAAAAGTCGCTACCAAACTAGAATAGTCGATATTATAAAAATAACTAAAGATGCAGTTATAAATATCCCTAAACCAGATGACAAAATTTTACTTGACTTATACAAAAAAAACAAATCTCATTTTTACGATCCTGAATATCGAACTGCACAATATATTTCCTTAGATCTAAAATATTTTAAAGATCAAATTCACATTTCAAATGAAGAAATTAATTCTATAATAGAAGAACAGGAACTGAAAAATCAAAGAGATATATTTAATATAGTATTTCCTAGTGAAGAAAAGGTAAAAGCAGCAAAAAAAGCATTTGAAAAAGGTGAAATAAGCTTTGAACAGATAGCAGAAAAATTTGGTAAAACAAAACTTGAGGAAACTAGAATAAATAATATAACTAAGAATCTTTTACCAGAGAATATGAGAGAAAAAGTGTTTGCTCTTAAAGCAGGTGAAGTGAGCGAAATTTTAGTAAGTAATTTCGGTTGGCACATAATAAAGGTAGAAAACATACATCAAATTTCTGATGAAAACTTAATCAACCTGAAGAAGAATATAGAATCAATTCTAGCCAACCAAAAATCCTTCGAAAAGGTTAACGATTTTATAAATCAAGTGAATTACAAAATATATAATGGTGCAACAATTGAAGAAATCTCTAATGAATACAATCTACCTATACAAATTATAGGACCAATAGACACCAACGGAAAAGGACAAAACATTAATAGTATCAAAAATTCCAACGATTTAATCTCCTTAATCTTTTCACAAAAAAAAGATCAAAAAAGTTATTTTAAAAGTATTGGAGATACTGTTTTCAGCGTAAAAATTATCGACATTACCCCACCAAAAATGCAAAGTTTTGAAAAAAGCAAAGAATCTGTAATAGATTTTTGGCGTAATGAGTTTACAAAAGAACAAATGTTTAAAATTGGACAAAAAATTATAACTCAATTAAAAGAAAAAGCAGATTTTAAGAAAACTCAAGGCATAAAACTGATCAAAAATAAGCAGATACATAGAAATGAGACTGAGCAACAAAATTACCCTCCTTCTTTTATAGAAGAAATTTTTAATATGAAAATAATTAGCTCAGTAACAAAACCTGTTCAACATGATAATAATATTATAATAGGCATTCTAAAAAAAATACACTCATCAAATGGTACATTAAACACATTAGATACCGGAAAACGTGTAATGATATCACTAAAAGAGCAATTAATTAGCTACTTAAAATCAAAATATAAAATAGAAGTCAACCATGCTATTTTTGATGAAGTATAAGAAATTTTTCCTTCTTTATTTAAAGACATAATATAATTCTATACCAACTATTTAAATCACAAAATAAAAAAGTAGCTAAACATAAAAGATAATTTTATAATGCTTCCACATATTCACCTCCATAACCACATGTAAATGAAGCAAACTGCATAAAAATACACTATAAACCTAAAACATCATATAGTATTTTCAAATACACACTATGTACAGTTCCTAATCTAATAAAATTAAAATTGCTAACTACTATTCTTCATTTTTACTAAAGTGAAATATAATTTATTTCCTGCACACTTCACCATAATAACATGATATCAACAAAGACAAAAAAACCATTATCAGCTCAACTCTCTTTTTAATTAGTACGGATAACTCTTTGAGTAATTTTATTTTACCACAATCCTATTAAATGCTGAAAACTTAAAAACATATACAATATAATTTCTGCAATTCATAAAAATGTTCTAGTATTTTGTACTAAATTTCAAAGTTGAATTCTATAAATCAAAAATAAATTCTAAGCAAAAAACACCAGCTACCTAAATAATAAAACTATCAAAGCTACAAAATATAATTTATATACTGTTTTCACACAGAGAATACACAGTTGTAGCAAAACCCAAACAAACTAAACACACACAATTTTTCAACTTTGAAAGAGGCAAGCCACCTTAACAACCACAACTACTATTTTTCATACTTTTACCTTTAAAATTTTCGAATAGCTAATAAGAAAAACTTATCATATATAACTTAAATAGTCTTTGAAAATTTTTCCTATTAATTCAGCTTAAAATTCTATCCAAAAGAATACTAAAAAAAAGCAATAACCCTACATAAAAATGATTTTTAAACATGGACATACATTGACCAAGGTTATCAAAATCAAAATCTTTATATTGACGGTAAAATATAAACCCTACAACAAGTAGAGCAATATAAAAAATATTGTTTAATGACGATAAAACACCAGAATATAACCACATAATACAAGACATGAAGTAAAATTTTTTCAACCAAGACTTTATTGCATTACCAAAATATAATGCAGTTGACTTTATTCCTAATTTTTCATCATCTCTTCTATCTTGATGAGCATATATTGTATCGTAACTTAACGTCCAAAAAATGCATCCTACATAAAAAAGTACAGGTTCGATACTAATCTTATTCCTTACCACTGCCCAACCCATAAGTGATCCCATATTAAAAGTAAATCCTAAAAATAACTGAGGCCACCAAATATAACGCTTTAATAAAGGATAAATAATTATCATACATATAGAAACTATTCCAAGTATAAGTGTAGTCTTATTAGTAAGAAGTAAAATCACCAGTGCAATAGATAGTAATAAAAAAAGTAAAACTAAAGCCTGCTTGATATTTAGTAGACCACTTGCAAGTGGTCTATACTTTGTACGTTCAACATATGCATCTATTTCTTTATCAAAAATATCATTAATTATACAACCTGCAGACCTCATTAAAAATGCACCTAAAGTAAACAAAATAAGAAAAAAAAAAGTCTGCCATGATAAAGAAGTCGAAGCTAAAATAATACCACTTAAACTTGGAAATAATACAAGCCATAAACCTGTTAAACTATGCAATCTCATCAACAAAAAATAACGATTAAAATTCACCGATTAAGTATGATGACTTAATATTTTGCTTATATTAATAAAGTTATTAAATGCTAAATCAGACTTAAAAACTAACTTAGGTACAAATCGTAAATTAACATAACACAATATAGATCTATGTATCAACCATGCAGATTGGTTGATCTCATTGATAATAGTATCAATATTACAATCTTTTTCATTTAACGAAGGTGATACAAGATATACATCAGCTTTTTTTAAATCTTTACTTAACTTTACATCAGACACTGTCACATTTCTACTACCGTATATCTTGCCTTCCATTAAGACCCTAGATATTGCCCTATGCAATACAGACGCTATTTTCAAGCTTCTAATTTCTTTTCTTAACCTCATCACTACAATAATATCCTTTCTTCATGTATTAATTGATAAACTTCTAAAACATCTCCAACTTTAACATCAACATTATTATCAAAAGATATTCCACATTCAAAGCCTGTACCTACTTCTTTAACATCATCTTTAAATCTACGCAAAGCTTTTAATTTTCCCTTGCATATCAATTTATTATTACGTATTACCTTGATTAAAGAATCTTTCTTTGTTACTCCATCACTTATATAACATCCAGCAATATTACCAGCTTTAGAAGTATTAAATATCTGCATCACAGATGCAGAACCGATATGAACTTCTCGTATTATAGGCTTTAACATTTTAGTCAAATAAATTTTCATATTATCAATAAGCCCATATATTATATTATGAATGAGTATTTCTACACCCTTTTGCTTTGCTAAATCCCTTATTTTTGAATCTGCTTTAACATTAAATGCTAAAATTACTGCATTCGATGCTTGCGCAAGTAACACATCTGAATCTGTTATTCCTCCCACTGCTTTATACAGAATATTCAATTTTACTTGATTTGTACCGAGTTTAGCAATTGAATTTGATATTGCTTCAATAGAACCAGTAACATCACACTTTAAAAGCACAGATATCTCTTCCCTCTTATTATCACTATAACTAAATATATCTAGATTATTTTTACTCAAATTCCTTTCCTTTTCCCTGATTAACTCCAACCTATACTCAATAATCTCACGGGCCTTCTTCTCCGAATTTACAACAATAAATTTATCTCCAGCATTTGGTATCCCATCGAGACCAGTAATCTCAACCGGAGTAGAAGGTAAAGCTACTTTCTCTTTTTGACCAAGATGATTAACTATACTACGTACCTTACCATATGTTGTACCTAACACTAACATATCACCAATTCTTAAAGTTCCCTCTTCAACTATTAATGTAGCCGATATTCCTTTAATTTTATCCATTCTAGATTCCACCACCCAACCAAGAGCTCGACAATCTTCTATTGCCTCAAGTCTCATCAAATCAGCAATTAACAAAATTGCCTCCTCTAACTTATCTAAGTTAATTTTCTTCTTTGCTGACACTGGCACAACTATAATATCTCCACCAAGTTCCTCAGGAATTAAACCATATTGAGGCAAACTACTAATTATCTTTTCTATATCCCTAGGCTTCGATTTATCAATTTTATTAATAGCAACCACAATAGAAACATTTGCCTCTTTTGCATGACTTATAGCCTCAATCGTTTGCTTCATTACTCCATCATCAACTGCAATTACTATTACAACTATATCAGTAATACTAGCACCATGTGCACGCATAGTAGCAAATGCTTCATGTCCTGGCGTATCAATAAAAGTAATTTTATGTTTATCTTTTGTCACTATCTGATAAGCACCTATATGTTGAGTTATTCCACCTGATTCTTCCTCTACAAGATTAGATTTACGAAACGCGTCAAGCAATGAAGTTTTACCATGATCAACATGTCCCATAAACGTCACAATCGGAGGCTTTAATTTTTTAGGTAAGACCTTCTTATTTTCTATAAAAAATAAATCCCTTTCCTTACTAGCATTACTTATTCGTTTAACTATATGATTGAATCTTTCGACTACTTTACATGCTATATCCGGATCCACCAAATCATCCACTTCATAACCTTCACCTAATTCTTCTTTTAATATTTTTAGTACATTTCTATTGTCTTCTGCCATACGAATAGACAACTCCCTAATCGTAATCTTATCTGGTACAATAACTTCCCTCGATATATTCTTACCTTTGATCAATTTTGACTTTTTATTTCTTATACCAAACCTTTGCCTTAAAATTAAAGCTTGTTCAACTTTATCATCTATTGACTGTGCAATCATTAACTTAGAATACTTAGAATACTTAGAATATACATCTTTACTAGATTTTAAAGATTTTTTACTAAAATCCTCGTCATCAACTCTCTCTCCAATCAACTTAATTGAGTTAATACTATTTAATTCTCTCTCTTTAGTTTCTTTTAATGAAGTATTTAAAATGCTTTTTTTAACAGAAATTTTCTTATTACTTTCCTCTGCTACTACTTCCTTCTCTCTTTTCTCTAAACTTATTTTTTCCTTCAATAAAGCAGCATTTTGTACAGCATTAATACGAGAAATTTGCTCTTTTTTTGTCAAGGAACTTAATTTACTTCCGTATTGTTCCTCCAACTCACGAATTTCTTTTCTCTTTCTTTTTTTTATCACTGTAGCACCTACATTTGAAATTACTGGATAACTCAAGTCAAAACCAAATTTAAGTTTATTAAAACCTTGAAGTGTTAATTTCTTGCCACTAATATCTTTTTCGTTATTCATATTCATTTGTTATATTACACCCAGCTTCTTACGTGCTTCCATAATTATTAAATCCGCTGTATTTTTTAAATCATCCTTACTACTCGCTGAATCAGAAAGTATACTACAAAATTCATAACTCGATAAATCTGCTATACCCTCTAAAGTCTTAATACCATGTTTACTAAGAGCAATTTTATTATCTATTGATAAAGGCAAGTTGATTACATCATCTTCCATACCTAAAATTCTTAACTCTTCTATTTTTTCATCATTCTTTATTCTTAAATACCTATTTGCTCTGCTACGTAGTTCATTTGCAATATCCTCGTTAAAACCTTCGATTGAAGCAAGCTCTTTAACTGAAGCATCAGATATATCTTCTACGCTCGAAAAACCTTCTGTAACTAATAGTTGACCCATAATCTCTTCTAAATTCAAAGCTTCAGCAAACAAAGCTGAACATTGACTAAGCTCTTTACTTCGTCTTTCTGACTCTTGCTGAGTACTGAGTATCTCAATCTTCCATCCAATAAGTTCTGAAGCTAATCTCACATTTTGACCTTTTTTCCCTATAGCTAAGCTCAACTGATCCTCCGGAACTATTAATTCTACACAATTTTCATTCTCATCAATAATAACCTTCGATACTTCTGCAGGAGTAATAGCTTTAATAACGAACTGACCCAAATTTGAAGAGTAATGTATAACATCAATTTTTTCTCCATTCAATTCATGTATTATAGTTTTTATCCTTTCCCCTTTAATTCCAACACAAGCACCTACTGGATCAATATTTTTATCAGGAGAAAAAACAGCAACTTTAGATCTTGAACCAGCATCCCTAGCTATACCTTTAATTATCACCAACCCATCAGCAATTTCTGGTATTTCTTGATTTAATAATGCCTCTAAAAAACCTTCATGTGCCCTAGAAAGAATAACTTGACGTCCATCGTCAGAACGCTTGACAGTTTGTATATATGCTTTAACTTTCTCACCTTCACGAAAAGATTCACCACCGATTAAATTCCGCAATGGAAGATATGCCTTAGTACCATTTATATCTATAATTAAATCTGAATATTCCACTTGCTTAACAACACCATACCTTATTTCTCCCACTTTATCTTTAAATTCTCCATATTGTTTTTTCAATTCTTCGTACTTAATTACTTGAGCAATTCTTTGCTGAGCAATTCTTGCTGAAGCAAGATCAGTATTAAGAGAAAGCAACTGATTAATAGTATCTCCAACTTTAGCATCTTCCTTCATTAGCTTAGCCTCTGTAAGAGTAATCGATCCTACACACCCACTGCTATTTCCTTCTTCATTTAACCCATTATCAATAACTTTTAACTCCCTGTATGAAATAACTTTTCCTGTATTTCTATCTATATGAACTACAATCTTACTCTTATTACCATATTTTTGATAAGCAACTGCTTCTATTGCACTTTCTAATGCTTTTATAATCACTTCAAAATCTAAACCTTTCTGAAGCGAAAGCTCCGCTGCTGTTTTTACTATATCAATACTCCCAACTAATTCACCTCCATCATTCTTCTGTTTTACACTACTTTTACGATTAACAATCATATAAATAAACCCTGTATCATTAGCTATAATTTATAAGCTTGAATTAAAAAATACTATTCTCAGTATTAAATAATTACTAATCCAAGTCAAGTTTTTTCATATTTCATGTACAAACAATACAGAACAAAAAAACAAGAGTAAAATATTATAACTAATATTTTACATACCCTATAGTATGAAAATATTACACTCATCCGATTCAATGATGCACTAATACATAATTTATAATAAAAAATTTCTATATTTTATTTAACTGACAAGGCTGACAAACATTGATGTTTAATTCAAACTACAGCCATAACAATAAGCAATATTAACATTTCATAAAAATAAAAATACTTACTACAACGTTTAACATAAGCTATATATCATTCTAATTTTTAGCGACAAAAATACTATTTAATGACAGCATATTACTCCTATAACTCAATTTAAAGTAATAACTCCTACTCACACAAAAAATTATAATTCTATTAATAAAAAACATGTATGTAATCAAAAAAAAATGACTTCATTAACAATGAAATACATAATTACATTATTATTTTTAATATTTAAAGTATATTATTAATATCAATAATAATATTGTAATTACAGTATAGACCTTCTTTATAATTTTGTTGATCTTTAAATTACAACTTTAAAATTAATTTATATCTTATTATGTTAATTTAAGTAAAAATCAAGCCTTGAATAAACTTAAAATTATCATTCAAGTTAAAAGTAACATAGTTTTAAGAATATAGCATTAATCACTAAATACTATTATTAATGAATGGCTATAAACTTTTTCGAAGAAAATTGTTTAAAAAATAAGCCTATTTTATTAATACCATATTACTTATAACTCCTTAATAAAAATTTATCAAAATAATTATAAACAGAAAACTGAATCAAACATTTCTTATTTTAATTAAGAAATTTTCATACCTAATAAACACATAAAAATAAAAAAATAATCACTATAAGAAATCAATCTGAAATACACTCAACACCCAATCCAAGATTTAATTCTTTATTTCTTAATACCTTTTTGTATATATTAGTCACAATACCAATAAACACTATTTCAATAAATAGAACCAATATTGGCCAAGCCAATAATTATAATATTAAACTATATCAACCCATTTTTTAACTCTCTATAAGCTCATCACATACAACCTTTATCTATTTTTTGCTGTATTGTCATCTATAAATAAATAGTTCTAGTAAAAAAAACAATACTACTACTGCTATAAATACCAAAAAAGCACAATATCTAAAAAAATTACCTTCTAGAAAACTAAACTACCAACAACCACAATTACCAATTAGTATAAGGTAGTTAACTAATGCTCTATCAACAAGTATTAAACTCATTACCAAGCAGTTTAATTGAATAGTAAAAGCTATACTAGAATGATATTATCTTAAAATATAAACATCTTATTTTAAATATTATTTATCCTAAAATAAGCTAATTTATAATAATCATTAGCAACATTTTGAAAGCCTCATAAGCAACAAATAACTACTATTTATTATTTTATCATCCTCTTTTGCAAAGCTCATTACCTATTCTGTAGTACAACTAAAACCTATCATCAATTTCAAGGTAATAAGTAAAAATTTTATAGTAACTATCTAATTTATTAACTTTTTAATTTAAAATAACTTATTTTATAATATTGCAAATTATATGTCTCAAATCAGCACAAGTTTTACTTCAATGATCAAAAGAATACATATAATTTCTATTCATAAGGTAAATTCCTATAAACATTCTCGTGCTTACTAAAATTCTTACATAAAACTATAACAACCACTATAAAACCTTTTATATAAACAAAACTATATCACAACCTATATATAACCAATCTGCAATATAACAAGCTAGAACTAAATAAAAAAAATCTGGTACTTACTTCAAATTTCACTAAATCAAAAAAGAGTGTGCAAGTATATAATTTAGTACTCCACCACTCATTAAATACTTCACTTCAGTTGCAGTTTGCACACAACATTTAAGCCGAATTGATTGCTCTGAACTATTGTTTTGTTTAAAAATACATTCTAAATCTCCATTTGGCACTATTTCACCTTTTATATTTATTATCCCACTACTATCAAATACTCTTCTAGTTACTCCATTCTGAAACAGAAGTGGCAGAACACCCATACTGATTAAATTAGATCTATGTATACATTCAAAGCTTTCTGCAATTACAGCTTTAATTCCCAATAATGCAGTACCCTTAGCTGCCCAATCTCTACTTGAACCTATACCATATTCTTTTCCTGCAATAATCACTAATGGAACAGCTTCTTTCTTATAACGCATTGCTACATCAAAAATTGGCATAGTTTCTTGAGAAGGAATGTGTTTTGTATAACCACCCTCAGTATTCACCATCTCATTTTTTATCCTAACATTAGCAAAAGCTCCACGTATCATAACATTATGATTACCACGACGAGATCCATATGAATTAAAATTTTGCGGTTCAATTCCAAGATCCCTCAAATATATGCCAGCAGGACTACTCAAAGCAATACTACCAGCAGGAGAAATATGGTCAGTGGTTATACCATCACCAAACACCGCTAATATACGCGCATCCTTTATACTAACTACATTAGTTTCATCATTCTTTGCCAATAAATCAAAAAAGTAAGGAGGATTTTGTATATAAGTACTTTTCTCATCCCAGTTATAGACTTCACTTTTTTCACATTCCACTTTTTGCCAATGTTCATTGCCAGAAAAAATACCACCATACTTTTGCACGAACATTTCACGCGTTATAACACTTTCAACACAACTTTCAATTTCACTGTTTGTTGGCCATAAATCTTTTAAATATATGTTATTTCCATACTTATTTTGACATATAGGATCTTTTGTTAAATCAATTAGTATAGTACCTGCAAGTGCATATATAACAACGAGTAGCGGAGATGCCAAATAACTAGCTTTAACTAAAGGGTGAATTCTTCCTTCAAAATTACGATTACCAGATAAAACTGCAACAACAGTTAAATTTTTTCTTTTTATATCATTTTCTATATTTTTATCAAGTGGGCCAGAATTTCCAATACAAGTTGTACAACCATACCCAACTAAATTAAAACCTAAAGCATTTAAATCTTCTTGTAATCCTAATTTTTTCAAATATTCCATTACAACCTGTGATCCTGGAGCAAGAGAAGTTTTAACCCAAGGCTTTGATTTTATTCCAAGTTTAACTGCATTACGCGCTATAAGGCCAGCAGCAACCATCACACTTGGGTTTGAAGTATTAGCACAGCTAGTTATTGCAGCAATAACCACACTTCCATCTTGAAGATTATCACTTTCTTTAAACCTATTAACTAAAAATAACTTTAAAAAAGATTCTGAGACTTGTGAAAGAGGAATTTTATCTTGTGGCCTTTTAGGACCGGCCATTACTGGCTCCACACTTGATAAATCAAGCTCCAACATATCAAAAAACGCTAACTCATTACTGCTTCGCAACAAGCCTTGCGCCTTTGCATAAGTTTCAACTAACTGAATCAACTCTTTTGGCCTTCCAGTCAAGTTTAAATAGTCTAGTGTTTTTTGATCAACTGGAAAAAATCCACAAGTTGCACCATATTCTGGAGCCAGATTAGCTATGGTTGCCCTATCTGCCACAGATAAATAATCCAATCCACTACCATAAAACTCTACAAACTTACCAACAACACCTTTTGTTCTTAAAATATTTGTAATAGTTAGTACTAGATCAGTTGTAGTTACCCCTTCTGAAAGCCTTCCAGTCAATTTAAATCCAACTACCTCTGGAATCACCATACTCACTGATCGATCAAGCATCACAGATTCTGCTTCTATTCCTCCAACACCCCAACCAAGAATAGATAAACTATTAACCATAGTAGTATGGCTATCCGTGCCAACCACAGTATCAGGATAAACAACCCCATCTTTATTACACACAACCTGTGCCAAATATTCAATGTTCACTTGGTGGCAAATTCCTACACCAGGTGGCACTACTCTAAAATTTTTAAAAGATGATTCTCCCCATTTTAAAAATTGATATCTTTCCAAATTTCTTCTTAGCTCTAATTCAACGTTTTTATCAAACGCAGAAATATTCCCATAACTATCTACTTGAATAGAATGGTCGATTATAAGATCAACAGGCACAGATGGATTTACTTTGCTTGGATCCCCGCCATTCTTTTTTATATAACTACGCATTGAAGCTAAGTCAACAATAGCAGGAACTCCAGTAAAATCTTGCATCAATACCCTAGCCGGTTTGTAACTAATTTCATGATTCACATATTTCTCAATACAACCAGCTAATATTTTTATATCATGAAGTTTTACATTCACTCCATCTTCGTTACGCAATAAATTCTCAAGCAAAATCTTTAATGAACAAGGTAATTTACTTAAATCTATTCCCAAAAATTTACCAGCAGCACTAAGACTAAAATAGCTGTAAAATTTCCCATTAACGTTTAAAACTGCCTTTGATCCTAAAGAATTATTCACTTTAAATATATTATTTTGAAAATAAAGATATGATCTTATCAAATACCATCAAACTCTAAAAAAAGCTAATTGTAGTAAAACAAGCTTAACTATAAATTCTTAACAATTACTATATTAACATCTCTGCAAAAATCCTCAAAATAAACATTATTACTTTAACAATACAGTAAATTAACAACTGTCTATATTAATCCATTTTCATAAAGTTGATAAAAAAATTTATGTAATAAACTAACATACTAAACACAAAACCACTTAAATAAATTTAACTACTACAAAGTTATAAGCTACAATCTAAAATGTAAAACAGTAAAAACAGTTAATAAAAACTCAATAAACTAAAGTACTTTCGCTGTTTTAAATTTTTATATTTCTACTTAAATAAGTAGAAAAAATCTATAAACAAATGTCCATTTCATTAAATTATAATAGAAAACTTTATCGCAAAATATTATACTATCTATAAAAATAGTAATAGTAAAATTTTATACCTCAAATCAAAATTATATCTTGAAAAAGCAAAGTTTTAATGTTATTATTACAATGTTATTATTATAATATAACTTCCCAACAAACTTTATGTATTTAAATTATGAATATAAAAAATGAGAAAATATATAATACTAAGGTAAAATTACCAATATTTCTCGATTATCAGTCTACTACTAAAGTAGATCCTCGTGTTTTAAAAGTCATGATACCTTATTTCAATCAGTTCAGTAATGCACACTCTCGCAGCCATTCATTTGGTTGGATTGCTGAAAAAGCAGTGGAAAAAGCAAGAAAGCATATTGCAGATTTAATAAATGCAGATAGTAAAGAAGTCATCTTTACCTCAGGTGCAACTGAGTCAAACAATATGGCAATTAAAGGTATTGCTCACTTTTATAAAAATAAAGGAAACCATATAATAACTATTTGTACAGAGCATAAGTGTGTTCTAGATTCTTGTCGACATTTGGAAAATGAAGGCTTCAAGGTCACATATTTACCTGTTAAGCAAAATGGAATTATTGACTTACCAAAACTTAAAGAAGCAATCACTAACAAAACAATTTTAATTTCAGTAATGATGGCTAATAATGAAATTGGAGTGGTGCAACCTATAAAAAAAATCGGCTCAATATGCAGAAAACATGGTATATTTTTTCACACAGACGCTGCTCAAAGCTTCGGTAAAGTGCCTATTAATGTCAATGAAATGAATATTGACCTTATGAGTCTTTCCAGCCATAAAATTTATGGGCCTATGGGAATAGGTGCATTATATGTACGTAGAAAAAATCCTCGCGTTAGGCTTACACCATTAATTAGTGGTGGAGGCCAGGAAAGAGGTATGCGTTCTGGAACAGTTCCAACTCCTCTTTCAGTTGGTTTTGGTGAAGCGGCACGCATTGCTAAAGAAGAAATGGAAACAGAAGCAACTAAATTGAAAGAACTAAGAGATATTCTATATAGCAAAATAAAAAAAGCATTTCCTGATGTTGTTTTAAATGGCGATTATAAAAACAGAATCCCTGGTAACTTAAATTTAAGTTTTCCTTATGTCGAAGGCGAATCTCTTATCATGGCAATTAAAAATTTAGCAGTAAGTTCTGGCTCTGCATGCACATCTGCATCTCTTGAACCTTCCTATGTCATAAGATCACTAAATAATGGTCATGATCTTGAGCATTCATCAATTAGATTTGGCCTGGGTAGATTTACAACTAAAAATGAAATTTTATACGCGGCAGATCTTATTGCTAAAAATGTTGGACGATTAAGAGAGATGAGTCCACTTTGGGAAATGGTACAAGAAGGAGTAGATTTAAGCACTGTAAAATGGGACTTTCATTAAAATCTCCTCTATGAGTTCGCATTAAAGTAAAAAATAAAAAACTAAATAGTAAAAGAATTTAATTTTTAAAAAGAGAATAAATTTTAAAAACTTACTTCAGAACACATAAAGAGTAGTTTTTACAAAACTCCACTCAAGTAATATAAATATATAAAAATTAAATTATTAAGATAATACAAAAACTTAAATAAAACAGATAGTTTTTAAAAAGTATTAAAATATATTAATCACTATAAACCACTATCTTAAGTATAAATTCAGTATCTCCAAAAGAAGATTTCAAAAGTTTTGCCAGATAATCATTAATAATTATATAATATTACTAATCATTTTAAGTCAATTCATAACCTCTTCTAAGCTTACTAATTCAAAGTTAAGTCTGAAAAAAATCTTAGTATAAAAAAGATTCAGAATATTCTTAAATGTATCTTTAAATTCAATAACATCAAAACTTCACTTAGTGAAGTTAAGTCCTTTCCTCTTTTTTCATCACACTATCCAAATCCTAAGATCTTTCTTAATGATAAACAAAATATTATATTAATATTCTACACAACAAATTAAATTATAAGTTTCATAATGAATACATTCATAGAGCCTCATTCACTATGATATAAAGCAAAAAATATGTTTAACTTTTTTTAAACATACTAAAACTATTCAAAACAGTAACAGTTAATAATCCTAAACAACTTTCATTATTTAATTTTCTCAAAATTGATTAATTTTTTTTAAATATAAAATATCAAAATCAATGAAGAACAATACTTTAAATTAATCTCTATTAAATTTCTAAATATACAAATAATGGGTAAAATAACTAGAAAATATACATATAGAAAAATATTCTACTTACATCACAAGAGAAATAATTCTAAAGATTTAGAAAAATAACAAGAAAATTCAATAATAAAGCTCTTGCATTAATGAGTTGAAAAGTTTCATTTTGAAAAAAAAAGAAAATCTAAGTATATAAAAAATGAATTTACTAAATGAATAAAACTATCTTTGTTAAAAGAAGAACCGATATTAGAAATAAAAACACTATCAAAAAAAAATTGTAAAGAATAAAAAAATAAGCTAAAGTAGTGGTAGCTAAAGACTTATTTAGGTAATATATTTGTAGATATTTTATTAAAGTTACTAGGATTTTAGTAAATGAAATAAAAATATATAAAATGAAAAATAGGTTAATTAATTCAATGTAATGAACAAACACATACCCCTCTACTATAATAAAGAAGATTTGATAGAGAGACTAAAGATACTATAGAAATACTATAAATGTTTACTTTATATAAAACAGTTTCAAGGAAATTATGATGCTTAATTTTCCAACTACACGTTTAAGACGTAGACGCTCAAGTAAATGGATTCGCAATCTAACAAGTGAATGCATCTTATCAATAAATGATTTGATTTTTCCTCTTTTTGTTCATGATAAAAAAGAAACAACTGAATCAATTCCTGGTTTACCAGACATAAAATGCTATTCAATAAATAAATTAGTTTCTATAGTTCAAGAAGCCAAGGATTATGGAATAAATGCTATCGCGATTTTTCCAGTAGTGAATAATAAATTAAAATCTAAAAATGCCGAGGAGGCATATAATCCTGATAATTTAATTTGCAAAGCAATCTATGCTATAAAATTAAAAGTACCTGATATTGGTATTATTGCAGATGTTGCACTAGATCCATACACTACTCATGGTCATGATGGTCTTCTAAAAGAAAATTTGACAGATGTAGAAAATGACGAAACTATATCAGCATTATGTAAACAAGCACTAACTTTAGCAAAAGCAGGATGTAACATAGTTGCTCCTTCCGATATGATGGATGGCAGGATAGGAAAAATAAGAAAAACATTAGATGACAATAACTTTCAAAATACATTAATACTATCTTATGCAGTAAAATATTGCTCTAATTTCTATGCACCATTCAGAAAAATTGTTGGTTCATGTGTACCATCAAATTCTATCGATAAAAGCAGTTATCAAATGGACTATAGAAATGCAAGAGAGACAATTTGTGAAATTGAAATGGATATAAATGAAGGTGCAGACTTTATTATGATAAAACCAGGCATGCCATGTTTAGATATAATTAAAACAGCAAGAGACAAGTTTGATTTTCCAATTTTTGCCTATCAAGTAAGCGGTGAATATGCAATGATAAAAGCCGCAACTAACAATGGCTGGTTAAACTACGATAAAGTAATCTATGAATCTTTAATTAGCTTTAAACGTGCTGGTGCAAGTGCAATATTTACATATGCAGCACTTGATGTTGTAAAAAATTTAATAGCACGAACATCATAATACTTCCATTGTAATAAATTAAGTAAATCTATCTTTCTTAGATTTTTGTAATATAGAATTATTTTAAACAAAAATAAAAATTACCCATAAATTCTGGGCTATTTTTTTACTAAATCATAAGTACCCAGTTATTTCAATTTATAAACTAACAATACTATACAAAGATGAAAATAATATTTAATTCATTAATACTATAGTTCCATATCTTTAAATAAACAGTTTTACCTAAAATTCTTTAAGTTTTACTCTACAGCAAAGCCCACCTTAAAAAAATACTAAATACTCACATTTTCTTAAATAAATTTCTCAGCACCTAAGCAAAACAATTAAAAGCTCGTTTTAATTTAGCTAAATTATAATACAACAAAAAAAAGTAATTATACCGTAACAAAAGAGTTATATGTAACAATTTCATAAAATCGATTATTGAAAACTTTAGCTACTTTTATACTGATTTGCTACTTTCTATAACAAAAACCTTTTAAGGATTTTAAAACTAAATTGAGTATAATTTAAATAACTAAACCCACATAAATATTATAACTCTTTCACTACAATATCATGAAAATTATTATATATCCATCTTTTACTGACTACTATATACACTAATTATAGTAAAAAATTGACAAAATTTAAGAGACATTATTCTTACTTTAATTATTAGTTAACCCTTCTTCCCATTTAAGAATCATTTTATTAACTTGCCTTAATATTTCAATAGAAGGTAAGTCCTCTATGCTAAGTGGTAAGCGAACAGTTTCATGTTCTATAAGCCCAATATCATGCAAAAGTACTTTAGTAGGTATCGGGTTACTAGCAATATATAGAGCTTTACAGGCTTGTTGCCAAATATCTAGTGAATTTTTTTTTACTCTATTTTCTACGACTTGAGTAGTTGTTTTCTTCCAAGATCCTAATGCATAATGCTGAAATGACAGTAAACATCGCTTAACATATTTATGTACTGCATATGGCCAAAGATTAGAAGCAACAGAAACCAAGCCAACTGCACCACAAGCAGCCATATCAAGTATCATATTATCATCACCACAAAAAACTTCAATATCTGGTGCAACTTTTTTATAATTAACTAAAGTATCAATATCCCCACTTGAATCTTTAATAGCCCAAAACCTTTCGTGACTGGACAAATTACATACAGTTTCTACATAAAGATTCACTCCTGCTCTTGATGGAATATTATAAAGCATAACCGGCACATGTGCCTTTTCAAGTAACTTTTCAAACCATAAAGTCTGCCCTATAATTCCAGGCTTAGTATAAATTGGAGTAGTCATTAAATAACCATAAATAGGCATACCTTGACAAAAATCAAGCCATTCAAGAGCTTGATATAAATTCACTCCTGGTACACCAACTATAATTTTAATACTCCTTAACTTTAGCTTACATACAAAATCAACTAGTGTACGTCTTTCATGATCAGTAAGTGATAAATTTTCACCAGTACTACCTAGTAAAACTACACCATTTCCAGCCTCAGCTTGTATTGTAAGTAAACGCTGTAAACCATTATAATCTATACTATCTCCTTTATAACTAAAAGGAGTAACACAAGCAGTCCATAAAAACGGAGATAACAATCTCATTAAAAATCATTAAAACGGTATTTCATCATCAATTAACTCTCCCTTTATTTCATCGTCAAAATTTTCATATTGCTTTTTTTGCTCTGCTCCATGTTGCTCATATTCATTCAATGAATAATCAGAACTTGACCGCGAATCTAAAAGAGTAAGAGTACTATTAAAATTTTGCAGCACTATTTCTGTAGTATATCTTTCATTTCCACTTTGATCAGTATACTTCCTAGTTCTTAAAGAACCTTCAACATAAATTTTACTACCTTTACGTACAAGATCTTTAATAATTTTCACTAATCCTTTGTTAAATACTACAACATTATGCCATTCCGTTTTTTCAGAACGCATACCAGAAAATTTATCAATCCAACTTTCAGAAGTAGCTAGCGAAAAATTTGCCATCTCTTTTCCATTCTGCATAGTTCTAACTTCAGGATCTCTTCCTAAATTACCAACTAATATAACTTTGTTTACTGTACCAGTAGACATAACTATATTTTTATAATCAATCTTCTTCTATATTATCTTATGTTGCAATATCATGTCAAATCTGATTAAAATGCGCTTGGAGGGATTCGAACCCCCTAACCTTTGCCTTCGGAGGGCAACGCTCTATCCACTGAACTACAAGCGCCAATAATTAAATTATCTATATAGCCAAGCTATCTAATTAATTTTAGCTCGAATAAAACATAAACATAATACCTAAACCAAAGCCTAATCTTACTATTTAGTTATCTCTTATCATTCCCAAATCTACAACTCACATAAAAATTATATAATTTCCAGTTATAAATCTACTTAAAATCTTAATATTCTTAAAAAATCTTTATCTACCACTTCAAATATATACTAGATTTAAATATATACTAGAAATTATAAAATAATACTTACTCACAATTAAAATGATTTCACATAATACTATCCTTTAATTTTACAGCTCTTAAGAATATATGTAATAAAATCCTTCTTAATCTACCAATTGAACTTCTATATTTTCTGTAATTCCTTCATATCTACAATCATGTATCAACCTGAATACAGGTAAAAAAATGTTATATCATTATCATTAATTAAACTAAGACTTAGTTAAACCCACTATTCATCACTTTTATTGTTTATTTTCTACATATACATCCAATCTCTCCTGGAAAGCGGCAAATAAAAATCTCATTCAACAAACATTATGTAGCAAAAAAACCTCATATAGCTTACCAAGCTCAAAGGCTAAAATTAAAATGCATTTCCTAATGTATAAACCTAAAAAAAATTTTTCTATAAATCTAAGCTTTACTTTAAATTACAACTTCCTTTTAAAAACTTAAATGATCTCTAAATTGAAAATTTAACCATCAACTAAGATTCCACCATCCAATATACTCCACTCTATAAACAACAAATAAACTAAAAAATTTACCAATCTAAAAACTAATAATAGCATTTTCAATCTTTAATTGAACACTAACTCTCATTAGAGATAAAATATTCTATACTTAGATAAAATTTACTCATAAAATAAAACTTGATTATATTCAAGAGTTTCTAAGCAAAATATAAAAAACTTGCAGAAAACTAACTAAAATAATTCAACAATTAAAATTTCAACTTTTTTTTTATTGAAAGTGCACTAATTGAGCCTTAAAATTGAATATAATATAAATACTTTAAAATTGACCTTTCATTACTCATAATTTTTCCTTATCAAACTATTCATCTTGTAGCACTTATAATTCTAATTATAACACCATAACTAATATTTCCCCCTCTAAAAAAATCCTTTTACTATATCACTTTACTCTATACTAATAAAGATCACACTAAAATTAAAATCTTAATCTTTAGCTTTAAATACTAATAATAAATCCCCCCCCATTCAAGCTTACATATAAACTATAGCAAATTTTGATCATATAATTAACTATCCCAGATAAAAATCTGATCTTAAAAACCTAAACCTAAACCAGACATTATACTAATCATTATCTATTCCTAACAAGTAACATTTAATATTTTAATAAACTACTAAAATACTAATATTTATTACATATATTTTCTTAATTACTAAAGAAAAAAACATAAGCCTACTTTTCTTCAACTCAATATATTAACAAAATATACATTTTCACAATTTAAAAAGCAATTCATTAAAATTTATTAAAATCGTAAAAATATCATTATAAATTCTTAATATAATACTACTTATTTATAAATTTTTAATAGATTAATATTATACTAATTATTATTTATAAAATTTATTCAATAATTTTCATTGACATAAAACATTAGCCCAGTTAATGCTAATATGGTATTAATATACAATGTGAGGAAAAATGAACACTTTTAGAATATCATCTTCATTAAAATATTCAATTGCTACCTTCTTACTATGTACATCTGTCCTCACAACTGGAGTATCTATTTATCCTATAAGCTTAGCGATGTGTGGCACCACTACTACTACAGCACCATCTTCTTTCTATATAACAATTGCTTCTATTTCTATAATAGCCGCATTAAGTTTAATAATATACCTTTCTAAATTAACTCTTCCTATAATAAACAATAAAAAGCAAGAAGTTACATATAACATTTTTGAAAAAAGATCAGATAGTAATGATATTAGCACACAAATACCAGAAACAACGGCTATGTTAACATCTTCATCCACTCCAAATTTTAAAAAACCTACCACAATTAATGCATCAATTTCTTCTTCTAATGCATCAATTTCTTCTTCGTTACCATCTACAGCTACATCACTCACTCAACCTTCTCAGTTAGCATTACTTACACCTCCACTTTCTCCTTCCTTTATTACAAACCAAAATACAAATGTAATACTTACATCTCCGCCTTCTTCTTTACTAAGTCAAAGCTTGAACATACCACCACCTCCACCCCTTCCACCAAATGAAAAATTTCTTAGCAGTACTATAATAAAAAATCCCTCTATTACTAGGCTTAAAAGTCACAATAAAAATTTTCAAGAGGAATTAAAAGAAAAGCTACAGAAGATAAAAGAAAAAATAGCTAAAGTGAGCAGACATGAAATCTTGTAAAAAAACTAATGTCAAAGTAAAAAGATAGTAATATTAATATATTTTTATAAGAGCAAAAGTGAGAGATCAAATTATTATTGATCTATATGTTCATTCAGAAATTCTTTTCTTAAAGAAAATATTATAAAAAGAAAAAACATAAAGAATATTTCATGATCATAGTTCCTCCAATTTAGTAAGAAAAAAATCAGTATGCTTAACCTTAGATAATAAAAAAATTCACAACTTCCACAACATCACTATAAAACACCTCTTCAATAAAAACAAAATGAATAGAGTAGCAAAGTAAAAAGCTTCTAAAAAGAAAATTAAAGAAACAAGAAACATTTGAGCATGTTAATAAATTATAGAATAATAAAGTAAAAAAAAGTATCCAATACCCTCCCCCTTTCTAACTACCACTTACTGAAAACTGCTCATCCTCTCCCCTTATATTTGGTAATGTAGTAACTACTAATTTACCTAAAATTTCATCTTTTGGTCCTATAGCACAAATAGTACCCTCCGATATAAAAATAACTTTATCAACCAAGGATACTAACAGTAGTTTATGAGTTATAATCACAGTAGTAATATTCTGCTTCTTTGCATTATCTATCGCTTTAATCAGGCATGCTTCTCCATTACTATCTAAGTTAGCATTTGGTTCATCAAGCACTAAAAGTTTAATATTACCATAAAAAGCTCTTGCAAGACCAAGTAACTGTTTTTGCCCACCAGAAAGCGTTACTCCAAAGCTCCCTATTACTGTATCATATCCATTTGGTAAACCGAGTATTAATTCATGTATCCCTGCAATTTTTGCTGCTTTAATTACTTCTTCAAAATCTGGATTTGGTCTCATACGCGCAATATTCGCTTTGATACTAGTGTTAAATAATTCAACATCTTGAGGTAAGTAGCCAACATAATTACCAAAATCTCTTCGGTTCCAAGTATATACATCAGCACCGTCTAGCCTCACTACACCAGATATAGGTTTCCATACACCAACAATTAATTTTGCAATAGTTGATTTACCAGAAGCACTTGCACCAACAACACCAACTATATCACCTGACTCTATTACAAATGACATACCCTTTATTGTTGGTTTATTACCTCTATAAGGAGTAAAAAATACTCTATCAAATTCTAACTTTCCTTTAGGTTCCGGCATAATCAAAGTCTGCTCCCTTTTTGGTGACGTTAATATAAGTCTTTGCAGCCTACCATACGACATCATAGCTTGATTTAAAAATTTCCAAGTATGAACTGCTGCATCAAATGGAGCTAATACTCTACCCATTAAAATAGAAGCAGCAATAATATTACCAGCAGTTTTATGAGCTGTAATTGCAAGTAGCGCCCCCATCCCAATTACTGATATTTGAAGAGTTGAACGTAAAAATTTAGTAATTCCAGTAATTATACTAGAACGATTCTGTGCTTTAATTTGCATCATACGAGTTTGATCATTTTGTTTACACCAATCAGAAACTATGAATTCTGACATACCCATAGCTTCTACTACTTCTGCATTTCTTGTTGCAATATCTATAGCATTGATATTTCGTAAACTCTCTTCGTTAATTTCTTGCAATATGCGTTTAGTAGCAAATTCATTCCATGTTGCCATAGAAATTAACATAATAATCCCAATAACAGCTATAAACCCTGTAGAAGTATGTATTATAAAAATTACAATAAGATAAATTAACGACCATGGAGTATCAAATAGTGAAAATATACCATTCCCCATAATAAAACTTTTTATCACCCCAAGATCTCGTATTGCTTCACCACTAGAAGTTGAACTTTGCACTGACGTGAGTCTGATTGATCTCACTATTAAATCTGGCGCTACAGTTCTATCAATCCAGTCACCAATTTTTGTCATAGCTAAGTATCTACAAGTTTCAAGCACCGCAGAACATGCAAATGCAGATAAAGTAATGATAGTCAACATAATCAAAGTTGATATACTTCCACTTGATATTACCCTATCAAGTACTTGAGAAGTATAAAGTGGCAAAAATAACATTAATAAGTTAATTCCTGAACTAAACCAAAAAATAAACCAAAATGCACTTGTGCACTTTTCCAGGCAAATATACAGCGTACTTTGCTTTAATTCTTTTTTTGTTGATGTAGTAACTTCCATAATCTTCTTTCAATTTAACCAGATACTATATATAAATATAACCTCATATTACCAATATTAATATACTCTGGTTAACCTTAAATTAATAAAACATTAAATATACATGCACAACGATAATTAAATAAAAATCATTCCTATCATCTAAATTTAGAGCTGAAAACTTTCAATAATTCTCTAATTCCCACTTTGGTTTTGGCATAAAGTTGAGTGAATCTATATAATTTTTCTTTAATCTTTCAATCCCTGTCCACCCAACCATTATTGCGTTATCTGTACATAGATTACTTGGAGGAAAAAATATGTTTAAAACTATATATTTTTTTAACTTCTTTCTTAAAAAATTATTTGCTGCAACCCCACCAGCAATTACAAAATTGCTGATTTTAATATTTAAAGATTCAGCCATAACAATCGCATTTTTCACCCTATCAAGTAGTATATCACTAACACATTCTTGAAAAGAAGCACATATATCACATATATCTTGCTCATTCATATCAAGTTTTTGTACCAAATTTTTTACTGCTGTTTTAATTCCAGAAAAAGAAAAATTACACCCAGAATATTTCACCATTGCCCTTGGAAGTTTAAATCTCTTACAATCACCTCTTTGCGCTAATTTTTCTATTAATGGCCCCCCTGGATAGTCTAAACCCAACACTTTAGCAATTTTATCGAATGCTTCACCTAATGAATCATCTAATGTTCCCCCAAGTTTAATATATTTACCTACATCCCGTACAATTAAAAATTGACAGTGACCACCAGATATTAATAATACTAAAAACGGAAATTTAACTTCATAAAGTAACCTAATAACCAATGCATGTGCTTCTAAATGATTAACGGCAATAAAAGGCTTCTGTATTACATGTGCAATTGCTTTAGCCATCATTGTACCAACTATTAACCCACCTATAAGTCCTGGTCCCGATGTTGCCGCAATTGCATCTAAATCATAAAAACTGAGGTTAGATTTATTTATAGCGCTTTTTATTAGATCACTCAAATGCTCCATATGAAGACGCGATGCTACTTCTGGTATTACTCCACCATATCCTTTATGCTCTGTTTGAGAAAAAATTTCATGAGCAAGAACTTGCCTAGCACTGTTTATAATTACTGCTGCAGTTTCATCACAGCTTGTTTCAATAGCTAAAACAGTCTTCATCTATCAATTTAATTATTATATTAATTTAAGTTTACTTTGAAACAGTATAAAAGTTAGTTACATTCTAAAATAAATCAATCATCATTTAAATATCAAAATAACTTTTTTCATCTTCAGAAAGAAATTATCAATCTAACTACTTTACATTTTAGCTATATCTTTAAGCGATATTTCACACTATACTCACTTAATTTCCCTACTCCACCTATCCTATTTATCATTCAGAGACTCATAAAGAGAAGAGACTATTTAAAGAGAGATTAAAAGTTTTTTTCACATAGTCAGCAATCTTAAAAGAACATTTTAATCAAATCTTACACCTAAAATAAATAACCATTCATTGTTTTTAAGGTAAATCCTTCCCTTCCGTATCCAACTATCACTCTAATATATTTACAAAAATAGCATATATACAACCCTTCAGTTCAATAAATTTTAAATTTCCTAAACAAACTTGACTGATAATTGTTTTTACATTTCAAAGAACAAAATTTACTCTTTAACATATTTTAACTAAAATCTAACAAATTTCATGAAAACCCCTCTAAGAATCAAGTCTGAACTCATTCTCAAGCATATAAAAATTTATATAAATAAAATATACAGATTTTAATCTTCTCCCACTAAAATTAGATAAATATACCTAACTTACACTAAAAAAACTAACCTTATATACATATTCTCCTAATATTTATATAATTCTTTCCGATATAGTAGAGATATATTTGAAATAATAGCTTATTTATCTTTAAAAAAACAAAAATAAAATTTATAGCTTTCTTCTAAAATTTCCCCCTAAAAATCGATTCAAGATACTTAATTACATATACTATAATTTTATCATTCTATAAATACTTTAAACTTATTTACACAAAAATTAATTCACCCTTAAAAAGCTTCTAAAAGTTTATTTAGAAATAAAACATACAATTATGACTATACTATAAATAGTATAGACCATAAAATTAAAGATGGTAACAAAAAAAATTATAAACTTTTAAGTAACTTACCCTATTTACAAAATTTATAAATTTAATTATTCTAAAACTAAGCCTTTCTTAAAAAAACGATGCTTTCGACCATAGCAATTTTAATTGGTGGATTTTCCCATGAGAGAGCAGTATCATTAATGACCGGAAAAGCAGTAAAAAAAGCACTTAACAGTCTTTCATACAAGACAATAGAAGTAAACGTCGATAGAAATATTGCTGAAAAGCTAAAAAAAATTAATCCTTGCCTTGCTTTTATTGCTCTACATGGGCCCTATGGTGAAGACGGATGCATTCAAGGTCTATTAGAAATCTTAGGTATAAAATATACACATTCCGGAGTCACAGCTTCAGCTATCGCTATGAATAAAGAAATGTCTAAACACATATTCAATTACCTCGATATTGATACCCCAAAAGGAAAGATAATTAGTAGAGAAAATATATTACAAAACAATATTAAAGTTAATTACCCATATGTTTTAAAACCAATTAATGAAGGTTCAAGTATAGGAGTGCATATAATTTTTTCGTATGAGGATTATTTAAATCTAAAAAATAATAATTCTATTATTATGGAAAAGATGATCATAGAAGAATATATTCCAGGCATAGAACTACAAACCGCTGTATTATTAGACGAAGCAATTGGTACTATTGAAATACGACCAAAAAATAAATTTTATAATTATGAAGCAAAATATACAAATGGGCTCGCAGAATACATATTTCCCGCTGAAATTCCTGACAATATATATAAAATGACCTTAAAATATGCATTAAAAATTCATCATTTTTTAAAATGTAGAACCATCTCCCGCTCAGATTTTCGCTATAACCCTAAAAATGGATCTTTAAAAATGCTTGAGATTAACACACATCCCGGCTTCACTGAATTATCACTAGTGCCCAAAATTGCAAAATTAACAAAAGGAATCGACTTTAATGAATTAGTTCAAATTATCGTTGAAGCAGCTCAAAAATATTAGAACTTAATAGGTATTGAGCAATATGATTAAAAGTCAACAATTTTTCACGCAAGTGTACTTCAAATTTATCACAATAATACTCTTTATTTCTTACTATTATTATTTTATAATTCACTTAATAAAATTAAAAAACAACTTTATTATCTACTAGTACAATAACCTCTTATCTAAGTTATTACTAAATAATGGATTTTCAATTAACAAAGTAGTTATCACTGCAGTAAATTTACAAATAGAAAGATATTTTAAAAGTATGATAAATAAAACACAACCAATTATATATTATATGTATCAATTTCAAAGCTTGCTGATAGTATACAGTCTATAAGCAAATGGATAAAATTCGTAAGAATTTATAGAACTTTACCTAATACTTTATCCATAATATGGATGAACATAAACCTTTTGCTCTCTGAAAAAAAAGATAATAAAGCTTTAGTAATTAATTTTGAAGGTAAAGTGATTGCAGAAATTATCAATAGATAACCTAGTTATAATTGACAAAACTCATTATCAAATTTAAAATACATCAAAAGATATTTAAAAAAACTCAATAGAGAATATGTTTCTTCTTGTATTTATGTAAAAAATATAAAGATAGAACATCATAACTAAATCAATGATACATAGTAAAATTACCTCAAAATAACCCTTACAAAGCATAAAATTATTTAAAACAACAACTGATTCATCACTAACAACTGGAGCATAATTGATATACGTATTATAAATAAAATTCTCGTAAAAAATAATTACATTTATCTAAATACCTTAAATTTTAAGATTATAAAATAGAAAAATTATATCTCAAATTATTAAAAAATATTCCAAGAAGTTTTTAACCCTAAAATTCAAGAGTTATTTTCCTCTTCACAGTCCCCCCCCTAAAGTAATCTATCTTGAATTTTAATTCAATATTCGGATGTAATTTGCAATAATCAAGCTCTAATCAGAATAATAATGTTTATTTTATTATTGACCACTGAGATTTATTATTTTATAATTAAAACTTGAGTATTTAAATAAACTTAAGCTTTAGCATATGCCTACAATAAATCAATTAGTACGTAAAGGTAGATTGAAGTTACTCTGCAAGAAAAAAGTACCTGCTTTAGGAAAAGGTAATCCTCAGAGAAGAGGTGTTTGTACTAGAGTATATACTACAACCCCTAGAAAACCTAACTCAGCACTACGTAAAGTGGCTAGAGTAAGAATCAGTGGGTATGGCGAAGTAACAGCTTATATACCTGGTGAAGGTCATAATTTACAGGAGCATTCCGTTGTCTTGATACGAGGGGGAAGAGTTAAGGACTTACCAGGTGTACGCTACCATATAATAAGAGGTACTCTTGATCTACGTGGTGTACAAAATCGGAAAAAAGCTCGTTCAAAATATGGTGTAAAAAAATCTAATTAAAATCTTATGGGTCGTAGAAATAAAACAAGAAAAAGAACAGTAAGTCCTGATTCGCGTTATGGTAGTGTTCTACTAATGCGTTTTATCAATATAATTATGAAATGTGGCAAAAAGTCCATAGCGGAAAAAATTGTTTATAAAGCTTTATCTCTAGCTGAAAAAAAAATAAAAGAGAGTGGGATATCAATTTTCAAAACAGCAGTAGAGAACGTTACTCCTTCTATAGAAGTACGTCCACGTCGTATCGGTGGGGCAACTTACCAAGTTCCTGTTGAAGTTAGAAAAGACAGAGCAGTTTCTTTGGCATTAAGGTGGATTGCTGGAGCTGTTTCTACAGCTAGAAAAAAAAGTGGAAAAACTTCTACTGATTGTTTACAAGCTGAAATAATAGATGCTTATAATAAACGAGGAGGGGCATTTAAGATATATGAAGAAAAATATAAAATGGCTGAAGCTAATAAAGCTTTTTCCCATCTTAGTTTTTAATGCTAGTTAATTAATAATATGGAAATTAATATATCTGAATACAGAAATATAGGTATAATGGCTCACATCGATGCTGGTAAAACCACTACAACAGAGCGTATTCTATTTTACACTGGCAAACAAAATAGAATTGGCGAAGTACATGATGGTGCAGCCTCTATGGATTGGATGGAACAAGAAAAGGAACGGGGTATTACAATTACATCTGCTGCTACAACTTGTTTTTGGAATGGTCATAAAGTTAATATAATCGATACTCCTGGACATGTTGATTTTACTATTGAAGTTGAAAGATCTTTAAGAATTTTAGACGGAGCAGTTGTTGTATTTGATGGAGTTGCAGGAGTTGAACCTCAATCTGAAACTGTTTGGCGACAAGCTAACAAATATAACGTTCCTCGTATCTGTTTTATTAATAAAATGGATAGAATAGGAGCAAATTTTTATCGATGTGTTGATATGGTTAAAAACAAGCTAGGAACACTACCTTTAGTAATTCAACTTCCACTAGGAAATGAAAAAGATTTCAAGGGTATAATAGATCTCATCTCTATGAAAGCCATTATATGGGAAGAAGAAACATTAGGTGCTAAATTTTTCTATGAAGATATTCCTTTTAATTTACTTGATAAAGCCCAAAAGTATCGAGATCTTTTACTGGACACTGCAGCTGGAATGGACGACGAAGCAATGAATATTTACTTTGAATCTAACGATTTACCAACAAAGTTACTGAAGAAATGTGTAAGAAAAGGAACTATAAAAGGAGCATTTGTTCCAGTACTATGCGGATCAGCTTTTAAAAATAAAGGAGTACAACCACTTTTAAATAGTATAGTTGATTTTTTACCCTCTCCTATTGATGTTGACAAAATTATTGGAACTGATCCTAAAGATCCAGAAAAAAAAATCACAATTAAGCCTTCAGAAAAAGAAAAATTTGTTGCTCTTGCATTTAAAGTGATGACAGATAAGTTTGTGGGTAGCTTAACATTTATTCGTATTTATTCTGGCAAATTAAAATCTAAATCTACCGTATTAAATGCAGTAAAAAACGAAAGTGAAGGAATTGGAAGAATGTTACTTATGCATGCAAACAACAGAGAAGATATAAGCGAAGCTAAAGTAGGAGATATAATTGCTTTAGTCGGATTAAAAAAAACAATTACTGGTGACACTTTATGTTTACATGATTTTCCTATATTATTAGAGCGTATAGAATTTCCTGAACCCGTTATTGAAGTTGCTGTAGAACCTAAAACTACTGCAGACCAGGAAAAATTAGGTATTGCTTTAAATAGATTAATTTCAGAAGATCCTTCTTTAAGGATGTCAATAAACACAGAAAGTGGTCAAACCATATTAAAAGGCATGGGAGAATTACATCTTGAAATCATTACTGACAGAGTAAAACGTGAATTTAACGTTGATGTTAATATTGGTGCACCTCAAGTTGCATATCGTGAAACCATAACCAAATCTGTTGAGATCGATTACACTCATAAAAAACAATCAGGTGGTGCTGGCCAATTTGCCAGAGTAAAAATCTTATTTGAACCACTTCAGCCAGGTTCTGGGTTTCAATTTGAAAGTAAAATTGTAGGTGGTGTAATTCCAAAAGAATATATTCCTGGTGTACAAAATGGTCTAGAATTAATAAAAGAAGGAGGTATAATTTCTAGTTTTCCAGTTATTGATTTTAAAGCCACTCTCATTGATGGTACTTTTCATGAAGTTGACTCAAGTCCTTTGGCCTTTGAATTAGCTGCCAAGGGTGCTTTTAGAGAAATGGCAAATAAAGCTGGTCCAAAAATATTAGAGCCTATAATGAGAGTTGAAATTATTACACCTGAAGAATATATGGGTGATATTATAGGCAATGTAAATAGAAGAAGAGGGCAAATTTCAAGCATGGAAACATATAACAATAATGCTATAATTCTTGCTTTAATACCTCTTGCAAGTATGTTTGGTTATATAAATGTTTTACGTTCTATATCTCAAGGAAGAGCTCAATACAGTATGCATTTTTCTTATTATGAACAAGTGCCACAATATGTTGTTAATGAGTTAAAATATAATTAGGAGTAACAATTATGACACAGATAGTAGAAGCATTTGGTAAGCCACATGTAAATGTAGGAACAATAGGGCATGTAGATCATGGAAAAACTACGTTGACAGCGGCAATAACCAAGTACTATGGGCGTTTTGTAGCATATGATCAAATAGACAAAGCACCTGAAGAAAGAAAAAGGGGAATAACAATAGCAACAGCACACGTAGAATATGAAACAGATAAGAGACATTATGCACATGTTGACTGTCCTGGGCATGCTGATTATGTAAAAAATATGATAGTAGGTGCAGCACAGATGGATGCAGCAATATTAGTAGTGTCTGGAGTTGATGGACCAATGCCGCAAACAAGAGAACATATATTACTTGCAAAGCAAGTTGATGTTAAGTATATCATTGTATATATAAATAAGGCTGATGTTGCTGATTACGATATGATTGGCTTAGTAGAAATGGAAATTAGGGAATTACTAAATAAATATGAGTTTCCAGGTGATGAAGTTCCCATGGTTATTGGATCTGCATTGAAAGCATTAGAAGATAAAGATAATGAATATGGGAAAAAATCAATAGAAAAGTTAATGGAAAAATTAGACGAATATGTAGCAATTCCACCAAGGCCTGTGGATTTGCCATTTCTAATGCCGATTGAGGATGTATTTTCAATACCTGGGCGTGGAACGGTGGTTACTGGAAGAATAGAAAAAGGAGAAATAAAAATAGGCGAAGAGATAGAGATAGTAGGTTTGAAGGCGACACGAAAGACAATATGTACAGGAATAGAAATGTTTAAAAAATGTCTTGATAAAGGATGTGCTGGATTAAATGTAGGAATATTGGTAAGAGGAATAAAAAGAGAGGAGGTAGAGAGAGGGCAAGTATTAGCAAAGCCAAATGTAATAACACCACATAAAAAATTTAAGGCCGAGATATATGTATTAAAAAAGGAGGAAGGAGGAAGACATACACCATTTTTTGAAAATTATCAACCACAATTTTATATAAGAACTACAGATGTGACAGGAAACATAAAATTGCTAAAAGGGAAAGAAATGGTAATGCCAGGAGATAATGTAAGTATAGAAGTAGAATTACAGGCACCAGTAGCAATAGATAAGGGGTTACGTTTTGCAATAAGAGAAGGTGGTAAAACTGTCGGTTCTGGTATTGTCTCTGAAATCTTGGAATAGAGGAAGTTTTAATAACTATAGGAGTGTAGCTCAATTGGTAGAGCGCTGGTCTCCAAAACCAGAGGTTATAGGTTCAATTCCTATCTCTCCTGCAATTAATATTGTATTAAAGAAATGTTAAAAAGTTTAAGTAATTTTTTTTACTATACAAAACAAGAAATAAAAAAAGTTGCCTGGGCAAAAAAGCAAGAGGTGCTATCATCTTTATTTGTTATAGTAAGTGTTATATTATGCTTTTCGATTTTTTTCTGTTTAGTAGATTTTATATCTCTCTACACAATTAAAGCTTTATTTGAAATTGTTTATGGAATATAAATGGCACGTCATTAAAGTTAAGTACGGATATGAAAAACATATACGTGAGTTAGTAAGTAATAATGCTCTTTACTTTAAAGAAGTATTTATTCCTTACCAAACAACATGTAGTTCAAAATCTAGTATACAAAAACTATGTGAAATATATATATATATGCATCTATGTAATGAGAGTAGAGATATGCTTAATCAAACATTAAAATTCTGTAGTAGTACACCTGACAATTTTAAAGAAATTTCAGATAATGAAGTAAGTTCAAGGCGAAAAGAATTCAATCAATACAAATGGTATATTTTAAGAGTTATTTCAAATTATGAAGAAAAAGTATGTCAACATATATTAGAAAATTCTATAAGATTGGGAGTTAATAATTATTTTAAGGAAATTTTTATCCCATATGAAGAGTTAAATGAAGCAGAATTGCGATCTAAAAAAACTACTACACGCAGAAAATGCTTTCCCGGTTATGTTTTTTTATACGTAAATTTGTGTGACGAAGTGTTAAATTTTATTAAAAATATACCAAAATCTCTTAAAGTTTATGGTTTTTTAAAAAATGGTAATGTTCCCAAGATAATTTCTAATGATGAGATTTACTTAATGTGTAATGCACTTTATAATGCCCAAGAGAAGAAAAAATTAAGTTATGGCTATGAAAAAGGAGAAAAAGTAAAAATTAATGATGGTCTTTTTCAAAATTTTACTGGTAAAGTAGATATGATTAACGATGAAAAAAAAATTATTAATGTGGAAGTATCAATCTTAGGTAAGCCAACAATAATAGAATTAGATTTAGCTCAAGTAGAAAAAGTAGAAAACTAAATATGAGTGTCATAATTGCTACAATTAATTTAATAATGGAAGCAGGAAGAGCAGTTCCTGGTCCAAAAATTGCTTCAGTACTTGGCCCACGAGGCATATCAATTCCTAAATTCTGCGAGACATTCAATAAAATGACTAGTATAACTAATGCTAATTATAAGATAGGGGACTTAGTAACAGCACGAATTTTCATAAAGGATGATCGTTCCCATGATTTTACTATTAGTGGTCCACCTGTCACTTACCTCCTTAAGCAAGAAGCTAAATTAAACAAAGGTTCTCGTGAACCAAGCAAAGAATTAATGGCTAAATTGACTATGTCAGCTATAATTAAGATAGCGAGATACAAAATGGTTGACATGAAAGTAAATAATGAAAGTTCAGCAGTGAAAATGGTCATTGGTACTGCTAAATCTATGGGTATAGAAGTTATAGAAGGTTAAAAATATGAAAACACATTATGACAATTCTAGACAATGCTTAGAAAAAATCATTGAATCTGCTTCAGCAAAGTTTAATGAATCAGTTGATATTACAGTTAATTTAGGTATAGATCTACATAAATCTGAAGAGCAAATACGTGGCACAGTAATTTTGCCTAAAGGTATTGGAAAAGATATTAAAGTAGCTGTTTTTGCTCAAGGTAATCATTTATCAGAAGCTAAAAAAGTTAATGCTGATATCATAGGAGGAGAAGATTTAATTACAGAAATAAAAAAAGGTAATAAAAAGCTAAATGTTGACTGGTGTATCACAACTCCTGATTTTATAGCAAAAATTACTCCCATCGCAAAAATGTTAAGTGCTAAAGGATTAATGCCTAATCCTAAATTTGGCACTGTAACTTCTAACATTGCAGAAGCTATTAAAGCTATCAAGTCTGGTCAAGTAAAATTTAAAACAGATAAAAATGGGATCATTCACGGTAAATTAGGAAATATTAAGTTTAGCGTCGATGACTTGCTAGAAAATTTACAAGCTTTTCTTAAAGAAATCAAAAATAATAAACCTGTTTCTACAAAAGGAGTGTATTTTAAAAAAGTTTTTTTAAGTTCAACTATGGGTAAAGCGTACAAAATAAGCAAAATAGAGGATATAATTAGGGAGTAATATAGTAGTGAAGCGTGAAAGCAAAAATGAGTTAATACAAAACATAATAAACGTATTTATAAATAATAATTTCTTAATATTAGTGAATTTTAAATCTATAAATGCTAATGATTTATTAACTTTGAGAAATAAAGTAAAATCTGCAGCAAGTGGAATGCTAGTAGTTAAAAACACTTTAGTTCGTTTAGCTTTAGAAAAGGTTAATAAGTTTTCTTATCTATCAGATAGATTTTCTGGTCCAGTTGCTGTTATATACTCTAGTGATATAGTAGTAAAAACTGCAAAGCTAATAGCTAATTTTACTGATGCCAATAAAGAAAAAATGTCTATAATCTGTGCAACTTATTTAAATCAAATATTTACAGTTGAAGATTTCTATAAGTTAGCTAAGCTACCTTCTCTAGATGAATTATATATTAAAATTATGCATTTAATATCCTATAATATTTCTGCTCGATTAATGTCATCCATTAACTCACCTTTTATAAGACTTATAAGAGCATTGAGTTATTATAGTTCTAAAAAATAAGTTATTAATAATTTGGGTAATAATATGAATAATATAACAAATAATTTAGCTGATAAAATATTATCTTTAAATCTCTTAGAAGCGGCTGAACTTGTAAAAGTTCTAGAAGAGAAAATAGGACTACCAGTTACTGCTGTTGTTAGTGGAGTTGCTAATTCTAATATATCTACTAGTAATAATACTGCTAATCCTGTCACACAAGAAAAAACTGAGTGCAAAGTTGTGATTAAAGAAATCGATATAAATAAAAAGATGGAGATCATTAGAACAGTCAGAAAGATTAATTCTACATTAGGATTAAAAGAAGCAAAGGATCTAGTCGAATCTTTGCCCCAAGACTTAACTGCTAATATCTCAAGAGAAGAAGCAGAAAAAATAAAACAACAACTTATCGAAGCAGGAGCAACCAAAGTGGAGCTTGAATAAATGCTTATTTTAATATATTAATTCTATATTGATTAGCATTTTTTAGTTAGTTTGAGGTATTTTAATGATTGATCCTTTTTATATGTATATTTCTGGTACTTTTGTCCCTAGGATTTCTTATTCTAGATCGATTGATTTAAAAGATTCTTTATTAGACCCAGTTAAAGTTCAAAAAGAGTCATATAAATCATTTTCTCCTGGAAACCAGGGTAATGAAAGACTTGAATCAATCTTTAACTCAGTCTTTCCAGTAGATGACCCGTTACATAGAGCTACCATCGAGTTTATAAGCTGTAGAATAGACAATCCTAAGTATGATGAATCTGAATGTATAAAACGCTGCATAACTTTTTCTGCTCGAGTTATTGCTTCTATACGCCTCATTATTATGCAGGATGGTATTTCCATCGATGAATATAAACTAATTAAAAAAAGTGATGATTACTCAAAGCTTACAACTATTATAAAATCTATAGAAGAGCAAGAAGTATATTTTTGCGAATTACCGATGATGACTGATAAGGGAACTTTTATTATTAATGGTGTGGAAAAAGTTATAGTATCGCAAATGCACAGGTCTCCTGGCGTATTTTTTGATAGCGATAAGGGAAAAACCTACAACTCGGGTAAGCTAATTTACTCTGCTAGAGTTATTCCTTATAGAGGCTCTTGGCTTGATATTGAGTTTGACGTTAAAGATCTTCTATATTTTCGCATTGACAGAAAAAAAAAATTACCCATCTCTGTTCCATTAAAGGCATTGGGTCTCTCAAACAAGAGTATACTTAATAAAATTTATGAGAAGGTGAAGTATGTAAAACACAGAAATAGTTGGAAAGTACCTTTTATACTCGATAAGTTTAAAAGAATTAGGCTACCTTTTAACTTAATGAATGTTGAAAGTAATGTGTTGCTAAAGGATAATGTTCGCATTACTTCGAGGCTAGCTAAAAAGCTATATGACAATGGTTTAAAAGAATATCTAGTACCTTTTAATTCTATATGTGGTTTATTTCTTGCAGAAGATTTAATAGATAGTACTAGCACTGAAAAAATTTTGTCTGCCGGTGAGCCTATAAAGGCAGAAGATATAAAAAAACTAGAGTTATTATCTATAAATGAAATATCAGTATTAAACATCGATAACCTATATGTTGGACCTTATATATTAAACACACTTCTTCTAGATGAAAATATGTCTTATCAAGACGCATTATATGAAATATATAGAGTCTTACGTCCTGGAGAAGTTCCTATCTTAGAAATAGTAGAAGAATTTTTTCATAATCTTTTCTTTAACCCTGAATACTACGACTTATCTAACATTGGCAGATTAAAACTGAATTCTTGTCTAGGACTAAACTACAATGAAAACTTAACTATTTTAACACACGAAGACATAATTGAAATTATAAAAAAAATAGTACTATTACGTGATGGTCAAGGATCTGCAGATGACATTGACCACTTAGGAAACAGAAGAGTAAGGTCAGTTGGAGAATTTATAGAAAACCAATTTAGAGCTGGATTACTAAAATTGGAACGTGTAATAATTGATTCCATGTCTACTTCTAGCTTAGATAAAGTCTCTCCATCCGACTTTATTAACCCAAAAGTATTAACTAATACTATAAAAGATTTCTTCAATTCTTCCCAACTATCCCAATTTATGGATCAAACTAATCCATTATCTGAAATAACCCATAAAAGAAGATTATCAGCACTAGGCCCAGGAGGTTTAACAAGAGATCGTGCAGGATTTGAAGTACGTGATGTTCATCCAACTCATTATGGAAGAATTTGCCCAATTGAAACTCCTGAAGGACAAAATATAGGATTAATTAATAGTTTAGCTATATATGCACGCGTTAATAAATATGGTTTCATCGAAAGTCCATATAGAAAAGTAATTAACAGGACAGTTACTAATCAAATCGAGTATCTATCTGCAATAGACGAGGGTTCATATTATATAGCTGACACTAGTGCAAAACTTGATCAAAACAATTGTTTCATTGATGACATGCTATATTGCAGGCATGCAGGAAGTTTCGTCATGGTCAGCAGTGACCAAGTGAGTTACATTGATGTATCTCCAAAACAAGTTATATCAGTAGCAGCTTCTTTAATTCCATTCTTAGAAAATGATGATGCTAATAGAGCATTAATGGGCTCAAATATGCAACGCCAAGCTGTACCTTTATTAAAACCAACTGCTCCTTTAGTAGCTACCGGCATGGAATCTTTTGTAGCTTCTGGCTCTGGTGCTGTAGTTTTGGCAAAACGTGATGGCATAGTCGATAGCTCTGATAGCAATTCTATAGTTATACGTGCTTTTGATCAAAAAAGAATTAACTACCTTGGTGTAGATATCTATCACCTAAAAAAATTTCAACGTTCTAACCATAATACCTGTATCAACCAAAGACCATTAGTACAAGTAGGTGAGTATGTTAAAGAAGGTGATGTAATAGCTGATGGCCCTGCAATTAGCAGTGGTGAGTTAGCACTTGGTAAAAATTTACTAGTTGCTTTTATGTCTTGGCAAGGCTATAATTTTGAAGATTCTATTATTATCTCTAGCAAAGTTGTTGAAAAAGATCTATTTACTTCTATTCATATAGAAGAACTTGAATGTGTTGTACATGATACTCCTTTAGGATCAGAAAAAATAACTCGTGCTATACCTGGCGTTAATGAAGAAAATCTATATCACTTGGACGATAGCGGTATAGTAAAAGTTGGTACAAGAGTAGGACCAGGATATATTCTGGTAGGTAAAGTTACACCTAAGCCTTCTTTTTCACTGCCACCTGAAACAAAGTTATTAATGACAATTTTTGGTGAAAAGTCATTCGATTGTGCAGATTCATCCTTATCTACACCCCCAGACGTTGAAGGAATAGTGATTGATGTACGAGTCTTTACACGTAGGGGAGTAGAAGAAAATGAAAGGGCACTACTCATTAAACAAAAAGAAATGGAAAATTTAAAAAAAGAACGAGACTACATAACCAATGTTACTAGTAAATATTTTTATGATGAACTAAAAAAGCTTCTCGTCCATTCTCACCCTCACAATCAAAAAAAACTTGATACCATTGAACGTGAACAATGGTGGAATATAGGATTAAAAGATCGTTCTATCTCTGAGCAAGTTAAAATTTTAAAACAAGACTTTGATGATAAGCTTTTAAAAGCAACAATACAATTTAAACAAAAAGTAGAAAAATTAGATGAAGGTTATGACCTACCTCAAGGTGTGTCAATGTCAGTAAAAGTTTTTATTGCTGTAAAGCATAGCTTACAACCAGGAGATAAAATGGCTGGTAGACATGGAAATAAAGGAGTAATCTCTAGAGTTGTACCAGTGGAGGACATGCCTTATTTAGAAGACGGTACTCCCATTGACATCATCCTTAATCCTCTTGGTGTCCCATCAAGAATGAATGTAGGACAAATATTGGAAGCCCACGTAGGTTGGGCTTGCAAAAAGCTAGGAAAAAAAGTTAATGACATTCTTGATAAAATCAAGAAAATTAAAAGCACTTTCTGTAAGGAAGTTAGATCTCTCGATAATGACAACTTTACAAAATTTACAGCAGCATATCTTAATAACAAAAAAGTTGAAGAAGTCAACGATAATGAAATAGCATCTTCCATTTTTAACGTATCTACTAAAAAAGTATTAAATGATAAGTTAAATGCATTAGTAGAAAATTATTTAAACTCCTGTAAAAGCACATATGATAATTTACGTAATTTTCTTATTGAAGTTTATAGCTGTGGTAGTAACACATCTATTTGTAACAATATTTATAAAATTAGTAATAATAATTTGATTGAGTTTGCATATAAGTTACGTAATGGTATTCCTGTAGCTGCACCTGTATTTGAAGGCCCCAAAGATGAAAAAATAACAAAATTATTTAAACTTGCTGATCTAGATAACTCTGGGCAAACTATATTATATGATGGTTGTACTGGAAAAAAATTCGATCGCAAAGTTACAGTTGGTTATATGTACATGCTTAAGTTACATCACCTAGTTGATGATAAAATTCATGCACGTTCAGTGGGTCCTTATAGTTTAGTTACTCAGCAACCTCTTGGGGGTAAATCGCATTTCGGTGGCCAACGTCTTGGCGAAATGGAATGTTGGGCATTGCAAGCCTATGGCGCTGCTTACACTTTACAAGAAATGTTAACTGTAAAATCCGATGATATTAATGGCAGAATTAAAATTTATGAGTCAATAATCAAAGGTGATAGTAATTTTGAATGTGGAACTCCAGAATCTTTTAATGTAATGGTAAAAGAACTACGTTCTCTATGTCTAAATGTAGCTTTAAAGCAAAATAACATGGTTATTGAGGACATATCTCATACCAATATTGCACAATCTTTTGATAAGATTAGTATATCAATTGCTAGCCCTGAAAGTATTAAATCTATGTCTTATGGAGAGATAAAAGACGTCTCAACTGCAAACTATAGAACATTTAAGGTTGAGAAAGGTGGGTTATTTTGTCCTAAAGTTTTCGGTCCTGTTAATGATGATGAATGTTTATGTGGAAAATATAAAAAAAGAAGACATAGAGGTCGCATATGTGAAAAATGCGGAGTAGAAGTCACATCCTCTAAAGTAAGAAGAGAGAGAATGGGCCACATAGAACTAGCATCTCCTGTTGCTCACATATGGTTTTTAAAATCACTTCCTTCAAGAATCGGAGCACTGCTAGATATGTCTCTAAAAGACATTGAAAACATTTTATATAGCGATAACTATGTTATAATAGATCCACTTGTTTCTCCCTTTGAAAAAGGTGAAATCATTAGCGAAAAAGCTTACAATGAGGCTAAAGATAACTATGGAACCGACAGCTTTGTGGCTATGCAAGGCGTTGAAGCTATAAGAGGGCTACTAACCCGTCTTGATTTATATGAGATTAGAAAGAACCTAAGACAGGAATTAGAATCTGTTACTTCCGAAATAAAAAGAAAAAAAATTATAAAAAGGTTACGTATTATTGAAAATTTTATTAAGTCAGGAAATAAACCAGAATGGATGATACTTACAACTATACCTATCCTACCACCTGATTTACGTCCTTTAGTATCACTTGAAAGTGGACGCCCTGCAGTTTCTGATCTAAATCACCATTACAGAACTATTATTAATAGAAACAACAGGTTAAGAAAACTATTAAGCTTAAATCCTCCTGAAATTATGATTCGTAATGAAAAAAGAATGCTACAAGAAGCAGTTGACTCCCTTTTTGATAATAGCCGCCGTAACGCTCTAACAAACAAAGTTGGTACTGTTGGATATAAAAAATCCATTAGCGACATGCTCAAAGGTAAACAAGGTCGTTTCCGTCAGAATTTATTAGGAAAAAGAGTAGACTACTCTGGACGCTCTGTAATAGTTGTTGGTCCAACTTTAAAGTTAAATCAGTGTGGATTACCAAAAAGAATGGCTCTTGAGCTATTCAAACCTTTTGTTTATTCAAAACTTAAAATGTATGGCATGGCTCCGACTATTAAATTCGCTAGTAAATTAATAAGAGCAGAAAAACCTGAAGTTTGGGATACCTTAGAAGAAGTAATAAAAGAGCACCCTGTTTTATTAAATAGAGCACCTACTTTACATAGACTTGGTATTCAAGCCTTTGAACCGATTCTTATTGAAGGTAAAGCAATACAACTTCATCCACTTGTTTGTACAGCATTCAATGCTGATTTTGACGGTGACCAAATGGCAGTACATGTACCAATTTCATTAGAAGCTCAACTTGAAGCCAAAGTATTGATGATGTCAACCAATAACGTTTTAAGTCCTTCCAATGGTAGGCCAATCATAGTTCCTAGTAAAGATATAATACTTGGAATATATTACTTAACTTTGCAAGAACAACTGAACAAAGAAAATAATCCACCACTCTTAGGTACCTTTGGTGAAGTTGAACATTCTTTAAATAATGGCAGTCTACATATCCATTCCAATATAAAATATAGGATAGAAATTAACAGCAACAACAAAACCTACTATAAAACTATTTGTACAACTCCTGGCCGTTTAACGTTATGGCAAATCTTTCCTAAACATAAGAATTTAAGTTTTGACCTTATAAATCAGTTATTAACGGTTAAAGAAGTAACTAATATAGTTGATCTAGTATATCGTAATTGTGGCCAAAGTGCTACAGTGGAATTTTGCGATAAGTTAATGGCACTAGGCTTTGAATACGCTACACTCTCTGGTACTTCCTTTGGCCGTTGTGATTTAGTTATACCAGAAACTAAAGCTAGACATGTTAATCACGCAAGAAATGAAATTAAAAAATTCTCTATGCAATATCAAGACGGATTAATTACTAAAAGTGAAAGATATAATAAAGTTATAGACGAATGGTCTAAGTGTACAGACATGATAGCCAACGACATGTTAAAAGCAATATCCGTATATAACCAAAATAATAAATACAACTCAGTATATATGATGGTTAACTCCGGTGCAAGAGGTTCCACTTCACAAATGAAACAGTTAGCTGGAATGAGAGGACTAATGACCAAACCTTCTGGTGAAATTATAGAAACACCTATAGTCTCTAACTTTCGCGAAGGATTAAACGTATTTGAATATTTTAATTCCACTCATGGCGCGCGTAAAGGTCTTGCTGACACTGCTCTCAAAACTGCAAACTCTGGATACCTAACTCGTCGTTTAGTTGATGTATCACAAAACTGTATAGTTACAAAATATGACTGTAAAACTAAAAATGGCCTTGTTGTGAGAGCTACAGTTGAGAGAGGTACCATAGTTGCATCTTTAGAGAGTGTAGTACTAGGAAGAACAGCCGTAAATGACATATATAATCCAGTAACAAAAGAATTATTGGTAAAAACTGGAGAGCTAATTGATGAAAATAAAGTAAAACAAATCAATATTGCAGGTCTTGACGCTGTAAAGATTAGATCACCACTGACTTGTGAAGCGATTTCAGGCATATGTGCACTGTGCTATGGAAGAGATCTTGCAACCGGTAGAATTGTATCAATAGGTGAAGCAGTTGGTGTAATCGCTGCTCAATCTGTAGGAGAACCAGGTACTCAGTTAACAATGCGTACATTTCACATAGGCGGAGTAATGACTAGAGGTATTGAATCTTCGAACATTACAGCTTCTATTAATGCTAAAATAAAATTAAATAATAGTAACATAATTGTAGACAAAAACGGGAATAAAATTGTAGTTAGTCGTTCTTGCGAAGTTATATTGATTGATAGTCTAGGTAGCGAAAAATTAAGATATAGTGTACCTTATGGCTCCAAGCTTTATGTAGATGAAAGCCAATCAGTAAAAATTGGTGATAAAGTTGCAGAATGGGACCCTTATACATTACCTATTATCACAGAAAAAACAGGTACAGTATCTTATCAAGATCTAAAAGATGGAGTATCAATCACAGAAGTTATGGATGAATCTACAGGAATATCGAGCAAAGTAGTAAAAGACTGGAAATTACACTCTAGTAGCACTAGTTTACGTCCTCGCATAGTATTACTTGACGATAACGGTGAAGTAATGATACTCTCAAGTGGTGTTGAGGCATGTTACTTTATACCAATAGGTGCAGTACTCAATGTACAAGACGGCCAAAAAGTTCAAGCAGGTGATATCATCACAAGAATGCCAAGAGAGTCTGTTAAAACCCGTGATATTACCGGTGGATTACCAAGAGTTATAGAACTATTTGAAGCACGGAGGCCTAGAGAACATGCTATTGTCAGTGAAATAGACGGCTATGTAGCATTTTCTGAAAAAGATAGAAGAGGAAAACGCAGCATATCAGTTAAACCTATTAATGAACAAACCTCTCCAATTGAGTACCTAATTCCAAGAAGCAAGCATGTAATAGTTAATGAAGGTGATTTTGTGCACAAAGGTGATCTATTAATGGATGGTGATCCTGATCTTCATGATATTTTACGTGTACTTGGGCTAGAGGCCTTAGCACACTATATGATTTCTGAAATACAGCAAGTTTATAGACTACAAGGTGTCCGTATAGATAACAAGCATTTAGAAGTAATACTAAAACAAATGTTACAAAAAGTAGAAATTACTGATCCTGGTGATACTACCTACTTAATAGGAGAAAATATTGACAAACTGGAAGTTGATAGAGAAAATGATACTATGAATAACTCTGGTAAACGTCCTGCCAAATATCTTTCTATTTTACAAGGAATCACAAGAGCAAGTCTTGAAACCAATTCCTTTATTTCTGCTGCTTCATTTCAAGAAACAACAAAAGTACTGACAGAAGCAGCATTCTGTGGAAAAGAAGATTCTTTAAGTGGATTAAAAGAGAACGTTATAGTAGGAAGACTAATTCCTGCCGGTACAGGTTTAATTATGAGTAAAATTAAAGCACTCTCTCTTTGTGAAAGTATAGATAAATATCAAAAATATTTTAATATTGAAACTCATGACGAAAAATCACTAGAGAATGACTATCATTTATATGACAACGGAAAAGAAAACATAGTAACAACCACGCATGATCAGCCCAGTTGAATAGACATACTCTGCCCACCAAAATAATATTTCAATTATACTATCTATAGGATATAAAATTATTACTATGCAGTTTTTATACATCCCCTGTTAATAAATTGAAGTAACAAGTTTATAAAACTATTAAATAAACTACAAAAAAAACCTTTTTAAAAAGTAAATCTAATCTACTTACTCTAAATAGTAGTTTACTGTACATGCTTAATGCACTAAATCATTTATACTATATATTTTACTAAATTGATAAATATATAATTTTTTCATATTTACTATTAAATTGAAACGCATATTAACCTTTCTATCACAGGAGTGAGTACTAATTAAAATCAGCATGCTCTTTTTTTCTTTTATCCATATTTTTTAATTATCATTTCAAATGGTTATCTCAACTTAATACATACAACTTATATCACAACACTAGGTTTCAGGTATAAATATACCAAATATTCAAAATTTATACTCTTGACAGTAAACTTTATGACACTTTACTCTGGTAGACTATAAGTAAAACTATTAATTTTATATAAAATATTATGATAATTAACAATGGAAAATATGAATATAACTATACATTCACAAAAAGATTTTAATTTTATGCGCAAAGCTGGCAGATTAGCAGCTGAAACTCTTGATTTCACCACACCATACGTAAAAGCAGGAATAACAACCAATGAACTAAATGACTTATGTCATGGCTTTATCACTAAAGCAGGTGCAATTCCAGCCCCACTCAATTATAAAGGATACCCAAAATCAATCTGTACATCAAAAAATGCTGTAGTTTGTCATGGCATTCCAGATGATAAACCACTTAAGAACGGAGATATTTTAAATATAGATGTCACAGTAATTTTGGATGGGTGGCATGGTGATACAAGCCGAATGTTTTGGGTTGGTAAACCATCAATAAAAGCAAGACGCTTATGCAATGCTACTTATGGAGCATTAATGGAAGCAATCAAACAAGTTAAACCTGGTAATAAATTGAATAAAATAGGACTTGCTATAGAAAAATATATTGAAAATTTTAGATATTCTATAGTACGTAACTATTGTGGACATGGTATAGGAAAAGTTTTTCATGCCCTACCAAATATACTACATTTTTATGATAAAAATGATAATCTCATCTTAAAAGAAGGCATGTTTTTTACAATAGAACCTATGATAAATGCTGGAAGACACGAAACCCTACTTAATGAACTTGATGGTTGGACAGTAACAACATGCGACCTTTCACTTTCTGCACAATTCGAACACACACTTGGAGTAACAAAAGACGGTGTAGAAATCTTCACATTATCACCTAAGAACTGGCATTTTCCTCCTTATAACTAGCCTCTAGCTAATTCCCATTTATCCAAGCAAAAAACACACTACCAAAAACTACTTTTTTTAAAAAAAGTAAACAAAAACAACTCTTCTTAAGAATTTCTACCAGAAAAATAAAAAAAAGTAATAAGAATCTGTATCATCTTGCCATAAAAAAGATCTTTTATCTTTAAAGAGATAGTGTAGCCTCATTATCTGAATTAGCAAGTATTTTCAAAATACAAAAAAGAAATCTATTTTTTTATTATGACTATTTAAATAAGTAATTTCTGAATGTAAGTAGCTCTTCAGCTTAAAGGCAACATTTATTTTTTAACAAAAACATATAAAAAACAAAATTAATTAACTAAATTAGTAAACTATTCATTTAAAGTATGTATAATCCCCAATACAAAGAAAATTCATACCATAATACATAATAAAAAGGCTACTCTAAGTAAGATAAATAAAAAAAGTTAATTTATATTTATCCACTACAAAATATAATATATACGATAATTAAAATTATTAATCTAAGTAAAAAAATTGGCAGCAAGATACATATAAAACAAGTATATATAAAGGTTGCATTTACCCACTCTTGTATTATTTGATTTAGATATAAAATTTTATTTTATCAAATGAAATAAAATAGAAATCACTGATAAAGAGAAATTGCGTTTCTAATGATAATTTTTACATAATATTTTGTCTTACAATGGTTTTTCAAACTAGGTTATAAATATAAATTTTAATAGTAAAAAATAATCCCCGTACTAATTCTTAGTATAAAAATATATTTAATTATATACTTTCTTCAAACAATATAAATAAAACCTTATAAGTATGACTTTACTATTACTAAACATTACAGAATACTTTTTAGATAGATAATCTTTCTTATCTAGGAAAATATTATCTCACTTCCTTAATAAATTATACAAAAAACTTCTTTAAATATAAAATTATTAAAGAGATACAATATCCTTAAAAAGATAACTTAGGTATTTTACATAAAATAGCCTAAATTAAATAAATTGATAGCATACTCATTAATTCTCTTCTTGTATTATCTATCAAGTACCATAAGTATATCAACCTTTTTTTATCCTTATATATTTCAGTTCTTAAACAAGAAAAAACAACCTTACATTACTCTTTACAAGAGTAAATAATCTTCTCTCACTTTTAAAACATATACATCATATCTTATTCTTATATAGATATAATTAGCTTATCACTTATAGTACAATATAATAATTATCACACGTTAAACGCAAAAATTATTAAGACCTAAAAGTGCACCAATTGCAAGGCATAATTTAATTATCATCATGCAAAGAAATAATAACTGTTCATACCTATGATCTAAAAGTATCATAGGTTATTTAAACACTATAATTATCTTTAAATATTAAATTAGCAACTAATCCACTGTTTTTGCTTTATTTTTACAAAAATAATTATCACCTTTACACTAACATAATTGTACAATAAGTTTATATATTTTTTAGCTCAAACATAAATAATTTCTATCTAACTCCTATAAAAATTTATTACTCATCTCTAATAAAAATATTCCAAGTGATCAAGATACTGGTAACAAATAGACTATGTCATCAGGATAACTCAAAATAAGAACTTGCTATATTTTTAAAAAGTACTTTTTAATCTTTAAAACTTTAATCCTAAACTTATACTCAATATATAATCTATTTCATTAATATAAAAATATTGACACTATAAAGCATTAAAGTTTTACATTATATATTAACCCAAAATACCTATCCAACACCTGGCTTGTTCTAAAGTTGATTGAGCACTAAAAATAAGCAGCCATCTCCAATTAGTTAGGTAATTCTTACATAAAAATGCAATAAACACTAAAGCCCCTCATTTCGTTAAAAAAACCAAAGATTAACTCACATAAATATTATACCTTATTAAAAATCATTATCATAAAACTAAGCTAATCTTCTAACAATTTTAAATTTATTGCAGACTTTTTCTCTTCTCCATTTCTACCTCGCTCCTCCCTAAGCTCATAACTCACTCTTTCCCCCTTTATTCCCTTTTCCTTATTTTCTCCTCTAAGCGAATCAGGCTTTATTCCTGAACGCTCTAATGTACTAATATGCACAAAAACATCACTGCCTTTAGTTTCTGGCTTAATAAAACCATAACCTTTTTCAGCATTAAACCACTTTATATTACCAAATTCCATTAAAATAACCCCTAAAAAAACTACCAACTAGAATTGCTTAATGTGATGAAAAACTTTGAAATTATAATAAGAATATCTGAAACTAATTACTAGAACTCAATTCCCATACTCCATAGTCTATCCTAACATTATATAATCATAGTATACAAATATTATATTGAACGCAACTAAATTTTTAATTACTGAGTGAACCTGCAACTGTCATTTTACCAACTTTAATTGTTGGCGAATTAAATTGTCCACAAAAAGTTAAATCATTTGCAACAACCAAATTAGCAAACATATCTTTTAGATTGCTAGCAACAGTAATTTCATGTATTGGATATGTTATCCTTCCATTTTCTACAAAGAAACCCGATGCACCTTGACTATAATCACCATTAATTAAATTAACACCAAAACCAAATAACTCAGTTATATATACTCCGCTTTTCACTTCCCTAATCAATTCTTCAAATAAAAAATCACCATTTTCAATATAAAAATTACTGGCTGCAGGAAGAATTGCAGCATTGCTTGCACGCATCGCATTTCCAGTTGTTTTTAAGCTTAGTTTTTTAGCTGAATACAAATCCAAAATCCAATTTTGTAGCACCCCATTTTTTACAAATATATTTTTTCTACTAATTATCCCCTCTCCATCAAAAGGTCTTGATTCTATACCCTTTGGTAACAATGGATCATCAATGATATTAATTTTATTATTAAAAACTTGAGCATTTAAACTACTCCTTAAAAAAGAGCTACTACCCACTATATTGTTACCATTTATAGCAGAAGCAAAAATCTTTACTAATTCTTTTGCTGCCTTTTTTCCAAAAATAACTGGAAAAACTCCAGTTTTAATTGAACGTGAATTCAATTGATTAATTGCTCTCTTTGCTGCCTCTTTTCCTATTAATCTTGGCGACTTCAAATCAACAAAATTACAAACTATATCATAATCACAACCAACCTTCATTTCACTTCCTTCTCTAGCAACAACAGAAACCCAATTAGTAAAGATTGATTTACTAAATAAACCAACAAAACCAGAAACAGTAGATAACACTGTATTCACTAAAGAATACGAAGTAGAAGCTCCTTCAGAATTAACGACCTTTTTACTATATGTAAAAGCTGCATTTTCTGCAGCTTCAGCAAGTTCTTTCAAATTATCAATAGTCACAACCGTATTATCTAAAATACCTAAATCTGTAGAAGAAATATAATTATCCTTATCTACAGCAAAATTAATATAAGGATCCTTTGGTGCATTCTTTGCCATTTCTACTACTTGATTTACTGTATTATCAAGATTATTTAAATCATTTGTAGAAATATATGCAGCTTTAGTCTTACCTACTATAGCCCTTATTCCTATAGTACAATTTTTAGACTGTGATATTTGTTCAATTTTTGATAAACGTTGAGAAACTAAAATCTTACTAGTCTCATATACCAAAACTTCCGCATCCTGGTTTTGCTTCTTTATTAATTTTATAATATCTGCTACAATATTTAGTATATCCATCTTTATCCTTCTTCAAATTTTATAAAGACTCCGCACCACTTATCACCTCAATTAAGTCTGTCGTAATTGCTGCTTGACGAGAACGATTATAAAACAGAGCTAATTTATTTAATATTTCTTTAGTATTTCTATTTGCTGATTCCATCGCAACCATCCTAGCACTATTCTCACTTACTACACTTTCAAGCAAAGCAGAATAAAGAGCGGCTACAACATAATCTCGAATCAAAAAGCGCAAAACAAACTCAGTATTTTTTTGTGGCTCAAATTCATAGCTATAATCTATCATGGTGGGAGTAATCAAAGAATTATCAATCAAGGATGAATCTTTATTCCATGGCTTTATTGTTTCCAATACAGGCCTTTGTGTAAAAGTATTATAAAATTTATTATAAAAAACTTTCACTTTATTATATTTACTAAGATCAATACTATCAACTAAAGATTCTACACGCTTTAATGTAATTTCTCTACTATTTTCAACCTTCAAAATACTTTTATAAATAAATTTATTTTGACCTACTTCAAAAGCTTTCTTACCCCAAAGTATAACATCTACTTTTCTACCATCCGTAATTAATGTATTAATATACTTTTGACTATATTTCACAATAGAAAAATTAAAATTGCCACATAAGCCATGATCAGAAGCAATAATAAATACTAAATAAGGACCACTACCATCAATATTTAAAATTTTTACTAGTAATTCTTGATCAACTAATACCAATAATGAAAAAATAATACTATGCAGTTTAGATATGTACAATTTTGAATTTGATAACTTTTTTTGACTCTGTAACAATTTTGCTGCAGAAACCATCTGCATTATTTTTGTAATCTTCTTTACAGATTTAATATTTTTCACTCTTAAAGACAATTCCTTCAAACTCTTCATTCTATAATGTGCCCCTAATTTATTGAAAATTACAATCTCTCATTAAAAAAACAAGTATTCTCAATATAAAAAAACATGAACTTATACTCTTAATTAGCATTCACGATATTATTCAAATTTAATATATAATAAAAAAAATAGTCAATCTACATGTTAAATAATACTATTTGTTATACAAAATAAATACGCATTTACAACGATAACTTATTATAAATACTTTACAAAAAGTATTAACAAAAAAAAAGATAAAAACTTAAATAGCCAGTTCTTTACTCTCTAAACTCTCAAACTAGTATTTTAGTTATCCCAAATAAATTCATAAATATATTTCTCTAATCTAAAAATTTTTAAAGCACTTAAAAAATTAAAATAACATAAAGTATAAATTATATAGAAAAATTAAATATACCACTATTTATAATACTCTTATTATGTAACTTGTATAGTTATAAGAATAACTAACACCCCATTTCTATAAAAGAACATTAGAAAATTTTTAAGTAGTTCTATAGCTAACTTAAATTCTTTAGACAAATATTTTTACATTAAAGTTAAAGTAATCAGAAAGAAACACTCAAGCCTATCTCAACATAACTTCTCACTCTTACCTCCGCCCAAACAATTTTTCAATATCACTCAGCTTAATCTCTATATAAGTCGGTCTTCCATGGTTACATTGTCCAGAATACGGTGTTTCTTCCATTTGCCTAAGCAACATATTCATCTCTTCTAACTTCATCTCCCTACCAGACCTAATAGACTTATAACAAGCAATCGTAGCTAATATTCTGTTTACCTTTTCTTCTATCGGCAAAGTATCCTCCATTTCTATTAATCTATCAATTATATTTATTAGCATTTCCTTTACATCTATTTTTCCTAAAATTGCAGGAATTTCTCTTACTACAATTTCATTTTTTGATCTAATCTCAATACAAAAACCCATTTCAAAAAGCTTATCGTTATAAGCCTCAATCATTTCCATTCCAACCTGATTCTTAATTTCAATCGTTTCAGGAAAAAGCAGTTCCTGTCTCTTTATTCTTGATCTTTGTTTTAAGCACTCATAAATTAACCTCTCATGAGCTGCATGCTGATCAACTATAATCAATTTATCTTGAGCCTCAGCAATAATATAAATATTATAAACTTGACAGCGTGCAAATCCTAGAGGATAATACCCAATTAAATTAATTTGCTCACCTTCGAGAACCACATTTTTTGTTTGTAACAAAGATTTTTGTACACTAGCACAATCAAATGATTCAGACCGTTCCCGTTGTTCCGACAAGCTTTTCTTTTCCCTATTTGATAAATTGAATACTTCTACTAAACAATTTCCGAAACGTTTTGGCTTTTTTCCATAAAGTCCTTTACGAACATCAGATGCAGCACTAGGCAATATATTTCTCACAAAACCATTGGTTATTGAAGCAACTGAATGCTGAAATCTAGTATAAATCTCTGTATCATAGCCTGAAATAATATTAGAAACACCTATTCTCGTTGATAATGCCTTTACCAACTCTTTCGTTACTATTTCATATATTACTCTCTTATTCTGAAACCTCACCTCTAATTTATTTGGATGTACATTCACATCCACTTGGTCATACGGTACCCCTAAATTCAATACTACAAAAGGATACCTATCGTTTGGAATAAAATCATGATATGCATATCGAATTGCAGCGATAAGTAAATTATCTTTAATTGGCCTTCCATTAACAAATGTATAAATCATAGTCGACTTGCCATAATTAATAGTCGGCTTACACACATATCCTGTAAGTCTGATACCATCTCTTTCTTCATCAATTTCCAAAGTATTACCTCGAAATTTTTCTTCTATTTCACACAATCTATTAAACAATGAAGCTTGCTTCACGTATTTTAAAAGTTTTTTATTGTCTGAGCTAAGATGAAATCCAATATGATAATTAATCATAGCTAAATTATTTACAATATCAATAATACTTTGAATTTCTGCTCTCTCAGTTTTAAGAAACTTCAATCTATTTGGAGTAGAAAAAAATAAATCACGAACTTCAACTTGTGTTCCCTGCGGCAAAGAACAAGGAGTAATTTCTATTATCTCTCCTCCACCTTCATAACTTATAGACCATGCTTCATTTCTTCCTCTCGCTCTAGATAATAATCTCACTCTACTTACCGCTGCTATCGATGGCAACGCTTCTCCTCTAAAACCAAGATATCTAATTTCTACTAATTCACTATCATTCAGTTTCGAAGTAGCATAGCGCATAAATGCAAGCTTCAAATCACTCTTCTCTATTCCATCTCCATCATCTGTAACAATAATAAGATTACGCCCCCCACTTTCTACTTTAATCTCTATTTTTGAACTTCCAGCATCTATTGCATTTTCTACTAACTCCTTAACTATATTTGCTGGACCATTAATTACTTCCCCCGCTGCTATACGATTTACAGTTCTTGTATCTAAAAGAACTATTACCATAAGTTTACCATAATATTGGTTTTTCCTTCACTGAATCGGTCTGTTTCTTCCTCCATTTCCTTAATTTATCCGCAATCTCGCCATTAGAAATTGACAATATAGATGCAGCAGTAATAGCAGCATTATATGCTCCACTTGCTCCTATAGACATAGTTGAAACCGGAACACCCTTCGGCATCTGTACTATAGATAACAAACTATCCAATCCATTCAATTCTTTACTACACACAGGAACACCAATAACAGGTAAATAAGTCAGTGACGCCACCATGCCAGGTAAATGAGCTGCTCCTCCCGCACCAGCTATAATAATTCTATAACCCTTCTCTTGTGCAGACTTAGCAAAATTAAAAAGTCTTTCTGGCGTTCTATGCGCAGATATTATAAATACATCATATGAAATCTCTAATATTTTTAATATATCAACAGCATAAACCATAGTATAATAATCTGATTGACTTCCCATAATTATAGCAACATCTTTTTCCATTTTCGTCATATTAACAATGAAATCTACTAACTAGATAATATTCAAATTAAAAAACAATAAACTTACATATCACGAATAATAAAATACAGCACATTTATATAAAATAGAAATTTTAAATAAACATCTATATCAAAATACAAGAAAATAAACCTTCCCAATACATATTTTAAGATAAAAAAATCATCCCAAGCATAATAGTTAATAATTATTTATTTCTATATTAATAATTCTTTTAAATTAAATAGCAGTTTAAAATTAAAAGAAATTTGATCAAAAATAATAATTATTAACTTAAAGTTCTACACATTAATATCATAATAATTATTTAGCACAAATTATATGATATTAATACTTTGAGATACTAAATTTATGTTATAATGTTTTTACAGAGCTATTATAGGTAAGTTCATATGGAAATAATATCGTTAAATAACAACTCATGCAACGTAGAAGTAAAAAAGAAATTACTCAATATAATTAGTAAAGTCATAGAAAAAAATGCTTGGACTCAAGCTCATGCAGCTGAAAGGTTAGGTGTTGATCAACCCAAAATATCACAAATCAAAAACGGTAAAACAGATGGTTTCTCTCTAGAACGACTACTAAGTTTTCTCAAAAAATTTGAACATGAGATAACAATCACAATTACAGAAAACCAAACAATAAGATCTGAACATAAAACTAGGCCCTAATAAAATACACAGTTGACATTTCATTTTTTGTGATATAGTGTAGATTCACTTAAGTAATTTTTATGGCTGAATCCATTATAGAAAAATGTACAAGTCAAGTAAGCAATCGCTTTAAATTAGTTCTATTAGCAAGTCAGAGAACACATGATTTAAATACAGGAGCAAGTACTCCAATTCAAGCTGTCAAGTTTAATAATCATAAAAACACTATCATTTCCTTATATGAAATAGCAGAAAAACAGATAGATATCCATGAACTGTTTAACCTTTTAGTTCACAGATGCAAAGGATATATGAAAGGAAATATAAGTAATATAAACAAACTAGAAAAATTACTACATTCCTCTGATAGGCAGTTTAACACAAATTTCTACACAAATCAAAAAAATATTAACATTCATAACAATGAAATAAAAAGTAAAATAGATAATAAAGAATAAATAAAATAAAAAATTACTAAAATTACGTCATCTATAAATGATTTATGTGACTATTTATATACTATTGCTTTGCATTATCGCAATGTTATACCATATAATGTCTAAATTCAGTAATATCTATGATAAAGTATTAGCATTTAATAATTTTTCAACACAAGTAATTTTACTTATATCAGCAATATCAATCATTTTAAACAGTTTCTTTTTGCTTGACATAGCATTATTATATGCTAGCATCAGTTTCATATCAACTATAGCATTAATGAAATTAATGTTACTCAATAAACTATGATAGGGTCTATTTTCATATTTTTAGGCACATTTTTAATAATCATTTCAACTATAGGAATAATTAGATTTCCAAATTTTTATACTAGATTACACGCAACAAGTATCACAGATTCTAGTGGCGCAATGTTATTATTAATTGGATTTGCTTTACAAAATAAATTCTCAATTAACACTATCAAAATAATATTGTTAATTTTTATAATATGGGTAACTAACTCAACTAACAGTTACATTTTAGCACGCACTTATTATAAAAGTAACAAAAAAAACATCAAAGAAAATTGAAATGTTAGAAATAATAAATATAACATTACTTTTATTATTACTTACAGTTACAGTTTTTATAGTACTTTCAAAACACTTAGTTATTAGTAGTATTCTAACATGTACATTCAGCTCACTCATTGCATTGATATACTTAATAATGAATGCACCTGATGTTGCAATTACTGAAGCTTCAGTTGGAGCAGGGCTCACTACAGTCTTTACATTTGCTGCACTTTCTTTAATAAAGAACCATAAAATAAATCTATCTCATAGCCCTATAATGCTTTTTTTTATATTATTTTTAGCTATATATTTATCATGCTTTATAATTCAATTACCAGACTTCGGCAGCCATGATGCTCCAATCCACCTACACGTTGCTCCTTATTATATAGAAAACACTAAAAAAATTGCTGATATCTCTAACATAGTAACAATTATCTTAGCAAGCTTCCGTGGTTATGATACATTTGGAGAAACTATAGTGGTTTTTACCGCAGCACTTTGTATAATATTGATATTAAAAGAAGAAAAAAATAAGAATGATTAAAGACCCAGTATTAAATACAGTAACATTTTTGACGGTACCATTTATTATTCTATTTGCTTTGTACATATTATTCCATGGTGACTACACTCCAGGAGGAGGGTTTCAAGCAGGAATAATTATTGCTTCTGGAATAATATTATATTCAATGTCATTTGGTATACATACCACTTTAAAAGCAATACCCTATTCTGTAATCAAATTTACTAATACGTTAGGCATCCTAATTTATGGGGGAATAGGCATTACAACAATTTTACTTGGCCAAAATTTTTTATCTTATAATATATTGTCAACTAATAACATTACTGGTCAAAAATTAGGAATTTTCGTAGTAGAACTAAGTGTAGCATTTACTGTCTGCTCCTCCATGCTTATTATATACATAAATTTTGTCCGTAAAAAAAATAATGACTTCATATAATTACATAATTATTATTATATTAATGATACTAGGTTTGTATATTACCATAAATGATAAAAATTTAATTAAGAAAATGATAGGAGTAAATATTTTTCAAGCATCCGTTTTATTATTTTATATATCCTTAGGGTATGTAAAAAATTCTTTACCTCCTCTAGTAGTAGAACCAAGCTTCCACTTATATAGTAATCCTATACCGCACGTTTTAATGCTTACTGCCATAGTAGTTGGAATTGCAACATTCTCAGTAGGGTTATCTATAATAATAAAAATAGAAGAAAAATATGGAACAATTAACCAAAATAAGTATATGTGAATTAACAATATCTTAAACTATATATAAAATAAGCAAGTGATCAAAGTTAAACCATAAACTTATTTACTGTAGGTTTATTTGCTAACAGTAAAAATTTTAAATTATAAAAGTAATGATATCAACTATTAACAACGAAGAAGATAAGAAAAAAATCATTAGAGATCTCATAACCAAAAGCATAAGAAAAGGTGGTTTTATTACTTTCGACGACATAAATGAAAAATTATCAGACGAAAACTTTTCATCTGATTTTATAGATGACACCATATCTCTATTACAAGATTCAGGAATTAACATACTTGAAAACAGCGAAGATGAAGAAGAATCTCTCTCTAATAATGATGACAACAAACTCGATGAGGACGACACATTATCAAATGTTACTACAACCTTAATACAAAATGACGACCCGGTAAGAGTTTATCTACAAGACATGAGCTCTGTGAAACTCCTATCAAGAACAGATGAAATCACAATAGCAAAGAAAATTGAATCTGAAAAACATAATATGTTGCGTGCAATAATTGAAACATCAATAACATTAAAAATGATAAAGGCATGGCGTGATGATTTAAGTAATGGAACTCTTTCACTGAGAGAAATCATAGATTTAGACGCAATTTATAACTCTGATTTCAATACAATGCCTAAAGAAGATATCAAAGAAAATGTTGAAGATATTGAAGATTCTAATAATATTTCTGAAGTTGATAATACAGATAATAAAAAAGATGATGATGAGCAAGAAAATAGCAATGAAGACATAAGTTCAACGAATTTAAATGTTTCTATTCTCGAAATGGAAAATGATTTATTACCTAAAGTAATAGGTGCATTAAATGAAATAATTACTTTAGCAAATGAAGCATTAGTACTAAAAAAAAATTCCTCCAATGAATTAGCATATAAAAATTTATATAATCAAATATGGTCTACAGCACTACAAATTAAACTCAGTGATGCCGCTGCCGCTAAAATTACACAAAAACTTTATAATATAAATAAATCCATTTTACTTGAAGAAGCCAATCTTATTTCTAAAGCTAAAACATATGAGATCAATAGAGAAAATTTTTATAAAGTTTACGATAACATACTATTAAAGTATGGCTTAAAAAATGTAAACCTTTCAAAAATCAATAAAAATTTATCTTCTCTTGAAGATGAACTAAAAAACAAATTTACAAAATTTATAGACGATAATTCTGAGCATATAACTAACACTTTAAATAATATAAAGCAGTACATACAAGAAGATAATGTACAAGAATTTAAGAAACTAATCAAAAAAATACAAAAGCATGAACGAGAAGTCTCTGAAGCAAAACAAGAAATGATCAAAGCTAACTTAAGACTAGTAGTTTCCATAGCTAAAAAATATTCAAACAGAGGTCTTGCTTTACTTGATTTAATACAAGAAGGCAATATTGGGCTTATGAAAGCTGTAGATAAATTTGATTACAAACGCGGATATAAATTTTCAACTTATGGAACTTGGTGGGTAAGACAATCAATTACTAGAGCCATACCTGAACAATCCAAAGTGGTCAGAATACCGGTTCATATGGTTGAAATTATTAGTAAAATCAACAGAACATTAAGAAAATTAACTCATGAAATGGAAAGAGAACCTACACTAGAAGAATTGAGTACAGAACTAGGAATGCCTATGGAAAGAATACGTAAAGTCATGAAAATAGCAAGAGATCCGGTAAGTCTTGAAGCCCCAACAGGAAAAGATGATAGTAGCACTTTCGGTGATTGCATAGAAGATAAACGAGTTTCAAAACCAGAAGACGCTGCAATACTTGCTGACTTACGAGGTATTACAACTAATATCCTTGCAACTTTAACACCAAAGGAAGAGAGAATCTTAAGAATGCGTTTTGGCCTCGGTAAAGATGGAAAAGAACACACATTAGAAGAAGTAGGAAAAATTTTCAATGTAACACGTGAAAGAATTAGGCAAATAGAAGCAAAAGCCCTACGTAAATTAAAACATCCAAGTCGTGCTAGAAAACTTAGAGGATTCTTTTAAAGAAAAATTTAAATTACTATACTGTCAATTATAACTAAATATTTAAGTATATTTTTTTATCCACTAATCAACAACCATAAATAGATCTATTAATATAATTTATATACAAACAGCCTAAGCAATAAAAAAAAGCAAAAATAAATCACTATTACTTTACTTAGAAATAACAGAAGTATTGTATACTAAATTACTAAACTTTTGAAAAGTGCATAATATTTATTGTTTAATTTTTAACTATTTTATAATCTTCAAATTACCACAATTTAATGATAAACTTATTTAAAATAAGAAAATCAAACCTTCTATACAATTAAAGATATCTAACAAATTTATCACATAAAACTCTAGATTAAGTATACTCTAAAAATGAGAAGAAACTTCTAAAGAATTAAAGAAAAAAACAAAGGTGTTTTACATGACTTTAAAAGAAGCACAAAAGTATTAATTAATAATTAATTTATTATATCAATATCAACTATAATAAACTTCTAAACAAATTATCAAAATCTTTACTTTTTTAAAAATTTAATACTACTAAACAATTAATACTCCTAAATTTTCTGAATTAACAAATATAATTCTTTTAAAGACCTACTCTACTCTTAAGTAAATAACATATTTTAGCTTAAGCTTAATAGCAAAGTAGCTTACAAAGAAATTTCTAGTTACTAAATATTTTTATAAAATAAATTTAGTACAAATCCATTACTTTTCCTAGAATATAATGGCAAATTTCACCAATCTTTTTATTTATAAATAATGCTTTAAACACAAAGCTTTTACCATAGTCACATACAACACATAAAAATATATATAATAATAACCCTATATAAAACTTATCAACGCTAAAAAAAACAATAATAATTATATCCTCTGTATTCTTTCAATTTTGTTTTTTTTACATAACTCCTTAAGCATCTTTAATGTGCTAAAAACATAAGCACTTTAATTTTAAATTAATTAATATAATAAACACTCAATATAATTAGCTGTACTGAACCCTTATTACTATACTTCCTCAATAAAATCACATCTCAAAATATAAGAAACAGTTCTATCTTATTTAGAATCAATACATAAATTTAATGCTATAGCCCTTCTTGTAATATATATTCTTTACATTTAAAAAACTCTTTTCTCATTTTCTTAAATACTAATTTTTAAAATTAATTCAATGTGACAAATACTAAACATATACTATTTTAATAGCTAGTTAAGTCAATATTTCTCACCAACTATAGTATTGAATATTAAATCCTCATCAAAACTCATCCTAGGATACCAAATAGGACCATCTAAATGGATATCAATATAAACTGGACTACGACCTGGGGGAATAAAGAAGAACCTCAATAAAGAAATTAAAGTAAAGTTAGATAAATTCAAATTTGAAGAGACAGATCCTGATGCCTGATCAATTTCAAATTGTATACTAATTGAACATATACCATTTTTAATGCCTATTTTCCCAATCATATTTCCAAAAAATGTACTACCATTATATATACCAACATGAGTAAGTGTAGAAATCCCAGATTTATTTTTACTAGTGAATAAATTAATTATAAAAGAATTAAAGTCCACATTAGTAAACTTTACTCCCTGTGTCTGTAAGTTGACATCTCCTGACAAAGTATTAGCCCAATCATGAAAGCTTTTTCCCCGCGCTCTAATTTCCCCACTCAAATTCATCCTACCACTTAAATTGTAAATCTCCATAATTTGGCCAACCCTTTGAGTATCTAAACCTATAATAAAAAATTTCATATATATTGAACCTGACCTTAAATAACCTTGAAAAGAAACTTTCCCATACTTCAATGCATAATTTACTTCTTTAATAATTAAAGTATTATTTATAATTACCGCATCTAAATTAAAGTCCTTTAAAATATCTTGCCCAGTTTTAAATTCTGTAATATTAATCCTTACATTTGCATCAAAATTTTCTTTACTTTTTAAGTAATTAAACTGTTCCGTTGACCATTGAATTTTATTTATCCTATTTTTTGAATCCCTTTTTACTTCTAGTAAATTTGGTAATTTTAAAATACCACCATCAAATTTATTACCAGAAAAGCTTATATCTAACAAAGGTTTAACATATGCTTGATCCACTGACATCTTGATATCACCTATAACATTAAAATTTTTTCCAGACAATTTCATCCTACTCGTAACAAATTTACTATTTTCTATCTTCAGCAAAAAACCTAAATTTTCAATTTTTGTATTATTTAATATAAAATCATTAACATTGACTTTTATATTTACATTATACTTTAAGTTTTTTAACCATTGTACTTTTAATAAATCACTCACCAGTAAACAATTATATTTATCTATATTGAAATTATGCACATTAAATATACCATCAATCACATTATGCTTTTTTGTATATCTTATTTTAACTGACCCCTGCAAAAATTCTCTATCATTCAATAATTTAATATCTAAAATAGACAATATCCTAGGTGCAAAATGTAACCTTGAATTTATTGTAAATTGACTGCTCTCATTTCCCCTTATTTTTACAAAAGGGAAAAAACACGAAACGAACAATTTAAAATTGTCTCCTTTCACCAATAAATCACCGTCAAATTCAGATAAAACAAAATTACTTCTTGAAACTACTTTTCCTAATAAATGAGCTACATTATTCGTTCCAAAAAACTGAAGAAGCGCATCAATTTCTATTTCACCATCAATAAATTTAAGCATAGCATAAAATTTATCTAACGTTCTGTTTTGATATTGAATGTTTGAAGCTTCGATATTTAAGTCTAGATCTAAATTTTTCGGCACAGTTTTTCTAAAACATTCTAAAAGATCTTTTATGTTCACCGTTCTTTGTGAGTTATCTTGTATAGAATCTAAATTAACTTTACTAAAATTAATACTAACATTAATATGATTATTTTTTCTATTATTTTGTATTACACCACTAGCCTTCATACTTTTAGAATCAATCTCTAAATCAGTTGCTGTGAACTCACTATCATTAAGATTAATATTAGACAATACCTTAATGTTTTCACTAGGAATAACATAAGTAAGAAAACTAAGATTGATAACCTTTGCTAAAGCATCCATAAAATCAGAATTATTACTAATCAATAGAACTAACTTCCCTTGGAGCTTTTCTCGGTTTCTATCGCCAACAAACAGAAATTTTATAAAATTTGACTTAACATTAATATATACACTATTTTGTGTGATATTAATTTTTCCCGAAAAATCATAATTACCATTATCTATCTTTACTTCCCCAGTAAACTGGCCATTCTTTTTAAGAGCAACTTTTTTTATATTAACAAAACCTCTATATTTATCATAGTCACTGCTGAAATTTATCTGGCTATTTTTTATTAGCAAATCAACCTTATTAGCTCTTTTATTTACAACATAAATAAGTTTCTTTATACTACTCTTTACTCCAAATAATGTAATAGATTTTGGCTGCAATGAAAATAAAAACAATGATAAAAAAGAAGGTTTTACTTCAATTCTATTTATACTAATTAAATCTGATAACTTTTGCTTTTCATTACTATTATACTGCACATACACATTATAAATAGTCAACTTTGGAGTAATTAATGTAACCTCGACTTTCCCTCCAATATATATCTTAGCATCATATATATTTTCCAATTTTTGTACGATAAATTCCTTATAGTTATTCCAATCTTTAAAAGCCGTAGCAACGCATAGAAGAATTAATACTAAAAAAATTGATAATACTATATATATGAAAAATCTCATAATTTCATATACTAAAATTAGTCATAAATATCAAAGTACTAAAATAATAACAACACTTAAAACTACCAAAATTATAAAATAAACAATATAATAAATATCTATCAAAAGTAATCTACTAATTAAGAAACTGAAAATGTAAAGAGCTATCAACATAATTAAAGTTGAATAGCAATATTTATACTATTTAATAATAGTACTCTATTAATTTTATACATCCATTTTATTATTAAATAATTAATATTAAAAAAAATTACTAAGTGAAATAGAAGCATGATAACACTTTTTTATAAGTGGCATTTTATCATTACCTTAATAAAGGACTAAGCACTGTAGCAATTTTCAAGATACATTAGTAAAATACATACAGAATTTTTAGATTACCTTAATAATAATTTAAAGATAAAGAAGTAAAGATACCTATTTATAGTAAACACAAGAAAGAAAAAAAAGCGCAGTAATGTAAAACAACTCACTCATTATATAAAAATTAACTATAAATTAACTGTATAAAAAAACATACATTAAATCCCATAAAAAATAATGATAAAACAACATACTACTTTTTTAATTAGCATAAAAAGGTCTTGCATTCTGATTATATATTTTTATACTATTTACTTGTTTTAGGACAAAAGTATTTACTAACTATAACAATCAACCTTTAATACTACTAATTTACTCAACAGATAATATATACATAAAATATTGTATTAAAAAAATTAACTATAAAATATTAATTTTGCTTATCAAGTTACATTTTGTTACAATTAGTGATATCACATTTAAAAATATCTTTGCTTTATTCTCAATTCCCGCCAAAAAATAATTTTAAATTTATATTATAATAATAACATAAATTCCCACTAAAACGACTATAGAAAAGTCATAAATAGTATTCTTATATAGGAAAGCATCTATCTTAAAAATTAATATTAGATAGACTAAAATTTAAAATTATCGATGTAATACAGCTATTGTTGAAGCAAAATAATATGTTTTTTATTCAAAATACATTTCCAATAAATAATACAATTGAAATAAATAACTACATAAGAACTTTTTATAAAATTTGTTTATTAAAAGTAAACTTTTTAATCTTCATCAGGAATAAATATTCAAACCATATAAAAAGAAAAGCTTATATCAGTAGAAATTACTAAAATAATAAACATAAGAAATATTACACTTAAAAATTTTAATGCTTTTTTATTACACATAATTCTTCTAAGATATGACATAAAATAGACAATAATATCATCCAGCAAAAAAAATACCCGAAATAATAGTAAAACGAAATAAAAAAAACATACTTGCAAAATCGTTATACTGATAACAAGCAACCAATATCTTAAAGTTCTTGAAATAGTTATAAAAAAAGCAAAAGTAAGATACTCAAATATTATTTTAATATATTCAAATTGTATTGAGTACAATTAACTAAGACAACAAATATAAAAAAACCATCCTTGATCTTTGAACTTTAGAAAATGACTTTCATCTGGCTCTTATAAAATAAGCCAAGCAACAAGCTGAATAAAAAAAATAGGCGAATATAATAATAAACTATTATACTTATCAAAAGTCATGTCCATATACTAAATGTAAAATTTAAAAGCTCTCAATAAGCAAGAGCAACCATTTTATTTTAATCTGAGTCAATTTCAAAAGTAACGACAAAAAATTAAGTAAAGATACAAAAAAAAGTACAGAGCATCTTAAATATTGTTATTAACTCATGAAGCTTTAGTAGAACTAAAGTATATTAAAAATAAAGAAATAATTAAACATAAAAGTAAAAAAAACTTATAGAAGTATAAGTAATCGTAACCAAGTAAAAATATAATCTGCAATAAACACTATATATAATCTATTTAATACATAAAAAAAATACAAGATTTTATATAAAGAACCTCACCACTAATAACCGATATTAAACAATACTAATAAACACATAAATTAATTTTCTCAAAACAAAAAAGTTTAAGCCATTTAATTTTACTTAAATAAGCTATCAAAACCACTAATTAATAATACTTGTCTTTTACAAAAATACAAGAAAAGTTAATCATAACACCAATAAACATGAATACTAAATTTAGTAAAAAATTACAATTTTAATATAACAAATATTATAATACAGTTCAAAATATTAAAGAGCCTATTTAAATAGCAATTGACTTTTTTTTACTAATGTCTTAGAGTTTTTAAGACTTTTGTACTATTACTATAAGTAAAAATATGGCGAGTGTAGCTCAGTTGGTAGAGTGTCAGTTTGTGGTACTGAATGTCGCCAGTTCGATCCTGGTCGCTCGCCCAATAAAATTTCTTTCTTAATTAAGAAAATATTCGTATCCTTTTAATATATTTTTTTAAATTATTTACAAATTAATTTCAATTTTCTTATTAATTTTTAAATTATATAGCACAATTTTACAAAATATTATTGAGTAATTAAGCTAATAAAAGCTGTATTATCTCTCCGCAGTATTAAGTATATATTTCTTGCTATTTTCTCTACTATCAAAGTAATCTCATCAAGATTCGAAAATTTAGACAATACATAATTTGCTAAACCTTTTTTATCATTAGGTCTACCTATTCCAAACCTCAAACGCCAATAATTATTACTAATAAGACTATCAACTGATTTCAGGCCATTATGTCCAGAAGAACTGCCACCTTTCTTTATTTTTACTTGCCCAAATTTTAAGTCAGCATCATCATGTATAACAATAATATTATCTAATGATAACCTATAAAAATTTTGTATCCTTGCAACAGGAATGCCTGAATTATTCATAAATGAGTAAGGTTTTAGCAAAATAATTTTATTTTCATTAATTACTCCGGAAGTTACTAAATAATCAGCTTCCCTAAAAAATGGATAGAAATTCCAATACCTACAAATTGCGTCAGCAACAAGAAAACCAACATTATGGTAAGTCAGTTTGTACTGATTACCTGGATTACCAAGTCCAACTACTAAATAACTATCCCTCTGTTTCTGTTTTTGATTCTTCAATACCACTATCGACAGCAGAAATTGTGACAATAGCAAAATTTTCCTCTTCATGGGCTGCAAGCCTCACACCCTCAGGTAACTTTACATCACTTATATGTATAGACTGACCAATCATTTTATCAGACAAATCAACTTCTATAGCTCGAGGTATTTTATCTAAAGAACTTTTAATAGTAATAGAACGACATAAAATATTAAGCACTCCACCTAATTTAATTCCCGGAGATTTACTTTCATTTATAAATAATAATGGTACATCTATTTTGACTTCACCACCTTTATCAACAAACTGAAAATCAACATGTTGCACAGTATCCTTCACCACATGCCATTGAATATCACGAATGAGAGCATACTCTTCTTTACCTGAAATATTTAATTTTATCACGTGTGCAGAAAAAGACCTCAATTTATATTGTTTAGTAAACTCCTTCATAGATAATACTAAATTTATAGTAGCATGCCCTTTACCATATATAACTGCAGGTATATATCCCTTCTTTCTTAAAGAATGCATCGCCTTTGTTTTTGTTACATCACGTAGTTCTGCATTAACTGTTACCATTTTTTGATGGACCACACCCACCTTATTACTCCTTAAGTCAATTCTTTTAAATACAATACAATTTAATGATAATATAACATAAAATAGTCATTTTAAATCTCCTATTCTCAACCATAAAAAGTTTACAAAATATACTTTATCATCATATATGATATATATCATTAACTATCGCATCAAGAAAATATAAAGATAAAGATATTTAACTCTATTCTCATAGTACTTTTGATACTTATCACTATATGAAAGATTCATAAATATAGGAAAAAATAAAATCTTAATCACAGCACTATTATTATAATTATGAATTAAAAAAAATATTAAAAAATTTAAAAAAGCATCTTCATAAATTATATAAATAATTTAAGAAAAACACTTTTATCAAAAGATAGTACTACTTACTTATCTAAACTTATTGATACAATACGAATAAAAAAAATTTTTCACTGATATGAATTTAATACTATAAGAGCAATTCGTCGAAAAATGACAAAATTTTATAAAGAACACCATGACTAAGTATAAACAAGTAAAATAATACTTGATAAACTTTAATAAATAAAATGAAACAACAACTATTATCATAAATTAGCTCATCTTAAAAAGATCTCTAGGGTAAGTAACAAAAAGAAAATATATTTCTAAAATAAAAGCAAGATTTAAAAAAAGCTAAATTAATTAAAGAGAATACATTATTAATTAAGAGTAAAAAAATGCCAACAAATCGACTTCATGTCTATTATTTGAGAATGAGAATCTAATGAATCAAAATATAAGCACTAGAAAAAGCTAAAAAGCCCCTTAATGCTGAGCAATTTGAAAAGGTATTTAGTAGTACGCTTAGATAAAAGCAATATAGAACCAACTAAACTTATGCAAGATTATAACAGTCTACAAAAAAAAGTGAAAATACTTACAAAAACAGCAGTAAACCAAAAAGAGATAATGCTAATTTGCTGTATATTACATTGCTACTTTAATATTAATAGAGCATAAGCTTCATGAGCTTCTGTATTTACAGGGAATCAAGAGCAAAAAATGGAAACAAAGCAGCTCATCCAAAATGTATTAATTGTAAAATGATTGATTTCATAAACCGGATCCGAAAACAAAACTTAATATGGATATCAGCAGTATTGAAAAACTACTGAAAAGTCGAGACTTAATATAATAATAAATACATGACATTTCTCTTAAGTAAAGTGTTACACGCTGTTAACAGCTTGTACCTTAACAAAAAATCTTCAATTAAGATTACTTTTTTTTATTTTCTTAACCATTTGTCTTCTTCTTGTTATCACAAGTCTTTTTTTTGGCACATCTTTAACTATAATACTACCTGCTGCAATCACAGATTCATCATGAATATTAAGCGGCGCAATTAATGAACTATTTGCACCAACAAAACAATTGTTTCCGATACTTGTTTTATATTTTTTCCTTCCATCATAGTTACAAACAACAGCACCAGCACCTATATTACTTTTCATACCTATTTTAGTATCTCCTATATAACTTAAGTGCTTTATCCTAGTACTTGAACCTATATCACTTGCCTTTGTCTCGACAAAGTTTCCTATGATTACATTATCACCAATCGATGTATATCCACATTTGGTAAATGGACCTATTTTAGCACCAGAGCCTATTTTCACACCAGGACCAAAAAAAACATATGGATAAATAATTGAATTAACACCAATTTGTGTGTCAAAAGAGAAAAAAACAGTCTCTGGAGCAACAAGAGTTATTCCTGAATTAGTAAAAAATTTTCTTTGACTTTCCTGAAAGTAAAACTCAGCTTTTGTGAGGTCATTTCTATCATTTATACCAGTCGCCTCTTCTTCATCAGTAATAACATAACCAACGTTTAAATTACTCTTTACTGCAATAGAAACTATATCTGTCAAATAATATTCATGGGTTAATCGATCACATTCGATTCTTTCTACTAAATTACGCAAATCTTTTGCCTGTGCAACCATTATTCCAGAATTTGCAAGAAATTCTTCACTACTACTTCTGCTATTTTGTGCTTCTGCAATCCTTTTTAAGAAGCCATTCTCAATAACCAACTTACCATATCCCTTACAGCTAGTTTTAAAACCAAGACAAACCAAAGCTTTACCTTCTAATAAACAACTAACCATTTTAGTTATTGTGCTACTCTTTATAAGTGGAGTATCTCCATACTGTACAATAACTATACCTGAGTCAGGTAACTCTCTTAAATTTCTCATTGCAGTTTTAACTGCATCTCCTGTCCCTAGTGTCAATTCTTGTATAATTAACTTTACATTCTCAAAATGTTCCAATTTTTCAATCAAAGGCAAATCAACCACAATAGCTATATTTATAGGACTTAATTGTTTTGCGTTATAAACTATATGCTTGAGCATGGAAAAATTACCTATCTTATGTAATACCTTAGGTAAATTTGAATTCATTCGCTTACCATGCCCAGCAGCAAGTATAACAAATGTATAAGCTCTATTCTTCACTTTACCTTAAGGATAAAAAATGAAAACCATAATGGTTAAGCCAATGAATTTTATTAGTATAAAAGCTTCTTAAGTCACCAATTTGATATTTTAGCATCGCAAGCCTCTCTATACCAATGCCAAACGCAAAACCACTATATTGAGTATGGTTTATTCCAACATTTTGAAAAACGTTTGGATGTACCATACCACACCCAAGCACTTCAATCCATTTACTATCCTTATAACTTACATCCACTTCTGCAGAAGGCTCAGTAAAAGGAAAAAAACTATTACGAAAACGTATCTTTAGCTCTTTATCCCCAAAAAATTTATTGAGAAAGTAATGAATAGTAAATTTTAGCTGTCCCATATTGATATTTTCATTCACATATAGCCCTTCAATCTGATGAAACATTGGAGTATGAGTTGCATCCAAGTCATTCCTATATACCCTACCTGCAGCAACTATTTTAATTGGAAAAGTTTTCGCTTTTTCCATAACTCTAACCTGCACAGATGAAGTATGAGTACGTAATAGCATCCTTTTATTATCTATTTTACTTTTTAAGTAAAAAGTATCTTGCTCCTCACGTGCAGGATGATAGCTCGGAGTGTTCAACGCATCAAATACATAAAACTCATCCTCAATTTCTGGACCATTTACTGCCTTAAAACCCATATGTGCAAAAATGAACTTTGCTTCATTTATAATCTTACTGATTGGATGAACTTTACCAATCCTTTCCGGCCTAATGGGTAATGTAATATCAACTACTTCACTCTGCAGTTTAAAGTTAACTCCCTCAGTTTTTAGCATATTTTCCTTATTTATTATAAGCTGATCTAGCTTATCCCGCAAAACGTTGATAATCTTACCTAAATTACGCTTTTTTCTTATATCCTCCACCTTTTTTAAACTATTAAAATACGCTCGAACTATACCCCTCTTTCCTAAATATAATAACCTAACTTTCTCTAAATTCTCTAAAGAAGAAGCACTTTCAATCTCTAACATAGCTTTATTTTGAAATGAAAGTATCTCATTTATTAGCCCTTTATACATTATAGAAACACTAGTTTGAACTTAATTATAACAAAATCACAAATAACATCAATAACCTCTACCCCAACCTCCAAATTACTAATCTGCAACTAATTATAGCTTATTTATCTCATCCTAACACACTGACCACATTAACTATACATAAATATAAACTCAAGAAGAATATATAAAGCAAGGTACTTACCAAAATCCCTTCAAAGAAGGATATAAATATAATAAAATATTCCCTAACGAAAAAGAGAATCAATATATACTATTAACTAAAAAAATCTTACAAAAAAGAGATATTGCTTCCATTTCATCATAGCAAAAATACTAGTAATAGAAATGTAAATGTATCTTAGTATAAGACTATCTTGAATAACTCTCTAACTAACTTTTTTAAAATCTATCTATTAAAAAAAAAGTTTACAATAATACAAATAAATTAACAAAAAATTAGCAATTTATATTAAAAGCATTAAAACTATAATTAAGGAGTTATTAATAATACTTTACTTCCTATCTCATTTTCAATAGAAGGATATTAATTACACCCATATACAAAACATTGAAAAACCTAACCCTTCACAATTTATAGTAATTAAGTGTCCCTAAATTAAAAACAAAAATATTACAATAAATAAAAAACAACGAATATAATGTAACTCAAAAAAAAGACTCCATAAATAAACAAGTTACATTATCCATATTAATTTTTTCTTTTATTTAATCAAATATAAAAATAAGCTATACATATATCCAAAATTATTATAGTAATATGCAAAAAAAAACTAAATAATTTTAGACTCACTAAAAATTGCTTAAGTAAAAAATATTCATGCTACTCTTTCAATACCACTAGTCAACTAAAGACTATATTCTCCTTAAAAAGACTTATTATTTTACCCAATCTTACACATCCTCTCTAATCAATATTAGAAAACATGAAAAATACCTCACTAACTATAGAAGGGAAAAATATCATTTTAACAGTGTAATCAATCTAATTACACTACATGAAGAGTCTTAACTTAACTCATTTATACCTAATATAAATTAGAATTTACTAAACAGCTAATAAGTAAAATAAACTTCTTTCCCCAGAAGATAAGAAACAGGTTGTTTTAAAAAATTTTATATAATAAAATAATTTTGTTTTACTAATATATGTTTACAGGAGTCATTACAAGCATTGGAACTATAATTGATACTATTGTCTATTCCAACTCTGATCAAATCTTCTACATTAAAACACAAAATTTACCCTCTATTATACATGCAGGAGATTCAATATCCTGCTCTGGTATATGTTTTACTGCTATCAATATCATTGATGATACATTCACAATTCGAGCATCTCAAGAAACCATAAAAATTTCTAATTTAAATACATGGAAAGTAGGAAAAAAAATAAATCTAGAGCAAGCAATGAGATTAAGTGATAGAATTGATGGCCACTTAGTTCAAGGTCATGTGGATAAAACAGCACAAATTTTAGCAATTAATAAAAACTTAGACTCTCACGAAATCAAATTATCATGTCCAAAAGAATTAATTAAATTCATTGCAAAAAAAGGATCCATAACCCTAGATGGAGTTTCTCTTACAGTAAATTCAATTATTAACCAGGAATTTACAGTAAACATCATCCTCTATACATGGCAAAATACAACTTTCCAGTTTAATAAAGTAAATGATCATTTAAATTTAGAAATTGACATAATTGCCAGATATTTGGATCAACTGATACAGTATAAATATAATTAATTTTACAATTTTATTATTACAATTATTCTATTCTAGTATTAATAAATACATATATGCTTTTTGATTGCCTAATTATCTTTATCATTACTTTATGTGTCACAATCTCAATAATCAGAGGCTTTATCAAAGAATTATGTGCATTAATATTTTTGTTTTTATCAATTTTTTTAACAACCAATTATCATGACTTTTTTGCTATAAACTATAGTAAATACTTTAACTCTAAAACCATACAAAACATACTTTCTACAATTTCTGTATTTACTATACTTAATTTCATATTCATGATAGTAAATAATTGGCTAATGTATATATTATTACCTATAAGATTGGGTTTAATTGATAGAATTACTGGAATTTGTATTGGAACTCTTAAAGGAATATTACTTTCTCATATATTATTCTCCGCAATATATTTATATTGTTATATAATATCTGATAAAAAAGAGGAACAATCTAAAACAGAAATAGAAGAAGTATTACCTAATTGGATAATAAATTCACACTCTTATCAAACCTTGTTTATAACAATAGAAAATATAGTTGATATGTATACATCAGAGTCGTTGATACTAAAAATCAAAGAAATTGGAAAAAAAATGACAGATTAATAAAGTCATATGACAATAAAAAAGAGAAAAGCATAATTTTACCATAAAATAATAATCTAATCTTCTTTTCTCTTTTAGCAGCATATTAACTTTCTATTCATTAAGAACTGTTCCATTATGAGTTAAATTAAAAATTTTGTAGAATATTAATGTGAAAGATATCTTTAAAAGATGGAAATTATTATAGAAAATAGCAAAACAAAATTTGAATACTTTATTTTAGAAGAACTTGAAGCAGGTATAGTCTTACTAAGTAGTGAAGTTAAATCATTAAGAAAAAAAAAAGTCAACATTTCTAACGCTTATGTTATTGGAAAAAATGACGAAATATGGCTACACAATATGTATATTGCGGAATATAATAAAGCCATAAACCAAAAAAATCATGAACCAAAAAGAGAACGTAAACTGCTTCTACATAAAAAAGAGGTAAAAAAATTAATTAAGCAAATTAAAACCACCGGAACAACTATTGTGCCACTTTCAATTTATTTCAATAACAAAGGATTAATAAAAACTAAAATTGCTATTGTAAAAGGAAAAAAACTTTACGACAAAAGAGCAATAATAAAACAGAGAGAGTGGAATCGTGAAAAAAGTAGATTATTTTTAAGTAAATTAAAACAAATATGTCCTTAAATCCAGTAATTTTTAAAATTGGTTCTGTTGCTATATATTGGTATTCTCTAGCATATATTTTTGGTATCATGTTTACATACTGGTACTTATATAAGTTAGACAAGCACAAGATATTTATCAAAAATTTTTATGACTCATTATTAACAGCTACCATTATAGGTATCATTTTTGGAGGTAGGCTTGGCTACGTATTGATATATGATCTAAGTTACTATACAAACAACCCTATTGAAATATTTAAAACCTGGAAAGGAGGTATGTCCTTTCATGGTGGTGCCGTAGGAGTTTTTTTTGCAGTAATCATTTCATGTAAAAAATATAAAATTCCAATACTCTATACACTAGATCTAATCTCCTGTGGAGTTCCCATAGGTTTACTTTTAGGTCGCATAGGTAATCTTATAAATGGAGAGTTATTTGGTAGAGTCACAACCACACCGTGGGGTATAGTATTTTCAAAAGATAGCGATAATCTACCACGTCACCCAAGTCAACTTTATGAAGCCCTCCTTGAAGGACTACTGCTTTTTATAGTTATAAACCTATTATTTTTTCTAACTAAAATAAGATTATATCAGGGTGTATTAACCAGCATTGCAGTTATATGGTACGGAATAGCACGTTTCATAGTTGAATTTTTCCGCGAACCAGATTATCAAATAGGCTATTTATGGCTTGGTTTAACTATGGGACAACTACTTTCAGCACCCATGATTTTGTTAGGAACAATAATGCTTTGGAGTACACTAAATCTCAAAATAAATGTAACTAAAGGAAAAAAATAGATTTGATTTAAAAGTTCTGTCTACATTAAGATAAAGCTGAAGCTCAATTATTCTTAAAATAATATATTATTAAATAATAAAAAGATTTTTTATCAAAACTATCAATGTTACTTTACTAAAAAACTAAAAACAGCTTGAAAAATAGCAGTAAATTTCTTCTAAGAAATTATTGATTTACAAAAATATAGCTATATTAATTACATTACCTATCAATCCTATAAAAAAACAATCATACTAATACTAATATTTTCAACATTACTCTTCCTAGATGAAGATAATTCAATATATTACCATACTTTCTCATAAAGAAAATATTCTTAAAATGAAATATTCATAAATTAATATTTCATCCTAGCTTATGAATTCTGGCTTTAATTCTTTTAAACTTAAGTTATTGAATAAAATAAACTATTACAATCTGGCCCTGGCTTTAAAATTACAAACATTTTTTAATTCATGTTTGCTTTATTTTTAATAGAGTGGTTTATTGTTTTTTTTCTTAAAAATATGATAAAATAAGTAAAGAAATAAAAAAGAGAAGTTAAAAAATGATCCTAGTTTAAAGCAAAGATTTAAAGTAAATAGAAAATAAGAAGATCACGAAATAATTAAATAAAAATTTAACGTCTCTCTAGAAACTAGCTTTTAAAGTAATATTGTTTATAGTCTTGATCAACACTATTAATTAATAATAATTCTCTAAAATAGAAAACTCATAGTTTTTTTTAGAGTACTATTAATCATCAGTAAAAGAAGAAACATTTTTAGTGATTTAAGATGTTTTTTTAATTATTTTTATAGCAATGAACACCGTTTTCAAACAAGTAATCAAAAAAAATTATTTATGTATAATAAGATTGGTAGTTATCATTATTTAGTATAGAAAACTTAAAGATAAAAAGTCAATCAGATTTAGAAATAGATAAAATACACTAAATGCAAGCACAACCAATAGTAATTTTATTTTATTAGTGATTATATTTCAAATAAAATAGTAATAAAAATATAAAACTGCAAAAAAAAATCTAACTTTATTTATGCTTTAGACAGTATTCATATATGATATGTACCTAAAAGATAAAATATCATAAATTAAATCTAATTTATAAAGATATGAAACTCCAATCAAAAATTTTAAGAAAAATAAATAATACTATCCTTGATATATATTATTATAATACCTAACAATTGCAACGAACCTTTTCAATGATAAAATATAATCGGTATACAATTTAAATATCATGAGCAGTTTTTTATTTATAGTACTAATATTCTTTTACAGCGGTAATACTTTTGCAAAACAAGAACCACGTTCAATAGCTGCAGACAATCATATAAAAGTAATAAATTATAATCCACAAGCTATACATAAGTATACAGGTTTCTATGGTTATCAGTCGAGCATATTATTTGAACCAGGTGAAACAATACAAAACCTTTCTATGGGTGATCCAACTGGTTGGCAACTTATTGCTCAAGATAATAGGCTATTCATTAAGCCTGTAGACGATATTGCTGATACTAATGCAACAATTATTACTAATAAAAGAGTCTATTATTTTGAATTTCATGCTGAGGAAGCAACTGGATTAGATGATCCAAGATTGGCATATGAAGTAAGATTCCTTTACCCATTATTTAACAGTGATGAAATTTATACAACCTATGATGGTAATATACTCGAGCAAATTAGCCCCATCACTATTCCTGATATAAATGATATTGAAGTTGTCAAAAAAGGTTTAAACTTTGATTATTCCATCTCTCATATTAAAGGAAGTGAATCAATAGTACCAACCAAGGTCTTTGATGACGGGAAATTTACGTATTTGCAGTTTGATAAAAATAATTCTGATTTTCCAGCAGTTTTTATAGTTGATCTTGCAGGACATGAGTCTTTAATAAATTTTCGTACAGTGAATGATTACCTTATACTTGAAAAAGTAGGCTCTGTATTTACCTTAAGAAACGGGTCAAGCACAGTTTGCTTATTTAATGAAAATATGCCCCTTAAAAAGAGAAATGATTAGTATAACCTAATTAAAAATAAATGATGATCTCATCCATCTTCTGATTGATAGCATAAGTGTTTACATTGCAATTAAATAATAAAAAATAACCGTAAACTATATAATGTAAAATAAAAATAATTTATATCTATAACTGTTATATCCTAAAGGCACTACCTATCAATCTCACCAAAAACTATATCGAGTGAACCAATAATCGCTGTAATATCAGAGAGCATATGACCTTTTGCCATAAAATTTAAAGCTTGTAAATGTGCAAAACCAGGTGCTCTTATTCTACATCTATATGGTTGGTTAGTGCCATCTGAAACTATGTATACTCCAAATTCACCTTTTGGTGCTTCAACAGCTACATAAGCTTCACCTTCTGGTACATGGTATCCTTCCGAATAAAGCTTAAAATGGTGAATTAGCGCTTCCATAGATTTTTTCATTTCTGCTCTTGGTGGTGGAGAAATTTTTTTATCTTCAGTTTTTACCGGTCCTTCAGGCATTCTTTCTATACATTGCTTCACTAAGCTAATGGATTGCCTAATTTCTTCCATTCTTACTAAATAACGATCATAACAGTCACCACTTTGACCAATAGGTATATCAAAATCTAATTGGTCATATATCTCATATGGTTGACTTTTTCGTAAATCCCAAGCAAGCCCAGCTGCACGTAACATTGGACCACTAAAACCCCAATCAAGAACTTGCTTTATTGACATCTCACTAATTCCCACAGTACGTTGTTTCCATATCCTATTTTCTGTTAAAAGCTCATCAATATCATCTATATATTTTGGAAATTGCTCTATAAACTCTGCAATATCTTCAATTAAACCTTCTGGAATATCTGCTGCAACTCCCCCTGGTCTGATATAAGCTGCATGAAACCTTGCTCCTGAAGCTCTTTCATAAAACTCTAGTATCTTTTCTCTCTCTTCAAAAAGCCACAAAAGAGGAGTCATTGCCCCAACATCAAGTGCTTGAGAAGAAATATTAAGTAAATGATTAAGTATCCGTGTCAATTCACAAAATAGAACACGCAAATATTTTGCCCTAACTGGAATTTCACACTGCAGTAATTTCTCTACACACAAAGAATATGCATGCTCTTGTGACATTGGTGACACATAATCAAGACGATCAAAATAAGGTAAGGCTTGAAGATAAGTTTTATGTTCTATTAATTTTTCAGTACCACGATGTAAGAGACCAATATGAGGATCAGCTCTTTCAATCACTTCGCCACTCATTTCTAAAACAAGACGTAATACTCCATGTGCAGCTGGGTGCTGAGGTCCAAAATTTAACATCATTGTTTTTAAATTAGGCATGTCTAGTAATTCAAAATATTAAAATTATATAGGCAAAAGTGTACTAAAAGTCAATAAACCTTATATACAACAATTTTGCACATATTAAACATGTAGAACAAAAAAATTACTTAATAGATTTATTATTTTCTTATCAAAAGACTAAGACAATCAATATTTTCAATCTTTATAAATTAAATAATGAAAGTACCATGTAGATAGTATCTTATTGTTCAATTTTTATACTATATATACCATTTTTATAAATTTTATTACCTTTCTGTCTTTAATTACTTATATGGATAAAAATATATTTATAAAATACTTAAAACATTATTAAGACACTGACCTTTTAAATAGAGGTATTATTCCTTTTTTTATTACTGTTAAATATAATGCACATATTATACATTCACCAAGATTTAAAGTACTTTTTTAATATTCTTATAAAGAATCTCTGACTTATATTGATATTTTTTTTACCTGTAATAAATGTTCTTTTACAATCAGAAAATTATACCTAATACTATATCAATAAACACGTTAACACTAAGTAAATACTATTCAGCACCATCAAAATTATTCATATATATTTCCAAAACAAGATTTAAAACTTGATTAATATTTATATCAAATAGTTATTTTTTAAAAAACTCATTTCTTATACATTTAAAGACCCTTTTTACAATTTCTTACCCATTTCTCCCTTCAAGTTAAAGAGATCAAAACAGAACTATCAACTCTATATTTTTTAAACAAAATAATTTCTGCTTCATACTTAAAACTTAATGTTAATCACTTACTATTATCTTTATATAAGATAGTTCTTATCAAAGAATTTGTTACACTTTACTTCTAATTATATTTTTTACTATAAGTTAATTATATATAGGAACTGCTTTAATGAATACTTTTTATATCTGAAGTTACTGTAATATCCTTATTATCTATAACTTTCCTTTGAACTATAGTACACAAACTAGTAATGCTTCATTTCTATAACTAAAGAAGTAAAATTTTCTAATACGAAAACAAATTAACTTTTATTACTTAAGAATATAGTTATGTGTTTATTCATTTTTCAAAATACTTTCTAATTATCCATATTAAATATCTTTACTGAGATATTAACTAATATATCTTCTATCTTATACTTTCAAAGTATTTTAGAATACGCTCTAATCACCTATTTCATAATTGAAGTCGCATTACCTAAATAATAATGATTTTAACTCATAATCATCTTTTGATTTATATGTTCAAAATTCACTACTCACCGTCAAAGAACCTAATCCTAATCAATATTATTCATCTTAATACTCTATCTTAATACATAATTATGGTATATAAATATATGATTAGGTAACTATGAAAATACACTATTGAAAGTAGCATTGCTACTTGTACTATTCTAGCATTTAGATTAACATTAAGTTTTTTATAGTAGAAGAAAATGATGTCAACACCAATAACTGTTGCATATGGCGATGGTATCGGACCAGAGATTATGAAAGCAGTACTGTCTATATTATATGAAGCGCAAGCAAAAATCTCAATAAATACTATTGAAATAGGAAATCTTGTCCATAATAAAAAATGGTCTCATGGAATTTCTCCAAGTGGATGGGAATCTATTAAAAAGACAAAGATGTTGCTTAAGTCTCCAACAACGACTCCCCAGGGTAAAGGACATAAAAGTTTAAATGTTATACTAAGAAAAAATCTTGGACTATACGCAAATATTAGACCGTGTACTTCGTATCACCCTATTATAGAAAACAAATTTAATAAATTTAATATTATTATAATACGTGAAAATGAAGAAGACGTTTATACAGGGATTGAACACAGATTCACTGATGACTCTTACCAATGTACTAAAATTATTACCAGATCAGGCTCAGAAAAAATATGTAAGTATGCTTTTGAATATGCAAAAAAACACAACAGAAAAAAAGTAACTTGCCTAACTAAAAATAACATCATGAAAATGACCGACGGCACTTTTTATGCAGAATTTAATCGTATTGCAAAAAAGTACCAAGATATAGAGGCGGAACATTATATAGTTGACATAGGAATGGCACGTATTATCACAGAACCTGAAAACTTTGATATTATAGTAACTGGAAACTTATATGGCGATATATTATCAGATATAATGGCACAAATTTCAGGTTCTGTAGGATTAGCTGGAAGCAGTAATATAGGTAGTAAATACGCAATGTTTGAAGCAGTTCACGGATCAGCTCCTGATATTGCAGGAAAAAATATTGCTAATCCTTCTGGACTGCTCAATGCTGCAGTGCATATGCTGGTTTATATAAACCAAGTAGATACTGCAAAATTAATTTATAATGCATGGACAAAAACTTTAGAAGATGGAATACACACTGCCGATTTATACAAGGAAGAAAAAAGTAAACAGAAAGTTGGCACAAAAGAATTTGCAGAAGCCGTTATAAGTAATTTAGGAAAAAAGCCTAAAATATTGTCTGAATTTATGATCGGCAATTATTCAAATAATAGCAAAGTAAAGGAGACATGGAATGATTATGGAAAGAGCTATGACATAAAAAAGTTAGTTGGTAGTGATGTAACACTTGCCTGGAATAAATCAGTAGATTTTAATCAATTAGTAAAATTATTTAAATCAAGCAATTTAAAGATTAAAGCAATATACTCAAAAGGACTTGTAGTTTGGCCAGGAAATTTAAAATCTTCTTCAAGCGATCAAGTGATTTGTAGATTTATTGCAAATAATAAAAAAACTACTACAAATAGTGATGTAAATAACTTACTCATTACACTTGAAGAAAACAGCTTTGACGTAGTAAGAATGGATAAGTTATATTTATATGATGGAAAAGAAGGTTTTTTTATTTAATCAAAAATTATTCACATGTCTATGTTCAGCATATGCTATTCAATATAGATAGTATAAATTCATATCAAAGTAATTAATTAGAGAGTGAAAATAGTACTGTTTTATTTAATGTATTGAAAATGATAATTAGATAAGTTATAAGTAATGTTTATTAAGTTTTTGATAGTTTCTATAGAGTAATATAGAAAGTTAGTTCTTATAAAATTTTTTGATAAAAGTTGAACAGGAATAAATTTGATCGAGCTTATAAAGCTTATTATGGGTAAAAAAAAAGCATGTGTAGACTTTTATGGTTATAAGTCTGTTTAAAAGTAAGTGTTGATATTGAATATGATGGTATTCAATAGTATATAAATTTTATTATAGAAAGAGTTTTAAGAAAATTAATTTAAAAAAAGTAATCAAAAGATATTACATCAATTAATATCTATATTATAAGTAAAGACTTTTTATTTAAGTGACTTGAGCAGTATAAAGGTTTACATCAAATAAAAAAAGGCTTTTACAGAATTCAAGTTCAAATCCTAAAAAGGCAATAAAAAATTAAAATGTTAACATAAGTCAAACTCAGTTTATGATGATTTAGCTATACTACTCCTAAAGAAAATTAAAAAATTTAATCAAGAAAAGAATTATTACTAAACTTTATAAAGTAAGAATATTTTTACTCTTTATTCAACTTTAGCTTTTCTATTTAAGCTTTATCAACCACTATTGTATAGATATTGATTGCTATTTTTCATAGTAGAATAATAGCATTAATATTTTTATTGTAAATAATTTCTAGTCTGTTTATAAAAAAGTATAGAAATAGCAAAAATTTTACCGATATTTTCAGTAAAATGAGCTAGTTTTATCTAATTAAAAGGCAAAGTCTTTTTCATATATTCCTTAATTATTTTTCTATTTATTTGCTACAGTAAATTTTACTACTGCGATTAATTCTAGACTACAAGTTTGTTTGGCTCTTTAATATTTTAGCAATGTTAATTAAAGTTACGCTCTCTATTTTTTTAAAGATCTAAGAAATATACATTAAAAAATGTAAAGAAAATTTAAGAATTAAGAAACAGAATCGAGAGAAAAGTGATTTATGATGATATGATTTATAAAAACTATATGTGATTAATACTTCTTATTTATTGAAGGACTTTACGAGTAAAAGTAAATTAGTTGAGAGAAAAACTTTAAAAATATAAATATCTATCTATTTAATATCACTATTTAATAATAGCTTAAACTCTAAGAATTAAGTTTATACTATAAATAGTAGAATATAAAAATTTTAGTTCTATAAATGGATTTAAAAAAAATAGAATTAGTATTTAAAAAATTTAGACAATCAAATCCAATACCTAAAATAGAATTAAATTATACCAATCATTTTACTTTGCTAACTGCGATAGTTTTATCAGCACGAACAACTGATGCAAGTGTTAATAAAGTCACAAAAAAATTATTTAGTATCGCTGATACACCAGAAAAAATGCTAAATCTTGGACAAAATAAAGTAAAAAAATATATAAGCAGTATCGGTTTATATAATTCCAAAGCAAAAAATATAGTTAATCTTAGTAAAAAATTGATTGAACAGTATCATAGTAAAGTTCCTGCAAATTTTAACGACTTGTTATCTTTACCTGGAGTAGGAAGGAAGAGTGCTAATGTATTCTTAAATACTGGGCTTGGTATTCCAACATTAGCAGTTGATACTCACGTGTTCAGAGTAAGCAATAGAATTGGTCTTGTAAAAGAACAAGATTTATTTAAAACAGAGCAATCTCTTTTAAATAAAGTGCCAAAAAAGTACCTATTATATGCTCATCACTGGCTAGTTTTACATGGTAGATATACTTGCAAAGCACAAAACCCTTTGTGCAAAACATGCATAATTTATAATTTATGTGAATTTCATAATAAAAAACGTAGGATCTAGTATTTTTATATTTTACTATTTACAAAATTGTTTTATATTTTAAAATATATCAAGCAAAAAGAGCATTATTTTTTTGTGAAGAAATTAATTTTTGAATCAGAATTGGTATTTTTACTGCTTGAAATGACTATAACTGCTTACCTAAAAGTAAGAAGTTTTTTTATTAAAAACATAATCTTCTAGTAAACACGAAATTAAGTATTAATATAATCCTTTTGCTTACATATATTAAATATAACCAGTGCTTTTACTGTTAAAGTAAGTTCCTAACAAATTTATCAGCAATTTTAATCTAGTTTATTAATATATAAATTTTTTTTATATACTTCTATTAAACTGAGCCCTTTCTTCAATTAAATGACGAAAATGTCTTATTAATCCTTGAATTGGCCAAGCTGCAGCATCACCAAGTGCGCAAATTGTATGTCCTTCTATTTGAGTTGTAAGATTAAGCAACTTATCTATTTCATTAAGACTAATTTTTCCTGTTACCATTCGTTTCATAATTCTCCATATCCACCCAGTACCCTCACGACATGGCGTGCACTGTCCACATGATTCATGCATATAAAAATGTGATAATCTTTCTATTGCAGCTATTACATCAGTTGATTTGTTCATTACTATTACAGCAGCAGTACCAAGTCCTGACCGTACAGCTCTTAATGAGTCAAAATCCATTTCAATAGTGTCACATATAAATTTTGGAATTAATGATACTGAAGATCCACCAGGTATTACAGCAAGTAAATTATCCCAACCCCCTTGAACTCCACCTGCATATTTTTCAATTAATTCACGTAGTGGAATGCCAAGTTCTTCTTCAACATTACAGGGATTATTTACATGCCCTGAAATACTAAAGATCTTAGTACCAGTATTATTTACTTTACCGAGAGATGCAAACCATTCTCCTCCACGACGCAAAATATCTGGAATCATAGCTATGGTTTCAACGTTATTTATTGTAGTTGGACAACCAAAAAGCCCAACTTCTGCAGGAAATGGAGGCTTTATGCGAGGAAATCCTCTTTTTCCTTCGATTGACTCAAGTTGAGCTGTTTCTTCTCCACATATATAAGCTCCCGCACCTCTATGGATAAATACATCAAGATTATAGTCCGATCTACATGCATTTTTTCCGATCAGTCCTTCCTTATAAGCTTCCTTAAGTGATTTTTTTAAAACTAGATATTCATTATAAAACTCACCTCTTATGTAAATATATGCAGTTGATGCATTAATTGCTTTACCAGCCAAGAGAATTCCCTCAAGCAATTTATGTGGTTCATATCTTAATATGTCTCTATCTTTGCATGTACCAGGCTCTGACTCATCTGCATTCACTACTAGATATATCGGTTGTTTTTTTAAAGAATTTTTGAGCATAAAACTCCACTTAAGACCAGTTAAAAAACCTGCACCTCCTCGACCTCTTAAGCCAGATTTTTTTACCTCATCAATAATCTTTTCGGAACCTAAATCTAATAGCTCTTTTGTTTTCTGCCAACTTCCACGCTTTTTCGCATCTTTAAGCAGTGAATTTTCTCTACCATTCAAGTTTGTGAATATTTTGTCCTCTTCCTTTAACATAACTATTTAAAATCTAAAATAAATTAACAAATACTAAAAATTCAACTCTTCATACTCACTATACCTTAAACTTGACAAAATTAGTTATCTTATATTGATTGTTACTGATTATTTAATAATATATTATGTCTATTAAAATTTACAACAAAAATTAACTAGATTTATAAAATTTAATTTAGTTATAAAAATTTTCTTCATTTTTTTAACTTTAGTTAAGTTTGAAAATTTTACAATTTACTGTTTCAGTTTCATACTTAATTAATAAATCTTAATAAAAGAAAAAAGCATCACAAAAAACTCAAAGCAAGCAAAAAATATTACTTCTTCAAAAAAATTACTATACACTAAAAGTAAGTTTTTAGAAAAAAATAAAAGACCTTAGAAAAGATTTCTAGTAGAAACGCTTTTAAAATAGTAAACTCTAATGTATATAGGTAATAATACCTCTATTTAAGAAGTTTAGATAAAAACATATATCTTATTTAGTGTACTGAGAAAAAGGAAACCTTAAAGTATCTTAAAAGTATCTTACTACTTTTATAATTATTTTGCATACTTCACATTATAAGTTAGTTAATATTTCATATTAGTAGTTTAATAGATAAAATAGTTAATATTAAATTTATTATTTGTCATTTTAATGCTATATAACTTAATTTAAAAAATAAAATTACGTTAAGTTGATAATTATAAAAGCACTTTTTAAGTGTTAAAATGATTGATTCGCCTAAATGAACAGAGCGTTATGGTTACTGCATATGAAAAAAATATACTTCAAGACTACTGTCCTAACTTTATTTTAAATTCCTTAGCATATTAACCTGCTTTAAAATTTTTTAACCAATTGCATAATTCGAGAAGTTAAGCCACACACTATAAATACATAATTATTATGAACATCGATACAAGTTTATATATCTTCTAAAATTAATTAAACAAAGAGAAAGATTCATGCTTGTCATGTATTCATTTATTCATTCACAATAAAAATAAATAAGAGCTGATATATAACACACTAATTATCCTTGCTCACTTCATTAAAGAGTAAATTAACTAACGAGTAATTCAAAATTAAGATCAGTCTAATCAATAGATATTTGTTATATAAAAATATTTTATGATCGCTTTTATTATTTTTGCAAAATCTTACTCAAAACCTATTTCTCAGTCACATTTTATATATACGACACCTACAACTTCTGATAATTACTATGTTGTTTTTTTATCTAATAGAAAATAATCTTCCGTAAAATTAAGCTAAAATAATACAAAAAATAATATTAATTAATAAATAAAATTTTATTTTATACCTGTTCTATTTGGACTTTAATTATAGGCCTCTTCAGTAAATATTCATTTAAAATATTAAATATCGAATTCTCAATTTTACTTTTTATCTTTTTTGTCGATTGTAAACTAAATGCTAACTCAACAGATTTTATAATTTTCTGTATAATAGCTGCATCCTCAGTTACTCCAAAAATACCTGGTGTAAATACTTTTGGCTTAGTAAGCAATTTATTCTTTTTGTCAACAATCGCTGTCACTATAATAGCACCTGCATCCCTCATCCTTTTACGCATTTTTATAACACTACTATCTGGATAACGTAGCAACATACCATCAATACCAAAATAATTAACACTGATTGAATCAACCCTTTCTCCGTTCTCTAAGTTGACAATATCGCCTGGTGTGATCATTATTGCTTTTTCCACACCACACTCCTTAGCAAATTTTACATGTGCATGGATGTGAATATACTCACCATGAACAGGAATAGATATTTTCGGTTTTATCAAAGAGTACATCTTTCTTAGCTCTTCTTTTGTTGGATGCCCAGAAGCATGAATATTTTCTGTTTTCTCAGTAATAACTTCCACTCCCATTTCAATGAAAGCATTAAGCATATTATGTGTACGAGTTTCATTTCCAGGAATAATTTTTGATGAAAGAATCATTATATCTCCTTTTTGCATTTTGAATGCATGATGCTTTTTATAAGCAAGTTTTGAAGTTGCTGCTGTTGGTTCACCTTGACAGCCAGTACATATTAATAATAACTTTTCTCTTGGCAAATTTGCTACAGCTTTTGCTTCAAAAAACTGAACAGAATTAATTAAATGCCCACTATCTTGAGCAATTCTGATTATTTTCCATAAGGATCTACCAAGCAAAACTACTTTTCTATTCAATACCTTTGCAGCTTGACTTATTGTTTCAATTCGCGCTACATTGGAAGCAAAAAGCGATACTGCTACTAACTTCTCCGATTGTTTCACTATGTTATAAATATTGTTATAAATTTCACCTTCTGACTCGGGATTATGTTGACTCAATATATTCGTTGAATCACAAATTACTGCAAGTAAATTACCCTTATTACCAATTTCTTTTAAACGATTTACATTAGAAGTTAGTCCAATGACAGGTTTTGGATCAAATTTCCAATCTCCAGTATGGAGTGCACTTCCTATATTAGTGCTAATTAATATTGAATGCGCTTCAGGAATTGAATGAGTCATATTTATAAACTCAACAGTGAAAGGACCTAAATTTATACTACCATTTATATCTACCTTTTTTACTGGTACTATACTTTCCAAGCAAAATTCTTTTAGTTTTTCCCTAAGAAAATTAACTGTAAAACTTGTTGCATATACAGGACATTGTAACTCTTTCCATAAATAAGGCACTGCACCGCAGTGGTCTTCATGTGCATGTGTGATTATTATTCCAAGTAGATCCTTTTTTCTTTGAGCAATAAAACTTACATCAACAACAAGTAACTCAATACCTGGCATAGTTTCGTCAGCAAAACCAATACCAAGATCAATCATAATCCACTTACCTTGGCAATGGTATAGATTAACGTTCATTCCAATTTTGCCCACTCCTCCAAGTGGAAGAAATAGAAATTTATTTTTGTTTACATCCATTAATTTTAAATTATTAAAATGTAAAGATAGCAAAACTTTAATTCTAAATAAAGGAGTTTATTACTCTTGCGTCACTATTATGGCCTTAAGATCTTTTCAATTTTTTAATTTTATTAAAAACTTGTATTCATTTGCAAAATTGATAATATACCTACTAATTTTAAAGGTTATTTCAGTATAGTTAATACCTAACTTTGCTGAGTAGTATTCCAAATAATAAAAACAAATGGTTATATGACAACAACTTTATTAAAAAATAAAAAGGGATTAATAATTGGAATAATAAATAGAAGATCAATAGCTTATGGTATAGCAAAAATCCTTTCAGAGCATGGAGCAGAACTTGCAATTACCTACAAAAACGAAATAGCAAAAAAGAGGCTATCATCGATAGCAGCTGAACTAAATATAAAGTTAGTACTGAGTTGTGATGTGGCAAATGAAGAAACTATAGATGATATTTTTAGAGTAATAAAAAGAAAATGGAGTACCCTTGATTTTTTAGTACATGCGGTTGCCTTTTCTGATAAAAATGAATTAAGTAGCAGATATATCAATACCTCACTAAAGAATTTTCTCAATGCAATGCATATATCATGCTATTCTTTTACTGCTTTAGCTCAAAGAGCCGAAAAAATAATGCCAAACGTTGGTAATCTACTTACTTTGTCCTATTACGGTGCTGAAAAGGTTATACCTAATTACAATGTTATGGGTTTATGTAAAGCAGCACTTGAGGCAAGTGTAAAATATTTAGCATGTGACTTAGGACCACAAAATATTAGAGTCAATGCTATTTCTGCTGGTCCAATCAGAACTTTAGCATCTTCTGGAATAAGTAATTTTTATTTTATATCAAAATGGAATAAAAATAATTCTCCACTAAGACGTAACACTACAATAGAGGACATTGGAAAAGCAGCACTATATTTACTGAGTGATTTAAGTAGCGGCACCACTGGAGAAATTTTACATGTTGATTCGGGGTATAATATAGTAGGAATAAAGTTGACTGATTCACATATAATTTAAATTGAAGCAAGAAAAAAGACCTTTTGAAAACCAGCAATTTAATCTATAATTACCTGTGTAAGTTTTTAAGTCTTTATGCTCAAAAAAATAGCTTGGTATTGCTTTTTTATAGAATTAATCAGAGGTTTTGCCATTACATTAAAATACATGTTTAAGCCAAAGGTTACACTCAGGTATCCCATGGAGAAAGGCCGTCTAAGTCCAAGATTTCGTGGTGAACATGCATTACGTAGGTATTCAAATGGTAAAGAGAGATGTATAGCTTGTAAATTATGTGAAGTAATTTGCCCAGCTCAGGCAATAATTATTGAAGCAGAAGAAAGGGAAGACGGAAGTCGTTGCACCACCCGTTATGATATTGATATGACAAAATGTATATATTGTGGACTTTGTCAAGAAGCATGTCCAGTTGATGCGATTGTTGAAGGACCAAATTTTGAATTTGCAACAGAAACAAGAAAAGAATTAATATATGATAAAGAAAAATTATTACGTAACGGTGAAATTTGGGAAGAAGCAATTAAACTTAGGTTTAAAAAAAATAGATCCTATTTCTAAAATTTATGATAAAAGTCACCCTTTCAGCTAAACAAAAAGTAGAAGAGTATAACAATAAAGTTACTGGTTTTCATACATTAAAACTAGATTCTTTAAAAGAAGCTATTGCTTTAAAGATTAATGGTAAGTTATATGATCTTTCACACAAAATTGAATCTAACACAGAAGTAGAGGTAATACAATTCAGTGATGAAATTGCTTTAGATATCATAAGGCATGATGCTGCTCATATAATGGCTCAAGCAGTAAAAGAGCTTTTTCCTAGTATTCAAGTTATTATTGATTCAACAACCGAAGATGGTTTCTATTATGATTTTGCTACAGATTACACTTTTACTACGAGTGATCTCTTCTTAATAGAAAAAAAAATGAAAAAAATTATAAAAGATAACTATAAATTTATTCGAAAGGTTTGGAGCCGTAAACAAGCAATTGATTTTTTTAACAGTATAGGTGAAAAGTACAAAATTGATATTATTTCTTACATATCAACAAATGAAGATCTCACTATTTATAAACAAGGTAATTTTGTTGACTTATGTCGCGGTCCACACTCTCCCTCAACTGGTAAAGTTAAAGCATTTAAATTGATGAAAGTTGCAGGAGTATATTGGCGTGGTGACTCCAATGGCCCAATGTTACAACGAATATATGGCACCGCATGGAGAAGTCAGAATGAATTAAATACTTATCTTAAACGTTTAGAAGAAGCAGAAAAACGCGACCACCGTAAAATTGCTAGAGACATGGATTTATTTCATATTCAAGAAGAAGCTATTGGACAAGTTTTTTGGCATGAACAGGGATATATTTTATATAATATTCTTGAGTCTTATATGAGAAAAAAATTAGTAGATAATGGTTATTTTGAAGTAAGAACCCCTATTTTGGTAAATAAGGAACTATGGGAAAAATCCGGACATTGGGATAAGTTCCAAGAAAATATGTTTTTTGTTAATAAATTTAAGAATGAAGAGCTAGCAATAAAACCTATGAATTGTCCTTGTCATGTACAGATCTTTAATTCTAGTATTAGAAGTTATCGTGACTTACCTATACGTATGGCAGAGTTTGGTGTATGTCATAGAAATGAAAGCTCAGGTTCATTACATGGACTGATGCGAGTACGTGGCTTTACTCAAGATGATGCACACATTTTTTGTATGGAAGAACAAATCAATTTTGAAACTGTAAAATTTTGTGATCTCCTAAAAGGAGTATACTCAGAACTTGGGTTTAATGAAATCTTTGTAAAATTTTCAGATCGTCCAAACATTAGAGCAGGAGACGATGAAGTATGGAATAAAGCTGAAAAAGCATTGCTAGAGGCTGTTAAAAAAACAGGAATAAATTATAAACTTAACCCCGGTGAAGGTGCATTTTATGGTCCAAAGTTAGAATTTATTCTAAAAGATGCAATAGGTAGAAGCTGGCAGTGTGGAACACTACAAGTCGATTTTATTTTACCAAAACGTCTCGGAGCTTTTTATATAGGAGCGGATGGACAGAAGCACCATCCTGTAATGCTACACAGAGCAATTCTTGGAACTTTTGAGCGTTTTATTGGAGTTTTAATAGAACATTATGCAGGACAATTTCCATTGTGGCTTGCTCCAACACAGCTTGCTATTCTAACAGTTACAAATGAGGCTGATAACTATGCTAAAGAAATTAATGAAGTTTTAAGAAAGCAAGGCGTTAGGGTTAAAATGAATTTAACCAATGAAAAAATTAGTTATAAAATACGCTTGCATAGTACAAATAAGGTTCCTATATTATGGATAATAGGTAAAAATGAAATTGCAAGTAAAACAGTATCAGTGAGGAATTTAGGGTCGAAAAGACAAGAGTCTTTTTCTTATGAAAAGGCTATTGAACTTCTATTAAAAAATATTAATTTAAGCTAAAGGAGTTAGGTTTGCAAATTAAAAAAAATAGAATTAATGAACTTATCACAGCTAAGGAAGTACGCCTAGTTGACCACCATGGCCACATGGTTGGAATTGTAACAATAGAACAAGCCTTAGAAGCTGCACAAAATGTAAGTTTAGATTTAGTGGAAATTGTATCTGATTCAACCCCTCCAGTATGCAAAATTTTAAATTATAGTAAACAAAAGTATAATGCAAAAAAAAAAGCAAGTGAAGCAAAAAAGAAACAAAAAGCATTCACTATAAAAGAAATTAAACTAGGTCCCAATATTAGCAATCATGATTATGAAACAAAATTACGTCAAGTAAGAGATTTTCTCATACATGGACATAAAATCAAAGTGACAATGAAATTTAGAGGTAGAGAACTAATAAATACTGAAATGGGACTAGAAAAGTTAGAACGGTTGATCAAAGATACTGAAGATATCTCAAAAGTAGAATTAGCACCTAAACAAGAAGGTAATCAGTATTTTTTAGCTCTCATTACTAAGTAATAAAATTATCTTCATAAATAAAGAACCGTTTACTATTTTTTTCTTAATTACTAAATATTTTTATTCCATAAAAAACATGGAAACTAGTTAATAAAGATATTAAATATAATTAAAATATAAAGATTATCATTAAAGATTTTACCAGTCAATTTTTTTATCTCTATTTTTAATTTGAAGTATAGATATTAGACTGATTAATGCACACGTAATAAGATAAATACCTGCTGCAAGCTTTGTTTCAGCCTTTTCTATAAGCCACATACATATGGATGGAGAAATACCACCAAAAATTCCTGCAGATATGTTATGAGCTAAACTAAAACCAGTACACCTAATTCTTGTTGGAAATAATTCACAAACAAGAGAATTATATACTCCAAAAGACCCACCTATTGGTATACTTACTGACAAAAAAGTAAGCACTACAACATAATGACTATTACATGATAATAATGGAAGAACTGGCAAACTGATACAAGCTAACGTTATTAATGTAGGAATCATAACATTCTTTCTTCCAATTTTATCAGATAATGCTGCAAGTAATACTGCAGATATTCCAAATGTAATTTCAACCATAATCCTTACTACATTTTTAATATCTATACCTGATAAAATCAGCCCTTTTACAGATATATTATAAAACATAATTGCTGAATAAACAATTGCATTCTGAGCAATACCAAGTCCAATTGCTATGATAAATACTCTTTTATATTTCTGGATCATTTCTAAAAATGGCGAACTAAACAAGCTTTGACTATGCATTTTATATGCTAAGCTTTCCTCCATTATATATCTTATCAAAAAGCCTATTACACCCATAACAGAACAAAAATAGAAAAGTAACCTCCAACCCCAAATTTCGTAATTTTCACCTGTAAATTTTTTGCAAATAGCTATCATTATAAAACATGTAATAGAACCAAGAGCGCCACTAAAAACTTTTATACTACCTAAAAAACCTAGATTTTTTTTATCACTTGAATGCTCTATCAAAAAAGCTGAATTAATGCTTGTTTCTCCACCTGTTGCCATTCCTTGTATTATTCTACAAACCAGAAGCAATATAGGAGAAAATACCCCTATTTCTTTGGCACTAGGTATCACTGCAATTGCAGTAGATGATATCGAAGCTAATATTACAGAAGCCAGCAAAATTTTTCTCCTGCCATATTTATCTCCTATATAGCCAAAGACAAATGCCCCAAGAGGCCTAAATCCAAACCCAATCGCAAAACTGCCAAGAAATTTGATTCTTTTTACATATTCACTTCCTGATAAAAAAAGAACATCACTTATTGTATGTGTTAAAGCTCCAAATAAGGTTAACTCATACCATATGATCATATTGCAAATTATACCTGATAGTATTGCTTTTTGAATATTATTCATGTTTTCTTAGTTTAATCTAGGTACTTCAATCAATAACTCGCAAAAATAATTCACGTAAATGTTTGCTTTGTATCTTAGAGGGAGCACTCATTAAAACATCCTCACCTTGTTGATTCATAGGAAAGCATATTACTTCACGAATACTTGGTTCATCAGCAAGTAACATAACCATCCTATCAATTCCTGGTGCTACCCCACCATGAGGTGGTACTCCAAATCTAAATGCACGCACAAGTGCACTAAACTTTATATCAACTTCTTCCTTACTATAGCCTAAAATAGCAAAAGCTTTATACATAATATCTAATTTGTTATTACGAATCGCTCCGCTTGATAATTCTATTCCATTACAAACAAGATCATATTGGTAAGCAAGAATATATAGTGGATTTTTCTCCTCCAAATCTTTTAAGCCACCATGTGGCATAGAAAATGGATTATGAAAAAAATCAATTTTTTTATTTTTAATGTCATACCCAAAATATGGAAAGTCAATAACCCAGCAGAACTCAAATACATTTTTATCTATAAGACCTAATTCTGATCCTAAAAGGGTGCGTACTTTCCCTGCAATTATTGCTGCTTCATCTTCTTTATCAGAAGCAAAGAAGATACTATCTCCAGGTTTTATATTTGTTATTTCTCTTATATAATTTAGCTTATCACTATCAAAAAATTTGGCAATTGATCCTTTTACGGCGCCATTTTTATTAAAAGTTATATATCCTAGACCTTTAGCACCGAATTCTTTTTTAGCATGCTCTATTATTTTTTTATCAAAAAAACTACGTGACTCTTCTGCCGTTTTAGGAGCAGGAATGGCTCTAACTACCATACCTTGCTCAATATTATTTTTAAAAATATTAAATCTTGAATTACGAAAAATTTCTGTAACATCGCTGATTAACAATGGGTTACGTAGATCTGGTTTATCAGAACCATATTTTAGCATTGCCTCTTTATATGTAATGCGTGGAAAGTTCTTGTTAACTGACTTATGAGAAAATTTGGTAAATACTTTGTATAAGACATTTTCGATCACTTGAAATATTTCTTCCTGAGTTACAAAAGACATTTCAAGATCTAGTTGATAAAATTCCCCAGGAGAACGATCTGACCTTGCATCTTCATCACGGAAACATGGTGCAATTTGAAAATATTTATCAAATCCTGATACCATAAGCAATTGCTTAAAAATCTGTGGAGCTTGCGGTAATGCATAAAACTTACCTGGATTTAATCTGCTAGGAACTAAATAATCACGTGCTCCTTCAGGAGATGAAGCAGTAAGTATAGGAGTTTGAATTTCTAAAAAACCTTGCTCTATCATGAGCTTACGAAGTTCTGTAATCACTTGTGAACGCAAGATTATGTTGTTACGAACTTTTTCTCGCCTTAAATCAAGAAACCGATATTTAAACCTCATATTTTCTGGATACTCTTGTTTTCCAGAAATACTTGCCAATATACCTTTTTCTTCTTTCGCTATTTTTTTATTACAGTGAAACTGAACTTCTGACTCAACACATAAGCTACTAACTATAACCTCTATTTCCCCTGTAGAAATAGAGCTGTTTACTGCACCTTCAATTCTAGCCTTGACTATTCCTGTAACAGTAATTACACTTTCTGATTTTAAATTTAAAATTTCATTAAAAAAATCTTTGTCATTATTAAATATTAGTTGGGTAATTCCATAAAAATCTCTTAAATCAACAAAGATAAGATTACCATGGTTACGTTTATGATGTAACCATCCAGAAAGAATAACCTCTTTTTCTACATCCTCCTTCCTTAGTTCATTGCACGTATGAGTTTTATAGCAATTCATATCTTTTAAAGCAATATTTTAAAAAGTATAGGAATAAACCATGTTACATACAAGTCTATTTACTTAAGTGTCATAATAATTTTTGAAATGAAAAACAACTTCATCTAATATGATTTCTATATTTTTTTCTCATATTATTTTTATATGACTCTTCTATACAAAAAATTGTAGGGTTTATACAGTTAAGGTATAATTATTGAAAACCCTTTAATAATTTAGTATAAAAAATGTCGTTCAAAAAATTTTTAACATATAGTATAATATTACTGTTTACTACAATTTTATTATTTCTTTTTTCTAGAAAAATATATAGAAATAAGGTTAGAAAAATCTTGTTCCCTAAGAAAGTTTTCAAAGAAGAACTTGAAAAAAATAAAAAATATAATGAGCTATATCAAAAAAATAAGCTAAAGGAATTAATAAGACGTCAAGAAATACTACATAAAAAGCAAAAAGATGTACAAGTTTACAAAGAGGCTTCAAAAATAATTGATATAGTAAAACCAGTAGGCAAATGGACAAAAATGATTATAATTGGTAGTGATCTAATACAGCATTTTACACAATTGATAAACAAAAATGGCAAGCAAAAAGGATTTTGGGAACTTTTCATAAAAACCCAGGTTTTAACTCGTGGAAAACACAAAGGAAAAGGTAGATAACCCTATGCTTGAATGTAAATATTTATCTTGTGCTCGCAATAATAAAATTTTATTTAAAAATCTTAGTTTTAAAGCTAAGCCAAAATTAAAAATCTTGATTATTGGCCCAAATGGTAGTGGTAAAACTAGCTTGATAAGAAGTTTATCTGGACTCTTACCGCCCCTATCAGGAAAGATAAAATATTGTGGAAAAGATATATATGATGATCCACAATCTTACATACCATCCATGGTCTATGTAGGACATAAAAACTCTTGTAAGGATAACTTAACTGTTGCTCAAAACATAGAATTTTGGGCAGCGATACGAAATACTAAGGAATTAATTATGGCAGCTATTCATTGTTTACAGTTACAACCTGTACTTAATATTAGATATGATAAGCTTTCTGTAGGTTGGAAAAAAAGAGTTGCCCTTGCTCGTCTTTTGACCGCTAACGCAAATATTTGGCTAATAGACGAGCCATTTTGTAATCTTGATGATACAGCATGTGAATTAGTACTGAGTATAATTTCAGCACGTTCAGAGCAAAATGGTATAATAATTATTACAGGACATAATGTCACAAAACAATTACATGATTTTGTAACAATCAATATATGTAACTATAAATAATTAATCTTGATAAGAAAATACAAAGACTTGAATATTTTATAAAAAGAATTAATGTTTAGGGATTAAAAATATCTACAACTTTATTTTATGCAATTGAAAAAATTAATTAAATCATTTTAAGCACCATTAATATAAACACTTTTTAATAAAATAAGCTCTTTACAGATTTATTTTAAGTTATGTATCCACTAGTATATACTAATTCAGTCAAATCTTATCCTTCACTCTCTACTACTAACTTTCACTCAGAAATATAACCAAAAGTATAAAAATTAGAATACATACTAATAACTTAACAAATGTAATAATTAACTATTAGTACATTTAATTTTATCGATTTTATTACTTTTCTTTTAAAGAAGATATACTTTTATTAGTATTTAACCATAGGAACATTTTTATAATTAATTGCTATAAAAACAGCAAATGCAAAATCTATATTTTTAATTTAAACTAAACAATTAATGTCAAATTACATCTAATAAATTAAAGACATATTATCCTATTCAATTTAATTGACTATTAACAAACATTATATATAAGCAAATTATATTTTTTCTATTAAATTAGAATTTAGTATCCTTACTCTACATCATCAAATCTATATTGTATGTTCTGAATTTTAGTATTCATATAATCATTATTTTTCTGTTTTCATAAAGCTTAATATCTTCTTAGAACAAACTATATTTGTTTCAACATAACACTTTTTATTAGTAGTAAGGCTAAACTAAATAAGATTAATGTTCCTTATTAAAACCTCATCAATAATCCAACTTTAAAAGTATGAGTTTTCAAACTTAACTCTTGTAATCACAATACTACTCAACACCACTAGCATCAATTTTAAAATTGACTAGATTAATACTAATTTTCAATTTTTCTTTTTATTAATAATTAAATTTTTTTATTACATTTTTACTCAATATTTCCTTTTTTCTTAGATCTTTTTAAGTACGTACACTTTAAGTAGTGAGCTCTAAAATAAAAAAAATTAAAGCTATATACTTTCTAGGTATCATAGATAAACAAACACTCACAAAAAAAACAAACAAAAACTGCAAAAATATGTGCACTCTAAACCTTCACTTATCATAAGTACAGCTTAGTATGCAAAATCATATTTATTTTTTAGGAGGTTATTTATATCAGCAAAAACCCATTTATACCAAGAACAATTTTTTTTTGTGCTTTAAAAAAGTAATATATACTTTATTACAAAAATTACTTTTATTAAAATGCAAGACTTTAAAATATTAAAAAACCTAAAAGCAAAAACACTGGAGGCTGAAAAAGGAGGAGGTTTTGATAGGATTAAAAAACAACATGCAAAAGGAAAATTAACTGCTAGAGAACGACTAAGTATATTGCTTGATGAAAATTCATTTGAGGAGTACGATAAATTTGTGAAACATCATGCAATTGATTTTGGCATGCAGAATGTCAATTTTTTAGGTGATGGTGTGATAGTTGGCCATGGCACTATTTATGGCAGGAAGGCTTTTGTCTACTCTCAAGATTTTACTGTCTTTGGCGGATCGTTAGGTGCATCTCATGCAAAAAAAATATGCAAAGTTATAGATATGGCAGTTAGCGCGAAAGTTCCTGTCATTGGGCTAAATGACTCTGGAGGAGCTAGAATTCAAGAAGGAGTGAATTCTCTTGCTGGCTATGGAGAAATTTTTCAAAGAAATGTAAATGCATCAGGAGTTATACCACAAATATCTTTAATCATGGGTCCATGTGCTGGCGGTGCAGTTTATTCTCCAGCATTAACTGATTTCACTTTCATGGTAAAAAATAGTTCATACATGTTTATTACTGGACCAGATATAGTAAAAAAAGTTACATATGAAGATATAAGTCATGAAAATCTTGGGGGAGCAAGAATTCATACAAGTAAAACAGGAGTGGCGGATTTTGCATTTAACAATGATATTGAAATGTTGCTAAAAATACGTGAATTTTTTACTTTTTTACCGGCAAATAATCAAGAGCCTCCCAAAGTGATGTCAACTTATAATGATGTTGATGACATTGATGAATCTTTAAATACTCTAATTCCTTGCAACTCTAATATTCCTTATGATATGTATGAGCTTATTGAGAAAGTATGTGATGAAAGGAAATTCTTTGAATTAAAGCCTGATTTCGCTCGTAACATTATAATTGGCTTTGGCAGAATCAAAGGTAGTACTGTTGGCATTGTTGCAAACCAGCCTATACACCTTGCAGGATGCTTAGATATTAATTCCTCAAGAAAAGCCGCAAGGTTTATAAGATTTTGTGATGCATTTAATATCCCTATTATCACACTCGTTGATGTTCCAGGATTTTTGCCAGGTATAAACCAAGAATATAACAATATAATACAGCATGGAGCAAAACTACTTTATGCCTATGCCGAAGCAACTGTACCAAAGATTAGTTTAGTCACTAGAAAAGCATACGGTGGCGCATACATTGTCATGAATTCTAAACATCTTAGAGGTGATATAAATTATGCTTGGCCAACTGCTGAAATAGCTGTAATGGGCCCTGAAAGTGCAGTTGAAATCATATTTCGACATGCAAAAGATCAACAATCCTTAATTAAGGAATATAAAAAAAAATTTGCTAATCCGTTTTTTGCTGCATTATATGGTTACATTGATAATATAATAATACCAAGCAAAACACGGCATTATCTTTATAAAGCATTAGAGCTACTCAAAAACAAAAAAGTAGAAGGAGTATGGAAAAAGCATGATAATTTACCTCTATAACCTTTTTCTTGATCCCTTTATAAATCACTATACTACCAAATATAGTCATGTGCCGTTACCAAGACTCGAACTTGGGACCTCGTCATTACCAATGGCGTGCTCTGCCACCTGAGCTATAACGGCAAGATTTATATATTATGAATAATATAAGAAAGAAAAAGAAAAAAGAAGAAGAAAAAAAAAGGTTAGCGAAAGCTTTAAAGCAAAATATCCTAAAAAGAAAAAAACAGAGATATATTAAACAAAATAAATCACCTTCAAGATTTATTTAATGAAAATTCTTATAAAGAAGTTCATAATAAATGTATTGAGAATTTTTTTAATGATAAAATTTTACTAAGAACTTAACTTTTAAGGAGGACTTTTGCCAGAACTACCAGAAATAGAGGTAATATCTAATTTTTTACTTAGTAAAATAAAAAATAAGCAGATAAGTAGTGTTATAGTCAATAATTGGAATATGCGTGTACCAGTAACAAAAAACATTGATGATGTACTAAAAAATAAATGCATATGTAATATCAAACGTAAAGGTAAATATATGATTTGGTGTACAAATAACGATGTAGCTGTGATTGTACACCTTGGTATGAGTGGAAAGCTTATATATACTAAAAATGATCAAGGGCAAAATAAACATGATCATGTAAGATTTTTATTTTCTGATAAAACTTCATTAATCTTTAATGATCCAAGAAGATTTGGATTAGTCATTATTTTAAACAAAGAACAAGAAACTAATTTTTTTAAAAATTTTGGAATAGAGCCGCTTACAAATGAATTTAATGGAGACTATTTACATAAGTTGTTGAAGAATAAAAAAGCAAGTATTAAATCAGTATTAATGAATAATAAACTGATAGTTGGTATAGGCAATATATATGCTTCTGAAAGCTTATTTAGAGCGCGTATATCTCCACTCAGAGAAGCATATAATTTGAAGTATGAAGAATGTAAAAAACTTTCTAATGAAATAAAAAATACTTTGAATGATGCAATTATTACAGGCGGCTCGACGTTAAAAAATTATGTACAACCATCAGGCTATATTGGATATTTTCAAAATAGTTTTTATGTATATGGTAAAGTTCAAAAGCCTTGCAAGATTTGTAGTAATATCATAACACTTACACGACAAAATGGTCGTAGCACTTATTTTTGTAAGATATGTCAGAACTAAGTCCTATTCTTAGATATGAATTTTTGTCTGAAAAAGATCCACTTAATTTATTTTCAAAGTGGTATAAAATAGTACTTAATTCTTCATGTAAAGAGCCAACTGCAATGACACTGGCAACTTGTAACAAGAGCTGTATTCCATCTGCAAGAGTAGTACTACTAAAAGAATATGGTGAGAAAGGCTTTGTATTTTTTACTAATGTAAATAGCAGAAAAGGAAAAGAATTGATCGAAAATCCTAAAGCTGCATTAGTATTTCATTGGATAGAATTTTCTAGACAAGTCAGAATTGAAGGAGATGTTAAGCTTTTAGATAATGAAAAAGCTAGCAAATACTTTTCTTCTCGAGAACGTAATAGTCAAATTAGTACATGGTGTTCCAAACAATCGAGTATTCTAGAAGATTGGCAGAATTTTAAGCAAGCCATTGAACTAAAAGAAAAAGAATTTAATAATGTACAAGTTTCCTGTCCTAGTTTTTGGGTAGGATTTTATGTAATCCCTAAAATAATTGAGTTTTGGCAAGAAGGTGAATATAGGAGACATATTAGATTTAGATATACTCTTATTGCAAAAAATAACTGGAAAAGAGAGCAATTATATCCTTAATAAAGTAATTTATTAAATATATAAATTTACTATAACGTAATAAGATAATATCTGGAAATCAAGCAAAGCTACTTTACCATGCTTCTTGCTGGAAATACAATGAGTATTATATGTTAAGATAGGCGCTATACTAAATAATAAAAATACCGGTTTAAGTTACCTTAATGCTTTTATCTTTAAAAAAAACTCAAATTATGGTAGTATGATATATTATTTATTTTTTTATTATAAGTTATGATATCTTTGTAGAAAATTTATAGCAGTGCTATGACTTAATCATTATGCCATAAAAACTATTATTCAGTAGAAATATATTTTTAAGGAAAATATAGCCAATTGGTCAATATAGCAAAATTTGCTCTCTAGCACAATGATATTCAAGGTATAATTAAATATATATAAAAAAGTTTTCTTATATATAAAAAGAATTTTTCTTTTCTCAATACTATTATATATAATGTACTAATAATATTACATATAGATAGTATAGTAACAATTTCACTTATAATTAGAAATAAAACTAATAATTTAGGCTGACACTATAACCTTCTGCTATTAGCATATAATAAAGATAAATATTAATTTTTTTATTCCTTCTATACAACTTTTCATCAATTAATGATAATAGCTTTTCTGCAAAATTTTAATTTTTCATTGTTATCAAAATAAAATTAATTAAATGAGTTAGATAGTTTTTGAACCTAGATAAGGTTGCGGAGGTAGGATTTGAACCTACGACCTTCAGGTTATGAGCCTGACGAGCTACCGAACTGCTCCACCCCGCGTCATCACCATTTATCCATTTAGTTATTATATATCCAATAATAAAAAATAAAAGAATAAAATCACCACACAGTATACTTTTATATCATTGACTTTTTTAAAAGTATAATCCAAGTTATACACTCAACAATTTTTCTAATAAAAAAACATAATTCGATATGAATTTCTATTTTCAAGTTGTTAAGCTTAACAAAATTTTTTTCTTTAAACCTTAAATATAGCCGTATTATTATAATATTTTCCTTCTATTACAACTTACATTAATTTCCCTTAGAAAAAGCAAATCTATTCTTTTAAGTTATTTCACTCAAGCCTCAATAAGTAGATCAAACAATTTTAAGTAGATACTTAAATTTTTGTAATAAATATGTAGATATCAATAATAAGGGCTTATATAGATAATTTTCCTTTGCTATTGACACAGCATTCATTAATTAATACCTTGTCACCAAAGTAAAATAATAAACATCGTCGCATACTGATAATAATTAGTCAGTATTAATAGTTTAGCATTATACATACACTATACTTTAATAGTTACTTAATTGTGCTATCTATAAACTTAACTACATTAATAATTATTCTAAGTAAAATAATTTATATTATATACTTTTTAAGTATCAAATAAATTTGATATTACTTGTAAAACATTTAATTAATAGTCTATGTATATAATAACTACGCTTTTAAATATTTAGTTATTTTTATTTGTATTCTTTAATATTACCACTTCTTATAGTTAAGTTATTATCATAGTTTTACTTGTGAAAAAGAATTAATATTTTCTTTAGTTTTTATCATAGTTCTAGATATTTTTAGCTAATATAAGGTTGAAGTATCCTAATTGATAATAAAAAATTACTTTTGAAAAAAGTTAATTTATATTATATCCCTATATAAAGAGCAAAATTTTATCCTAAAGCATAAGTAAACTAAAAATACCGAAGGGAAGTACACGTCTTTAATTATATTATAAACATAATACCCAAATAAAGGTTATTATTATAAAATATTACTATAGTATAAAAAAAAGTAAATGAATGCTACTAACTCATAAAGTAAAAGGACTGGTATACTTGAATAAACCCTTCTTCATGTTAAAAAGCCGATTTAATATTTATTGTTGATATAAAAACAGTAAAATATCAAAAAACTTATAAAATTAACTTTTAAGGAGATTTATCAGAATTAAAGAAATCACTTTGATATTAAAAGATGGGGTACATATTATTAATAACTTTTCTAAGATAAATACTAAAGTAAATTATATAGAGTTCATAGAAAAACACTTCACTTTCTAATATTCTCACCTAAATTACTTAATATATCCATTACATACTATTATAATAACAAAAACTCTTAAAAAATAAAATAACTAGTACAAAAAGATAACCTATACTTATATAGCAAACCAACATCATACTATTAATATAAATATTTCTCAAGAAAGCACTTGGATTAATTTTTCATTTTTTAATTTCTCTTTTTAGAAAACCATTTCCTATATCTTTTGACAAGCTAATTTCTTCAGTTACATCATTTAATTAATATAAATAAACACTCATAATAAACTCACAAATAATAGCCACAGTTCATAAATCTGACTAACTTCATGATTACAAAATACAAACTTTAATAAATAATACTTTTATCATTATATTAAATGGCAAAACTAATATCTATACTCATATTATTATGAGACAATACTTTAAAAATTAAAACTTACTATCATCTTAAATATACTTAAACTTTCTTAAGCTTATCTTTTATTATATGAAAAAACTTTACTCAGTTTTCTATTTCTAGAATGATAAAAATTCAAAAATACAAAAGCTATATTCTCCCCACCGAAAAAAAACTTGCCAATCTACATAAAATAAAAGAAGCTGATGAAAAGCAGTGAGTATATCATAACATAATTTCTCTCAACTGAAACAATATTTTTATCTCTATAAGAGAACTACCTCTAAATAATTTTTCAGATTTTAAAATGCTACAACACCTATTATGTAGGTAAATAAACATCTGTAAAATAAAGATCAAAAAAAATAAGATTACATACACATTTACAAAATAAATTATTTTTAGTAGATAAATGAACCTTGTATTTTATCCAATTATTGATATTCTTGTAAATATGAAGCGGGGCGTGGCGCAGTCTGGTAGCGCATTTGGTTTGGGACCAAAGGGTCGGGAGTTCAAATCTCTCTGCCCCGATTTTTTATATCAATCTTAATGTATTTAAAATTTTGTTAAAGCTCACTTTAACTGATATATACCCTTTTACATATTTATATCACATTTTAATTTATTTACCAACTATTAACATATATTTTGTAGTGCATACTCTTTAATAACTCTATAAAATAGACTCATAAGTAAGACAATTAAGCTTCTTTTACTAATATTTATTATGGTTAAAACTGTACAAATTAAAAGAACCGGAGAAATAAAAGTATTAGAATTTATTGATAAAAGTATAGGTGAGCCAAAAGCTGAAGAAGCTTTAGTACGTCATACAGCCATTGGTTTAAACCGTTATGATCTAGAACAGAGAATAGGTATTCGCAAAATTAAAAACTTACCGTTAGTACTTGGAGTGGAAGCAGTAGGAGTTATTGAAAAACTAGGTAAGAAAATAATTAACGGCTTACAAATTGGAGACAAAGTTGGATACTGTACAGCCCCACCAGGGGCATACTGTGAGAAACGTATCATACACCAAAAATACTTAATAAAAATCCCAGAAGAAATGCCAGATGAAATTGTAGCTGCAATACTATTTAAAGGCATGACAGCCCACTATTTAGTCAATCAATCTTATAAAATAAGACCTGGTGCTATTATACTTGTACATGGAGCTAGTGGAGGACTAGGGCAAATAGTATGTCAATGGGCAAATAATAAAAAAGGAATAGTAATAGGTTCTGTAAGCTCTAATGAAAAAATCAAGATAGCTTTACAAAATGGCTGCACATATGCAATAAATTATCATGACAAAGATTTTATTTCTAAAATTATGGAGATCACACAAAATAAAGGAGTTGGTGCAGTATATGATCCTATAGGCTACGCTACAAGCAAGCTTTCTTTTAAGTCTTTAGGAAAATTTGGCATATATATTTCTTATGGACAAATATCAGGGCATGCCCCAATTAGTTTCTCTTTACTTAGCTCACGCTCATTATTCGCTACAGGAACATCAATATATCATTATAAGAATGATAGGTTTACACTAGTGCTTACTGCAATGGAAATTTTTGAAATGATTAAAAAAAAACTTTTAACTGTAAATATTAATAAAAAGTATAAATTTGATGAAATAATAGAAGCTCATCTTGATATGGAAAATAGAAAAATAAGTGGATTAAACATTATAAAAATTTCTTAAGAAAATTCTACTTATTTTAACAATAGACAATACTACTTACCTTAACATTCTCTCTCGGTAACTCTTTGATGAATCGTGAAGCACACATTAATTGCCACTGGTTATTTATTTCCCTTTTACTTACACATGAAATAATTAACATCTCTTTTGCTCTAGTTATTCCAACATATGCAAGCCTTCTTTCTTCCTCTAAAGCCTTACCACTTTTATCCTCAAAAGATTTTTGATGTGGAAACAATCCCTCTTCCCAACCAGGTAAAAACACACATGGAAATTCAAGTCCCTTAGCTGCATGAAGGGTCATAACATATACAGTATTATTATTATCACCCATATTATCCACCTCCATAACTAAGCCTATATGCTCCAAGAAAGTTGTAACATCATCGAAACTTTTTAAAGATGAAATAAGCTCTTTAACATTTTCTATTCGTGTTAAACCTCTCATTTTTTCAATTTTAAGCATTTCCATATATCCTGATTGATCGATTAATACTTCAATAAATTTATATAAAGGTTTTATATTCACCATTTTTTTCCAAACTTTAATTTTATTCAAAAAATCATTTAATGAGAGTTTAATTTTTTCAGTTACTTGATTACCTTCAACTAATACTTTTGCTGCTTCAAAAAAAGAAATCTTACTATCTCGAGCAATCGTATATATCTTTTTTAAAGTTATAACTCCTATGCTCCGTTTTGGCCGATTTATAATTCTTTCAAAAGCCAAGTCGTCGTTGTGATTTATAATTAGTCTTAAATATGCAAGTATATCTCTAATTTCTTGACGTTCATAAAATCTTACACCACTTATTATTTTATAAGGAATTAAATATTTAATAAAATATTCCTCCAGAACTCTAGTTTGAAAAGTAGCCCTTACCAATACTGCAATGTCATTAAATCTATATTTATTGAGTTTTAATATCTGCTCACTTATAAACTTTGCTTCAGCCTGACTATCTCGTAATTTGACTAAATTTACTTTTTCTCCTCCAAAGTTTGTTGTCCATAACTTTTTTTCTAAACGAGTTTTATTATGATTGATAATATATGATGCAGTTGCAAGTATGTGAGACGTCGATCTATAGTTATATTCTAGTTTAAAAGTTTTTGTATTTTTAAAATCGTTAGAAAACTTTGAAATATTTTCAACTTCTGCACCACGCCAACTATATATTGATTGATCATCATCTCCTACACAACAAATATTTAAATGCCCTTCTGCTAAATATTTTAACCAAAGATATTGTATTGTATTTGTATCTTGATATTCATCCACCATAATATACTTAAACTTTTTTTGATAGTAGAATAAAATTTCAATCTTTTGATTAAAAAGCTGCATGTTATACAACAGCAAATCACCAAAATCAACAAAATTAAAATACCTTAACCTTTCTTGATATTGATGATAAATTTGAAGCGTAGTCATATATAAAGGTCCGAATGATTGAATATCTCTTACTTCAGACGGCAATAAGCACTTTTCTTTCCACTGTTGGATTATATTCATAACAGCATTATGCTTCTCCAATAAGTAGCCAGAATTCATTTCACTAATAATATCTTTTATTACCCGTAATTGCTCATCTACATCAATAATTATAAAATCTGAATTTAATCCTATGGTTTCAGCATGACGACGCAAAATTCTTGCTGCAATTGCATGAAAGGTACCAAGCCACGGCATGTTTACACCCGTAAGTTTAAACACTCTCGATACCATTTCATTTGCAGCTTTATTAGTAAACGTGACCGCTAATATTCCATCAGAACTAGCATAACCATTTCTAATTATATATGCTATTCTTGAAATAATAGTTCTAGTTTTCCCCGTTCCAGCTCCAGCCAATACTAAGATTGGTCCATTTACGTTAGTTACAGCCAACTGTTGCTCTGAATTTAATAACAAAAAATACTCATCCATTGTAGTTTCATAGACTATAACTTCATAAAACTAAACCTATGACCAAATATTAGAAAATTTCATTAAATAAAGTAATAAAAAATATATCATTCAATAGCATCAGATAAAATATCTAAACCAAGTTTTTTGTTCTATACCATGAAATATATAGAATCACAGTAGTTAATTAAACTAAAATTTCTGCTTATTAATGGATAAAATAGACATTAAATAACTTAAATACACGATTAACTCTTATTATTTCTATTTTTTTAATTTAAACACCACCTTCTAAACTCTAATCTTAAAAAAAACTAAATCACTAAAATAAATCAACTTATTACCTCACTATATTAAACTTTTCACCTTAAATTTCCTTAAAATAGAGAAATTATTTAGAATACTACCAACAACACTACTGTATACACATTTTAGTGGGATTGGTAGGACTCGAACCTACGACCAATTCGTTATGAGCGAACTGCTCTAACCAATTGAGCTACAATCCCTTTAATGAGTACTATAATACACACAAAAATAAACTTGTCATCAGCTTATTTTACTACTAACCCAACTTGATAAATCATTTATTGCACCAACCTTACGTGCAATTTCTTTACCATCTTGAAATATGATCAAAGTAGGTATAGACTGAACCCCATATTCACCTGGAACATCAACTCCTTCATCTACATTAAATTTACAAATTTTAATTTTACCTTCTTTATCTTGAGCCAATTGATCAATACGTGGCATTAAACTTTTACATGGCCTACACCACTCTGCCCAAAAATCTACTAACACAAATCCTTTATAGTTCCTAACTTCAGATTTAAAATTCTGATCATCCACTGATATAATATCACTCATAAAGTACCTAATTAACCTGTATAATATAACATTCCATCACAACTAATCAACTAATTATTACTAAAAAACTGAAAATTGTTATAAAGCCTGAATAACAAAATCCTTTTACATTTGATAATTAAAAATATCCATATCCCCCCATCCCATCAAATCTAATTGAACACGAGTAGGAAGGAATTCAAAACACTTTTGCGCTAATTCTTTCCTATTTTCACGTTCTAACATCAAATCTAGCTTTTCTTTTATTTTATGAAGATAAAAAATATCAGATGCAGCATATTTTTTTTGTTTGTCTGTCAAATTTTCACTTCCCCAATCAGAAGATTGGGGCTGCTTATTTAACTTAATATCAAGTAACTCTGAACACAATTCTTTTAAACTATGATTATCTGTATAAGTACGAACTAAACGTGAAGCTATTTTTGTACAATAGCATGGCAACGCCCAGATTCCTAAATAATGACGTATTATACTAACATCAAACCGTGCAAAGTGAAATATTTTAGTTATACTTTCATCACCCAATATTCTTTTTAAATTTGGAGCTGCGTAACAATTCTTAAATCGAATTAAGTGAGCACTTCCATCGTTAAAAGAAAGCTGTACAAGGCATAATCTATCTCTACTATGAAATAGTCCCATTGCTTCTGTATCAACAGCTATAAATTTAACGTTATCTGGTATCAAGCTAGCAGGTAAATCATTTTCGTATACAAATATCTTCATAAAGCTTTTAAAATATTAAAGACTAATAATAATTGAAAGTAAATTTTAAGTACATAAATATATATAGATACAGCTGACTAAATTTCAAATATATTAAAATTTACAAATTGTTGTGTATACTTATAATTTGAGAATGATCAGCAACGCGGAAGTAGTTCAGTTGGTAGAACACAACCTTGCCAAGGTTGAAGTCGAGGGTTCGAGTCCCTTCTCCCGCTCTTCCTTCGCCTTCACAAACTCATCAAATAAAGACTCCATTTCTTTACTTTATCCATAATATGGAGCCATTTACTTTCATAATCCACAAACCTATAACAAAAAAATAGAATACTTACTTTACATTTAAATTTTTACACCATCATATATATGATCTCACATTCTATTAATACTCTACTTTAATTATAAAAGCTAAAACTCATTTATTTAAAATCTAAAATAGTAAATATTAATAAATAAAAAAATTAGAACATTAATTACTTTAAATTTCTCCCTCTTGTTTGCTAATAAATCATTAAAATGATCTCAGTAAACAACTTAATTAATCAACAATTATCATTGTATTTTATACTTAGTAAAAATACCTCTTAAATATACTAGAATACATCAATCGACTCTACTAAAACCTCAATTAATAAATAATAGCTAAAGCTTTTTCTGAAATATTGATTTCTTCTACATTTATAATTTTATCATTTTGGTCAAATGAAATTTGTAGAGATTTACTGCTATATTTTTTTCTCCCTAAAAAATTAAACAACTTAATTTTATATGAAATATAATACCAAACATTTTCATTAAATTGAGATATTAATATTGGTAATCCCAAAATATGAATCACTTTTTCTTTATTATCACCTATTTTTATCTTGCTCCATAACTCAATATCAGTACCTGGAGCTCCATGATTATGAATAGTATGTGTGCAGGCTGCTAAAAATAATAAAATTAAGTATATTAATACTCGCACTTCTTTAAAAATTACTCAAAATTACAATACACTGATAAACTATCCATAGTCAAATCCCATAAAAGTAAATTGACTAATTTTAAGTATTGTTTAATATAATATTATTTCACAAAACAATGAGGTATACTTTAATGTCATTGCTAAAATCAGACCCAATATATAAACCTTTTAATTATCCTTGGGCGTATGATGCATGGCTACAGCAACAAAGAATACACTGGATACCTGAAGAAGTTTCACTTGCTGATGATATAAAAGATTGGAAAACTAAACTTTCAAACACAGAAAAAAACTTACTAACTCAAATTTTTAGATTCTTTACCCAAGCAGATATTGAAGTAAATAATTGCTACATGAAACATTACACAAATATATTTAAACCAACAGAAATATGTATGATGCTTGCAAGTTTTTCTAATATGGAAACCATACACATTGCAGCCTACTCATACCTTCTTGATACAATTGGTATGCCAGAAAGTGAATATCAAGCATTTTTAAAATATGATGCTACAAGAAAGAAGTATGAGTACATGCTAGAATTTGAGGAAAGCAAAAAACACGATAAAAAACATGTAGCTAAAACCCTAGCAGTATTTGGTGCATTCACTGAAGGGTTACAGTTATTCGCATCATTTGCAATTTTACTCAATTTTCAACGCTTTGGAAAAATGAAAGGTATGGGACAAATAATAGCCTGGTCAGCACGTGATGAAACTTTACACACCAACTCGATTATTAATTTATTTAATACTTTTATCAAAGAAAATTATGAAATCTGGAACGAAGAGTTTAAAAAAGAATTGTATTCTGCATGTCATACTATTGTTGAACTTGAAGACGAATTTATAAAGCTCGCTTTTAACTTAGGAGACGTTGAAGGACTGTCTGCAAAAAAGGTATACAATTATATACGCTATATAGCAAATAGACGATTAATACAATTAGGCCTAAAACCCATATATAACATTAATAATAATCCCCTCCCATGGCTTGATGAAATACTTAATGGAGTAGAACATACAAACTTCTTTGAAAATAGAGTAACAGAATACAGCCGAGCAGCAACCCAAGGTACATGGGAAGAAGCTTTTGCTGAAAATAACACTGACAATAAATAAAACTATTTACTTTTTAGACATCTACTATCACTCTAGATAGCTAATAAATCTCAAGTTATAAAATATTATTACCAAAATAAATAACTGCAAAATAAATTAATTACCATGCTAATTTAGCAGAAAAAATACCTATATAATTAAACTTTAAAACTAAGATAAATCTTTAAAAAAAAGGTGAAAGGAAAGCACAAATCTAAGAAACAAACAAACTTTATTATTCATTTATTTAAAAAAAACAAACATAATTAAGAAATACTACAATCCTTGTTTCGATAATAGCTAGAACTATTCAGCTGCATTTCTATGTATGTACACCACTATAATTTATAGTTTTACTACAATTCCCTTCAATATAAACAAAAACAATATAACATAAGCAGTCACTAAAAATATTTATGTATATTATTACAGATATTGTAATTATGTACATAAGTACTACTCTCTAATAACTAAAAATTAGATACTCGTTAAACTTAAAGTAAGTTTTTTTTAACTATAAGTTATAAAACTATTGTTTCTAATCATAACTTACATTCTCTTACATAAGAATAAAAAACACTATTTAAATAAATTGATAAAATGAATACAAAAAGAAAAAAATAAGCCTTATCAATAAATAAAAAACTAGATCTTACAAAGAGAAAATTAAGTACTGTAAAATACGATGCAAAAGTTAAGAAAAAGCAGTTACTAATTTACTAAAGTAATAGCCCCATGACAATGCTTATACTTTTTACCTGAGTTACAAGGACATTTATCGTTTCTTGATATTTTCGGAAAACTATTTTTTTTAATAAAATACAGTCTATTAGCTTTTTCTTGATTATCTGATAACTTAAAGTACGCTAGACGATGAACAGTTAGCTCTTTCCATTTTTCAAGCATCGACTCAAACATCAAAAAAGCTTCACGCTTAAACTCATTAAGTGGATCCCTCTGCCCTATAGCACGTAAATTTATACTTTGCCTTAAGCTCTCTAAAACTGAAAGATGTTCCCTCCATAAATAGTCAAGTGTCATAATCATCACTTGTTTTACTACCCTGTTCCATAAGTCTGTAGTATTCTGACTATTAAAATAGTTCTCCTTTTCAGCAAAAAACTCTTGTATTTTATTATTTACATAACTTAACGCTTCTTGTTTATCTAAAAATTCTGTTAGTACTTCTTTATCAAGATTTATACCATATCTTGTATAAAAGACTTCAATAATATCCTCAATACAATCTTCATAATAACCACTTTGCACTACACTTTCTATTATTCTTTCATTTACTTCACTATATATTTCAAATAAATCATTAATTTCATTACCTAAAATATGATTTCTCTGTTCAAAAATAACTTTACGTTGATCATTAATTACATTATCAAACTTAAGTAGAGATTTTCGCACATCATAGTTTTGAGCTTCAACTCTTTTTTGTGCCTTCTCAAGTGCCTTATTAAGCCATGGATGATGAACAGCTTCATCATTCTTTAGCCCCACCTTTTGCAAAAAACCTCTTATTCTATCAGAACCAAATATTCTCATTAAATCATCTTCAAGTGACAAAAAGAATTTAGAAAGCCCAGGATCACCTTGACGACCAGAGCGGCCACGCAACTGATCATCTATTCTTCTACTTTCATGTCTCTCAGTTCCAATAACACATAAACCACCGGCTTTTATAGCAATTTCCTTATCTTTTCTCACTCTTTCAACTATTTCCTGATATTTTTTTTCTCTCTCCTCAGCACTTTTTACCTTCTTTAGTTCCATTTTCATTAACATTTCAATATTTCTACCAAGCTGAATATCAGTTCCACGTCCTGCCATGTTAGTTGCTATAGTAATACTCCCCGGTACTCCAGCCTGTGATATTATGTACGCCTCTTGTTCATGATAACGAGCATTCAACACTGAATGCTTAAGAGAATGACTTCGTAAAAGTACAGAAAGCTTCTCAGAATTTTCAATACTGACCGTACCAACAAGAATTGGTTGAAGACGTTTATGACATTCTTTTATAAATTTCAATACAGCATTAAATTTCTCCTTCTCCGTACCATAAATTTCATCATCAACATCTATTCTCTTTACAGGAACATTAGTTGGAATTTTTACTACATTTAATCTGTATACATCACGAAACTCTTCCGCTTCTGTTGCTGCCGTTCCTGTCATACCAGAAAGCTTATTGTACATACGAAAATAATTCTGAAATGTAATTGATGCTAAAGTTTGGTTCTCACGATGAATCTCAAGATTCTCTTTCGCTTCAAGTGCTTGGTGAAGACCATCAGAATATCTCCTACCCTCTATAATACGCCCAGTGAACTCATCAATAACTACTACCTTACCATCCTTTATTATATAATCTTTATCAGCGGCAAATAACTTATGTGCACGTAATGCTTGATCTACATAATGAATTATAACCATATTATTAGCATCATATAGAGAAGAATTTTCAGGAATAAGATTATATAACCTAAGTAGTTTCTCTACTTGCGACATACCATCTTCAGTAAGAAATACTGCCCTACCCTTTCTATCTATCTCATAATCAGAATCAACTAATTTAGTAACTATTTTATTTATACACCTATATATTTGATTTTTTTCTTCAACTGGACCAGAAATAATAAGTGGAGTACGCGCTTCATCGATCAATATAGAATCTACTTCATCTACTATTGCATAATTAAAACCTCTCTGAACCATATCCTCTTGAGAAAATTTCATATTATCTCGCAAGTAATCAAAAGCAAGTTCATTATTTGTTGAATATACGATATCTGCACTATAAGCTTTTTTCCTCTCAAAATCTGTCAAACCACTTGTAATAGACGCAACAGAAACCCCAAGAAAATTATACAACTTACCCATCCATTCCGCATCACGTTTTGCAAGATAATCATTAACAGTTACAATATGCACACCTTTTCCCTCTAAAGAATTAAGATATGCAGCTAAAGTCGCAACAAGTGTCTTTCCCTCTCCTGTTTTCATTTCTGATATCATGCCATTATGAAGAACTATCCCCCCAATTAACTGAACATCAAAGTGCCTCATGTTAAGAAATCTGCGAGAGGCTTCACGTACAACTGCAAAAGCAGGTACAAGAAGGTTATTTAATGTTTTTCCATTTTTTAATTCTCGTTTAAACTCCTCAGTTTTACCAGCAAGCTCTTCATTAGATAAACTCTGCATTTCCAACTCTAATGCATTTATTTGTTGAACAATTTTTCTGAAAGACTTTATTATTTTTCTGTTTGCTACCTTTTTCACGAAAAAAAGCAATAATATAAAAATAAAAAATATAAAAGAAATTGTTAAAAGCACAATAAAATCTGACATAAATTTAAGTGTCTATTTTTATACAAAATTATATTACTAAACTTAGCTTATAACAATAATATACTAAATTTAATAAACATTTACTTATATTTACAAAGAGCAAACAAAAACACCTCATAATTTATCCTCAAAAGCTTTTTCACTAAAATACATTTACAAAGACTCCATTATATTATCTTAAGCGTTTAATCATTAAAAATTTCTTATAAAAACTCTAGTATAATATGAACAGAAAAACAGTATAAAAAAACTTAGTAGTTTTATATTTTAAAAAGAGCCTCTTTAGTTTTAAAAAAAAGTAATTAAAAAATTATTATAAGTACATAATAAAACCATTAATGCGCATCTTCTCTATTCTAGAGCTTAACAAAATGAATTTAATTAGTATTCAACATAAAAACTTTTGAAATTCAATAATTTTTTCCAAAACAAAAACAAAGATAATACAATTTAAAAAACTTACTTTAGCTCAGCTAAACATACAATACACATTTAATCATAAAAGAAATACTATTTTGAACTTTTAAAGGTTACTTATTATGAAAACATATAGAAGACTCAAAAAGAAAATCTTATGTTTTAATAAATACTTTTTTTAGATCTTAATTTTTAAGACTTATAAGACTCGAACATAGAATATAATATTTATATTCGTCATTCATATTTAATTTCAATAAAAAATCCCTAAAAAGCACAAAAAAGCAGGTCAACATATACATTAAAGAAACATAAAAGATATCAAATTAATTAATGATAAGCATTAAATAATTAAAAATTAGAAAATAATATATTACAAAACAAAAAAAATTATACCAACTGAAAACACTAAAGTTTATAGCATATAAAACATTACAATTATTTACTAGATTAAGAACCTTCAACTCAACCTAATTACAAAATATTATTATCAATAATACTGATTCAGTATAGACTGAATACTAGTTAAAAAAAAAAAGCATTGATATGGCTTTAAACTTTACATCTAATATTTTGAAAGATAAGAAAAATAAAAAAAAAAGATAAACAACAAGACTTCTAATTAACAAAAAAGAAAACTACTTATAAGGAAAATATAGAACATTTTATAGTCTTAGCATTAAAAAAATCTAGTTAATCTAGACAGCTTTCTATATCAAACTCAAACTTTTTTGACATTAAAAATACTAAAAAAAATAACTTGTACACTAGATAATAAACAACATTAACTTCTATAAATTAGAGCAGAATAGATAAAGTTAATATTTAGCATCAAAATTTTGTTTAGAATTGATTCTTAAGAAGAAAAAAATAATCTGGTGACATAAAAAAATATACTACTTCATAGTCTATATTAATTAAAAGATATAAACAAATATTTTTATGAACATTAAAAATATGCTTAAAATACATTTTAAGCATATTAATTAGAATAACTTAAAAAATGTAACTAGTAAGTTAATTACTAATATAAAACTTTAATTACAAAAACATAGTAAACTTATTTCCTACATAAATAAAATGATAAAAACCAAATCTTCACTATTTGTAAACACCCACTTGAAATGCTTTTACTTCTACTAATACATAAACTATAGCAAACAGTGACTATATTAAATAAAAACAAGGAACACTATCTTTAACTTATTAGCAATGAACTGATACTAATTTGTACATTATTTAAATAGTAGCTCTACTTTAGACTTTACTAAAAGCCTTGCAATAATAATCAAAGAGATTAAACTCTACTTTCAAAAATTTTCTATAAAATATAGAAATATACAAGTTATCTCCTATATATTACAAAAAAATAATAACATATTAGTATATAACCTACTTAAGAAAGAAAAAAACTCAAGTTAAAAGAGTAAAAAAATAAAAAAAACTTCAATTTTAAAGAAAAATTAAAAGATTATATAATAATAATTGCTACTATATTCTTGAACATTTGTATTTATATGGACAACTAGTTATCAAGGATAATTTGATAAAAAAACAAAAAAAAGAAAAAAACGAAGTACTATCATTCTTAAAAAGATATATTTTAATCATTTTAAATGGTTACTACACTAAAAAATTTTAATATTAAACTTAAGCAGATAATTCATTAAAAAATAAAAACACTGTTACGAACTCACCCTTTACATATTTTAAAAACAGCATAATCAAGTGCAAGAAATTACTCAATTATTAAAATAGTGAGTAGATGATTTCACATTTTTGCAATATTAAATAAACAACTAACTTAATTATACTTCTAAAAGTAATCTACTCGGATCCTCTATGCAATTTTTTATCTTAACAAGAAAAGTTATTGCTCCTTTACCATCAACTATCTTGTGATCATAAGAGAGGGCAATATACATTATTGGTCTAATTTCAATTGAATTTCCCACAACAACAGGTCTATTTTGTATTGAATGCATTCCAAGTATTCCAGATTGTGGAGGATTTATTATTGGAGTGGAAAGAAGTGAACCATATACTCCACCATTAGAGATAGTAAATGTTGCACCCTCCATTTCTGATACCTGTAACTTACTTTCACGTGCCTTTTTACTAAGAGTAGCCAAAGCTAACTCAATTTCCGCAAATGATATCTGATCAGCACTTCGGATAACAGGAACCACAAGACCCTTATCAGCACCAATAGCAACACCTATATCATAATAATACTTATATATAATTTCTTCACCTGAAATCTCAGCATTAATTTCAGGAACCTCTCTCAAAGCTTGCACCGCTGCTTTTATAAAAAAGGACATAAAACCCAATTTTATTCCATATTTCTTTTCAAAAGCTTCTTTATATTTTGCCCTCAAATTCATTACGTTTTGCATATCAATCTCATTAAACGTAGTTAATATTGCAGCAGTATTTTGTGAAGCCTTTAAACGCGCAGCAATCACTTGCCTTATTTTACTCATTTTTACTCGTTCTTCTCTTCGCTCTCTTATCACCCTTTTTGGCAGTTCTTCATATATTGAAGATTGCTCAATTTTATCTATATAGCTCAAATCTGCTTTCGTTATTCTACCTCCCATTCCAGTCCCCTTAATACTTTCTGCACTGATCGAATTTTCTTTCATAATTTTACGAGCTGATGGAGAGTTTTTTCTAACATGCACTTCACCTAATTCATCTTCACCTGATTCATCTTCTTTTATCTCCCTTATAGAAAGCCTAGCTAACAATTGACCTGGACTTATTACATCATTTTCCTTCACACAAAATTCAGTTATTTGTCCTGAAGCTTCTGCAGTTAACTCAAGTGCTGCCTTATCAGTTTCAATTTCAAAAATTAAATCATCTACTTTTATTGATTCGCCAATATTTCTCTTTATTTTAACTATACCTTCTGTAACCGATTCACCACCAAGAATTTCCGGTGCTCTAATCTCTATAACTTTACTCATAAAACAACCCCCTGCATGAATTTGTTATAATTTTACATATAAAAAATACATAATAAACTAATAAACTTATTCAAAATTAAAAAAGAAGCTTACTATAATCTTTCTCCTACCTCTAATCTAATCTTTACTCAAAATTATCTTCAAAAAATAAAAGTTATGTTTAACTTTCAAGCAAACTTTTCTATTCAAATTAATAACCTCTCACTAATATTCAATGAACTTTTACACATTCTGCCAAGTAACATACATAAAACACATTATTTGTATGCCCAATCAGAAACATAAATCTATAATCCTATAATTAATACTATAAAAAATTTTCCTCTCGATTATTATATTAACCTTCTCTTCAGGTACTAATATTTAAAAAGCCATAACTATAGTAAAATATCTTGCATTACAAAATACCCATCTAAAATTTTCTATTACAAAAAAATAGGCCCAATTGAGAGATGCATTTAGATAAAAAATCACTAAATATCTTTTACCTGTGATAAAATAACGTGAATATATAACAAGTTTTATTTATTAATATTTCTATTTTAAATTACACTGTCATTAACAAGACTTTACATTAAATTAACTTTTAGTATCTTACAAAAAGTATATAATATCTAATAAATAAATGTAAAAAGATCTTTACATCCTAAAAATACACCAACAGATTATTAATTCTTAATAAAAATCTTCTGTTATAAACCTACGAAACTATAAGAATTTATATTTCTAAACTACACAACATCTTAACTACAAAAATCTTCCATTGAAAATACATATAGACGTATAAACTTAACCAAGTATATGAGCTTATACAAAAATTTAACTTATTAATAAATGCACATACCAGACTTATTACAAATAGAGAGCCTTAACTTCACCTAATTTTTGTTTATTTTTTAGCTTATAATAAGTCAATAACCCTGCATGACTAGCATTTAATTCAGGTAAATTATTACAATCCATATACGTAGCAGCGTAGTTATTGCTCATTACCTCAGTATCTAAGTACTGAAATTCAGCAATGTTACATACTACAGTTGGATACGATAGTGGCAATAAATCAAAACTAAATAATTGCGTATAAAACCCTCGAGCATTTTTAATTATAGCCCTAATATTTTTTTTACTATTTACATGAAGAGATGATATCATATATGCTTGCATTTCTAGTACACTAACTCCATACAATGGTTTACCTATAGCAAGATTTATTCCTTTTGCAGCTGATATACCAACTCTAATCCCAGTAAAACTTCCAGGCCCAACTACTACTACCAAGTGGTCTATCTTATCATAGCTATAGTTATGCTTACTAAACAAAGTATCTAAATTTTGAAAAAATGATTCGATATAATTATTGTGAGTGGAATTATGTTCTACTAAACACTTACCAGCATGATCTATTATTGCTACTGAACTACCTAACCCCACAGTATCAATTGCCAAAATAGACATCATATTATAATTAACCATAAAACTTCATAACAGTAAAATTTCTCGATACTTAAATTTAATTGATATATAAAGACCTTCATATTTACTAACACAAACAATCAAAAAACACAATTAAAGTAATAATTTAAAGATAATAATATTTTTTTGATATAGTAACTTGCCAAGAATATACTTAAATTATCTTCAGACTTAATACATTAAACATAATAAAACTAAACCGTATTTTCTCTTCTCCAACTTTAATGATATATATCCCCTCAGAATTACTTTAGCACGGCACTTTTTAGTAAATAAATATAGCCAAGAATAATCAATTACACAAATAAATTCAAAACCTCAAAAAATTAAATTGAAACTTAAATTTAGACAAAAATAACCTTCCAATAAACCCTACTATTAACTAAATATCAGATTTACTATCAATTTCATATACAAAACAAAATCTAATATAAATATATAATCTCAAACACAGAAACCTATATCTACTACATCAAATAAATCATTAACTTTTCATTCATGTTAAAGACATTTATCTTTAAATTCAATATTTTAATCTACAAATTAAGCTGATATCACTTACCAATAGTATAATCAACCTTGTTGTAAACTAAGTTTTACAAAAATTATCATTTTAATTATTATATTAATAAATTTTATTTACTTTGATTAAATAACTCAAATAACCATCATATCAACCACTTTATATATCTAAAACACGACCAGTAAATTTCAAAAAAAGAGAGTCTGAATCTTACTTACATATTTTAGCAAATTACTTACAGCTTGATTAAAACGAAAATTGACAAAACCTTTTCTCATCATTTTAATAAATTAGATATTACAGCATCATCATTTTCATTTCTCAGTTATGAAAATCCTTAAATATAAGAAACATGAACTATAAACTTTTTCCCCATTACATCCTTACTATATATTTTATAGAAGCTTTCAAAGCTTCCATCTTACTTGATTACTTTATAACACTTCAAGAACCAAAGTAATTAACATAATACTTTAAAATAAAATAGTATAAACATAACATTCTTTAAAATAAATCTAACCTACTTTACAGCCATAGTCCTATCCTCTCTTTAACTCCAGAAGCACACTTTCAAGTAAATAATCAATAAATTTAAAAATAACGCTCAATATATGTTATGTATAACCTTCACTAATTACCTTATACCACTTTAAATATAATAAACATCTAGTATTAAAGATTATAAACTATAAGCTAATGTACCGCTAGCTCATTTTTAAAATAGATACATAATATGCTTATGCTATCCATGATCTTAAATAAAAGATAAAAACTAGAAAATAAATTCTTACAGCCTACAATACTGTCAAGATAGTGATAAATTTAGTAAGAAATATCTTCATAGAACATTGCATCATTAACTTTCCTAACAGTACCTAACAGTAAAATATTCTCTATTGTTTTAAGATAGGGTCAAAATTCTAATAGATCTTTAACTCTTTATTTCAAAACATAATTATTATTGCATAAAATTATATATTAGAATACTATTATGATAAATTAGAAACTTAAGAGGTTACAACATGAGCTTTACTTTACCTGAGCTGCCATATGATAAAACAGCTCTAGAGCCTTATATATCTGCAAAGACTTTAGATTTTCATTATAATAAGCATCATAGGGGATATTTAAACAAGCTCAACGAGCTAGTTGAAAATACAGACATAAAGATTGAGGAATTAATAATAAAAGTTCATGGTAACAATAACAAAATTTCTATATTTAACAACGCAGCACAAGTTTGGAATCACACTTTCTATTGGAACTCAATGAAAAAAAATGGTGGCAATAAACCTAAAAAGGATAGTCTTCTCTCAAAAAAAATTCAAGAGGACATTGGGAGCTTTGATAAATTTTATGAAAAATTTTCAAACTATGGAGTGAGCCAATTTGGTAGTGGATGGGTATGGTTAGTACTTGAAAAAGGAAAGCTAAAAATAACTAAAACTTCGAATTCTGATTTGCCATTAATTTATGGTCAAGTACCCCTACTCACTATGGACGTTTGGGAACATGCATACTATTTAGATCATCAAAATCGTAGAATTGACTACATAAAAGTTTTCCTTGACCATTTAGTTAATTGGGACTTTGCAGAAGATAATTTAAATAAAGAATATATATAAATGACAAATACACCCCAAATAACAGAACTAAATAATGGGTTACGCATAATCACTAAACAAGTACATGACACTGATATCATAGCTCTAAATATACATATTGGTGTAGGTAGTAGGGCTGAAAGTGCAAACCAAAATGGTATATCCCACTTTCTAGAACACATGGCTTTTAAAGGAACAAAAAGTAGGACTGCATTTGAGATTGCAAAAGCTTTTGATGACATAGGTGGTTTTTTTAACGCTAGTACTGGTAGAGAAAGCACTAACTACTATGCAAAAATTCTTAAGAAAGATATAAAAATTGGTATCAACATATTAATAGATATATTAATAAATTCTACATTCCCAGAAGATGAACTGGAGAGAGAAAAAGGTGTTGTAATACAAGAAATCTTTCAGATCAATGATTCACCAAGTGACATTATTTTTGATAAGTACTTTGAAACAGCTTATAAAAATCAATCATTCGGTAGATCAATCCTAGGTACACAACACACTGTAAAGTCTTTTAGTCGAGAAGATCTTAATAACTATATAAATGAGCATTACTTCGGCAAAAACATATTATTTACTGTTGCAGGAGATATAAAACATGAAGAAATTACTCAATCAACAAAAGACTTTCTCTCAAAAATTCACCTAAAGGAACTTCAAAAAACACAAAATGCAAGTTATACTGGTGGTGAGTATTTAGAATATCGCAAATTAGATCAGACATACTTATTACTAGGTTTCCCTAGCGTTTCCCATCATGATGATAAACATCACATATTTCAAGTACTTGATTCTATACTGGGAAGCGGAATGTCATCACGCTTATTTCAAGAAATAAGAGAAAAACAGGGATTAGCTTATTCAGTCTATTCCTTTAATTCTAGCTATACTGATACAGGAATGTTTTCCATTTTTGCTAGCACAGATAGTAGTAACTTAAATAAACTTTTAAAATCTATAACAACAGAACTAAAAAAGTTACCTACAAATGATCTGAAAGAAGAAGAAGTAAATAGAGCAAAGGAACGAGTAAAATCACAAATTTTAATGTCACGTGAATGTGTCAATTCTCGTGCCAAAGCATTAGGATACTACTACAGCAACTATAATAGATATATCAGTAAAAATGAACTAATTAAAAAAATCAGCACAGTTACTATCACTGACATAAAAAAAACAGTAAAAAAGTTATTATTTCATCGTGAAAAAACTACTTTAGCAGCAACTGGAGAAATTAAGTCACTACCAAACTATGATAAAATAATTTCTATGCTTCAAGTTTAGTCCTTAATATATAAGTTACAATTCTATATAAAAAACTTTTAATTCATAATATATATAGCCCTACTTTCTACTTAATTTAAAATTGAATATGTTTAATTTTAATTGAAATATCAAGTGAATATTTTGATTGAAAAATAGTTTTTTTACTATATAAATGCTACTTTGAGGTAATCAAGTTGAGAGTGAAAGGAAGGAATAGTAAATACAGTTTAAGCTTAAGAGTGATCCATTGGTTAATGGCTACTTTTATTACTAGCATGCTTTGCTTTGGTTTTTACATGAAAAGCCTACCGGCTAACAATAAAACAAAATCTAATATGTATACTGTTCACAAAACTTGCGGAATTACTGTTTTCGTGTTAGCTATAACACGAATATTTTTTCGTATATTTACTCATATTCCACCATTCCCAGAAAATTTTTCTAGGTTAGAAATCAATGTAAGTAAAGTAATACACTTTTTTTTATATTTTTTAATGGTGCTCATGCCACTATCAGGTTATATCATGTCTTCTGCTTCTGGTATAAAGATAAAATACCTTTTTCATATTCCTTTACTAATCGACAAAAATAAAGAGCTAAGCAATATAGCCAACAAGCTACATTCAATATTCGCATACTTCATGATATTCTCTATAACATTACATATACTTGGTACTTTAAAGCATACATTTATAAACAAACAAAATATTTTAAAACGTATAATATAGATTATATGTTAAATAATCTCTGGAAAAAGGGGGCAAATTTCCTTGGCAGCGATCTTGCAATCATGGGCGGTGCTATGAGCTGGGTTTCAGAAAGAAGCTTAGTTTCAGCAATCTCGAATGCTGGTGGTTTTGGTATAATTGCATGCGGTACAATGTCTCCTGATTTACTGAAAAAAGAAATTATAGAAACACAAAAACTAACTAACAAACCATTTGGTGTAAACCTCATTACCATGCATCCAAGTTTAAATGAATTAATAGATATATGTATCGAAACAAAAGTAACTCATATAGTTCTTGCTGGTGGACTGCCAATGAAAGCTAGCATAGAAAAAATTAAGAACATTGGCATAAAAGTAATATGCTTTGCCTCATCACTAAACTTAGCAAAAAGATTAGTCAAAATGGGGGTAGATGCATTAATAATAGAAGGGATGGAAGCAGGTGGACATATAGGTCCTGTTAGTACTTCCGTTCTTGCACAGGAAATATTACCTTATTTTAAAAATAAGCAAACACCAGTATTTGTTGCAGGTGGAATAGGAAGAGGTGAAATGATAGTAAATTACTTAAAAGTAGGAGCAAGTGGCTGCCAAATAGGTACATTATTTGTTTGTACAAATGAATCAATTGCTCACAAAAATTTTAAGGAAGTATTTATAAAATCAGCTGCACGTAATGCAGTATCTTCTGTACAAATAAGCTCTGATTTTCCTGTAATTCCAGTAAGAGCTATAGCTAACAAAGCAAGCGATGATTTTATACAACACCAAAAAGAGATTATTGATAAATACCAAAGAGGACAAATTTCAAAAGAAGATGGACAGCTTGAAATAGAAAAGTTCTGGGCTGGAGCCCTAAGAAGAGCAGTAATTGAAGGAGATGTTGAAACAGGATCTCTAATGGCTGGTCAAAGTGTTGGCATGGTCAATAAAGAAAAGCCTGTAAAAGAAGTAATGAACATGTTAATCCAACAAGCAGAGTTATATTAAAAAAATCTACAAAAACAGAAAAATAATAATCAAAATAAATAATTAATAAATCAAGATTTGAATTTTAAAAATAAAATTATCATATAACTAATATTTTATACTTAATTCTCTATAATATAACCTTAACACTACAAAATCTCTAATTTTTACCTAATACAAGTCAAAACACATCTATTTTAAAATTTAAAACAGCATAAAACACTATTTGCAAGATTTATTAAGAATAAACAAACAATTATACACAAAATCCCCTGTCTTCTTATTTAAAAACTTCTTAAAACATTAAAACAATTAATATATGGATATTGGCTTCTATAATAAATAATGTTATTTAAATATATAAAAAATCTCTATATTTTTTCCAAATTCACTACTAGATAATAATATTATAACACTAAGCCAAATATAATCCAAAAATAATTCCACTAAAATACTATATATTATCTCTTGTTCAGATCCATTTTATTGGACTTCAGTATCACTATCCAGATAGCATAAGTTTTACTATAATATATAGTACACAGAAACCTTATATAGTTATAAAAAATCACTATTCATAATTAATGGCTCATTTCAACGCATACAATTCACACTAAAAAGATTAATTTATATACTCATAATATAGAGAAATCACATTTTTTTTCAGAACTAAAAAAAAGAAAGAAGTTTACAAACAAAAAATGAAGATTTCAATATTAACACGAAATAATGTAGACCATGTAGTAAACCACTAATCAAAAAAAGTTCACTCCACTATGTGGAATCCCAATAAAAAAACAATAAGAATTTACTAAAAAAAACTAAATAATAAAAATCTTTGATATTAGACCTAATAATAGATTGTACTCTTTCAACAAAAAACACTCTGTTACTAAAAGCAGCAAATACCCAATTGAAAAAGCATCACTATAATATAGCTGCAATATTTACTAAGCAAAGTTGAATTACATTCAGATTTCCACAAGAAAATTAACATAATTAATACAAACATATAAAATCAGTAAGGCAAAATTAAATATATATTACTACAATAAACAGGTAAATACAGTTCTTGCTTGTTGGTGTGGAAGTTATTACAATCAAAAACTATTAGAGGTATTTAGTTAATGTATATTCAATTGAATAGGGTTTTTGTTTTCATAGCTTTACTAAGTTTTAACTTCGTACCATACTCTAGCAAAGCTAATTTAATGGATAACGAATTAAAAAATATACAAAAAATAGTGAAAAATTTTGCCTCATCATTTTTAGCTAAAGATACTATAAAAAACATGAGTCCTTCAACAATTATAGGATTATGTATAACTGTAGTGATCTTTGCAATAATGTTTAGAGGATTAATCTTTCTCATGATAATATTATTTGGTGTATTAATTATGCTGCTTGGCAGCACAGAAAAAGCAACGAGTTATTTGAAAGAAAAGTTTTATTCCTCAAAAAGCATAAACTTACAATCTGATAGTAAAAAAAAAAGATAAAGACTAAATCTATGTATTTCAATTACCTGATTTTAAAAGCACAATACTTACATGCAACTGAAAACACTAACAATTAATTCCAAAGTTGAGAAAAAAAACAAGTTAAATCTAGCATTACTGAAAAGTATTGATTTAGATTTCATTCCTTACTCCTGTCATTATGATGAAGAAACCATACTAACAAAACAAGGAGAACTATTAAAAATTATCAAATTAGAAGATTACTTCTCTGCTGACAACTATAGTGATCTTAGAACTGAAATTAGAAAAAGTATATCAAAAAATATTAAGAGCTTACATTTTACTATTTGGATTCATACTGTTAGAAAACGTAATAAATTCCACTTAAAATGGAACAATACTAGAGACTTTTCTGATAAGTTACATTCTATTTGGTTTAACAAACTCACCAATAGTAAATTACAATATATAAATGAGCTATACATTGTATTAATTTTTAATCATTCTAATAAGTTTATTAAAAGTTCATTTTCCCTCAGTAAAATAAAGAATGAGTGTAAATCATCCTTAAGAGAAAATCACTATGAGTTAAAAAAAGTAACCAATCTCATTCAAAATGATTTAGAGCCTTTTGGAGCTAAGAAACTTGGTCTTAGATTTAATAAAGGAGAAGTATATTCTGAAATGGCAAAATTTCTCCATTATATCATTACACTAACACACAAAGATTACCCAATACGTGAGATAGATTTATCACAACGCATTAAAGATTTGAAAATAGCCTTTGGTTTTAATACATATCAAATAATATTTGAAAACCAACAAAAATTTGGCTCTATTTTTTGTATAAAGGAATATCGAGAAATCCCATTAGAAAATATAAATAAATGTTTACAACTTGACTCTGAATTTATTATCACAGAAATAATAACATTCACTAGCAACAATAAAGCAGTCAAAGAATTTAAAAACCAAATTAACATGCTGCAAATCAGCAAAGATAATACTCTACTTCAAAATTCAGGAATAAAAGAAATAATAGAACTTAAACAAACTTCTGCCATTGACTTTTGTCAACAAAAAATCATTTTTACAATCTTTGCAGACAATAGAAATAAATTAGCTAAAAACATCAATAATTTATCTTTCATAATGTCATCAATTGGCTTAATGATGTTCAGAACTGACTTACATATGGAAAATCATTTTTGGGCACAACTACCTGGTAATTTTACTTTTATTACACAACCAAAAAATATATTAATAAAATACGCTTGCAGCTTTGCTATGCTACATGATTTTACATCAGGTACATTAAAAGGAGGAAGATGGAAAGAAGCAATAACAATCTTTCTTTCAAAAAAAGGAAGCCCTTATTTTTTTAACTTTCATGGAAAAAAAAATAGTGGCCATACTACAATACTTGGAGCCCCAAATTCGGGTAGGACCTCACTAATTAATTTCTTGTTATCAGAATCAAGAAAATTTAATCCAAGAATTATTATATTAGATAACACTGGAAAATCAATAATCTTTACCAAAGCAATAAATGGTAAATACTACATTATTGATCCAAAACATAAAGATAAAAGTTTAAAATTCAACCCATTAAATATCGAAGATAACACTTCAAATCGAAATATGCTAATTGAGTTAATTAAAAGAATGGTAAATGATGCAACCCTAATAAATATAGAAAAAAAAATAAAAAAAATTATAGATTTTATATTTACTATGCCAAAAGAATCACGCTCTATTTCACAAATCTCCGAAATGCTTCTACTTCTTGGAGGCAAAATAAATAAATGGTGTGGTGATGGTGAATTTGCTTACTTGCTGCAAAATAGTGATGAATCTTCCATTGATTGGAAAATAAAAACTATATCTCTTAACACCACAAACCTCACAAAACAAAAAGAATGCATGTCCGTAATACTTTACTATTTTTTATATTCTTTTGAAACACAATGTAATGGCTCACCTGTAATACTTGTTTTAGATGAAGCATGGGAAATAAGCAATATTTTCTCTACAGAGGAAGAATTTGACAACTGGATGCAAAGAATGACAAAACTAAATGTTGTAATAATTCTAAGTACTGAAAATCTAAATTTAGCATTCACTAGTAAATTCACTCAATACTTGAATAAACACGTAGATACAAGAATTTTGATGCCAAACATTAATGCAAATAGATTATACATGAAAGCATTTTCTCTATCAAAAGAGGAACTGAATACAATTCTACAAACCCCCACACAAGAAGGCTTATTCTTAATAAAACAACATAAAGGGCTAATAACCTTAAATTTAGATTTGAAGAACATGCAAGAAATGCATGTACTCTCGGCTAATAAAAAGACTATAAAATATATGTACGAAGCAATAAAAGAAAAAGGAGACGAAATTAATAAGTGGTTACCAGCATTTTATGAAAAATGTAAAATTTAAATTTTATTATTTTTTTATTAATACTTAGTTTATCACATCAAGGATATGCTGATTGCCCACCCTTTATAAAAAGCAACACTTAAGTTTGAAGCAATGCTTGCTGGCAAATGAGTGAAAAAAATTAAGGTAATGGTAATAAAAAATCAAGGAGTGAACGACTATTTCAATCCTAAAATTAGAGTATGTGCTTATGGAAAAAGTTACTGTTACGCTTTACAAAGCGAGAATCTTACCATCAAATATATGGAACACAAAGCACAGGGCTAGAATATCAGCAGCAGCCTTTATCGATTGGGAAGGAGATAAAACATTTATTGGAGCAGAAATAGGGGAAGGTCTTGAATGGGAATGGCAGGAAGGTGTAATTGACAATAATATATCTGCAAAGAAAAAGAAAAACTTGCTAAACTTCCTAAAATATATGCTTGCAGTCAAAAAGGTGCTTGTAGATCTGGATTTATAAAATTTTGGGACTTTAGTATTAAGGATTATAGCAATTTTTGAACACTTATTATCAAACAAAAATAAAATGTGCTCCTGTTCCAAGCACCTAATCCTTCTCCATTTTGTGAACAACTCACAATATCACTCCAAAAGTTAAAATTGTTCCTATAACAATGAAGATAATGATTACTCGACCCTCAAGTTAAAGTAATCATTAGTAATTTAATAAAAAAAAATGAAAAAATCAAAAAAAGTTAGATTTTCCCAAAAAGCATAAAGAAGATAAGGATGAAGAATTTTCTACTATAGATGTAATTAAAAAGCACTCTATTTTAGCAAAAGATGGTACCACATACTACTTTATAACATATAGAAAAAAAAGGCCAACTCTGCACTGAATACTATGGAACTCAAAATATAAATGAAAAAAATTTACAATTTATTCGTTGTTTTCCAACACCACCAGCATAGAATTTGAAGTAGTAAAAATAATACAAAATAACATACCAGAAAAACAAAATAACACATTAAAAATAAGAATGAAGATGAGCAAAAAAAATTGTATGGAGTAAGCAAATAAAAAGTATAAAGATGACTTTTGTACTTTTAATATTAGTACTAATTCTACTACAAATATTGGTCCTCTATCTTTAACAGTAGTAAAGCCAGCAATAGTAACAAAAACAATTAATAGCAATAACAGTCAAAACAATATCTATAATATTAGAAAAAATATATTAGCAAGTAACCAAAACAATTCAAAATTTTGAAAAAATATGGCTATATTCCTAACACTAAAGAAAAATGTGAAAAGTATAATGCAGAAGGTAAATGTACATTAGATAATTTAGGATATCCTAAAATAAAAGTAGAGTATGAAAAAAATACAAAAAGCAAAATGCTCTATCTTTCTGGCTGAAAGCCAAAACCAAAAGAGTATATAATTCAAAGTGAAAATGAGATAATACCACTAAAGCTAATAAAGATAAAATACATTAAGTACGATGCTGTATATTCAAAAGAATCAAACCAGTTCCATTATCTTCCAAGCAATAAAAATGAAGCAGTTAATCTCCTACAAAAACCTCAAGAAAAATTAGATAAGATGATATTTAATAAGCAAGGGTATGTCTTCTTTTCTGATGAAAATGAGCAAAAGAAAAGGATCATAAGCTAAATTTTTACTATTGTATCATAACAACTAAAACTTAGGCTTTTTTTTTTCTTATTTTTAAAATTTATTAAATAAATTATATTTACTTATAATTTAAGTTCGACTGTTATTTCTATAAATATTATCCATACAAATAAAATTATTTTATCACTAAAAAAATAAAAACCTAAATTAATAAAGCACATGGCTTAATATTAATATGGCTCTCTACATAAATATATTCTGAAGTTAAAATCTAATATTAAACATATAAATTTATTTAACATAAAAAAAAGAGATCAATTAAGATAATATTATTACAAGTATAAAAAAAAATCTCTAAATCTTAAGAAATCTAATACTCTTACTACACCTACTCAAAAAAAACTTGTGATAACTATCAAACTTAAATCACTCACAATCTTAAATCCAATTAAGTGGTTCTTTATACCTGTGCCTTTATTTTTATACCTATAAGTATTTTAATCATTAACACTATAACTAAATCACTTTTTTTCTATTACATTCGGACTGTTGTCAATTTTAAACTCCTTCAACTTTAAAGACAAATTTTAGGTATAAAAAATCTATCTACAAAACAATAAAATTTAAGTATAGTTTCAATATTGATTCCATTTTAGTAAAATAATAGTAAAATAAAGTTATCATAAACAAATCTAAAATCTAACAATAAGATATGAGTAGGTTTATTTATAAACAAGATTCTTAGTATTATATATTAAAATGATTTAAATATACAATAGACTTATTATAAATAGGTTACGATTAGATTGACATAAAATAAAGAGTAAATAAAAATTAAACAGATTTTAAAATATAAAGCAATGCCTATAGAAGTATTAATGCCTGTTCTCTCGCCAACAATGAACAAAAGTGGAGGAAAAATTGTAAAATGGCATAAAAAAGAACAAGACAAAGTTGAAGTAGGTGAAGTAATTGCTGAAATAGAAACTGATAAAGCTATAATGGAGCTTGAATCTATAAACAAAGGAATCTTAGCAAAAATTTTAATACCAGAAGGAGCAAGTAACATACCTATAAACCAACCAATAGCTATAATTTTGGAAGAAGGAGAAGATTGGAAAATACTCAATAACTATGTTTCAACTTCTACTAACAATATTAAAGATAGAAAAGAAATTAAAATCAGTCTTCCAATATCACCATCACCACAAAATTTTACACCAAAATCTCAAAAAGAAGAAGATACCGATGTAATAGTAGAAGGTAAAATAAAAATAAGTCCACTAGCTAAAAAAATAGCTCAAAGTAAAGGTGTTGATATAACCCACCTAAAAGGTACAGGTCCATATGGCCGAATTATTAAAGATGATATATTAAAATATTTAAATAGCAGTACACAAACTGAAACATCTAAGGGGTTAAATAAAGACATTATAATTGAAGTAAGTAATATGCGTAAAGTAATAGCACAACGCCTGATTGAGGCTAAACAGAATATTCCACATTTTTATTTAACTATAGATTGCCAAGTTGATAATCTCATATCATTAAAAAATGAAATTAACTTAGCAAATGAAAACAATAAGGTGACAATCAATGACTTAATCATTAAAGCTGTAGCTCTTAGCATAAAAAAATTTCCCTATATAAATTCCTCATGGATAAATAATAAAATAATAAAATACCTAAATATAGATATCTCAATCGCTGTAGCACTTGAAGATGGACTTATTACCCCTATAGTAAAAAATGCCGATAAAAAAAGTATTCTCTCTATATCAAAAGAAGTAAAAAATTTAATAAATAGAGCAAAATCTAGGGAATTAAGGCTTGAAGAATTTCAAGGAAAAGGATTCACTATTTCTAATCTAGGAATGTTTGGTATAAAAACCTTTAGTGCTATTATTAATCCACCACAGTCTTGCATTATGGCTGTTGGTACAGCTAAAAAGCAACCAGTCATTATAAATGAAAAAGTAGAAATTGCAGAAATAATGACAGTAACACTATCAGCTGATCATAGAACAGTTGATGGAGCAACGGGAGCAAAATTCTTAAATGCCTTCAAGTATTATATAGAAAATCCTTTAGCAATGCTCATTGAAGCTACATAATATTTTTTTCTAACATATCTCACTTATAAAATGATTACCAACTCACATCATACCAATTAATAGCTTAAGATAAAAAATGACTGGTACAAAAAAATGCAACAATACATAATATTATATGTTTTACCTTCTCTGAAAAGAGACGACAACAAAAAAAATAAAAAACAAAAAATAAATTTAATAATATTAGTGTGCAAGCAACTAATATATCTCACAATACATTTAACAAGATAATAATATTAAAAAAAAGTTTTAATTGTATCTAGTGTAAATGATTGCCTACTATATATTTCTTAAAAACTTACCAATCCCTAAAACTACAAAAAAGTGAAGTATTAGTAAAAAGATGAATTAAGACTATAAAATTCTTAAAATACAACCCCACCCTCTTACCATATAAAAAAAATCTAAACTCCTTCCTCTTGTAGCAGACAAATGATCAATAATTAGCAATATTTATCTAAATCTAATTTATCAAAGTAAAAAGAAAGCTTTATATCCAAACTAACTAAAGTCTAACTATTTCCTATCTATATAACGATTATAGATATACTTTAATAAAGATACTTCCAGACCAAAAATATGTCATATTAATGATGATAAAGAAAAATAGCTTTTTTCCTCCCCCCTTTCTAGAAAGAAAAAATAATAACCTTTACTACAATTAGGTATAAGTCTAAGTACATCAAAGCTAATGCCTATTTATTAGTAAAATAATAAAAAAATTTTTCAACTGACATTCAACATGATAAAACCCTATCAAAAATTTTTAAGTAAAAATAAATATGCTAATCAATCAATTTAATAAGTAACTATATCACTAAATATTTTTCCTACTTCATAGATATATAAAAAAATAACACATCTTTAAACTTAAAATAGTATGTTTTTTATCTGTTTTACAGCCTGATTTTCATTGATTCATTCTCTGTAAAAGCAGCCTTGAGAGAAACTTTAGTCTTACCAATTCTTCTTGCCCATTTATACGACTCAAAACTACAGGTTTATATTCATTCTTAATTTTTTCCAATGCTTTCTGATATGAATAACCTAATTCTTCAAGGCACTAATATCACCGATTGTAATATCATCAAAAATGAAAACAAATTTGGTGCAAGTAATTCCTCCTTTGTATAGTTAAAAAGACATAGTTCTATACGCAGTACTCTATCATTTCTAATGATAACTTTTTGCATAAAATATAAAGCTGTTCATGATCAGCTCTTTTAATTTTGCAAATAATTTTATATTTTTAAATAGTTCTTGTATAAATTCTTTTATCGATTGTTTTGATAAATGCAAAGAAAGATTAGCAAAATACCTAAAATCAAAATTTTGGCCAAGTATTGTGCTAATAGCCTTATATACATTACTTATCTCTACTAACAGAAATAATAAAAACAATCCCCCTATATCAAGCATATATTTTATAGACTTTTAAAAATTAACGATAAACTTAGGACGACATATCAAGATCATCCACCATTATATAAATGCTTTTACCTTTTCTAATCCTATTCACTACCTTCATTAATTGTGTTTTAAAACCTTTAGTATCTTCCTTACTTTTTTGTAAAATATTCAATTCCCTAATACAGCCCAATATCATTTTTATCAGCCTCCTTTGTCACATCAAGTAATACAGAAAAAATAGCAAGTGGAGATTTCTTAATTAACTTTTCCAGTGTATTCAAAGAAAATAACTCATAATTTATATTCTTTAACTGTTATATAACACTCCTTTTAACTTTAAAAGATGCAAATAAATCCTTAAATAAAAAATTTAAAAAAGAAGGCAATAGCCGATCTAATGCATTAACATCCATGCACTATAATAAGGTGCTATTTCATTTTGATGCTTAACTCCTTTACCACTCTTTCAAAAAAAATGTCTTACTCCATCCATTATATCCTTCTAAAGATATTATTGTAAAAGACTGATTCATTGTCTTAATCACAGTATTAAACCTACTTGAAACTGCTTCTAATTTAAAAGATTACTTTCCAAGCCATCATCTCTCTCAAGTGATGGTATTATTTTTCCTTTTTAAAAGTTAATCAAGTAATATAAGTTTTTTAATACATATCTAATCTTAGTTAAACTCATATTTTTTATCTTAGATAAGCTTATTTTAAGATAACATCATTTAGTAATCAATTTCTCTAGCTATTAATAATAGTAGTAAGATACTATACTCTCAATCTAAATTTTTTAACAAGATAACCATATATCTAAAACTATTAATCTTACCACTCAACAGAAGATCACATATTACTTCTTTATCCCAACGTTAGCAACTCCCTAAAAAAAGTATTATAAGCTATTTTTTTAACCTACACTTTACTACAAACAATCTTATTACTCACAAACTAATGCATATTATACACTTTACTTCCTATTAAATCTCAACTTCCTACTATACATAATATCAATACCACATTCTAGACGACTAAAAATAGACAAATAATTTACTTATTCCTAGATTTTGCCGCAGATTTCATACTTTATTATAAAACTCGCTAGAAATTCTTTAATCAAAACATAAATAATAAATAACCCCTTCTATATAAATAATAACTGACCTACATCACAACAACAGCATAAACTCAGCTCAGTAACTAGAAAAAACATAAACTAAACTTTTTATACACTATTTACCCTCAAACTTTAAATAGACCATAAAATAGTAATGAAAAACACACCCTTAATAAAAGCATAGTAGTTTAGCTGAACCAACCCTTATTTTAATAAACTAAACAAATATTTACTCTACAAAAAATCACTCTTTTGCACACTGAAATCTTATTATAGTAAAAATGAATGAACTGAGAAAATTTAAAATTTATTCTGTTATAAGCTTATCATAAAAAAGAACTAAACCTAATAAAATATAACTATTTTCCTTAACATACTAGATATTATCTCTGTTAAGAGATGCATTTTTAAAATCTTCACTTATTAAAAGTAATCAATATATCAACTCAAACTTTATTCATAATCAGCTTAGCTCTAGATAAAATTAAATACCATACATAAAAAAACAACAAAAATACTTATTTTTTTCTGCATTTAACCGCTAATACTAGCCTATTGAAAAAATCCCAATAATATTTTCAATCTCTTTCATACTATGATTTGCAATCTCTGTTGCTTTTTCTGCACCCTTTTTTAATACTTCATATAAATAGAACTTATCTTTTAGGAGATCATTAATTCTCTTACGTATAGGCGATATAACACTAATAATCAAATCAGCCAATTCTTTCTTAAAGAACTTCATATCATGTTTGTTCATTTCCTCACATACCTCACTTATATTAAAAGTGCCAAGTGCTGAATAAATATTTAACAAATTATTTACCTCTGGACGATATCTCAAGGTAGTAAAATCGAATCCTAGTATTGAATCTGTTTTCGCTTTTTTTATTTTTTTTATAATTAAACCATCTGTGTCATCAAGATTAATACATGAATATTTTGAAGGGTCAGATTTACTCATCTTACTTATACCATCTCTTAAACTCATTATCCTTGATACATGATCCAAAACTAAGATCTCAGGTAAGATAAAATAATCGCATTTATAATAATTATTAAAAGCTAATGCAATATCACGCGCAAGCTCTAAATGCTGCTTTTGATCATCACCAACAGGAACGTATTTAGTCCTATACAACAATATATCTGCAGCCATAAGCACTGGATAACCATATAATCCCAAAGAAGACCTCTGTTTATCACCACCAGTTTTCTTTTTAAATTGAGTCATACGATTAAGCCAATTAATTGGTGTATAACACCCAAGTAGCCAACCTAATTTAGCATGAGCACTAACTGCAGACTGACTAAAAATAACGGATCTTTCTGGATTTATTCCGCACGCAATATAAACTGCTACCGTTTTTAAAATATTACTTCTTAATTCATCTGCAGAAAACTTATTAGCTGTTATTGCATGCAGATCAACAATACAAAAAAGAGACTTATATTTATCCTGTAAATCTATCCACTGTTTAATTACACCAAGATAGTTACCTAAGTGCAGAACTCCACTAGGTTGAATTCCTGAAAAAACAATACACATTATCTCATTAACTATCTTCACAATCAATAGACCTCTTAGAAATAACAACCATTGCAGGACGAAGCAACCTACTTTTAATAGTATAACCACTTTGCAAAACTTCCACGATAGTACCAATCTCTTTTTCATTATCTTCTCTTTCTATAACAGCTTGATGCAAATTACTATCGAAAAGTTCTCCAATAGGATTCATCTCTTTTATTCCATATTTTTTAAGATCACTCACAAGCTTTTGATGAGCTACCTTAATTCCTTCATGAACAGGATCACCATCTTCCAAATTTTCCATTACCCTTTTAAAATTGTCACATGAATCTATTACATCACGTGCAAATTCTGTAACTGCATAATCACTCGCATCACTAATTTGCTTTTGCATTATACGTTTAACATTCTCATTATCTGCAACAGCACGGCGTAAATGATCTTCAAGTTGAGCTGCACGTTCTTTCAATATACTAAGATTTTCATTTAAATCATCAGTTTGGATGCTAGCATCTTGCTGCCCTTCACCTTTTTGCTCATTCACCATATTAATAAACTTCTTTCTTTTTTCCTTACTACTACTTGACATACCATTACCCTTAAGAACCTAATAAATATATAGCAATTAATCTAAAAATATCAAGAACCAGCCAAGTTTGGCTTTCTAATACTAGCATTCAAAAAGTCAATTAAAGCAGTTTTATATGAGGAATCAGAAAAAGTACTGATATTATTTTGTGCCATGCTAATATAATGCATTGCTTTCTCTATAGAAAATTTAACAGCATTATGATAGTTAATATAGTACAATGCTTGATCAAAATCACGTTCAGCTGAAGAAAAACATTTCTCCCAAAATTTTTGTTCTTTTGGGCTGCTTTTTTCATATGCTATAATAGCAGGTAAAGTAACTTTACCCTCAAGAAAGTCTTTTCCAATTTGTTTACCAGAAGCACTTTGACTAGCAGTATAATCAAGCATATCATCAATTATTTGAAATGCCATACCAAAATTAAATCCAAAATTTCTCAGTTTCTCTATATCATCACTTGCAGCACCAGATATTACAGATGCTGCTTCACAACATGCAGAAAATAAAGAAGCTGTTTTTTCTCCAATAATAGAGAAATAATTTTCTCGAATAGTGCAGGGATTAAAACATGTTGTCATCTGCTTTATTTCACCCTTCACAAGCAAATGTGACGCCCTAGAAAGAATAGAAAGGATATTTAAATTTTCACACTCTATAAGCCATCTAAATGCCAAAGTCAATAACAAATCACCAACTAAAATACTTGATTTATTTCCCCAAACTTTATTTGCTGTTTTAACTCCATGTCGTACTTCACTTTCATCAAGTACATCATCATGAAGCAAGGTAGCATTATGTATAAATTCTACCGATGCAGCAATCTTAATCCTATTTTCTCCAGAATAATTTAATATTTTACATATAACAAAAACAAGCTTAGGCCTGATTTTTTTTCCACCAGACTTAATAAGATGAGATATAATGTTAGCAGCAAGCTTGATATCTTCATTATTAATACTATTGAAAATAAAATCTTTCATAGCCGATAAATCAGAAGATACAATATTATCTAATATATCATTATTCACTAACAACATTTAAAGAGACTTACAATCTTGCTCTTCTTTTACTTTTTTCTTTTTTATTTCACCCGCTTTGCCTCCATCTTTCTTATTTTTTTCTTCTAAAACTAAAAAACCCTTTCTTCTTATAAACCATAACACCCGCTTAGTTGCCTGTGCACCTACACTTAGCCAATATTTCAATCTATCAACTTTAACTATAACACGATTTTGATTATCTTTTGTTAGCATTGGATCATACTGTCCTATTCTTTCAATAAAACGCCCATCTCTTGGCGCACGTGAGTCAGCTACAACTATTCTGTAAAAAGGACGTTTTTTTGCACCAAACCTTGCTAACCTTACTCTAACTACCATTTTAATCTTTACTTTTATAATGTTATTTATAAATTTATATCATAAACAATTCAAGTCAAATAAATTATATAATTTTCACATCTAATATATAACATTTAAACTACATGAGTTTAACTTATAAAAATTATCTTAATATATAAAACTTTATAAGCCTGAATACCTAAACTGATTCACTGATTTAGCTAACCTTCACTGCATTATAAAAACAACTTTAGAGCTTTTATGAAATTAGTATATATATGCAATTTCATAAAATTTTGAAATATACAGATAAATAGTATCTTATTTTAAGGTAAAAATTAATACTGTACTTAAATAGCCTAATAATACTAATATGAAAAGTTATTCTATATTATTACAAAATGTAGAGAAGACTTTAAAGCTATTTAAATGAATAGCTTAAATATTAAATAGTAAAATAAATATAAAACCTTAAGAAAAATAATCACTAAATAATAGTCTAATGATTAATCTAATTTAAATATATTAAATATTCATTACACAACATATTGCATAAATTAAAGTGCAATTTTTTATCCTACCAAGAAACTCAAAGATATAAAACTAATCACAATTTACCATTTACTACTCATTCTCTCTTTAATTAAGTAAAAATCTATATTACTCCAACTTTTTAAGAAGCTATGATATAAAGATGCATTTTGAAACAAAGTGATAAATTACATATAATAATTAAAATAAAAAGTAAAAAAAGCTATTAAAAAACAGTAATTCCTTTTTTTCAAAAACTAAATGATCATCAAGTTTAGCACATAAAAAAAGCCAAAAACAATCCCTAATTACAACTAAACAAGACTTTAGTAAATTCTTTACTAGTAAATTCTCTAAGATCCTCTATATTTTCACCAATCCCTATAGCATATAACTTTACTTTATAAATTCCTGCAAGCCCAATCACTACCCCCCCCTTAGCAGTACCATCCAACTTTGTTACAATCAGCCCAGTCACATTTACCATCCTATTAAATGCATCTAACTGACTATAAGCGTTTTGGCCAGTAGTTGCATCAAGAACTAAAATTACATCATGAGGGGCAGTATTATCTAATTTCTTTATTGTTCTATGTATTTTTGATAATTCTTCCATAAGATTTACATTATTTTGTAGCCTACCCGCTGTATCAATCAGAACAACATCAATATCGTTTTCTACCGCTTGATTTACAGCTCTATATGCTACACTTGCAGAATCACTTCCGTATTCTCCAGTAATAATTGAACAACTAGAACGTTCTGCCCAAACATTTAATTGCTCACTAGCAGCAGCTCTAAATGTATCACATGCAACTAGCATAACAGATTTTCCCATTTTTTTATATTTATATGCAAGCTTACCTATAGTTGTAGTCTTACCATTACCATTTACTCCGCATATCATTATTATATGTGGTTTTTTTCTTAAGATTAATGGTTGTGCAACAGGAGTCAATATAGCTTCTATCTCATTCATCAACTTCCGTGTGACAATATCATACCCAATTTTTTCATCAAACTTAATATTTATAAGCTTATCAATAATCAACTTAGAAGTTTTATAACCAATATCCATACTAATTAGTAGCTCTTCCAACTCACTCAAAAGTGAGTGATCTATCTTTTTTTTACCAGAAAAAATAATTTTCATTCCATCGCTAAAACGAGAAGAAGTTTTTAACAATCCTTTATAAAGGTTATTAAATAAACTCAAGCAAATACTCCCTTTAAAATTAAAAATACAAAAATTATATATATTATATATATTTATAAAGCAAATATATTTGTATAACACATTATTAAATTAAAATGTTCTTAGTAAGTAGATGTTTTTCTTCAATTTTAAAATTAAATGTGTTATAATACAAGTTAGCAATTTATAAGAATTTTATGAGTTACAATAAGAAAATCCTAGATCATTATGAAAATCCAAGAAATGTTGGGTCTTTAGATAAAAACGATCCAAATGTTGGTACTGGTTTAGTAGGCGCACCATCATGTGGCGATGTTATGAAACTACAAATAAAAGTCAACGATAAAGGCATTATTGAAGATGCAAAATTTAAAACTTTTGGTTGTGGCTCTGCTATCGCTTCAAGCTCTTTGCTCACAGAAATGATTAAAGGAAAAACTATTAAAGATGTAACACAGATAAAAAACACTCAAATAGTAGAAGAATTATCTTTACCACCAGTAAAAATACACTGTTCAGTACTTGCTGAAGATGCCATAAAAGCTGCTATTCACGATTACCAAAGCAAACAAAGCAAAAGTAACAACTAAGAAATTATGAATAAACTTCAAGAAGTAAGTTCTATAAAAAAAGATAAAAAACCTATCACTATCACTGCAAATGCAGTAGCAAGAATAAGATATTTATTAAATCAAAAACAATATGATAACAACCTTAAAAAATCAGAAAAAGCAATAGGAATAAGAGTGCTAATTAAACAAAGAGGATGCTCTGGTTTAAAGTATTATATTGAATATGCATATGATATTCGCCCTTTAGAATCAATAATTGAAGAAAACTGCAATAACGGTCAAAAAGTAAAAATATTAATTGATCCAAAATCTATTATGTTTATAATTGGTTCCGAAATAGATTATGTAGAAGAAAAATTTTCATCAGGTTTCATTTTTAGAAATCCTAATGAAAAAGGAAAATGTGGTTGTGGAGAAAGTTTTCATGTTTAGCAACTATTTTACATTATTTAAAATTAAGCCAGCCTTCAATATCAACTTTGATGAATTAGAGAAAAGGTATATTGAGCTAAGCAAGACTAACATAAATGAAGAAGAGTCTAAAGATATGAAAAATATAAACAAAGCCTACCAAGTATTAAAATCACCACTAAAACGAGCAGAGCATTTACTGAATCTTTTTGGTACAAAAAACCAAGAAAATTATACAAACCCTGAAATATTAAATGAATCAATAAAAATAAGAGAGTATTTGCTAAATTGCGATAATTTGCAACTTATAACTCAAGTAATTAACGAAAAAATAAATGATTGCACTCAGAACCTAATAAATGCCTTTGCTATAAAAAACTTTAAAGAAGCTGCAATGCAAGTTTCAAGGTTGAAGTATTTATATAAGTCACTTGAAGAGGTAAAACAAAGTGCGGCCTATTCAAATTTCTGAACCAAATTTAAATGAAGTAGTTTTTGGTATAGACCTTGGCACTACCAATTCTTTAATTGCTGCAGTCAATAAAGCTGGCGACGTTGAAATATTTAAAGATGAGCAAGGAAGAGAACTACTACCTTCTGTTATTTCATATGAAAATAATACATTAAAAATAGGCTATGATGTTGATCCAAGTGCAATATATTCCATAAAACGTTTAATGGGCAAAAGTGTTAAAGATTTAAATAAAAAAAGTACCAATTTTGAAATCGATAATGAAAGTGAAAAAGTTATCAGAGTAAAATGTGCAGAAGATAAATATCTTACTCCTGTTGAAATTTCTGCTGAAATATTAAAAGCTCTATGTGAAAGAACAAAAAAATCTATAGGAATAAAAGTAAAAAAAGCAGTAATTACCGTACCAGCTTACTTTGATGATTCAGCACGTAATGCAACTAAATATGCAGCAAAATTAGCTGGTATAGAAGTTATTCGCCTTATCAATGAACCAACTGCTGCTGCACTTTCTCACTCAATCAAAAAGAACAACAATAGTGGAATATATGTAGTTTATGATCTTGGTGGCGGAACATTTGATATTTCAATATTGAAAGTACATCAAGGAGCATTTCAAGTCCTTGCGGTTGGTGGTGATACTGAACTTGGTGGAGATGATTTTGACCATTTGCTAAGTTCAATCGTACTCTCTAAATATAGAAAAAAAGCAGGTTCAAGCAAAAAATATTCTAATATTACTTCAACATATAATATTGATATTCATAACGCGCGCATTGCAAAAGAATACCTAAGTAAAAATACATCAGGCATTTTTAGTTTTAACATCAATGGTGAATTATTTAAATGCAAAATTATCAAAGAAGAATTTGAACAAGCAATTGCTCCCTTAGTTAATAAAACTATCAGTATAGTTACTCGTACTATACGTGACATAGATCTCAAAATTGATAATATAAAAGGAGTAATTTTAGTTGGAGGTGCAACTAAAGTACCATTAGTACAAAATTCACTAGTCACACTTTTTGGAAACAAAGTACTAAGTAACGTAGATCCAGAAAAAGCAGTTGTTATTGGAGCAGCTTTACAAGCTCATGTTCTCACTTCAAACTCAAAAGATAGAAATGTTCTTCTCGATGTCCTACCCTTATCACTTGGCATAGAAACTATGGGAGGGATAGTCGAAAAAATTATACCAAGAAATACACCACTACCAGTTTCAGAAACAAAAGAATTTACAACTTATGCTCATGGGCAAACGACAATAAAAATCCACGTCTGTCAAGGAGAACGTGAAATGATACAAGATAACAAGTCCTTAGCACAGTTTGAGTTAAAAGGCATACCACCATTGCCTGCAGGTTTTGCAAAGGTTGAAATAGAATTTACAGTCAACGTTGATGGAATACTCACTGTCACTGCAAGAGAAAAAAGCACTGGCATTGAACAAACAGTTGAAATAAATTCAAGTTTTGGCTTAAGTGAAATTAACATTCAAGACATGGTCAAACAATCAATAAATAACTTTGATAAAGATATGAAAGCTCGTTCCCTTGCAGAAGCAAAAGTTAACGGAAGTAAATTTATACACCTGATTGAAAGTAACAAAAATCTTATTTTTGATAAAAAGTTAAAAAATCTACTACAAAACGCAAAAAATGCTTTACAAGAAAATGACTTAAATAAAATCAATAATGCCATCGCTAAATTAGAAAGTCTTTTTAAAGTTATATAAATTAATAAATAGTGAAACCTACATAACACTATGTAATATCCTATTAAATCGCAAGGCAACTGGTATTCTAAAATTAAATGGTAACCAATCGACCTTTCTTAATCTAAATGATAAACCAACTATATCTACACGTCCAATTATATTTTCCATCGGTACAAAACCAACTTCAGAAAACCTACTATCAAAAGAATTATTTCTATTATCTCCCATAACAAAAAATTGATTATCAGGCACATAATAAGCCTGGCTATTATATGATAATTGATTAAGAACATTATCTATTAAAATCTCATATTCCCTTTTATTTGGAAGAGTTTCTATATATCTTGGTATACTACGATTTGATTCATAATCAAAAAAATCTCCAATTCGCTTTCGTTCTACCTTCTGGTTATTAAGATACAATTGCCCCTCTATTATTTGCACTTTGTCACCTGGTATTCCTATTACTCTCTTAACAAATCTAATGCTATCATTTCTTACTGGTTTAAAAACTATTATATCACCACGTTTTGGAGGAGTATAAAAGATTCTACCACTAAATATATTTGGAGAAAACGGAAAGGAATATTTACTATAACCATATAAATATTTATTGGTAAAAATATAATCTCCTTCAAGAAGAGTACTTTTCATTGAGCTAGAAGGAATATGAAACGGTTCAAATAGAAAACTACGTATTGATAATGCAATCAGCATTAAAAAGAATAATGAAGATAAAAAACCTCTAACTTTTATTATCCAATTTTTTCTTAATTCTTCCAATTTTCTAACTTGAATTTTCTTATAAATTAAATTTATTATACACATAAAAGCGATAACGCAAAATTTTATCACAGATACTATTTTCTATTGCAAATTTAAATTCGCATAAATTAGCTACCATTCACTTATCTTCTATAAGATCCCTTGTACTTACTTGAAGTAGCAAACATTTAAATAACAAAAAAATAAATTATCTTAATAAAAAAAGTTAATAGACTTTTGCTTAAATATTATACTCTAAAACATCGTTCACTTAATTATAAATCTTAAAGAGGATGAGTTTAACCTCTAAAAAAATAAATATGTTTTAAAGTACTTATTTATAGAATACAAACAAAATTAACAATAGAAATCACAAGAATTAGCTAAGTTAAAATAACCACCTCCATAAATCTACCTACCATAAAATGGTGTCATCTCTTAACTTAAGTAACCCTAGTTTATATTATTTCAACTAATTAAACTTTTTCATCACTACATCCCTAAATCTAATTTCTTTAATGTAATGAAATTAATCTACATTTAAACTGAGTAAATCAATTTAAAATTAAATTATACTTTACTGTATAATAAAGTTAAAATTAGTATATCATAAAACAAGCTTTATAGAAAATATTTATAATTTTTGAAACTCCTTCCCTCTTATTCTTGATAATCTCATACATAGTTTCATAGTACACCTTACACATTAAGTTATAATATATAAAAAGCTATCCCCAAATCATTTATTAAACTTAAATATACTCCACTATTAATAGTGGCTATCTTCCTATATACATAAAATCACATTCATTCTTATCATCAATAAGAATCAATAATTATAATATTAGTTCCTAATTGGAATTAATTTGAGACAAAGTAAATAAATTAACAACTCTTCCCTCTTTTCCCTACCTTAATCATAAAACTACACTTATAATCGCTCTATTCCTCTTTAGTTACTAGAAGGTATTTTTATCCTACTCAACTAAATTATACTTTAACTATTATAAAAATTAATCAAAATTTTGATTTACTATTTCCTATCACTACAAAAAATTCAACTATTATCCATGAACTACTATTTCTACTCTATTTAAGATAAAGCCACATCTTTAAAAAGATTGATCAATATACTATAAAACCAACTTCTCTGCAAAAACTTTTTATAAAATATTTTTTGAAAAAAAATATTTAACTAAAATTTAACAAAATTAAATTCTTTTTTTGTCTATATCAAAGATACTACGCTACTGTATCGCTAGATCAACCATCCTACTATAGGCTATAAAAAAAATAAATCTTTACAATCTATAAAATTTTAAAGGCAATAATTTATACTAAAACTTAATTTACTACAATCTTCTTTACAAGAAGAAACAATAATCAAACTTTTATGTATTTTTATTTTGCTCTAAGCCAGAATTATATTGAGTAAACTACCATCAATATCTTGTTATTCTCAATATCTTAAATAATTTCAGTTTTCTTGTACCTAATAGAAATTAGCTGACAATCCTTACTAGTGTTTTCAATACAATTTTATGTCTATTTAGAGTAGTTGAATATGCTCATAAATACTTTTAAATACAGTAATTAAAATTTTAATACACACATTTTAGCTTTGCAATGTTTTTTGTCTACTAAAGTAAAAAAGCATATATGCTTAATATCACAAAACCTATCTGGACATATCAACATTTTTTATTGTTAAATAGTTCTTTTAAAATAAACTTTCTTTATAGCTAAAAAAATTCCTTTGTAAAGGAAAATATTTTATATAAATTTTTATATTCAAAAATGATTTAATTTAAGATCAGCACATTATATTTCTGTACTCTTTCAATTTTCTCACTTCAATTCAATCTATACATAATATTTTTTTGAATTTATTACTATCATCACTTTCTTTTTATCTAAAATACTATCTACTATCTGTATGTTTGAGTATATAAATAATATACTCTAGAATAGATAATGTAATTTATTTAAAATAATCTTTATATAGAAGAATTTAATTGAACAAATGGAAATTATTTTAACTGAGCCACGTGGATTTTGTGCAGGAGTCAAAAGAGCTATAGCTATACTCACCACTATTCTCGAGAAATACAAAAATAAACGTCAAGTTTATGTGCTAAATGAAATTGTTCATAATAAATACATAGTAGAAAATTTTAAAAAACAAGGAGTGATTTTTATAAACAGTATTGAAGATGTTAAAGATAATACTGGAATATTAATTTTTAGTGCACATGGAGTGCCAAAAAACACAGAAGAGGAAGCAAAAAAAAAAGGTATTCAAGTAGTGGATGCAACATGTCCTCTAGTTAGTAAAGTGCATAAAGAAGCAAAAAGTTATGAAGATAATGGTAAAGAACTAATTCTAATTGGACATGAAACCCATCCAGAGGTTAAAGGGATTAAAGGAAGAGTAAATAATCCTATTGCTCTAGTACAAACTGTAGAAGATGTATACACCTTAAAAGTTAAAAATCCAAATAATTTATCTTATGTTACACAAACTACTCTCAGTGTCGATGACACCAGCAAAATTATTACTACTTTGAAGCTCAAATTCCCAAACATTATAGGTCCTAATTTAAAAGATATATGTTATGCAACCCAAAATAGGCAAAGTGCTGTTAAAAAATTAGCTGAGTTTGTAGACGTAGTATTAATTGTAGGAAGCAAAAACAGTTCAAATTCAAATCGCTTATTAGATCTATGTATTGCAAAAGGAAGAAGAGCCTACTTAATTGATAACTACAGCTATGTAAATAAAAGTTGGTTACAAAACGTAGAAAAAGTAGGAATTACTGCAGGTGCATCAGCTCCCACTATATTAGTTGATGAACTAATAAACTACTTGAAAACAAGCACAAATGCAAAGGTTTCAGTTATGCCTACTAGTATTATCGAAAATGTTCAATTCAAAATAACAAAGTTAGTGTAAGGCATCTTATTTACTAAACTTCAATTACTGGAAAAAAATATAAAAATTATTAACAATAATGCGCCTGCTAAACAAAATAAAAGTTCAGAAGTAGTAAATTTAAAAAATTATTTAAGACAATTTTAATTTAAAATAGATATAAGTTAAATTTTTATCCACTTATTAGCAACTTTTTGAATATAAAAAATCATAAACTGAATAGTAAAAAAACATCAGAATTGATTTGATGAAGCAGTATTAGAATTTCTAATCACTAGAAAACACTAAGTAGAATTAAACATAAAAAAAGTAGCTGTATGATAAAATCACATAAAATAATAATCTTTTGATAAACTTATATAAAATCTAAAATCTCATTAGTAATTATCAAATTAAAAAAATAAAAAAAAACAACTAAGATACTAGAATAGTATACAAAAAAATAATATCCGTCATATATCATGAAATTACAATATTTTCCTATAAATTTTCATATAATTGATATTATAGATATAAAGCTCACCTATTTATAAACATTAAATAGGTAAAGAGGATGAGACTTAAGAAGAATATTAATAACTACAAGCTTTTGTATGACTTATACATATCTACCACAAGTAAGTAAGTTTTTTAATTTAAAAGTTCATACTAAAGCTTTTTTAAAAATATAATAACGATATGCAAAATAAAAAAAGGAAGTTGATGAAGGAAGAGCAAAATTTACTAATTTTGCTCATCAAACAATAAAATATAATGAAAGAACAACATTTTGCTCATAAAACTTTATATCACAGAATTTGCTTACTTTTTCTCCACTTATAAAATCATTAGTAAAGCTATAGAAAATTTTGCTAATTTAGACTAGTAAATCTCTACAGACTAATTTACTTAATGGCATATTTTCTATAAACACAAATTAATTTTATAAAATCTAAAAAAAATTAAAAAATCTAACTAAATAAAAAAAATATTCATGAACAAAAGAATCGTCTCTATAAGAAAAAAATAATTATATTATAGCTTTTAGAAAGTAAAATGCATTATAAAAATGAGAACTTTATTTATAATACTGAGTAAAATGAGAAAAAGCATAAAATATATTATAATACTCATCTTTATAAAAATCATAACTATTTACTAACATTATTAGTTATATTAAAATTGTAATTTTCATAACTTTTTCTAAGTTAGATAAATTAATTTCACTTAAATCACTATAAATTTTTTCCAGATAAAAAAGTGATGTAATTTTTAACATTAGAAGAAAAGTCAGTTAACTGATTTAAGATTTCATTAACATATACAATAAATAAAATCACCTTAAAATGTCTAAAATTTATTACAGAACATAGAAAATTATTGCAGATAGTATTAACGCAATTGATAAAATTGAAAAGATCTTATAGCTTAGTTAAAATGATCTAAAATAAAAAAAAAAGCATATGATTGGTATCAAAACAGTACCGTAATCATTATAATCGTAAAAGTTACTGAACTTGAACTTAGTCTCAAAAAGATGATAAATAACCTAAAAAATTCCTTATCATAGGATGAAAAGATTTATTTACAAAAAAAACAACACAAAAAATAACCCGCCTTTTATTACAGGTATCTTTTATATTAACAGGGGCTGAATATATTTCTTCCATTTTATGAAGAACTAACTCAATTTGCTTAAAAATGTTAGCAGCGTAATAAAAAGTTAAATTAATTGTTTTGCTTACATTTCAGTATATTATAAAAATCTTTAAAAGCATTTAAAATACTAAGCTCAAGATTTTATAATGATCATAGTTTATTGAATAAAATTCAAATAGCAATTAAAATGTTTTTTACTTTTCACCATATATTCCCCAAGATATTATCTCTAAGTATTTAATAATATGGCATTATTAATAGTTGAGTCGCCTACAAAAGCAAAAACAATAGGTAAGTTTTTAAATAAAAAATTTAAAGTAGCTGCATCTTTTGGACATATAAGAGATCTTCCAGTAAAAAATGGATCTGTTGATCCAGATAATAATTTTGCTATAAAATACGAAATCATCGAAAAAGCAGAAAAATATGTGAAAAAATTAGCTAAGGAAGCAAGCAAGACATCTGATATATACCTTGCAACAGATCCAGATAGAGAAGGAGAAGCAATAGCTTGGAATATAATAGAAGCATTAAAAGAAAGAAAAGCAATTAATAATAAAAGCAATATTTATAGAGTAGTTTTTAATGAAATAACAAAAAGAGCAGTACAAGAGGCTATTAAAAATCCACGTAAAATAAATATGGATTTAGTACGTGCACAGCAGGCACGTAGAGCTTTAGATTATCTAGTAGGATTTAATTTATCACCACTATTATGGACTAAGCTGTCAGGAAGCAAATCTGCAGGGAGGGTGCAATCTGTTGTACTTAAGCTTATATGTGAACGGGAAGATGAAATTAGTAAGTTTATATCACAAGAATACTGGAGCATAAAAGTAAAAATGCAAAATAGTAAAAGCGAAACATTTTTTGCTGTACTAAGCCACTATAACAATAAAAAACTAGAAAAGTTTAGTATCAAGAATCAAGAAGAAGCAAAGAACTTAGCAAATGAGATTAAATCACGACAATATATCATAAATATAATAGATCACAAACAAGTTAAAAGGAATCCGTTGCCTCCATTTATTACTTCAAGTCTTCAGCAAGATGCAGTAAGCAAGCTACATTTAAGCGTGAAAGATGTTATGTATATAGCACAAAATTTATATGAAGGTATCAATATCGGTGGTGAGACTGTAGGACTGATAACTTATATGCGTACAGATGGATTCCATATTGCAAGCGAGGCTATAACTTCAATCAGAAAGTTGATTAAATTACTATATGGCGATAGATATTTACCAAAGTTTCCCCATCAATATGTAAAAAAGATTAAAAATGCTCAGGAAGCCCATGAAGCAATTCGCCCAACTGACATAAATAGAACACCAGATAGTATTAAAGACTATTTAACACCAGAGCAATTCAAATTATATGATTTAATTTGGAAAAGGACTATTACAAGTCAAATGGAATCAGTGATCCTTAATCAGATGACAGTTGAAATTAGTTCTACTGATCAAAAAGTAATTTTACAAACGAGTGAATCAAGCATATTTTTTGATGGTTTCTATAAAATCTATAAGTATAATATAGACAATAAGAATGAAAGCTTTCTATCTATTATGAAAATAGGTGAAACTTGTAAGCTAATTTCTGTTGATTCAAAACAACATTTTACCCAACCACCATTACGTTACAGTGAAGCAAGTATCGTAAAAAAAATGGAGGAAATTGGTATAGGACGTCCATCAACTTATACGATTATTATTTCAGTATTACAAGACCGTGGATACGTTATACTAGATAACAAAAGATTTATTCCAAGCAGTCGTGGTAAGATTGTTACCATATTTTTAGAAACTTTTTTTCGGAAGTGTATAGAATATAACTTTACAGCACAAATAGAAGAAAAACTTGATTTAATTTCAAATGGATGTGCAGATTGGAAAAAAGAACTTAGCCATTTTTGGGTACCGTTTTTTAATCTTGTAAATTCTGTGAAGCAAATGACGCATGATGAAATTTTTAATGGAATTCATGATTTAATAGTTGATTGGTTTTATCTAAAGGAAGAAAAAAAAGAAATAGGCAAAAAATGTTCTAGCTGTTCTGATGGCACATTGAAATTAAACTTTGGAAAAGCTGGGATATTTCTTGGATGTTCTAATTATCCTACATGCAATTATACAAAAGAAATTATTGCCAGTAATGATAACTCTGAATACCCAAGAAGTTTGGGTATAGATGAGATAACTGGACAAGAAATAATGATTAAAAAAGGTCCTTTCGGAGTTTATTTAGAATCTAATAATAAGTCAAAAAGGAAAAAGACAGGATTTATCCCTAAAGATATGAACATTAATGATATTAATTTAATTACTGCTATACAGTTACTTTCTTTACCAAAAATAATCGGAAAACATCCTAACACTGAAAAAAAAGTAAAAATTGGTCTTGGAAGGTTTGGGTACTATATTTTTTATGATGATAAATATTTTCCTCTGAAAAAAAGTTCCAAAGAAGCATTAAAAATACAGTTGAATGAAGCTATACAAATTATTGCAAACAATTCACAAAAATGGCAAAAATCTCTCGGACTTAATAAAAATGGAAAAGAAGTTTTCATTCTCAGTGGTAGGTATGGGTTCTATATAAAGATTGGTAGAACAAAAGTTGCTTTGAGTAAGAACATAGATATTGAAAGTATAAATCTAAAAAAGGCCTTAGATTTAATTAAGAATAAAAAGTAAAACTAAAAAGTATATGTTTATAGCTTTTCCTTTAAAAACATTAAGATACAAAATCTTATAAGTAGAAAATAATTACACATTATTACTGTATATAAAAATAAGTTATGTTTAATGATATTAAAAATTATAGCTTATATTTAATTTAAAAATTATCCCAATAATAAGAGTAAAATATAGTAATATTATAAAAATTTATCTAAATAGTTAAAAATGTAGTAATTCATGAAGAAAACTTTTTATATGATAAAAATTAGAATTAAATTAGTAGAAACTTATTTAGAAATGGTATAGGCGATAACCTTAATAATTTATTAAAAATATTTATAAATCCTATAGATTTTGCAATAGGTATAAAAGAAAAGAAATAATCAATATTTTATGCCAAAAATCTACAAAAAATCTTCTCTGCAAAAAAGTGATTTAAATATCTAATAAATAGATTTAAAGATATTTCAATCAATGTTGGCCAATTACTAGATAATAAAAAATTGATAAAGTATGCATTCTTTAAAGTTAGTCAAGCATTAAATGAAAACTTTAATTCTAAACACTTTACTTTAGTATAAAACTAATCTAAAGATAGCCAGAAATACTATTGTAGGTTTAGTTTATTTTCTTTAAGGACATTGAGTAAAGAATTTACTAAAGATTCAAAAAATAAAGAGAAACTGTATTGTACTACTTATCTATTTAATAATATAATAAATTTTTCTCCTTAAAGAAAATAAGTTAAAACTAGCATGTAAAACTAATAAAAAAGCTTGTTTTTCTTTCTAAAAGAAGGAACTAATTAGTTAACTTGAAAAAAAAAAGTTTAACAAAAGAAAAATACATCTTCACTGTCACGGTCACAGAGTAAAACTCCTTGTCCTTATATTTTTCTCAGTTGTGATGCAGAAAGAAAATTCAACATCTAAACTCTGCGAGTAGACTTAAAGAAGGTACTAAAAAAATAAAAAATTCTACTTTTTAAGTATACTTAACTCACCTGAGAACGTTATCAAGGAGACAAAGGTAATAGAATACAAATACTTGCGAAATTTTTTAAATTTTAAATTTACAATTATAGCAAATTACTTGGCCACGTGAGGATGATTTTAACTTATTTGTTGAAACTTGATTGAAACAAAATATACATTTTATTTTATCACTTGGAACAAGCGAACTATTAATAGCAACTCTATTATCAAAAACAAAACATTCACCTTCCCAATTATTATTTTTATTATGAGTTTTTTCAAGATAAGAAAGAATACCACCTTTAAGATGGTACACATTGTTAAATCCAATACTCTTCATATACGCTGAAGATTTTTCACACCTCACTCCACCCGTACAGTACATAGCTATTTTCAGATTTTTACTTTTAGAGAAAAAAGATTTTACCCACTGAGGGAATTCACGAAAATGTCGAATATTTGGATTAATTGCACCTTTAAACCTACCTAATCTTATTTCATATTCATTTCGTGAATCTATTACTAAAACATCAGATTGAGAAGTAAAATTATCCCAATGCTCTGGATCGATATACTTACCTCTAAAAGAAATATCAAGATTTCTTATACCTAAATTTACAATTTCTTTTTTTAACTTTACTTTCATTTTACTAAACGGCTGAAATTCTGCTATACTTTCTTTCCACATAAGATTTTTCAGTCTGTAATCAGAACGTAAAAAATCAAATATTTTATCAATTGCATTTTTTCCACCAGATAGAGTCGCATTAATACCTTCTTCTGCAAGGATAATAGTACCCTTCAACTTAACATCATCACATATAGCTCTTATCGTATCTTTCATGTCATAATAATTAGAGAGTTCTACAAAGTGGTAAAAAGTTGTAATGATAAAACTCATAACTATTAATCTATCAACTTAAAGTATAATATATGAAATTGTGAAACTATTCAATAGATCAATCTGCTCCAGATATCTTTATCTTGTCTATGCGCAACATTTTCATACTAAAAGCAGTATTGACTAAAAAAATTTCTTAGAGCATTTAAAAATATCTCTTATTTCTTACATCAAAATATTATTTTTACTTTATATATTACTGATACCAATTTTACTTATAGAAGCAACAAACTTTGACAGATTCATCGGCACATTTTTTTCTATATATACATTAAATATCATTGAATGATAACTAAATATATCTTCATCTTGAATAACGCCATTTAATTAATCACGTTTTTTCCTGATAAAACTTAAGATTACCTATTTTTTTCTTACATCAGTTTTAGAACTGAGTACAGTTTATTTATGTCAATGCACTGAAAATTACATGTCTAAAATATAAAGCAGAAAACCCACATTTAAAAATAAAAAGATAATTATTGTTCTACCTAAATCAAGTCTTTAATATGTACAATAATATTGTATAAAATTCACAATTCATATTCCTAACTTACATATTAGTTCATCCAAAGTTTTAAAAATACTATGGTAATCAATATCTGTTACATTAATATTTAAAAGTTTTGTATATAAAAAACTATTTTTCATACAATATTATTTCATGGCTATATTATAACTAAGTCATCCTGAGTATTGTTTGATAAAAGTCAATTATAAACTTAGTACACATTCTCTTCAATTAATACTTTCATCATAAAAATATTTTATACCACAGCTTTTACGACATAACAAATATCCAGTAACTACTCCACAATACAGAATTAATCCTTTCTATAATTAGTAATAATTAAAAAAATACTATAAAAAGAATGAATATCCTATTTTCAACCAATGTCAATACAAACTACCAAAATAGCGAAAAGTATAAGGGTTTACCGTAGTTTCATTTATATCATTAAAGAAAGTGTAGTAAACGTTTTCCCCTGTAATATATAATAATGGCTTTACTTTATCATTTATTACTATACTAATCTTCTTTATTAATACTTGTATAACCATCAGTACATATGTATAAAAGATAATACTATTTACTCATGCTTTTTATCCTTTAGGTTATATAACTTTAAATTACTAATTAATTATAATAATAAACAATCATTTTAAATGAAATACCCTCTTCTACCCAATATATCAAAGAAATTAGTTTAATAGAAACTTAGTGCTTTCATTACTTAACTATTTTTTTAAATTAATTAATCAAAACTTAAAAAAAATGTCAGATTAAATAAACCATATATACATAAATTGTGCTATTTTTATTTGCTAAACATTTATTTTTTATCAAAAGTCCCATAATATCAAATTTTTTTTCCTACATTTATTCATGATCTTTAAAATAGCTCATAACAATACTCATAAGCAAAATATAATATCAATTTCAAAACTCCTTATTAACTAAAATATTCTAGCTTATAAACTATGAGAAAAACCTAAAGAAGATACATCTTTCTCTTATAGAAAAAAATAGCTACCACTAGTTTAATATCCTATACAAATTTGTTTAACTTAACAATAAAATACTACCACTTTTGCAAAATTAGAACAAATTTAATGCGACCTAATATTTGTATATGGACTGTCTAAAGAGAAAGGTGGTATCATAACCTCAAAAGTTTTTGTGCTTTCTTCATTTAAGAATTCATATTTACCTTGCATTATTCCAGACGGTGCATTTAAATATGTTCCACTTGTATATTTAAATATTTCTCCAGGTTTAATAACAGGTTGTTCTCCAATAACTCCAACACCCGCAATTTCATTTACCTTTCCCTTATAGTCTATTATTTGCCAATGACGACTTAACAATTGAATACTTGATGAACCCTTATTCTTTATTTTAACATTATATACCCATACATAACAATTTTCATAAGGAATAGATTGTTCTTCAATATAAACTGGCAAAACTGTCACTTCAACAGAATTAGTAGTAAGTGTGTATTCTAAAGTCATTATTATAATAAAAAAATAACATTAAAATTATACCTATTCCCATAGACTTTTCAAGTATATTATTATACTCTAATTGCAGAAATTATATAAATAAATAGTTAATTATATAATAATGATAGGAATAATAGGTGGTGGACAATTAGGCAAAATGATTGCTATCGCTGCAACAAAACTCGGGCAAAAAGTACATATTTTTACTAACAATAAAGATGATCCAGCCTGTTCTATTACTGATAATTTAACAATAGCAGATTTATCTGATAAAAGAGCGCTTGAATCTTTTGCACAAAATGTAGATTTAGTAACTGTTGAATCTGAAAATGTTCCATGTGATGCAGTTGACATCATATTACAACATGTAAACTTTTATCCTAGTAAAGAAGCATTATATATTTCACAAAATAGACTTAGAGAAAAAGATTTTATTAAGAATTTAAACATAAAGATTGCTAGTTATAAACATATACAAAATTATGATGAATTATTAAAAAGCAGCAAAACTTTTGACTACCCAATAAGACTAAAAACAACAGAAATGGGATATGATGGAAAAGGACAGTATATAATTAAAAAAGATTCCGAAGTAAAGCAATTTGCCTTTCTTAATTGGAATACACAACAATATATTTTAGAAGAGAATATTGATTTAATAAAAGAAGTTTCAATAGTTGTTGCAAGAGATAAAAGCGGTAAAGTGGCTTTTTTCCCTATAGCAGAAAATCATCATGTCGATGGGATACTTGATACCTCAATTGTGCCAGCTAAAATAGATAGCAAAGTAATTTGGGAAATACAACAAGTAGCAAGAAAAATAGTAGATACATTGAACATAATAGGAATTTTAGCTATTGAATTTTTCATTACTAAAAATAATGAGTTGCTAGTTAATGAACTTGCTCCAAGACCTCACAATTCTTGTCACTGGAGCTTAGATGCATGTAACGTCAGTCAGTTTGAGCAGCTAGTCAGAATAATATGTGGGTTTCCTATGCAAGAAATAGCATTACGTTTTCCTTGCATGACAAAAAATATAATAGGTAATAACATATACTATTTTAATAAATATTTGAAAGATAAAAAAGCTAGTTTAACCATATATGGAAAAAAAGAAGTAAGAGACAAACGTAAAATGGGACATGTTAATATAGATTTAAGTTGTTAATTACAAATACTCCCTAGTTAAGATTTCTAGAATCTGCACTACATTTAATGCTGCACCTTTACGTAGGTTATCAGCTACTATCCACATATTTAATCCATGTTTAATGGTTTTATCCTGCCTAATGCGCGATATGTACACTGCGTCTTCTTGCACAACATCAATTTGAGTTGCATATTTTCCATCTTCATGCTTATCATACACTAAAATTCCATTATTTTCAGCCTTACTTAGTATTTCACGAGCTTGCTTCTCAGTTATATGTTGATCAAACTCAACATTTGCCGCTATAGCATGGCCAATAAAAACCGGTACCCTGACACAAGTTGCAGTTACTTTTATATCTGTTCCTAAAATTTTTTTTGTTTCTTCCTGCATCTTCCATTCCTCTTTTGTAGAACCATCTATCATAAATTCTCCTATATGAGGAATACAATTAAATGCTATTTGCTTAGAAAATACTTCAGGTTTTTTAGCCTCATTCATGAAAATTTTTTTTGTTTGCTCATATAATTCATCCATTGCTGCCTTTCCTGCACCAGAAGTTGATTGATAAGTTGAAGCAATAATCCTTTTGATTTGTGCTTTTTGGTGCAATAGATGCAGTACTAGTAGCATTTGTATTACAGCACAATTTGGATTGGATATTATATTATGATTTTTATATTCTGTGATTTTTTCTTTATTAATCTCTGGAATAATCAGTGGCACACCTTCTTTCATTCTAAAATAAGAGCCGTTATCTATTACAATACATCCTGCTTTTGTTGCAATTGGCACATATTTTTTAGAAACGTGATGTCCAGCACAAAAAATGGCTATATTAACCCCAACAAAGTCATAGCCTTTAAGGCACGAAATAGTTAATTCTTCATTACAAAAACTTATTTTTTTCCCCTCTGATCTTTGAGATGCAAATGCAATAACAAAATCTATCGAAATTTTTTTTTCGTCTCGAAACTCGGCTAGTATACTTAACACTTCACGCCCTACTCTTCCAGTTGCTCCAATAACAGCAATCTTATGTCCCATATAAACAAATTTATCACTTTGAATATTGTATATATTATTATATTTTTCCTGATGAAATTTACAATTATTTTAATATTCTTACCTTGAAATTAATTGTAATTCAGTTATCATTACACAATACTAATAATACTACTCAATAAGGCGAGAGATGAGTAAAGAATATAATGAAACCAAGATAAAAACTACATTATCTATGCCTCGAGAAAATAAAAAAACTAATGAATTAAAAGTTCAAAATATTCTTTCACAAAAAAAATACAAAATAAATTTTGATGATAGAAAATACGCTGTAAAAATCATTAAAACACAGTTTGCAAAAACAGAACAAAAGCCTTCAAAAACAAAAAAAAGCTTTTTAAAATCAATCCCTATTATAGGGGAACTTTTAGCAAAAATTTTCACATCTGAAAGAGAAAGATTAAAAGACTAAGATTAAAAATGAGTACTCTAGCAAAGCAAAATGAGATCTAAGTAAATAATAAACAATATAAGAAAAAGTAGGTAACAAACTTAAGAAAAAAGAACAATATTGAGCAGTAGATAAAGGAAATAAAAATCTCTCAGCTGTACTGTAAGTATTAATCACTTGGAGTTCCAGTTATTAAATCATGTAGAAGCTTTGCGATACCAAAATAAGTAAAGAGGTATGCCACTTACAGTAAATAAGCTTGAAATTAGCAAGGTACTTATAGAAGTCTCATATATTACCCAGAAACAAAAAATTGTTGCCACAATGCCAATTAAAAATTGGCAATAATTTTTTCTCTCCTTTATGACAACCTTTAAAAAGGCAAGACTACATGAAAGATAAACAAGTAAAAAAGAAACTGTAGAAAAATTAATCACTGATGTAATTTGCTTGGAAAAATTATTGCTTGAAATAAGAATTAGTAAAATTGCAGTTCCAATTGAACTAATTATTATTCCCCAAAAAGGAGAACCATATCTATTCTTTTTGGCAAAAAACTGAGGCACAAGTTTATCTTGTGCAAGACCAAAAATAATTTGTCCACTAGATAAAACCCATACATTTAAACTCCCGATACAAAAAATAAAAGCAGTAATAGAAACAATAATATGCCAATTACCTGGAAATATAATTTTTACTGCATCAACATATGGTGCCCTTGAATTTACTAAATCATTGCCATTGATTAATCCCATAATTGCAAAATTGTTAATAAAATATATACCAACAACACAAATCGTACCGAATACTATAGCTTTTGGTATAGTTTTAATTGGATTATCTACTGACCCTGCTGGTACTGTTGCCAATTCAACTCCAATAAAACACCATAAAGTCAAAAGCGTGGAGCGTGCAAGAATTTGTGATATTGTAAGATTTGAGATTTCTTTACTCACAATAAAATTATTTTTATCAAAAAAAAATAATGCTGCTATAGGAATTACAAACAACACAAAAATTTTTATAAGTGTAAGAAAAAGTTCAACATGTCCAACAGTAGCTACCCCCCTTAAATTTATTAACGTAATGATTATGAGTAATAACAACTCTAAAAGCAGATACACACTTTGAATATCTTCATAAAAAAATGGTGTAAGATATCCGACACCCATAACTATTAAAGCTGTTGTGCTAACCCAAGAGATCACCCAATAAGTCCAACCAATAAAAAGTGCTACCGTAGAACCAAAAACATGCTTTACATAAACGTGAGGACCTCCAGTTTTTGGAAATTTTGTACATAGTGTAGCAAAAACTAAAGCAAGAGATATAGCACCAACTCCTGACATTGCTAAACTCATAAGGCTATAAATACCGTATGGTGCAATACTGATTGGGAGGATAAAAATTCCAGAACCAATCTGACTGCTGATAACTAAAGCAAAAACAGTTAAAAAATCCATTCTATTTGGCATACTTATTTATTAATTTAATATAGAGTTGCGTATAACTTAACTACAAGAACCTTAATAAAGAAAATAAAGATTATATTTTAAAGTAAATGTTTTGAGAAGACATCTCATTTACAAGAGCATAGTAGATAAATAAAGAAATATGTCTCAATCAGAAAAAACATACTTAACATTATAATATTTTAATAGTCATTCTATATGCCAGCAACAAAAGTTGTTGCTATAATGCAACTAAAAATTGGCAATAATTTTTTCTCCCTCTATAACAACCTTTAACTTTATCAGTGAATAAAATCCTCTAAATCTTTAAATCCATATTAGAAAAGTAAACTGTTCAGCCTAAGGTAAAATAAAAGTCTGGAATTTTAATGAAGATATAAACAACCATCAAGCTAGATATACTTTTATTATTTTTACTGCTCAAATTGAAATCGACTAAATATTCTAATTATATTACCAAAGAAACTAGCAAATTCATCAAGTAGTTTTTATACTTTTAATATAATTATTTTTACTATTAAAGTACTTTATACTAATAGCCAAGGGTTTAATCTATACAAACTTAAATAATAAAAAAACAGTTAAAATTTTTTTACTCATCTATATCACTACTAATATCTTTTATCATGCTATAATTACCTTTTCTAAACTTATTTTTTAAAGACGCAACTCCACTCTCACTAATTCCACTTAGACTTAATGCTGCTCCACCCAATTGGAGCCCCATTTCAGATGTTTCAGGAATAATTTTACTAGCTCCTAAATTTTTATAAGCCTCTACATTACTTAGATCTGGCAAACGTATTATGATACTTACATGCGGAAAGTTTAACGCAACTAAGGAAACTATTTTCCTTATAGTTACCTCATTTTTTATTGAGATCACAAGAGCTTGGGCTCTTTCTATTCCCACTGATTTTAAAATTTCATATCTTGTAGCATCTCCAAGATATATAGGAAAACTGTCACTTTTCCCTTCTTTAACTATTTTTGATTGAATATCTACAACAACATAACTTAAATGCTCTGCAGTAAGCATTTTTGTTACCATATATCCTACCCTACCAAATCCAGCAACTATTACATGATTATAAAGGTCTTGTGTGTCTATCTCAACTATTTCATCATCCAATATTAATTTTTCAGTGCTAAATGAATTTGCTATCCACTCCCCAAGTCCAGATAAGAGAGGAGTAAAAGCCATAGTTACTGTAGTTACCATCATAAGCACCTGAGCAATTTCACTTGGCAATACGCCTAGCTCATTCGCCAAACGAAATAGAATAAATGCAAACTCGCCTCCTTGTGCAAGTAGTAATCCAGCTTGTATAGAAGGTGTACTTCTAAATCCAAAAAATCTACACAATACATATATTATAAATGTTTTTGAAACAATCAAAATAACTGACAATAAAGTAATTAGTGGTAATTTATTGAGTAAAAGATCGATATCAATAGACATACCTACAGTCATAAAAAACAAACCAAGAAACAGGTCTTTAAATGGTAACACTGCATGTTCTACTGAATGTCTATGCTCTGTTTCTGCAACTAATAACCCAGCAACAAATGCACCCAATGCCATTGATAAATGAAACTGCTCAGTGATAAATGCCGCTCCTAATATTATTAAGAGTATTGTTGATATGAAAACCTCATTGCTTTCCATTTTAGCAATAACCGAAAATAAGGGTCTAAGCAACAGTCTTCCAGTTATAAATATCAGTATTAACGCAATAGATGCTTGTATTAATGAACCTATCAGTGAGCTTATCAGAGTATTTCCAGAACTGCTGGTAAGCAAAGGTAGCAGTACTATTAGCGGTACTACTGCAAAATCCTGCATTAGTAATACTGCTATTGACAATCTACCAACTTGACTGGCTTGGGAACCTTTTTCTTGTAGAACCTGCAATACTATTGCTGTTGAAGACAATGCAAGTCCACCACCAATAACTGATGCCATATTTGTATTCACCCCAAAAGCAATAGCAATACACCATATAGTTATCATGGTAACTACAACTTGAAGAGAACCAAATCCAAATACATGAATACGCATAGCAATAAGGCGTTCAAATGTCAATTCAAGACCTATAATAAATAATAAAAAAACTACACCAAACTCTGCAAAATTATCCATTGCTTTAGCTGAGTGTATTAAATTAAATCCGTGAGAACCAATCAGTGCGCCTGCAACAAAATAACCTAGCACTGGGCTAATATTCATTTTCCAGAACGCTATGACTATAAATACAGCAGCAGAAAGTAAAATTATAATATCGAACAGATACTGAGAGTTACCGTGCATAAGACATCGAACCTATGAATCAAACCATTTAATTGAGCAACCAATACTTGGCTTTTGGTTAATTGGAGAACTACCAGTTTCTGCAATAAATTTCATAGCTTGAAACAAATCACTGCTTCCTACTTTATAATTTTGAACTTTTTCTTTTTTTGCGTCATTAAAACGTCCACGGTAGCAAAGGTTTAAATTAGCATTAAAGCCAAAAAAGTCAGGAGTACAAACTGCACCATATTTCTTAGCTATTTTTTGTGTGCTGTCAATAAGATATGGAAATGTAAATTTATTTATCTGAGCAAAATTTATCATATTTTTAAAGGAGTCTTCCAGACATTTATTTACATCATTTGGCATAATTGCAACTGCATTAACCTGATAACTTTTTTTTAATAAATTAATATCACTTACTAAATTAGTAATAATTGACTGAACATAAGGACAATGGTTGCATATAAACATTACAACAAGACCATTTTTGCCATAACAGTCATTTAATGTATAGTATTTATTATCTACTCCTAAAAGGTTAAAACCTTTCGCAATGAAGCCTAAATCCATCTTAGGAGTATTCAATGTAACCATAATCTAACTTAAGAGTTATGTATTGTGTATAATATTATAATCTTTCGACTTAAATGTCAAATGATTGCATATATACTAGTTATATACTTTTTAGTATTTCAATTGTAGAATTTATGTTTATAACTTTTGAAGGAATAGACGGATCTGGCAAAACAACACAGTCTGAGTTACTTGCAAATCATCTCAAGCAAATTCATGGTGAAAATTATGTAATACTAACTCAAGAGCCAGGTGGAACTAGCCTTGCAAAAAAGGTAAGAGAGATTATTCTAAAAGATAACATTGACCCCATCTCTGAACTTCTATTATTTATTTCAATGAGGCATGAACATATGAAAGAATTAATATTACCAGCTTTAAAAGAAGAAAAAATAGTGATTTGTGACCGATTTATTGATTCAACGATTGCTTATCAAGGATATGGATTAGGCATTGATTTAAAACTTATAAAAAATCTTCATGAGTTAGTAAAAATAAAATGTCCGGATATCACTTTTATTTTAGATATTGATGTCAAAGTTGGATTAAGTAGAAAAAAAGATAAAAATAAATACGAAAGGATGAACATATGTTTTTACGACAAGGTCAGAAAAGGGTTTCAGGAAATAGCACTTAAAAATTCTAATAGATGTCACATTATTGCTCAGATTGAAACTAAAGATAATAATCAAATATATAGTGAAATTTGGAGTAAGATTATTCTTTTAGAGAAATAAATTTCTTTTAAAACAAATCCTACTTGATGAAGTAAAACAACAAACCGGACGGAATGGGATTCGAACCCATGGTATGCTTATTTAACATACATCAGTTTTCAAGACTGGTGCCTTAAGCCACTCGGCCATCCGTCCATTTTTTTTTTACCACAACATTCAATATCACGCAATTTATAAAATTTCACTTACCTACGCAAAAATTATTAAATATATTAGTTAATATTTCTTCAATATTAATATCTCCTGTTATCGTGCTAAGTTCAGATGCAGCAAGTCTTAAATCTTCAGACATTAGCTCAACTGGATTATCTATATTAAAATGTCGTAAATATTCTATGGCCTTTTGCATACAATTCCTATGTCTTTGTCGAGTAATCACAGGTATATCTTTGTTATCATAACCAAATTTTTTCTCTACTTTCTCTTTAATCACAGAAATCAATCTTTCCGTACCTATTCCTTTTAAAATAGAAATAGGTAAAAAATCAATACCATCAATCTTGATATCATAATCATTAATAATATCATCAGCTTTGCTTAGCACATAAATAGTATTGTCTTGGCTTGATTCTATAAAGGCAGTTGACATTGAGATATTTTTGATTCCAGTTTGAATAGTAGTAAAACTACTATAGGAAAATAGCTCTATTTTAATATCAGCCTCATAAAATTTCTTTCTTGCCCGATTTATACCTTCTAATTCTATTGGATCTGAACTTTCACAAATTCCAGCAGTATCAGAAAGAATAATTGGATATCCACCAATATCAATATGAGCTTCAAGCACATCTCTTGTCGTACCTGCATATTCAGAAACAATGGCAATATCACGTTTTACAAGAAAATTAAATAACGTTGATTTACCAACATTTGGTTTACCAACTATTACAATATGTAAGCCTTCACGTAATCTTTCACCACACCTATTATCATTCAGATGCCTTTGTATTGACCGTACAAGGTTTTGTACTTCATTATTAATTTTTTCTAATTCACCTTTTTCTATCAAAATATCTTCTGGAAAATCTATATATGCTTCAATTTTAGATTGAATCATTATTAATCTTTGCTTCCAACCATCAAACAGCTTTTCCAGTTCTCCCGACATTTGCTTAGCTGCTTGTCTAGCTTGTATTTTTGTCTCAGCATTAATTAAATCTACAATCCCTTCTGCTTGTGTTAAATCAAACTTAGAATTTAGAAAAGCTCTCAACGAAAATTCTCCAGGTCTGGCCATAACAAAAATTTTTGACAATTCTTCCAAAATAATTTTTATGACTGCCTTACTTCCGTGTACTTGCAGCTCTATAATATTCTCACCGGTAAAACTATTTGGAGCAGGAAAATACACGATTATTCCATTATCAATTAATTGACCTAAGTTATCATATAGATTAACCAAAGTAGCAATTCTTGGCTTAATATCTTTTTTAACATGAAAATGACTTAAAGTTTTAAGCGCGTGACTACCTGAAATTCTAATTACTGCAATACCTGATTTACCAAATACAGTTGATAAAGCAAAAATAGTTTCATTTCTATTTATCATAATATGAGCTAGTTTATTTTAGAAAATTAAACATAAAAAATTGAAATACTAAATTTCAGAATACCCTCAATTTCCTTATTTACCAATTTATCAAAACAACGTTGTATATAACAAGCTACAATGTCATAAATATATTATAGAAGAAATTTTAAAATTATTTATTAACTAGTATCAACTTTATATTCATTATAAAATTAGTTATTAATTAAGTAATCTTACTTATGCATAAAACATTAATCTTATTAATAATGACGCTGTCAATCAAGCTATTTGCAGCTGAGATTGCAATTATTGCAGATGTAAATGGTGAACCAATCTCAAATTTAGATATTGAAAAACGTATGCACTTGATAAGCTCATTGTTTGGTGAGCAAGATAAAAAAGAACTAAAATTTCAAACTCTCAAGCAGTTAATAGATGAAATTATTATTCTTAATGAGGCACAGAGGTTAAATATAAAATTGAGTAGTGAAGAGCTAAACAATGCTACTATATCATTTTTCACCCGAAACTTTAAAATTCAAAATGATAAAATCAATCAATATATAAAAAAATATAACATAGACCTTATTCTTTTAAAAAGACAGATAAAATGTCAATTATTATGGAATAAAATTATCGAAACAAAAATAATACCATTTATCAATATCAGTAATAAAGAAGTAAGTGATATGCAGGAGCAAATAAAAAAACCTGATTATCTTATTACATTTCAAGAATTTATAGTTCTTAGCCATAGAAATGAAAATGTTTATAATACAGCTAAAGACTTAGTGAAAAAATTACGCAATAGTAATGATAGTTTTATCCCAAGATTGCCAATAAAAATACGTGAGATGACAGTTAATTTAAATCATTTAAAAGATGACATTAAGAATCTTCTAAGAGAATTTAAAATTGGTGATATAGTAGGCCCAGTTAGTCTCAGAGAAGGCTATTATTCTATTATAAAAATAATAGATAAAGTGCAACTTAATTATACACTCTTAGAAAGTACTTTAAAAATAAAACAGATTGTAATTAAAGACTCAGAAAGTTTGTTGGAGAATTTTAAGAAACAACAGCTAAATTGTCTAAATTTTAATAAGGTAGCAAATAATCTTAAGTTACCAGATTTAAAGGAATTTGAAATAAAAGTACGAAGCTTAAATCCTACTTTACAAGTTTTATTTAGCAAAATCGGTATAGACGAAATAATAGAATTAAGAGAAAATGATACTATAAAATTGATGATGCTATGTGGTATTAAAAATAATGCAGTAGATATCGAAACAGTTAAATGGCAAATTTACCAACAAAAAATCATGACACAAAGCAATCTATTACTAGAAAGTATGCGCAAAAACGTGGCTGTTAGTTATCAATAATATAGTTAAAGTATCAAATTAATTATAGAATTGAAATTTTGAATACAGTCAGCCCTGCATATTAATTACGCTTTTTGCCAATTACCACAACATTTTCACTTAAAAAGAAATAATTAGGTATAGCCATGTTTTTTGGTGCAGGTCCTTCAATTACTCGGCCCGATGTATCATAGTACGAGCCATGACAAGGACAGAACCAACCATTACCATCTTTTGTAGCATGATTAACTGGTACACATCCAAGATGGGTACATATTCCTACCATAATTAACCATTCATTTTTTCCCTTATATACTCTCTGCTCGTCTGACTCAGGATCTCTAAGGCTTTTTACGTTCACAGCCCTTGCAGCTTTAATTTCTTGCTCTGTACGTTTACGAATAAATACTGGTTTACCTTGCCATTTTACTTTTTTTTCTTGTCCTTCTTGAATATCAGTTAGATCAACTTCAATTGTGGACATTGCTAAAGCCTCAGAGGAAGGGCTCATAGACTTGATGAGTGGCCAAAACCCACTTACAACTCCTATACTTGCCATAGTACACGTAGTTAATATTATAAAATCTCTCCTACTCTTATCTTTAGTAAAATCTTTCACAGGGAATATTTTTTCATTTTCCTTATTTATTAAGAATTTTTTATTTTTAGTTAATTTTTTATTCATTAGTTTCTACTTAGCTGTAGGCTTATATTTTAATCTAAACTATAGATTAATCAACAAAAACTTGTAATTTTACTTTTAGCTATACACTAGCACTACTTTTACTAAGAAAAAACAGAATTCCTGATTTCAGAAATGCCATCTTCAGTAGAACTATGATCCTCAATTTTTGCTACTGATACCACCTTTTCTTTATTTTCTGTTTTAAATAAAGTGACTCCTTGAGTACTACGCCCTGCAATTCTAATTTCATTAACTAAAATACGAATTAACTTTCCTTTATCTGTAATAAGCATTATATTATCACCCTGCTCAACTGGAAAGCTAGCAATAACGTTACCGTTTCTGTTAGTAGTAAGCATATTAGTAATACCAACACCTCCTCTATTAGTTACTCTATATTCGTATGCAGAAGTTCTTTTACCAAAGCCATTTTCGGTTATAGTTAATATAAACTCTTCATTGGTTGCAAGCTTCAGAAAAAATTCACTATCTATTCCTAAATCGTTCAAAGTCTTTTCTAATTTAGAATTAATAAACTTACTAAATGCAGCCTCCAATCTCCTTACAAGTGGAATTTTTAAGTAAAGTTCTTTTATTTCTGTTGCAACATCTATGCCATTCAGTATAGTCATAGATATTACACTATCATGCTTTGCAAGTTTTATACCTCTTACACCATCTGAGTTACGACCTTTAAATTTACGTACATCACTTACGATAAATCTAATACCTTTTCCAAACATTGTTGAAAGTAAAACATGATCAATTTCATTACATACCTTAACCGATATTAATTTATCTTTCTTATCAAGTTTTATTGCTATTTTACCATTACTAGGAATATAATGAAAGTCTGCCAAAGAATTACGTCTTATATTTCCATGAGCAGTAGCAAAAACTATATTTTGACTCTCATCACTTTCACTTGGAAGCGGCATTATATTAGTGATCGTTTCACTATCAGTAAGAGGAAATATATTAACAAGAGCCCTTCCGCGTGCAGTTGGTTCTGCAAGAGGTAATTTATAGACTTTTAGTCTATAAACTCGACCAATATTAGAAAAGAATAAAAGAGTGGTATGGGTATTTCCAACAAATAATTTTGTAGTTACATCTTCTTCTTTTAATCCTTGTCCTAGTTTACCCTTTCCACCACGACGCTGAGTTTTATAGTGAGAGAGCTTAACACGTTTAATATAGCCATTCATAGTCACGGTTACCACCATCTCTTCTTGGGGAATAAGATCCTCAGCTTCAATATCTGTATCTGATTCCTCTATTACAGTTTTTCGTGATACAGCAAATCTATTCTTTATTTCCTGTAAATTATTTTTTATTTCTTTCATTAATTTTTCTTCTGAAGCAAGAAAAGCGATATATTCTTTTATTAAATTAACCATCAAATTCAGCTCAGTCTCTAGTTTATTTTTTTCAAGGCCTGTTAAATATTGTAATTTCATATTAAGAATAGCCTCTGTCTGTAACCAAGTTAATTTATATACTTCATTTTTAAAAAAGCTCATGCTGTCTAAAACGAGCTCAATAATTAAATTTATTTCAGCTGAAGTTTTCCATTCTTTATTCAAAAGCTCTTTATTTGCTTCTTTAGAATCTTTTGCACTACGAATAATTTTTATCACTTCATCTATGTTTAAAACTGCAATATAGAGTCCTATATATATATGAGCTTTTTCCCTTATCTTTTTTAGACGAAATTCTGTTCTCCTGGTTAATGCTTCTTTTCTAAAATTAATAAAAGCAGCTATCACCTCTTTCAACGACATTAAAGTAGGTTTATTCTTATTAAGAACTAAAGTGTTTACACTAAAGCTACTTCTTAAAGGAGTAAGTCCTAATATCTGATTTAATACAAAATCTGCTACAGCATTTTTTCTCAGATCAATTACTATCCTAATGCCAGTCTTATCGGATTCATCCCTAATTCCTGTTATGCCATTAATTTTTTTTTCTTTCACAAGTTCACTTATTTTCTCAATTAATTTTACTTTATTTACTTGGTAAGGTATCTCATCAATAACTATTGCTTGTCTATCTTGTTGCAGTATATTTTCTATATGAGTCTTACCCTGCAGGACGATCAAGCCTCTACCTGTAGCAAATGCTGACCTTATTCCAGATCTACCAAGAATTATTCCACCAGTTGGAAAATCTGGCCCTGGTATCACTTCAAGCAGTTCATCTAGAGTAACTTTTGGATTATCTATATATAACATACAAGCATCAATTACCTCACCAAGATTATGAGAAGGGATATTAGTTGCCATGCCAACTGCAACTCCACTTGCACCATTTACTAACAGATTTGGGAACTCTGCAGGCAATACAACAGGTTCTGTTTCATTTCCATCATAATTTGGTCTAAAATCAACCGTATCTTCATCGATATCATTCAGTAAAAAGTGTGACATCCTGTGAAGCCTTGCTTCTGTATATCTCATTGAAGCCGGTGGATCTCCATCTATTGACCCAAAATTACCTTGTCCATCAATAAGCGGTAAAAGTAAAGAGAAATCTTGAGCCATTCTAACCAAAGAATCATAAATAGCCATATCACCATGTGGATGATATTTCCCCATTACATCGCCAACTATACGAGCAGCCTTTTTATATGGCTTACCTGCATCGTATCCAGCTCTTGACATTGCATACAATATACGCCTATGAACCGGTTTAAATCCATCTCGTACATCAGGTATAGCCCGGCTTATAATTACACTCATTGCATAGGAAAGATAAGAATCTTCTAGTTCTTTTACTATTGAAACTGGTACTATGTTATTTTGCATTTTAATATTTTTATCAAGTAATACAATATTACCATTTAGTTAAACAAGTGGTCAACTAAAAGACTAGACTGTATTTAATTCTATTTTTTATTTACACTAACAGTATTGAGCTATAAAATAAAAAATATTTTATGTTGCTTAATACTATTAAAAGGGCAATTAGCTCAGTGGTAGAGCATCTCGTTTACACCGAGGAGGTCGATAGTTCAAGTCTGTCATTGCCCATAAATACTACTTTAGTAACTATAAAGTTTTAAGTAGTAATTTAGGTAGATAAGACTATAAACTTAATAATAATAGGTAATTTTTTATCTCTTTCCCCTCAATATTATGTTCTTAACAAAGATATTTTTCTTGATAAAAATGATATAAATTATAATTTATCTTTTGGCATACAATTTATAATTCCAATCTTTAACAATAAAATATCAAGAAAAAGTATCCCACGATAAAGGTAAATTATTACTCATTAATCACATATTAAATATTTTCTAAGTAAATAAAAAATAATTTAACTATACAGATATATATCTTCTTACAGTACAAAATCAAATTACTGAAAAAGGCAATATTTAAAAAAAGAGAAAAAGCATAGGAAAAATTAGATTAAAAGAATGAAAGATTGAAAAAAAATTATAGAAATAGGTAAAAATTACCTCACTTTAAATACTATAAAGATAATATAATAGTAACAATTAAGATATTAACAATAGTAAAACCCTACAGATAAAATAGTTTCAATAGAAAATAAAATCTAAGAAAAACAGAAAGTAGAGATGGAATAAACAACAAAAGTAAATATCATAGTAAAAGTGTTATAGATAATGCAAAAAAAACTTAATTTATGTCATAAAATAAATATGAAAATCCATTAAAATAGAAAAATATGAAGCAATGCACAAGACTAAGATCAAGATAGAAGTTTTTATTAAAGCTTAAGTAGTTAGTATGTCATTTGAGACACATTAATGATAGTGATTCTTTCTATATTTATGCTCAAAATTTATAATTGATGTAATGAAAAGGTGATACTCTTCTTTCTAAAAGCTTATTTGCAAGTAATTATTTATTTGTAAGAGCCAAAATTTTAAATTATAAGTTATTTTTTAATCAGATACTCTAATAAGAAAAATAAGCCATTATAATGATAATGTAAAATATAAATATAAAGTTAATATGAGTAGAAAAGTTAAGCAATACTTAAGATTGATAAAGTATAGACATTAGCTCCTCCCACTCTCTTTCACTAATTCCACTTTTTTCTCTAGTGACATTTTCTCCTTTAATTAGCTTACGAATTATTTCTATGCCAGTTCTTGGAATATAGACTGAATCTAAGCAATATTCAATGAAAGCACTATGAGCTAGCGGAACCCATTCCTTTATTATATTCAATATAATTTTTGCGTAAACCCTTATTTCATATTGAGCACGTTTGTCAACCCTAAGCTTTAAAAAGCGAAAAAGATTGTGTAAATTTACCTTCCAATAAAACTGCGTATAGTAATTAAGTGTCAAATTAGTTCGAGCAATTTCCCTTGCAAGTCCTTGTTTAATAAACTTCTCATAATTAAAATATACTAAATTAGAATCATTTATTAGAGAATTTATTATCTCTTTTGAGGTATTTGAGTCAAGCGCTTCACCACTGCCTTGTTTATTTCTATTTGATTGTTTTGCAATCTGTTCTGGTTTTGGTATATAAAATTCATGATCTAGTATTGAATACCTTCCAGAATATTCATTCACATTTGCAGTTCTATGCCTTATCCATTGCCTTGCAATAAAAATCGGAAGTTTCACGTGAAATTTAATTTCACACATTTCAAATGGAGTTGTATGATGGTGCTTCATTAAATACTTTATAAGTGCTTCATCTTGACTGATCTGTTTTGTTCCTTTTCCATAAGAAACACGAGCAGCTTGTAGTATAGCACTATCAGAACCCATATAATCTATTACTCGAATAAATCCATGATCAAGTACCTTATATTTCTTATATAGAATTTCATCCATTTTTTTTACTGTAGTTCGCTTAGTTAAATAACGTTCTTCATTCATAAAATATTATCCTTTAAGATAAAATGCAGATATCAGCACCACATGAATTGAGTTTTTCGTGCATTACTTCATATCCTCTCCATAAATGACGTGAATTACTTATCGTAGTCTCTCCACTAGCTACTAATGAAGCAAGTATTAAAGCTGCTGTTGACCTCAAGTCAGTAGCATATAGATCACTCCTCCCGCATAAGCTCTTTATTCCATTTACAGTAGCTTTATTTTTCTTGACGTTTATATTAGCACCTAATTTTTTTAACTCACTTGTATGTGTAAACCTATTTTCAAAAATATTTTCTTCAATAACTGATACTCCATCAGCAATGCATAATGCAGACATAAGTTGTGGTTGCATATCGCTGGGAAAGTTAGGATATGAATCTGTTACAACATTGATAGATTTAATAGAGCAATTTTTTCTAGAAACAATAACACCTTGATCAAATAATTCTACCTTAGCTCCTATATTTTTTAACTCATTTACAATACATCTTATATCAAACAAGTTTATTCCCTCTAATGTCAATTCACCGTCAGTCACTACAGCGGCAAGTGCATATGTACCGGCTTCTATACGATCTGATATGATTTTATGTACACATCCATTTAGTGTCTCAACCCCCGTTATTATAACCTTTTTATTGCTAATTCTAATATCAGCCCCCATTTTTCTTAGAAATCTAATTAAATCCAAAACTTCTGGTTCTGTTGCAGCATTATTTATTATCGTTACCCCTTCTGCAAGAGTTGCTGCCATTATTATATTTTCTGTTGCACCAACGCTTATTTTTTTAAATGTAATCTCTTTTCCTTGTAGTTTTCCTTTTACTGTTACAAGTATATTGTAGCCATTAATTTCAACTTTAGCTCCCATTGCTTTTAATGCTTTAATATGCATATCAATTGGACGTTTTCCAATATTACATCCACCAGGAAAAACTGTTACAATTTTACCAAATCTACTAAGAATCGGACCCAGCATTAAAGAAGATGCTCGTAATTTACTTGCAGTTTTACATGAAACTATATAATTAGTAACACTACTGCAATCGATTTCAAAAATATGATTTGCTCTGTAATCTTTATTGTACACAAAATTCACCTTTGCTCCCAGCTTTTTTAGCAGTTCAGACATGAGACGGACATCAATAAGATCTGGTACATTATGCAAAGTTACTGAAGAACTGCTTAATAAACTTGCAGCCATTGCCGGTAAAATAGCATTTTTTGAACCATTAATCTTAATTTTCCCAATCAAAGGCTTTCGGTTACTCTTTATTAATATTTTATGCATTTAAAGAAATTAAATTTACTGAACAAGTATAATGAATCACTAGGCAAAGGTAAATTTAGCTATAATCACAAATTATAACAAATGCAATAGCATAATCTCCATCATCACTTAAAGAAAGATGCAATATACAACCTTTAAAGATAAAATTCTTGTTGATAGAAAGACATGGTTTTCCCCTTATATCATTATATACTTCTATATCTTTCATTATAATGCCTTGATTAAATCCGCTACCTAGAGCCTTAATAAAGGCCTCTTTTGCTGCAAAGCGTTTAGCAAAATATTTTGCTCGTATTTGTTGACTGTTATATTTTTTACTTATCTCTATCTCTTGCTTAGTATAGACTTTATTGAGAAACTTCTCCCCATACTTTCGCAACATTTTCAATACTCTTGATATATATACTATATCAATACCGATGCCATATACCATTATTATATACTAAAGCGATTAATTACCTCTTCAAGATGAATTTCTTCTATATGTCTAGTTGATCTATTTTTTATCTCAACCACATTTTTATTTATTGCTTTCTTTCCAACAATTATCTGCCATGGCAAACCTATTAGATCCATTCTAGAAAATTTTACCCCTGAACTTCCTTCCGTATCATCATAAAGTACTTTATTACTTTTTAAAGCTCTATATATTTTGTTTGCAATTTCTACACATCTATTATTTTTTATTTCTAAATTAATTAAACCAGTCCTAAAAGGAGCTACTACTTCTGGCCAAATAATCCCTTTATCGTCATGAAACACTTCTATTATTGCGCCAACAAGTCTTGAAACTCCAATACCATATGAACCCATACACATATGAACATTTTTTCCATTTTGGGCAGTAATTTTTGCATTCATTGGTTTTGAATACCTATCTCCAAAATAAAAAATGTGCCCTATCTCAATACCCTTACTAATATTTAACTTTTCTTTTGGTATAGGGCAAGTTTTGGAATAGTACATATCATCCGTAACTGCATATATCTCCTTTAAATTTTCAATATCTTCGCTTTCCAGTAGTTCAAGAAATTTATTGTCATAATATAAAGTGCTCTCACCTGTACTTGCTAATATATGAAATTCGTGGCTTAGATTTCCTCCAATTAGACCAGTATCTGCTTTAACTACAATTGGAGTAAATCCTATGCGCCTAAAAATTTTTATGTAAGTTTTATACATTGAATTATATGAATTTAACGCATTTTTATAATCCACATCAAAACTATAAGCATCCTTCATTAAAAATTCTCTACCTCTCATAACACCATAACGTGGTCTTATTTCATCACGAAATTTCCATTGAATCTGATATAAACAAAGTGGTAAATTCTTATAACTCTTTACCATACCTCTAATTAAATCAGTTGCTACTTCTTCATGAGTTGGACCAAAAAGCATATCACTCCCATACCTATCTTTGATATGTAGCATCTCTTTGCCATAATCATCATAACGTCCTGACTCTTGCCAAAGGCTTGCTGGCTGTACATAAGGCATTAACACTTCAATAGCACCTGACTTATTCATTTCCTCTCTAATGATACCTTCAATATTTTTAAGCACTAAAAGGCCAAGTGGTAACCAAGAATAAATGCCAGATGCTATTTGTTTTATTAAACCTGCACGTAATGAATACTGGTGAGAAATAATTTCAGCATTAGTAGGAATTTCTTTCAAAGTGGGTAAATAATATTTAGATAAGCGCACTCTTAATAAATCTTATTATATTAAATAATTTTATTATAATCAAATTCATAAGTAAACTTGTTAAAAATAAAAATATATTATATTGTTCTCTTTTTTCTAGTTTCCGAATCGGTTTATACGTTCCTTAAAAGAAAGAACAGATGGATCTTTTATATTACTACCTACTAGATCTGCATTATTCTCTTCCTTTACAAAGAAAATTTTAGATCTCGCTTGTAAATTAGCTGGTTTTGGTAATATGGATGGCTTTTTTACCTCCTGTGTCGGTGCAGAATGTAATAACGATGTAAGTTCACTACTACCATCATCAGATCTATAACCACTTTTAAGAGTGTTATTCCTTTGTTCACTACTTGGTGAAAGAGCTTGAGATACAGATTTTTCCTTATGTTTTATTAATCTCTTTTTCTTGATTCGTTCTTCATCTGTACTCCAATATGAACTACTATTAGAACTAGAACAATTACTCTCACTATCTGAAGATTTTATTGCTGTTCTTCTCTGTGCAAGTGCAATATTAAGAATTAAAACCATATCTTGATTTTGATTAGTAGTACCAAATTGTTTTTGCTGCACATTTGTATTTTTAGCATTTCTTAACTTAACCCCTTTTTTTATTTGTTCAAGCAAAATATCTTTACTATTTCTTTGATTAACATCATCACTAACTTTACCTTCAGATATATTAGAAGAACTATTAACTCTTTTTGGAAAAGAGACCATACTTGAGCTTGGAGCAAGAGAAGATAATAAAGCACTACTACTACTATGTACTAATCTTTCAGCGTTAGCCTGTGGGATAGATTTATCAGGTATTAATGAAAGTTGCGTAGAAGCACATGTATTTAATTCATCTTCTAGATTGATATCACCATTTATCTCTATCTCTGTTTCATTATCTTGTTTATCAATAGTCTTATTAAAACTTATTTCCATTGATCCATTGTCAAGCACTGATTTTTTTATTACTTTTTCTATTCGCTGTTCCTTATTAAGTACTTCTTCATTGAAACTTACTTCCTGTTTATCACCAATTTTTAAAATACAAAGTCTAGTAAAATATGTCATTAAAATTAGCACAGTAGCCACAGAAGAAATAAAAATCATTAAAGGCGCTACAGTAGTAGTGATACCAGAACCAGAAATTGCTGCAGCAGTAATATAAGGAAAATATTGACCAGCTGTAAAACTTAACACAGACGATGCTAAAATAATAATTAAAGGTTGAAATATAATTATCTTAGTTTTAATAAGCCTCCAATTATTTAAACTACCTTTTGGTAACATAACAGTAAATATTATTTATACATTCTTCTTAACTATCAAGAATACTAATAATAGTAAGGTTATAAATGTTGTCAATAATTTATGATAACTTAGTGTTTATAATTAAGAGTGATTTTTAAACATATATTGTAGTACCCTATTAGCTATAATAATATCTTGGCGTGGAGTTTTTCCATGTTCTATAAATACAGAAATCGCATAGCGTGGGTTATGATAAGGTCCGTAACCAATAAATAATTTGTGACTTTCACCCTTAGAATTTATTTCTGGCGTACCAGTTTTGCCAGCGATACGTATATCATTTATAAATATACGATCTTTTTTATAGACCCCAGTTTTAGAATTTACCACGTCAAACATAGCTTTTCTAACTATATTAAGATGTTGATAATTTATATCAATGTCAGAAAAATCTTGTATTGTTTCACTGATTTTAATGTAAGGAATGACCTTCTTACCCGTTGCAATCCTTGCTGCAAGAACTGTAAGTTGTAATGGTGTTGTGAGCAAATACCCTTGTCCTATGACTAAGTTTATAGTATCACCTAAATACCATTTTAAATATAATTTTTGTTCACGCCAATTTCTATCAGGCAATAACCCTGTAGCTTCCTCCTTAAACATCTTCATTAGCGAACCACTACCAATACCAAATTCTTTAGCCATTTCTACTAAAGAATCTACACTTATTTTTTTTCCTACATTATAAAAGTAAGTATTGCATGAGAGAACCATTGCCTCATTTAAAGAAACATATCCATGAACTCTACTCTGAAAGCAACGAAATTTCCTCTCTCCTATTTTCATATAGCCTTTACATGAAAATTTTTCTTCCGGGGTAATTATCCCGTCTTTTAAACCTGCAAGTGCAACTATTATTTTAAATATTGAACCAGGTGGAATTTGGTATGATAATGCACGATTTATAAGTGGTAACGAAGCAGTATTTAAACTTTCTAAAGTCTTATTTGATAATCTACCAGCAAAAAGATTATTATCATAAGAAGGTGAATTATATAATGCTAAAATCTCTCCATTATTTACATCAATTACAACTACAGAACCCTTGTGATCCTTAAATATCTCTGCAATTTTCTTTTGTAAATTAATATCAATTGTCAATTGTACATCTTGACCGTCTTGTTGTGGTATAATTAATAATTCTCTTATAATATGTTTTTTAGAATTAACTTCATGTTCAGCCTTTCCTGGCTTGCCTTTTAACATATTATCATATATATATTCAATACCACTTACTCCTATTTCACTCATCATATTTTGCTGTTTTTTTGTATACCCCAATGTATGAGAACATATTGAACCAAATGGGTAGTAACGTTTATAAAGAGCGGTTATTCTTATTCTCGATAACTCTCCTATCTCAGACTCAATTTTTGATAGCATTTGCAAATCAATTTCTTTACTAGAAGTTTTTTCTCCATTGAATGAAACAACGTAAGAAATTTCATTTAATGCAAGTTCGATGCCATTCCTATCTAAAATTCTTCCACGCCTAGGTGTGATAGTAGTGATTCGTATCCTATTATTCTCAGATAATGCTTCATATTTTTGTCTATTCCATATTTGTAAATTATATAATCTACAACTAAAAATTATAGAAATAGTAAGTTGAATACCACCTAATATAAATGCTCTACGGTTAAAGATTTTATTTTTTGTCTGCATATACATCTTTAAAAGATGGTTTTATAATACATATACAAGACAGAAAAGCTTCTGTAATAACTATTAAAATAGCAAAGGTAATACATAATATTATATCAATTAAATAAAAAACGTCATTAAAATACATAGTATAATCAGGAAGCGATTATAAAAAATGTAAAATTACCTACAAACCAGTAATCTTCTTAAAGAAGGATTATAAAATTTAGTTATCTCTAATTTAAAATATCAAATAATATAAATATTATATATTTTACTTTTTAATTAACTTCTATATTATATGTGTTGATTCCTTATACATTCATAAATTTTATTTTGTAAGTTAAAACAAAGTTAAAATTTAAAAAAAAAGTAATATTAAGGTAGAAATAAAAACTATTTACTATAGAATTCTTTCTACTGTTTTTAATGAATAAGCTTATTAAATATTATATTAAGAGTTACTTATATTAGAAATGTACTAAACTATAAATTAATATAAAAATGCAATGTCTGAATAGATATTAACCCAATCTTTATTACTTCTTTTTTATTAAAATGAAAATATTTTATATTTTATTCTATTAATTTCTTTTACTTTTATCTTTTTCAACTTAAAGCTCCCCCCTCGGATAACATTAATTTAGTATATAACAAAAATCAATACCTAACTTATAATTTACTTTGTAATTTCTTTCTATTACTTTAAAATATCCTTATGTATTCTCATTCAGAATGAATAAATATTATTTTCTTTAATGATCTTTAAAGCATGATATTACCTATTTAATCTAAACGACCGATTTATCATCAAATATAGATACGAATAGTTTCTATACTACTTAGCAATTTTTATATCTTAAACTTTGCTATTCAGTGTCCTTCATCTAGATAACCATATCACTATCACAACTATAAAATTCTGCATTAAATCGGAAATATTAATTCCTTTTTGCAAACAGGCAGCAATAACAGTATTTACCATTAAAAATGTAATAGTCATTGGGCCAACACCTCCTGGCACTGGAGTAATAGCTTTAGCTTTTTCTTTTATTCCATCAAAATCAACGTCGCCTATGAGTTTTGCTCGTTCACCTATATTTATACTATTTATACCAATATCAATTACTATTGAATTTTTTTTTATCCAACCTTTCTTAATGAAGTTTGGTTTTCCAACTGCCACAACTACTATATCTGCTTTAGAGCAATACTCAGCTAAATTTCTACTCTGCGAATGCAAGATAGTAACAGTACAGTCTTCTTGCAATAATAAGTGAAACATTGGCTTACCTACAATATTTGATCTTCCAATCACAACTGCATTTTTACTACAAAGATTTTCTTCAATTGATTTAATCAAATATAAAGAACCTTTAGGAGTGCAAGGTATGAGACAATTTCTTTCTCCTTTAACTAATTTACCTACATTTTCATCATGAAAACCATCTACGTCTTTTTCAACATTTATTATATTAATTATTTTACTTGCATTAATATGATTTGGTAAAGGTAACTGCACTAAAATGCCATGAACAGATGGATCTATATTGAATTCATTAATTTTTGCAATTAATTTATCTTCTGAGATATTATCAGGTAAAACAATAGTTTCAGAATCTATACCTATTGATTCTGCTTTTTTTTGTTTATTATGAACATATATCCTACTAGCCGGATTATGCCCTACAAGAATTACTTTAAGGCTAGGAAAAATATTATATTTTCTTTTTAAAAGATTAATTTTTTGCAACAATTCCTCATGCAGATTACTTGCTATTTTTTTACCGTCAATAATAATCGCCATTTGTCATACCCCTTGCCATTCCTTGAGAAGAGGTAATTTAATATCAAATAAACTCAATACCTTAGCAATAGAGTGGTTGATAATATTTTCTAAAGATTTTGGCTTAATATAAAAAGCTGGCACTGGGGGAGCAATAATTGCTCCCATTTTCGTTAGTCTTAACATACTCTGTAAATGACCAAGATGCAATGGTGATTCTCGCACCATAAGAATTAATTTTCTTCTTTCTTTTAATGTTACATCCGCAGCTCTTGTTAATAGATTAGAAGTTACACCTGATGCAATCTCAGACATTGTTTTTATAGAACACGGAGCAATAATCATTCCTAAAGTTTGAAACGAGCTACTTGCTATCTTTTCTCCTATTCTCTCTTCAGAATAGTAAAAATCTGCAAGTGATATAATATCTTCAAGTTTCTCTGTAACTTCATAAGCTATAGTTATTTTTCCAGCACGACTTATTACCAAATGAGTTTCATAATCTATCTTAGTATCATTCCAACGTAGAGTATTAGGATCTATCGTGGCAAGTTCAATAGACCTATTAACTTCTTTTAATATCTCTAAGAGACGTATACCATAAATAGAACCAGATGCTCCACTTATTCCAATTACAATTCTATTATTCACTTAGTTTTTTTTAACAAACCCTTATTTCTATACATATTTATAGTATCGAGCAATATTTCTTTTATTCTTTTTTTTAAACATCTTTCTTAATCTCTAATACTTGTTTCATACTTCTGTATTCAACATTATCTAAAATTTCTAGACATGTCATAAATGCAATTTGCATATTTTTTTTCCTTTTCTTATTCAAACTTTCATTCTTTTCTACGTATCTCTTTCAATTTACACTATTATTCTTACCATAACTTTTATAAACTCTAACTACTGACCACTGTTACAGTATTATCAATTTTTACCTGCACTTCAATAACAGTAATAGCATTTTTATTTTTTTTTAATATTAAAATTTTACAATACGTAAAAAATTCTTACCTTAAATTAAAAATTATATTCTATCTCATTTTAATAAATATATCCTACCAAAAAGAGAAAAAAAGGTCATTTTCTTCTGAAAGGCTACGTGTAATTATCATAACATCACAATATCAAACTTTTCATGTGATACATATATAAATATTTTTTTATAAAATTCCCTGTGAGAAAATACACCATAAATTTTTTTAACTATTCCTTTAGAATATCATCTTAAAAAACTACAATTCCCTATACATCAATTCATTTAATAATGAACGCAAAAATATTTTCTATTTTACGAAAATAATGCAGCGTATAGCAAGTATTGCTTTTTTAATAAAAAAACATAAGACTTACACACAATTTAAGCAACTTAATTTTTTTCTATTATCTTTTCAAATAAATATCTTATTAGATTTCTTACGAGATATAATATTTTCTGTTCTTTCGCAAAGCCCACCCATGGCAATTAATAGTAAAAATTTCTTTTATTAATTTCTCTTTATTTTAATCTATGTTAAAAAGAAAATAGGTTCCTCTGTGAGTCACAACATTAATATTTTTATCTCGACTAAATCGAATATCTGACTTAGCATATCTAAATTCTATTGTAATATGGTTCTCTTAATAAGAAAAAAACATACTACACCATTACATCTACTTCAAATATTACTTCTACTTCCCTATCATTGATTCTAATCTCATTTAAAAATAAAATCAACAACAAACTTAATACCTTAATATTAATGAAGAAAAAATATTGATAAAAAAGTATAAAATAAGCAAAAAATAATATAACATTATTCAAAATTTACAAAACATAAAACAAATTTCTGATAATACCTCACAGACAACAATACAAAAGTCATTATAACTATCACCAACATCTTTATTTTTACCCAAAATGCTTAAAAAATTCTATCACTATAAATAAAAACATAACATGTATATTAATCATCGTATTAACCAATAATATTATACCTATTGTCAATTCTTTTTACTTAACATAAGCAATGATTTTAGCTTTGCTTTTGTGCTATCCCCCAGCTTTAATTTATCAATTCAAGAATGATTTATTGAAGTAACCTTATCTTTACTCTAAAATCAGAACGATAGAATCAGTAAATACAAACTTTTATAATACTTTGAAAAAGATAATTATACATTAAAAACAATATAACTATGATAAAAATAGAGTTAATTTATATTTAATAAGAAACATTTATCGAGCTTGAATCCTGTATGTTAATTTTTATATACTTTAGCATTTACATGCTTTGAGCCTCAAAAAATAAACTATAAAGTATATTACATGCTATATCCACATGTTTATTTTCAATAATAAGTGGAGGAGTTATTCTTATCACCCTATTATTTAAAACTTTAGTCATTATTAAACCTTTAGCAAGAGATCGACTAACAATCTTATCAGCAAAAGGCACTTTAAGCTCTATTCCTATCAATAAACCTTCTCCACGAATTTCTGAGATTATTTTTGGAAATTCATTAGCCAAAGGCAATAATTTTGCTTTTAAATATTTACTAATTTCGTTAACATGATTAAAAAAGTTTCTCTTCAGCATTATATCAAGTACTGCATTGCCAACAGTCATGGCAAGAGGATTACCACCATAAGTTGATCCATGAGTTCCTGGAATCATTGCTTCTGCTATGTAATCTTTTACTAAACATGCAGCTACAGGAAATCCGTTTCCCATAGCCTTCGCACAAGTTAATATGTCAGGCTCAATTTTTATATTTTGATAATGAAATAATGAACCTATACGTCCATATCCACATTGCACTTCGTCAAAGCATAAAATTATTCCTTGATCTTTTGTTATTTCCCTTACTCTTTGAAGATACTTTGCATCTAGTATATATACTCCTCCTTCGCTCTGTATAGGTTCTAAAAATATAGCAGCTGTTTCACTAGTAATCTTTTCTTCTAGTGCTTTAATGTTATTTCTTGGCACTTTATCGAAACCAGAAAGAAGTGGAGCAAAGCCTTCGTATAATCTTTTATTTCTTCCTCCTCCAGCAGAAATTGCAGCAATACTGCGTCCATGAAATCCTCCCTCAATTGAAATTATACGGTAACGCTTTTTCTGACCTTTTGAATAAAAATAACGACGAATAAATTTAATCATAGCCTCTGTTGCCTCAACTCCACTTGAACAAAAAAAAACTCTATCTGCAAAAGTCAGTGATATTAAACGCTCAGCAAGCCTTTCTTGTTGTGGGATAGTAACAATATTAGAGCAATGCCACAACAAATCTAGTTGCTCCCTTAATTTATTTATAACATATGGATGACAGTGCCCTAAAGAAGTTGTAGAAATACCCGCAGCAAAATCTAAATATTTTTTACCATCTTTATCAAAAAGATATACTCCTTTTCCTTTTACTATAGGTATATCAAATCTATTATATACATTAACAATGTAGTTCATTTTACCACGAATAACATTATCTATAACTTTAATAATTATATTTAAATATTATTACCAACAATAATTAATATTTATAATTCAGCTATATCCTAGTTATATTCATAGAAAAGATATTTTGTTTAAAGTAAAAAAATATTGCTGTAAATATAAAAAATATATAATAAGGAGCCATAACCAATATTCCTCTCACTTATCTTTAATCTTTCAATATAACTTACTTGTTATTTAAAAAAATAAAACTATTGAAATAAACTTTAGATGGTGTTTAATATTAAAATAAATAATCAAAACTGCTCTATAGAAGTAATTAAACTTCTTAAGTCATAAAATTTATATAATAAAAACACATCCATTAAAACAACTATTATTAAATAATACATCAAATTTAAAATCCCTATAAAGGTAAAATTTCCAAAACACTGTACCAAACATATTTAATCACACAACATTAGTATAAAAAACACTGTAAATCCAGTTTTAATAAATAAGTAAATACTTTAAAATAAAATTAGCTTATCCTTTTTCTTTAAGAACGAAATATCAAAAAAAAATCCATAATAACTTCAAATAGACAAGCACAAATACTTTAATAAAATAATGCTTAATGAAAAATCAAACTTTAAAGATGAATTTAAAATATTTAACAAAGACAGATTAAAAAACACACTGTACAGAACCAGAAATATAAAGTAAATTTTAACATGTAATAGTAACAGTGAACCAAAAGAAAACAAACATAAAAACATATCTAACAAAAAGCAAAACTAAATTAAAAAAATAATAAGAAATAAATATAGACAAAAGATTACACTTAAGAAGTATATACTTTAATTTGATTAAATATATCATACTATTACTATTAAATAAGATCTAAAAAAGGATGATCATACTGAAATAAAATTATATTTTCTTTATTAAGAATTTAAGTTTATAATCTTGTTTATTCTTATTGATACAAAGAAATCCATCTTCTGTAACCTTACAATTTTCAGGAGCAATATCTAGATTAATTTTTTTACCATTTTCATCTATATTAAAACGAACCCTTGGTTCAAAAAAGTCAACTATATCAACTCCAACTTTTTTTACCACCTTTCCATCTAGAGACATCAAATTAAACTCCCAAATATTATTTGGATCAATGTTTCCCGTATAATAACTACACTCACTAGTTGTACAGTATAAGCTTTCAATCATATAACCTTCACTAGGCACTTCTACAAGAAAACCCCATAAATCATCTGACATATAGAATACCTTAACGTTTACTATTATAAAAATTATGCATATTGCACATCAACTATAATATATTTCTAAACACAAAATTCAATAATTAGTTATATAATAGCCTAAATAGCTACCTAACTCTTCCTATTAATCTTCTTTACCATACTATCAATCATATGTTTTATTCCTTGATATACAGAGTATATACTTTCATCACTACGTATATAAGCAGAACAAGAAAATATATTATGTTCCTCATCTTCTATTGACAACTTTGTATCACACTTAATATGCTCACCACCAAGCTTTTCTATCAATTTTTCTTTATCATCTCCTATTGTTACTTTAATCCTATTCTTTTCTTTATTAATCCTACTACTCAAAATCAAAGTAACTATTGCTGGAGATATACATATTGCCCCTATTGGTTTTCTTGCTATAAAAAATTCAGAAACTAATCTTTCAAATTCAGGTAGTACTGTGACTATATCTCTCTTTTCAGCTAAATCAGACAAATTTTTTATAATCCCATATCCACCAGGTATAACTAACATATCAAAATCTTCAGCTTTTGCTTCTTTAAGATCATATACCTCACCTCTTGCAATTCTTGCCGCTTCTACAAGTACATCTCTTTTTTCTTGCGTTGCCTCCTTTGTTTTATGGTCTATAACTTGTGTAATACCTATATCTGGTGCAAAACATTGAACTTTAACCTCTTGCTGATCTAAAGCTAGTAAACTTAAGACCCCCTCTCTTACCTCAGTACCATCAAGATAACCACACCCTGATAAAACCACAATAGCTCTTAATTTTTTCTCACCCATAAAATACCTTATTTTCATATAATTTAGGTATTGTAATACAAATTCTATATTTGAGAAGAGGTAATTATTCTATATTAATTATATTATAATTAATAATTATTATTAAATGAATATATTTTAAATTAACAAAACTAAATATAACATAAAATAACACAATAAATACTAGCAATAATTACCATCTTACTTAAAAAGTTTATCTATTTTATTAGAAATAATAACAATCTTAAAAAACAACTACAAGCTATTAAATAATAACACATTCTAAAAGCTTTACCAAAACAAAAAATAAAATTAATTCATAAACTTATATAAAACTCAAACAATTCTTTAAGAGGATGTAAAAATTTAAAGAAAAGACTACCTAAATAAGTAGATAAAAATTACATAATGAAAAGCAATTCAGATAATCAACTCAAAACTATAAACTGAAACAGTATTTATAACACTGACAAATATAAAAAATTTACCACAATAATCAATATAAAAAATAATTATGTTGTAATTAAATAAGGGAAAATACTTTCTAGGCAGAATCATAGCATAGTAGCTAAATGACATTGAGAATAAACAAAAATAAAGCATAAAAAAGTAATTAATACGAGAAAAGAAATTAAATATTTTATTAAGAACTACAAAATTTCCAAAGTTTAATTTAAATTCAAGAGAAAACAGTCTTTATAAATTATATCAAGCATTACATAATCTTATTAAAGAGAATTATTTTTACTATAAATAAAAAATGTCAGGTGGCAAGAATAATAAAATAGAAGATTAAAAAAACAAAGCAACAGTGGTGATAAATAAGTTAACAAAGAACAAAACTATTAAACTTTAAAAAAAAATATAAAAGACCATGAAAAATAGCACCTAATACGTACTAAATATAGAAAATCTCCAGAAAGCCTAAAGTAAATTTTAACTCAAAACTATAGCATTACAAAACCAAATAAAAAAAATTAATATATCAGCTTTCTTAAGTAAATGATTAAAGTTTTTAAAATTATGATATAAGAATAATCATAAGCTTTAATAAGCTTATTACATACCATTAATATAACCTTTTTTTAAAAAAAAGCTTCTTTACTTCCTATTTAGAATGTCTACTAAATCAGATTCTTTAAGTTTACTATAATCAACTTTACCAAATTTACTAACCACTGCACTCATTTGATCATATTGTTTAATCAGAAGATTGATATCTGGTACTCTTGTTCCAGAGCCTTTGGCAATTCTGAGCCTTCTCTTGCCATTTAAAATACCTGGATTTTGCTTTTCTTTTTCAGTCATTGAATTTATGATAGCTATGTATTTTTTCACTTTACTATCATCTGGTATGCTACTGCTTAGCTTTTTTGTAAATGAGCTTGGAATAAATTTTATTATATTGCTAATACCATCCATTTTTTTTAAGGTTTTCAACATTCCTACCAAATCATTTAAGTCAAATCTACCTTTTTTTATCTTTTCTTGTAGTTTATCAATTTTTTCCTGACCAACTATCTCAGCAGCTTTTTCAACCAATGAGACAACATCACCCATATCAAGTATTCTTTTTGCTATTCTATCTGGATAAAAATCATCAATGTCACTTAATTTTTCACCACAAGTAATAAACTTGATTGGACAATCAGTTGCCATTTTCATAGAAAGAGCAGCACCGCCTCGTGTATCACCATCAACACGAGTAAGAATAATACCAGTTACACCTATTATTTCACTGAATGACTTGGCAATATTTACTGCATCTTGACCAACCATTGCATCAACTACTAAAATCACTTCACTTGCAGAAGTTATTTCTTTTATAGCTCTTAGCTCATTCATCATATTGTTGTCGATATGAAGTCTACCTGCAGTATCTAGTATCAATATATCATAATCATCACTTTTCGCTACCGCCAGTGCTCTTTTTGTAATTGCAATAGGCTCTTCACACGACACTATAGGTAAAGTTTGCACCTCTATTTGTTTTCCAAGCACTGCAAGCTGCTTCTGAGCAGCAGGTCTATAAATATCTAAAGATGCAAGTATCACTTTTTTCTTTTGCTTTTTTAACTTTAAAGCAAGTTTTCCTGAAGCAGTTGTCTTACCTACACCTTGCAAACCTACCATCATAATTATAGCAGGAGGTTTAACTGTTAAATTTAACTCACTTCTCTCTGATCCAAGAATCTCAACTAAATTGTCCTGCACAATTTTAATTATCATTTGTGTTGGAGAAACACTTTTTATAATCTGCTCCCCTATTACTTTATTTTTAACACCATTAATAAATTTTTTTATAACTTCAAGAGAAACGTCAGCCTCAATAAGAGCAATGCGTATTTCACGCATAGCAAGGTCAAAATCGCCCTCAGAAATGATTGACTTCCCCTTAATTTTATCAAATATAAAATTTAAACTTTCAGTTAATGATTTAAACATAATAGCACTAGTAAAACACCCATCAAAAAAAGAGAAGAAGCTGAAACAAAACTCACTGAGTTATAATTTAGTGCTTTTCCAAGTTTAATAGCACTACTGAAATATAAATCAATAAGTAAATTACTCAAGTTTTGTAATACACCAACAAATACTTTCCTTACTTTACAAAGTAATTTACCAAGCAATAAAGCAATATTAGGTACGAAAACTCTAAAAGTCCAATCTACATCCATTTTAAAATTTATTCTTGGTAAAAAGAATTTACGTAAAGGAATAAACAGTAAAGTAGTAAACAATAGTAAAATAAACTGCGACCAAACATTTTTTATACTATATACAAAACTAAAAATCAAAGACTTATTATAAATAGGTAAGTAAGGATTACCAGCAACCACGCACACAAGTGCTAAAATAGCCATTATTACTTGACTATCCTTTTTTTCCAAAAATCTACTACTTTTACCTTTAACAATAAACATGTAATAAAGAAATTTGAAACCTATACTTAAATAAAGTAATAAATTGAGAAATTTATATAAATTCTTATATAATTCTAAATTATGATTATTCATCTCAATTTCAGCTATAATACATGACTTACTAATAAATCCAGCAGTTCCAGGAAATCCAACCATCGTAAGCACTGCAATTAAAGCATATATACCTTCAGCTGACATGAGTTTGCTCACTCTACTAAAATTAATTACTTTTGTTTGTGAGCTAATTGAATTAGCAACCATAAACAGTAATGATTGACAACTAAGAGAGAAAACTATGTGCAGTAGCAAAACTGGTACGGTTTTTTCTGAAAAGTTAAGTAAACCCCTTGCAAAGATAAGCAAACCCATTTGTCCCACAATATTGTAGCACAAAAATCTACGGATACTTTGTTCAAGAGCAGCAAATATAATACTATAAATTACGGTAATAGATCCTAAAAATACTAGAATTTCAGCAGATATACTATAAACATGTAAAAGCATAATTAAAAAAGACACTTTAGTAGTAAATAAAGAAAGATATGCAGTACTATGTAATGATACAGCAGGGTATGCATCAACAACCCAAAATGAAAAAGGAAAACAAGCACAATTTATTAGCAAGCCTATGCTTATTAAATTAATGTTTTGAGCTGCTAATCCTACCATTAATATAATTCCAGCAAAAAAGTGTATACAAGAATATCTTATTGCAGAGTTAATATTTTGACTACTAGCAATAATAAAAGACGCACTAATAGCCATTAATTCACAAAATATTACAAGCAATATTGTTTTCTTAGATAAGACCGCACACAATGAACTAACAGTATAAATAAAAAGAAATAACATTTCTGAAAAGCTCAAAATTTTTGCTGATAAAATAATTAGGAATGCAGTGAACAAAAAAACTACCAATATAACACGTAAAGATAAATTAAAACTTAAAACTGGATAAGACCAACTTACTATTGTACCTAACTCTTCAGGCAGTATTGATACTATAATTATCAATATAATTAATAAAAGTAACAGTAAAAATTTATAGAACTGCACAATAACTCAAATCAATACAGTTCATTATACTTAATAAATAGATATAAAATCAACTTTTACACCATTTCTTTTTAAGCATTAATTATAAATCACCTCCCTGAATTATACTTAGGTTATAAGAAAATCATTAGATTCAATTCAATCTAACCAAGAGCTTTAACAATAAGTAGGTTCACTTAATATATTCACTATATGATATACTATATAATTTATCTTAAGTTTATATATAGGTATAAATAAATTATATACTTTTTATAATAAAATTATCATGATAATTTTATTATAAAAAGTATATAACATTTCTCAAATTTAACATTACTTATTCAAAATATAAATAATGACACAAGACATTAATAATAGTATATACTATAATATATAAAAAGTACTGAAACAATATAAACACAGCGTAATTCAGCTCTGCTAAAAAAAAAAGAAAAATTAAATAACACAAAAATTAAAAACTGTAAACCTTATAAAAACTTACAAAACATTACATTCTATAACATATCACCAACTGAGAACTACTTAACAAATTTCCATTTTTACATAAACATAATTAAATAATCAATACATATATTAATATACATTTATGCATAATATATTTAAAGTTTTCCATACTACTCTTAACTTATTAATACTATTTCCTAAAAAAGGGTACTAAGTAACATATCATAATACTCTAACTAAAAATCACATAACATAATAATAAAATAGATTTAATAAATTTCAGTAGGACATCCAGTTGGGCCCATAAGAACTATTTCTTCGCCTTCTTTAAGGTATCTACATAAATTAGTAGAACCACCAGTTTCAAGAACAATTGTGGAAATAATTCCCTTTTTCTTATTAACTTCACTGCCAGTTACAGCTATACCCTCCATAGCAAGATTAATTTTTCTGCTATTAGTTTCAAAATTTTGTAACCTAAAAAACTGTCCAGGTTTAAAATTTTTTGCAGCAAGAGGTGCTTTAACTATTATCTCCACAACTTTATCAGTCAAATATTGAACTTTTATGACCCTTGCAGTAAATTGCTCTTTGATCTTGTTAAAAAATTTTTCATTAACCTGACTTTTACATTTTTTCTGAATTTCAACGTCATCAGCCACCTGAATAATATCCTCTCTAACAGGATTTACTTTTATACCACAATACTTATACAAATGTGTGTGTGATGATACTGAAACCTGAAATGAAGAAGTAGTGCCAACTCTACTCAAAAGCTGAGAAATGATAGGATAACCGTTTTTAACACTTGCCATAGCTTTTACGACACTTCCCCTATATGAAGGATGAAGATCACCAAAAAAACTAATCGTTTTACCACCTCGATTATATACTAATATTCTATCTTTATTCTGCATTTTAGGAGAAAATACTTGATCTACTTCTTCCCCTAATGAACTTAAATGAGTAAAATATCCATTACTCAATTTAAAACTCTCTTCATCTTCTAATGCAACAACTGTATTTGGTTCAGTACCTACTGCTATAAAGATAGAGCGAGCTTTTATATATTTTATTTTTCCAAATTTTGTATCTTTTAACTTTATCGATTCAGCATGATGATATTTATCTGTTATTATTTCAATCGGCTCTAGATTCTCAACAAAATAAACCCCTTCTAATAAAGCATTTTGTAGCTCTTTATTATTAAGTCGATAACTCGAAGAATCTTTTAGACACCCCCTATATATAACTTTTACCCCCCCAAAACTTTGTACTAATTCCAATACCTTCGCTTCTCTATTCTCTTTTTTTGCTAATTCTCGTTCTTTTCTAATTAGTTGTGCATGTAATATAAACTCAGCTGCAATTTCATATTCTTCCCCAGTCCAACCTCTTTCAATATAGCTTTTTCCATATTTACTAACTAATGTTTCATAACGAAAAAGAAATTTCTCTATTTGAATAGGGTAATATGCCAAAGCTTCAGTAGCGGTATCAATTGCAGTAAGTCCTGCACCTATAACAATTATAGGTACACGAACTTGTAAATTTGCTATAGAATCAAATTTAAGGGCACCAGTAAGTTGTAATGACATCAAAAAATCTGATGCCATACGCACTCCACGAGCTAGTACATTCTTTACTTTGATCATTCGTGGCTTGCCAGAACCAAGCGCTAAAGCAATATGATCAAACCCCAAATTAAATGCATCATCAACAGTTATTGTACCACCAAAACGAATACCTCCATAAAGAGCAAAATTCTTATGTCTTTCTAACAACAATCTAATAATTTTTAAATAATTTTTATTCCACCTAGAAGTAATGCCATATTCTGCCACTCCACCAAATCCACCAACTAAACGTCTACTCAACCTTTCATGTTTAAAACTTTTAATTGGCTGAAAATTATCAACTAAAGGTTCAATCTTTAATCCATCAATAGCAACAACATTATGCCCATCATTCAATAAATGATAAGCTAAATTAAACCCAGCAGGACCAAGACCTACAATTAAAATATTTTTACCAGTATTTTCTTTTGGCAATGGCCGTTGAAAATTTAAGGGGTTCCAACGACTAAGTAAAGAATATATTTCAAACCCATACGTCAAACCAAGCACATCATCCAAAATTCTTGTTTCAACCATCGGCACATTTACAGGTTCTTGTTTTTGATATATACACGAATTTATACAATCGTTACATATTCTGTATCCAGTAGCCGCACACAATGGATTATCTATCATTATAATTGCAAGGCTGGCTATGCTATAGCCTTTACTTTTCACCAAATTCATTTCTGATATTTTTTGCTCTAACGGACAACCGTGCAGTTCAACCTTGAGTGGAGAAACCTTAAAGGTCTTGTTGTCATTGATTAATCCTTTTGAGCAACTATCTTTCTGCTGCTTATGACAAAATATACAATAGTGAACATTATCCAATTCTTGACTCAAGCTAACCTTTTGACTTGTTAAATCAAAACCATACCTTCTTTTTATTTCTTTTGAATATAAAATCTCAACTCCATCTACTTCTTTTTTAAAAAACGCTACAAGATTTTCATGATCAAGCTTTCTATGAATATTAAAAAGTATGCTCTGTTCATTCTTTACCCTCCATACTGCATATTGTGCCGCAAGCCCTATCTCTTTTCTATAATTCTCTCTATCTTCCAACCAATGCATCACTTGCTCAGCAAATCTTTTTTCTACCACTGGTAAAGTAAAAAAATGACTTAATTCACTAACAACATAATCAATATCAATATTTGCCACATCAGGATACATCTTTAATGCATAACGCTGAACAAATAATCTTTTGCACTTATATATCAAAGCAAAATCATCATGCTTTCTTTTTAGTTCTTCTATTTCCTTCTCAAGCCTGAAAAGCTCTGAAATAAATTTATCAAGTAAATATGAAAGATCGATAATTAGCTGACTATCAGACGTAACTCGAATCGCTGATACTAATTGTTTACTAGATTTATCAGACTCCAATGCCAAGCATTGAGATGACACTAAAGAAGAAGTTGCTTTTTTTCTAGCCTCAATCAACAAACATAATAAATCCCTATTATATAATTCGACATAATCCAAAAATATCTTATCTAGTTTTACTAGTCCATCACGCGTATACAAATCTAAAAATGAGATGTTAAAATTTAACTGTATCACCATACATACAAAATGCATACTGTCTTGATAGACAAAATTCCTACATATTTTGCAACATAGCTAAAATTATCGTCTCTGCAACCTTTTTCTCATTAACATATGCAACACACTCAAACTTATATGCGCTCAAACGCGCATCTTTAACATTAGCCTGAAGAATTAACGTATCTCCTGGAACAACTGGCTTCCTAAATTTTGCATTTTTAATAGACATAAAATAAATAATTGTATTTTTAATCATATTTTGACTTCTTCTACTACCTAAAATGCATATTGCGGATGCCTGAGCTAAAGACTCAACTATCAAAACCCCTGGCATTATTGGATAATGAGAAAAGTGACCAACAAAAAATGGCTCATTAAAAGTTACATTCTTAATTGCTTTTATATTTTTGCCAGGGTCACACTCTATTACCCTATCTACCAAAAGAAATGGATAAGAATGTGGTAGTATTTTCATAATATCACCAATATCAAACTGCATAATTCTGAAAATTAACCTAGTTAGTTAATATCTTTTAAAGTAAACTCACGCATTTCTTTATTTATATCTTTTAATAAAACATCCGACAAATCAATTCTATCCATAGAATATAAAATTTGATTTTTCTTTGGAAGAAATAGTACCAAATCTATACTATTCTTCTCTGCAGTTTTTTTAGCAACTTCTTTTATCTTATTAAAAATATCCTCTACTGCATCTCTATAACCCTCTTCTAAATGTGACATTTTTTTAGCGTAATTATCTCTAGCACTTACAGCATGCTTGTTAAATTGTTCTGTCTTCTCTTTTTTTGCTTCTTCCGATAAAAGTTCAAATTCTTCTTTTGAGGATTTAAACTTTTCTAATTCACTCTCAAACTCCTGCTGTAGTTTAAAGCTTTGATTTTTTATTTGCTGCTGTATATCTTGTAAAGCAAAGGATTCATTAATAACCTTATCACTATCTATAATCACAACCTTTGCACCGAATGCACCTTGAGATTGCTGTCTCATAGACTTATAACTTGCAAACAACGAAATAACTAAAGCAATAACTGATATAAATAATTGTGTATATTTCATTTAAACCCCCGCTTCAACGGAAAACTTAATATTTGATGACGGTATTATATCATAAGGTTCTTTAACTATAGGAAAGCCAAAATCTAATCTAAATCTACCACCAAAAGGAGAAGGCATTGAAAAGCCAAAGCCAGGTGACACTCTTACAAGCTTACTATCATAATAGTCTTTTTCATATCTAAATCTTTCATCTTTATCATCCAAACCAAAAAGCGTCGCGTAATCAATAAATAATGACCCTTTAATAACAATAAAATCATATAACTTTGGCAGTGGAAAATCCACTTGCTGTGTTAAATTAAAATAAGTTTTTCCTCCCAAACTTTCACTTTTATTTTTTGTTCTTGGTCCAATACCAGAGAGATCAAATCCTCTAATCTCATTACTACCTTTAAAAAAATGCTGACCAACATTTAAATTTCCATCAGAATAAGAAAAAATATGACCTGCAGCTATTTTAAAACGTAGTATTATATCATTATTAATATTCTTTAATATAGGATGTGCATAAAAAGACACAAATTCAGACTTTAAAAAATTCACGTTTCCTCCTAGCCCCGAAATATCTTGACTTAAGCTCAACAAATATCCCTCCCTTGGAGTATAAAAATTATCCAGTTTATTATATGCTAATGTGTACCCCAATGATGAAATACGATACTCACCTTCTCGACCACGCATTATTCTAAAAATATTGCTGTCCCCATTTTCACTTTTATTACCCACCCACACATAATTATATTTATAGTAATAACGAAGAAAATTAGTTAAGTTTTCTGTAATTTTATGTGACAATTTTATAAAAAAACCCATGTCACAATTATTAAAAGTAGTATTTGGTTTATCCTGCTTTTCATAAAATACACCTACACCTAGTGACGCATCGGAATCATTAAAATTACTTTCAACAACTTCCAAATCAGTTGAAAAAATATATTGATTTCTCTCAAAAGCAAAAGAAAGTTCCTTTCCACTACCAAATAAATTACGATCCTTAAAATCAGTTTTTAAAAATGCCCCCCCTGGAAAAGATGCCCCTCCTCCCAAATATAACGAAGTAGTGTTTTTCTCTTTAACATCTAAATCAAGATTCACTGCACTATCATTAACCACATAGCTATTTATCTTGACTTCTTCAAAAAAATCACTATTAATTAGCTTCTTATATGACTTTTGAATTTCAAACGCATTATACGCATCACCTTCTACTACACTTAATTTACTTCTGATTACCCTATCTAAAGTACGATTATTACCATCAATTATAATCTGATTTATATACATTTTCTTACCAGGAAGCACTTTATAAGTTATATCTACAATACTACCACGCTGGGTATATTCCGGACTAACCTTTGCAAATAGGTATCCCCTCTCATTTAAATACTTACTTATCTTTTCTATCACACTATTAACTTTAACTTTATCAAAAATCCTACTATTCTCTTTAGTTATCAAGCTCAATATTTCCTCCCTTAAAGTTGGGTCTTCAATTTTAGCTTCAATATCAATTTTATTATTTCCAAATAAAGACTGCTCTCCTTCATCGATTAAAAAGGTTAAAACAACTTGATCATTGTTATCGATCTCAGCAACTGGCTGAATATTACTTTTAATATAACCCTTAGAAGAATAAAAATGATCAAGTAATTCTTTATTAATTAATAAATATTGTGGTGAATAATAATTTCCAATTTTAAAAAAGGCTCTAAATAACTTATTAAACACATCATTACTTTGCATTTTAATAGCTTGTTCCAATTCATCCTCAGAAAAATTTTTATTACCTATAAACCTTACATCCTTAATTCTGGACGTCTTACCTTCCTTTATTTTAAAAATTAAACTCACTCTATTACCATCAAGCTTGTTTATTTTATATTCAATTTTAGCACCAACTTTACCATTATTCCTATAAATTGTAGCCAAGTTCAACAGATCATTTTGCAACTTCGTTTCAGCAAAAATGGTCAAAGGCTTTAACTGAATTACATTCCTCAGTAATTCTTTACTTTTAAATAGCTTATTACCTTTTAACATTATCTTACTAACTAATGGATTTTCTTGAACTTTTATTACTAAATTCTTTTCATCATCAATATAAGCATTAATACTAGCAAATAGCTTTGTTTTATATAAACCCTTTATAATTAAATCTATGTCATCATTGTCTAAATAACTACCAACTTCTAATTTTGTATAAAACTCTATTGTTTGATTACTAATACGTTCATTACCAATACATTTAATATTATTTATTCGAGTCTTAGCTTGGCTTTCTAAAGCAACAAGTAAAATAGAAAAAAGAACAGAAACTATTATTAATAAATAAAAAGCCCCCTTCATACTTATCTAAAAAAGATGCCTTATATCATTTAAAACTGCAATTGCCATCAGTAAAAATAATACAGTAGCCCCAAAAGTAGCCGCATATTTATGATATTTCGGACTTAAATCCCTACGTATAATTGTCTCTATAATATAATTAAATAAATGTCCACCATCTAGCAATGGAATTGGTAACAAATTAACTGCAGCTAAAGTAGCTGAAAGCACAGCTATAAAATATAGAACCATAACAAATCCCTTCTTAGTTGATTGTCTTGAATATTTTGCAATTTTTATTGGCCCACCTATTTCACTTATACTTCTCTTACCAAGAAGAATCTGAAAAAGAGCCTTGACTGTCAAACACATAACATGATAAGTTTCACCTATAGATAGATCTACAGCTCCAAGAAAAGATGACTGCTTCAGTCCAGCTATATTAATTGAAGTAATTCCTATGGTCTTTCTTCTTATTTCATCACCAAAAATATCTTTATCCTCAGTTATCACAGGAGTCAGTATAGTCTTATATCCTTCATTATTTCTAGTATATCTAACCTCTATTTTAGTCTCAGGGCTTAACATCATAATACGTGAAATATCTTCAAAATATTTTACTTCATATCCATTAATTCGTGTGATAATATCACCTGGCAATAAACCAGCTTTATCTGCTACGCCACCTTCAATTACACTTCCAATCACTGCTGGAGAGCGATAATACCCTGTTATACTAAAAAATACTGTAAAAGCTATAATAGCTAGTAGTATATTTGCAAACGGTCCTGCAAAAACTATCGCTGTTTTCTTACATCGAGATTTTGTATGAAGCGAATATAATTTTTCTTCCTCAGTTAGCTTTTGTCGATTAGCTGGTATACTTACTATATTACTATCTCCTAGCATCTTAACATAACCGCCCAATGGGACAACACTTAACTTCCATCTAGTTCCAGATTTATCATAGAAACCAAAAATTTCAGGACCAAAACCTATAGAAAAAGACTCAACCTTAACTTTACAAACTTTAGCAATAATATAGTGCCCATATTCATGGACGAATATTATTATAGAAATAATTAAGGAAAATGATATAAAATAATATACTCCACTACTAAACTGATAAATAAAATTTAAAATTAATTCCACTTGTATTTAAATCTTGAATAAAATATTTAGTATACTAAAATACTCCTTGCTTGACAAGCGTCTAATTTAATCTTTAAATCAAGAAAAGTGTAATAAAATGACAAATATCTCTTTATTGAAAAAAAAACTAATGTATAGAAGCTGGTATAGAGGATGCAAAGAAATTGATATCCTTTTAGGACATTTTGCACTAGAGTATCTTAATAAATTCTCTTTAAATGAACTAATTGAATATGAAAAAATAATTAATCTTGATGACTATGAATTATATCATCATTTATTATATAAAGCAAACCTTTCCCCTAATATAGACAGCAGAATTATTAACCTGATTATTTATTTTATTGAATCCAATTTATATACGTATATTCAATAATATTATTACCTAATTCTTAATGTATCCTAAACCTTTTTTTACTTCTATACTTTTTACATTTCTAATGTACTTTATTTAATCCTACATAAGTTCTAAAACTTTTCCAAAAGTAGAAAGAAGGTGCATAAAAACGAAAAAATTAATTCACCACTTTTCTATTTTTTAAAAGATATCTTACTTCAATAAAACTTATATATAACTACTCCTAACTATATACATATGCATTACACTAAAAACCTTTAGCCACTACTTTAACCATCTCTTTTATATAAATTAAGAGCATATTCCAACTTCAATGTTATTAATACGCTTGAAAGCATAACCTCAATATAAAAAAAATCTATACTAAAGTCTATAAATTAGAATCCCTCTTATCTCATAAATCTCCCCTCATGTATGTAAGCTCTACTTGTTATTCTAAATGATTTTGCTTTATATTATACAAATTAAAACCCCAAATCATCTAGCAGATAACACTATATTATATGCTTCAACTCCCAACACTTTTACTTCTATTTTTTCTGATATAGAAAACCTTCTATCTTCCGGCAAATGCTCTTGATTAATCAAAAGAGTTACACCATTTTCAACTTCAACAATTAACCCGTTATCTTCTCTCTTACTTATAAGAGCATGCATTTTATCACCTACTCTTACCTTCTTTATCAATTCTATAAGAGGGTCATACTTTATTTGCTTTATACCAAGATAAATCCTTGCCCGATTTACGTTGGCCCTTATTACTTTCGCTTCTATTGTATCATTAATATTATATTTTTTTATTTGATCTAAACTATTCCTAGACCAACTTATATCTTGTGCATAAATTGTCCCCTCAACATTCTCATCTATCTCACAATCATCAAAAACAATAGACATATATAAACCAGTATTACTCTTAATTTTACCAGAAATAATAGAACCAGGAGGATATTTATCAATAAACACTTGCCAAGGATTATTTACACATCTCTTCATACTTAAACTCATTCTATTCTTAATAGTATCAATACTAAGAATCTTGACAAGCACTTCTTTTCCTCTAGTCACGAGACTACTAATTGGCAAATTGTTCTTAATCCAAGTTATCTCTGATGAGTGTACTAAGCCTTCAATTCCAGGCTTAAGTTCAACAAACACTCCATAGTCTTCTATGCTAGTTACATGACCTCTATGTACACTATCAACTGGATATTTTAACTCTATATCATGCCAAGGATTATCCTCTAGCTGCTTTATACCTAAAGAAATTTTAGCATTTTCTTTATCTATTTTTATAACTTTAACTTTTATAGTCTGACCACAAGCAAAAACCGCAGAAGGATGACTTATTCTACTCCAAGAGATATCTGTAATGTGTAATAATCCATCCACAATCCCTACTAGATCTGATTCATGAATACCAACAAATACACCGTAATGAGTAATGCTCTTTATTTTACCTTCTATTATATCACCCTCATTAAGAGATTCTAAAAACTTAATTTTTTCACCAGCATGCAATTTTTCTAATACCAATTTTCTTGATACTACAATGTTACCTTGTTTTTTATCCACTTTAAGTACGATAAATTTTTGCTCAGTTTCAATAAGATGTTTAGCATCTTTTGCTTGTTTTAAATCTACATGGCTCAAAGGCAAAAAGGCACTTATTCCATCACCAAGGTCAACAATAAAACCACATTTAATTGACCGTTTAATAATTCCACTTATTTCAGTTTGAGTATCTGCATCTTCTTCTAGTTTATGCCATCTTTCATCTCTAATTGCTTTTTCACGACTCAAAATTACATTACCATGATAATCTTCAATTTTTTCTACATATACCATAATCTTAGAACCAACAGCTATCTTATCGTCACAACCAAGTTCTTTAATTGGAATCCTCCCATCAGATTTTAAGCCAACGTCAACTACAATATCGCTAAGATTCACTCGTATAATTACACCTTCTACTACATCTCCTTCCTTAATTTTTTTGATAAAAGAATCTTCAAATAAAACATTACTTTGATTTTCAAACTGACCTTGATATACTTCGTCTACAAACCTATTCGACGACAGTTTTTTAATACTAATCGGTAAACTCACAACTAGATCATTATTATTCATATTTTTTAGTCTAAATTTAATTAAAAGTAATATACTATACAATATTAACAATTAGTTACAAGTAGTTTTTTTATTAACTTACTAATTATTTTATTTAAAGATTACTCAATTACATTGAATTTACTATTTAAAATTAAATTACTCTTATTTTATAAGATTAAATAACCATAATGTGGTGTGGAGGCAAGCGGGATTGAACCGCTGACCCTCTGCGTGCAAAACAGATGCTCTACCGCTGAGCTATGCCCCCCAGTATTATTATTAGGACAAACTAACTTAAGCTAAAAGCTTAAGAAGTACTAAATTTTTGTCAAGAAGCTATTATAATATATGCATTAATATATTATAAAATTTCAGTTTGATTAAAAATAAATATAAAGATATATTCATGTTTATATAACTAAAAAATGAAATGATCCCGTAGCTCAGTTGGTAGAGCAACTGACTTTTAATCAGTAGGTCGCGCGTTCGACTCGCGCCGGGATCATCGATATATTATTATAATAATATTTTTTCATAAAATTTTAATAAAATAAAAATCTATAACATAACCTTCTTCCTTCTAACTACTAACTTTAAAAGTTTCACTTTTCCCAAAGTAAAAATTTTTTACTGTCTTTACACTTTATTTTCTCAAAAAGTGAGCATTTTTTTTCATTAAATAAAGAATAAATGAATCAACAAACAAATCTTATATACCCCAAAAAATTTTTTCTTTGTATTACACAAATTATTAAACTAGTAAAAACAATTTTTCATTAAATGAATATTTTTTACTTAAAATACGATAAAATAGCTACATAAAATAAAAATAATAAAATACAAATTTTATCAAAAAAAGGATCACATTAATATAAGCACCAAAATATTTCAATAATCTAATTAAAAATTAGAAATAAAAATTAATTATTAACTAACATTACATATTGAACATATTGATTAACTGTTAATAATAATAAAAAAAATTCAAAAGAAAAGCGCTGCTAAAATAAAAGCACTTTATTTTAAAAACTAATAATATTAAAATTTATATTTAGTTAATTCATTTAAAACAGTAACTTAAAACAAATATAATTAAAAATAAATTAATATTAATTAAACATACTCATTACTATTATTTTGCAGTAATTTTCTTTCATTAACGCAATCAAAAAAGAATATTTATAAATTACTTTATAAAATCTTTAATACATTAGATTTTAAAAAGGATTTTAAAGAAGCTAAATCAAAAAATACCAATATTTTTAGAAATCTCAAGATCTAATAATTGAAGTACAATAAAGTTCACAAATATATTATCATAATATATTATTAAAAATTAGTCTCAATGGACAAAACAAAAAATATAAATTTAACAGATTTGAGTTAACTAATAAAAAAGCCATTAAAATAAGAAAAAAAAGACTTTTCAAAAAAAGGATAAATATAATTTTACCTTATTCCATTCATAAACTTTTTACCATTACTTACAGCACTTTACCTTTACAGAAGTTAAAATTAGAATAATAAACCTTCCAAAAATCTACTTTTTTCTTTCATTCTAAAAGAAATATTACTAAATTTCTGAATAAACCCCTATTTCTATTTTATTTGTAACCTAAGATAGTCTTTTAACTTCCTTACTATGTTTGTATAATAATTTAAGTACCAGCTCTTTTACATACACTTTTACTTATATTATTACTTCTCCAAGTTTTATATATATTTATAGTACTTACTTCTTCAAAAAGAAACAACCTTATTGTATATAGCTTTACTTATACTTTAAGTATCATAATCTTTCACTCTATACAACCTACCCTTCTTAAATCAATTCTTAGTGTGAGAGGAAAAAACTTTCATATATTCATTATATAAGCAATTTCAAGATTATATATATATTACCTCTATTTTTACATTAATTCAATCAATAAACGTAACATATAACCTACTTTAAACTATATATTAAACTTTCATACTGTATAATTTAAAAATCTTACTTAGTAACTTACAACTATCATCAATATTTCCTTTAATTTCAACTTTGGATTTAATTTTGTAAAAGAATCAATAATTACATAACTGCACTTAAACATTAGTACTAACAATATGCAAACTATTTTCAGTACTTGACCTTTAAACTATTAATCAGTACTATTTTAACTTCACAAACATATTATAACAACACAATTTTACATCAATATACGACAAATGCATATATTATCCTTTTTATGCTTTGAGTAATTTAAGTATACATAAAAAGTTTCCCCAATTCTTAGAACTAAATATTTAAAATTTCTACAACTCTCTACAATAAAAATCTTTCAGTTTGAATTGCATTGCACACCACTTTGCTATTATTTTTTTTAATTCTTAAAGATTGCTTACAATAACTATTTATTAACCTATATAACTTAAATACCAATTAAACATGTATACCACCCTACAAAGTTTTTTTTAATATGAATATTATCATAGCTAAATTAGCTATCTTAAAATATATTCAAATAGAAAATTTAAATTTGCAATGCGATATAAAATAACAACAGAATATAATGGTAGCAGTTTCTCTGGTTGGCAAAAACAGCAGCATTCTAACAATTCAATTCAGGAAACTATAGAAAATGCGATATTTAACTTTAGTGGCGAAAAGATTACTTTATACTGTGGTGGAAGAACTGACGCAGGAGTTCATGCTTTAGGGCAAGTTGCTCATTTCGACATGAAAAAAGAATTCGAGCTACATAAAATAAAAACCGCAATAAATTATTACCTAAAACCAACTCCAGTAGCTATACTTAATGTAGAAATTGTAGATAATACATTTCATTCACGATTTTCAGCAAAAAAAAGACATTATGAATACAGAATAATCAACCGTTATGCTCCTACAGCTTTGGAAGTTGGTTATGTATGGCAAGTATTTAGCCCACTTGATGTAGATATTATGCGCAAGGCAGCTAAACACCTACTTGGGAAACACAATTTTTCAAGTTTTTGCCCAAAAAATTGTCAAGCTAAAAATTTGATAAGATCAATTGATGATATTAAAATAATTAAAAATGAAAATCATATATATATTCAAATATCTGCTATTTCCTTTTTACATAACCAAGTGAGAATCATTGTCGGCACTTTAGTCGAATTTGGAAAAAATAAAACTAATCCACAAGAAATGCTAAATATATTAAAACAACACAAAAGAAAAGCTGCCGGAGTTACTGCACCACCCTATGGCCTATACTTAATGAAAATAGATTATTAATGCTCAAGTTCTCATTGGCATCACTATATATAACACATTAAGATCATCTTCATCAGTGATAATTATAGCATTGTTACTACCAGCCAAACTAAATTTACATTTACCTTTTATACAAGATAAAACATCAATCAAATAACGCGAATTGAATCCTATCTCTACAGAAGGTCCATTATAATCCACCTCTATAAACTCAGTTGCATCACTACATTCTTGAGAATTTGAATGTAAAGTCAACAATTTTTTCTGTAATAAAAACCTAACAAACTTTATCTTATCAGATACAACAACAGAAACTCGATCTATAACACTAGCTAGTTTACTGCTTTCAACAACCATTTGTTTATCTTGAAATACCGGAATAACAGCTTTATAATCCGGAAAAGTCCCATCTATTAATTTTGATATTAAAATATACTCACCACATGTGAATTTAATTCTTCTACTTGAAAATTTTATGTTAACTTCACTACAATCATCTAATATCTTTAATAACTCCATAATAGTTTTGCGTGGAATAATTATACCAAATTCACTATTAAAATTCTCAGGCCTTGGTCTTTTTATACATGCCAATCGATGACCATCAGTTGCAACACAACATAAAAATTGTTTATCTATATGCAGATAAATCCCATTTAAATTATATCTTGTATCATCTAAAGACACTGCAAATTTTGTTTTAGTTAATAGATTAATCAAATCTGTACTTAGTAAAGTGAAATCATACTTATAATCGTCCTCTTCAAAAATAGGAAAATTATCTGAAATCACATTCGGTAAAGAAAAATTTGCATTTCCACAAGATATTAATAACTTTTCCCGATCATTCATTTCAAAATAAACATCTAAATCGGCTGGTAACTTTTTTACTATATTATGTAAAGTATATGCTGAAATCTTTACCTCCCCTTCTATTGATACACTTGCAATAAGCGAAGCAAATATTGAAATATCAAGATCAGTAACCATTAATTTTATACTACTATACTGTGCTTTAATATTTACACACGCCAAAACATTTATGGAATGGTGCCTTTCAACCACTCCAGTTATTTTAGACAATGTATTAAAAAGGTTTGTACGATTCACATTAAAACGTATTTGTCTACATACAGAACGTGGTTCTTTGATTTCTACCTCCTTTATACCTACAACTTCTGACATACTACCCAGTCTCAAAAATATATTCCAAATAATATTCATATTCCATTTAAAGTAAAGTGGTATTTACCTAAACTTATACGAATAGGAAAAATTAAAAAAAAGAAAACCTTACTTTCCTACTCTAGGATAAAACTCATTTTAATACTATATAAACATTTTAGCATAGCACTTTCTTACTCTAAGATAGAAGAGAATAATATATTTTCTACAATAGATAGTTAAACTAAAAAAATAAAATTAAAGAGCAAAATAAAACTTTTAATTAAAAAAGGGATTGATTCAAAATTTATAAATATTTATGTTTATATTTAGTAACTTTACATGTAATGGCGTGTATGCATCCAATCATATACTTATTTAATTTACTACTTGATCTTTACAGCTTAATTCTAATATGTTGGGTTATTTTGGACTGGCTGATTAAGCTTAACGTAGTTAACATGTATAACGAGACCGTCAGTAGCACAATGCAAACTTTGAACCGATTAACTTACTCACCACTTAAAATTATCAGAAAATATATACGACCATTCAATGGATTAGATCTATCCGTAATGATATTGTTAATAACAATTCACCTTATAAAATATACAATGAATTACTACTTTTAAGTAGATGCTAAAAAAATACCTAAAGTTAGTAGTATACTTATTATTACTAATATATATATATATATCAATTTTTAGCTATAGCTATAAAGATTCATCCTTAAACACAGTTATAGATAAAAGGGCAACAAATCTAGCTGGAATAGTGGGTTCATACTTAGCTGATATATTAATCCAATTTTTTGGGTTAACTAGTATTACAATAGTTACAACTATAGTTTACTTTTTAAGTTTCAAATCATCAAGAAGATTACTAAAAATTTTCTATTTCACATTAATTAATCTCGGAATATGCGTTATACTACCACAACTCTCACTTAGCATCACTGAAAAATATATGCATAGCGGAATAATAGGAAACGTTTTAATCAGCTACTGTCCAACTTACATATTTATTATAGCAGCGTCAATAGGTACAATAGGATTGATTGGCTGGAAAAAAATTACCTACTATTTATTCTTCACATATAAAAAAATAGCTTACCTCTCTATAAAAGTCCTGTTTCTCAAGTTATATAAAATCACCAAATATTTAATTACGCAATTAATAACGAAAGAAAAGCATAAAGTTCAAATTATTACTAAACAAAAAATAAAAACAAGAGAAAAAAAAGATATTGAAAAAATTTTTACACCCTTTAATAAATTCAAATTTCCAAGCATTAATTTACTTTCCAAAGTAAAAAAGTCTTTGCAGAAAAATTATCTAAATAAAATAAAGAGCAATAAAAATTTATCTTTACTAAAACAAGTTCTTAACGATTTTGGCGTACAAGGAAAAATTATTAATGTGTGTCATGGACCAGTTGTAACTTTATACAAACTTGAACCACAAGCTGGCACAAAATCTGCAAAAATAATTTCTCTTGCAGACGATATTGCACGTTCAATGAGTGCAATTTCTGCACGAATTTCAATAATTCGTGGACAAAATGCTATAGGAATAGAACTACCAAATAAGGAGCGAGAAATTGTAATGCTACGTGATTTATTAGAATCTCCAGATTATCAAAATACAAACTTAAATCTTCCAATTGCACTTGGTAAAGAAATAAACGGAAGACCAGTTATTGTCGACTTAGCTAAAATGCCACACTTACTTATTGCTGGAACTACAGGATCAGGAAAATCAGTTGCGATTAATACTATGATTCTTTCACTTGTTTACCGATTAAGCCCTAATAAATGTAAAATGATAATGATTGATCCTAAAATGCTTGAGCTTTCAATATATAATCAAATACCGTATTTAATAACACCAGTAGTAACAGAACCTAAAAAAGCTTTAATTACTCTCCAATGGACAGTAAAAGAGATGGAAAATCGTTATCGCATAATGTCATATTTAAATGTCCGCAATATAATAAGTTATAATCAAAGAATTAAAGAAGCAATAAGTAACAAAACAGAACTCAAGCACACTGTGCAAATTGGCTTCGATTCAATAAAAGGTAAGCCACTATTTGAAAAAATTCCAATCAAAATGGAAACATTGCCATACATTGTAGTGGTTGTAGATGAAATAGCAGACTTAATGCTCGTTGCTGATAAAGATATAGAACGTTCTATTCAACGCTTAGCTCAGATGGCTCGTGCTGCAGGAATACACATTATAATGGCAACACAACGTCCATCTGTAGATATAATAACAGGTGTCATAAAAGCAAATTTTCCAACGAGAATAAGTTTTGCTGTTACCTCTAAAATAGACAGCCGTACAATACTCGGTGAACAAGGAGCTGAACAATTACTTGGCATGGGTGACATGCTCTATATGGCTTCTGGTGGCAAGATTATTCGAGTTCATGGTCCATTTGTAAGCGATAATGAGGTACAAAATATAGTTCATCATCTCAAAGCACAAGGTAAACCAAATTACATAGAGGAAATCATAAAAGAAAACGATAATTCTTTTATATCATTGAATAATGAAGCAGACAATAAGGAAAATAATTTATATAAACAAGCTGTAACTATTATTCAAAGAGATAAAAAAGTCTCAACTAGTTACATCCAGAGACAGCTGAAAATAGGCTATAACAGAGCTGCAAACCTTATTGAAAGGATGGAAAAAGAAGGTATTATCAGTGCTCCAAATTACTTAGGAAAAAGAGAAATATTGGCAAAAAATAAATAAATTATCCCATCATAAGTTATAATAGCTTGATATAAGCTTAATTAAATTAATCAAGACAAATGAACTTACCTATAAAAATATTTTTTAACTCTCTCATTTTGGGATTTATTTTTCACCCTTGCTTTATAAAATTTCTAAAGAAAATTGGCAAGGACAAACAACCAGTCAGGTTATTTAGACCAAAAAACCATCTAATCACAAAGAAAAATACTCCTACTACAGGTGGAATCACAATACTGATTTCTGCTTCACTGCCAATTTTACTTTGGGGAAAATTAACACTAGAAACTATATTATTGATATTCACAACTCTATCTTTTGCTTTAGTAGGATTTATTGATGACTATCTAAAATTAAAAGTATATAACCCCCAAGGTCTAAATGCAAAAATTAAAATACTTACTCAATTTATAGTTGCAATTACTGTCATGCTTACATCTAAGCAATACTTTTCTGAAGGTTTCACAAAAACTTTTTTAGTTAGAGGAATAATAATTGATTTTGGCTATCTATATATTCCATTTACCACATTTATAATTGTTGGCTCTGCCAATGCTGTAAATCTTACAGATGGACTTGATGGTCTTGCTGTAACTCAAGCTATTACTTCTTTTGCTTTTTTAGGATTAATTTCATATTTAACTCAATCAAATATAAATATTACTTTATTCTGTATTGCTTTTATAGGAGCACTTTTGAGTTTTTTATGGTTCAATACCTATCCTGCGAAAATATTTATGGGTGACGTTGGCAGCTTATCAATCGGTGCAGCTTTAGGATTAACCAGTGTTTTAATAAAGAAAGAAGTACTTTTTGCTGTCATCGGAGTAATCTTTATAATAGAAACTTTGTCCGTCATCATTCAAGTATCATACTTTAAATATACAAAATTTAAGCATGGAAAAGGAAAAAAGATTTTTCTCATTACACCAATACATCACCATTTTGAAAAAAAAGGACAGTCAGAAAATGAAATAGTTATAAAATTTTTAATAATTTCTATTATTTGTTCAACATTTACTATAGCTTTCTTGTTATAAAATTCATGATATATCCAGATTTCACATTAGAAAATAAGTTAGCAGGAGTAGTAGCAGGAGTAGACGAAGTTGGAAAAGGAGCATTGGCTGGTCCAGTAATATCTGCAGCAGTAGTATTTACTGATAAAAACATAATTATTAAAGGAATTAATGATTCAAAAAAATTATCTGCTAAAAATAGACAAGTCTTGTACAAAAAGATAACGTCCATTGCAAAATGGAGCATAGGAATAGCAAGTGTAAAAGAAATAAATTCATATAATATTTTACAAGCAACAAAACTCTCAATGCAACGTGCATTAATAAACTTAGAGTTAGAGTTAGATTACGTACTAGTTGACGGTAATCAACTACCTAAAGTAAAATGGCAAGCAGTATCTATAATAAATGGCGATAATTTAAGTATATCAATTGCAGCAGCTTCAATCATTGCAAAAGTTACAAGAGATCAACTAATGCAAGAATTACATAATCAACATCCAGAATATAATTGGTATAAAAATAAAGGATATGGAACAAAAGAACAAATAAAAGCTATAAAAACCCATGGCATCACAACACACCATAGAAAAAATTTCAACCTATTTTTAAAATAGGTTGAATAATAATATATCACTTATATTTATAACCATCAATAATAAATTTAAATGGTACTATACCATCTAAAGCTGCTCTTATATTAGACAAAGTAAAATTAATATAAACAGTATGATTTTTTATTTCTTTATTCTGCTCAATTATAAAAATAACAACAGCCTTTCCTGAAAAGGAAACTAAACTTTTTACTGATCTGTCAATAAACAATTTTGTTATATTTATATCAGTAATTTTTTTTTTAGAAAAAGGTAAATCAATAGCTTCATTATTCACTTTTTCTTGAAAATCTCGATATATCCTATATGTAGAATTATTTTTTATAAAATTTTTTTGGTATTCTGGTTCAATAACATTATGAGACTCATATATTTTAATATACTTACTTATTAAATACCTAGCTATGGAAATATATTCATTTTTCTTTTCATTAGAGTTTAACTTACGCATTACAGAAAATTCATCTTCTGCATGATTTACATATCTAATAAAATTTATTTTTTTTTTACAGGAAATAAGAAGTATATATTCAATAGTAACAAACATAAGCATACCAGAAGAAATGATATCATAACTATCACCCAAGACCTTTCTACTATACAAAACAAATATCTATGACAGTACCATTCAACTGCTTTACTAAAATAACTTTTATTTATTACCGACTTAAGTAGTTTATCTTCCATAGAAAACCATATTTAATTACTCCAATAACATATTTCAAAGTCTAAAACTATATTAATTTTTTAAATTAATAATTATTTACCTTGTCTCAGTAATAAAGCAGAATTCATCGATTTTCCTTAATCTATATCTGCCTCTTAATACAAGGATACATAACTCACTTTAATCACAAACCAAATTTATCAGCAAAAATTATTGTTTGTCCAATAATTTTCTATCTTAAGATTAACTTAAATACATTAACTACATAACTTTATAACAAGTTTAATAGCATTACTGTAATAAAACTTAGCATATAATAAAAACATCTCCTAACTTAAGATTAATGAATTTTTATTTGCATTGCTAAAATCTATAAGTTTATTTTTATAAAAATATTAAAAATTATAATTACACCTTTAATATATTTATAAATCTATTATTTTTGCAACATAAAATATTGATAATAATCAACATTACTTAAAAAATCACTTCAGGAAATAAAAATTTTTCAGAGAAATTTTTACCTTTAACTAATAATTACACAACAAATCACTATTATAAATCTTAACAAAATAAGTTATACTAATTTTAGTAGTACTCAATAATAACCCAGAGAAATGTTATTAATTACTTCACTTTTAAAGTCACTCTTTAATGTTAAAAATGTTAAAATTATAGCCTATACTTCAAACTAGGCTAACTCTCATATCCCTAAGATACTTTTAAAAATTTATAAATTTCTATTATGATTAATTTATCTAAGCAAGTTATATAGTTACATTGAAACAAGCAAGATCAATAATGAATCATATAATCAGTACTACATTTTATAAATTGATGCTATAACATTAATTACATTAACCAAAACATGTTTTTTATCTAAGTGCAGTTGCTTAGCAGCAACAAAAAGTTTATCTATTTTCTTCCACTGAGCTAACAAAATTTCAACATCATTAACACTTTTTTTTATTCTTTCTAAAATAAAGGTTTGAATTATATACGACGCTAATTCCAACTCAATCTTACTATTAATCAATTCAATAATTCCTTCAGGAATACTTAAACTAGAAAGAAATTTATAAAAGCACCTACATACTTCATAAGTATCATTATTTATTAAATTTATTATTATTCCTGGTGTTCCAGGAAATAAAGTAATAATTTCATCAAACACTCGATCATCAAATTTACATTGAGATAAAACAATCCGCCTTGTTTCATCATAAGTCAATGGAAATAAATTTAGCTGAAAACACCTACACTTTATAGTAGTTTGTATATCATACGGCTTATGACTAATTACAAATATTTTAGAGTTTTTTGGTGGCTCTTCCAGTATTTTTAATATTGCATTTCTAGCATTACTTGTCATCGCTTCTAAACTATCTATTATAACAATTTTATACTCTGATTGAATAGAACTTAAGTGCAAAAAATCTTTCATTTTTCTTACCTTTTCTACTCCTATTGCATCACCATCAATAATAAGTAAATCCAATGCTACTCCATTATGATTTCCTATAAGGAACCAATTAGAAAAAGACTTTGCAAGTGTTGCCTTTCCTATACCTCTTTTACCACAAATTAGCCAAGAACGAACAGATAAGTTATTCATCAATTTTTTTTTAGCTTGATCATGACCTATTACATCTTTCATCTTTTCTATAATCTCTATTCAAAAGAATACTACTAACCATTTGAAGTGAAATTATACCCTCCCTTATAACCTTAATCTTATCTTGAGTTAAATCAATAATAGTAGATTCTACACCAGAAACTAATTCATCATTTTCAGCCACTGCTGATAAATGCCGCTTTATCAATTCAGGTATATCACTAGCTTTATACACACCTCGTTCTCCTGAAATATTCATACTAGTTGCAACTATTGGAGTTTTTAATCTATTTAATATTGAAATTGCAATAGGATGACTAGGAATCCTTACTCCTATACTATCTTTAAAGAATTCATTTGGTAATATGTTATTATTCTTAAGTGGTAAAATATAAGTAATCGGCCCAGGAGAAAAGTGACTTACCAAACTAATATATTTCTTATCTAGTTTTGCTACTTTTGTCAAGTTATAAATATCGTTAACAAATATAGATAATGGTTTACTCCGAGAACGCTTCTTTACTTGATATATTTTTTCTATAGCATTACTATTTAATGCATTACAAGCAAGGGCATAAATCGTTTCCGTTGGAAAACACACTAATAAATCATTATGTATAGCATTTACTATTTTATATATCATAGAACAATAAATAACTTTTATAACAAAAAATTACCCACAAAAGTAAGTATATTGTGAGAGTTTAGCTATACAAGCCAAGTTCAATTTCTCTACACACTAATGTACTATCTCTTAATTAAGAGAGTTCTCATTTCAAAAATATTTAAAGACAAACTCTAAAAAAACTTAGAGATAAATTTAAATAAAATATTATTACTTCCCAACTTCAACTTTTAATATTATAAATGACATCATGATTAAGGTTAACCAACAATATTATATAAATTTTCTATATTAAAATAAACATTAAAATTGATGAAACTACTGTATTAACACAAAGAACTTTTTATCAATGTAAAATGCCAAAATCAATAACTATAAGCAATCATATAATATACTTTTATATGAATACTTTTTTAAAGGATCATCAATAAAATTAAGCTTCACTTACTACTTTAGCATAAACAAAACAATAATATTACACTAATAGTATTCAAGAAAAAACAAATGAGAAAATAATATCCCTAGCAAAAATTTTATTCGAATAAAACTTGATATTTAAAGACTCATTACAAAACAAATATATTAAAGATTTTTTACTACATACCTAACGTAAAACCAACCATATAATCATAGTAAACACTACACTTTTATCAAAAAAACAACTCATAAAAATAATATTTTTATTTTGATAAATTTAAAACATAGACCATCATTAAAGATAAAAAACTTTTAAAAATTATTACAAAATCTTAAATAATAATGCAAGAGCAAAAAAAGTATATCGACCGTAGTTAAAATAAAACTACACACAAAATTTTTCATTTAAAACAAAAACACCCACTACATATTGAAATGTAAAAGTTAGTAAAAATCTCATGTGAGACTTCTTGGTATCAAACATTTAAAGTATTATCCTTACACGCCAAGTCAGAATAATTTATCTGAAAATTTAAGAGCTGCTACTTATTTAAGAACCACTACAAAAAAATTTTTAAAAAAAGAATTAAAAAAAAACTTTAATAAAAAAACGAAGCAAAATTTAATGTTATCTTTTTATCTTATGAACACACACTATTATTCAGTAGATTTTTTAAATTACTAATTTAAAAAATTAATGCCGTAATAATATATTTAAACCTACTTTATACTAGAGTAACTACATATAAAAAACAATACTTAAAATATAAGATCTTTAATATATTAAGATCTTTAATTAAGAAAATTTAAAAATTAGTAAAATAAATCCTTGTATTTAAAATAATAAAAATATCAAATACTATAAAACATTACTTAAGAAAAGCATCATGAATATATATCACATAAGTATACCATTTATAAAGACTATAAGCTAAATTTATACATAAATAAATATATCAATAATCAGTATTATCTGACAGAATAATTAACTATTACTATAGATGAAATAGTAGCATTACAAGTTTAAAATAGTAAAAATTTTAAACAGCAAAGATACTAAAATACCATCACAAAACCATAATATACACCATTTTATGGATCTGCATTTGATACATACTGAAAAACCTTCACATTAAAGAAAGGAACCCAAAAGCCAATTTTGAGAGCAAGATCAAGCAATAAAATGTCCAGATCTCACAATTATCTTAATGAGGTTATTTTTTTACTTAAATCATAGATAACTTCATGTTTAGAAGCTGAAAAAACACAATTTAAGCAAAAGTAAAAACTACTGAAAAAGGAATAAAATTTTATCTTAACAAATTAGTTACACCAAAAAATAATGAAAGCACACAATGATAAAAACACCTTAAAAAAATAAAAAATTATTTACTGAATAAAACTAAATCTTCAATTCACTAAAAAAAATAAGAATTGATATGAACAAAAAAATAAGTTTTTGTATAGTTTAAAACTCTTGTACTAAGTTTTACCTTTGCTATAATTTAAAGTTTAATCTAATTCAAGTTAGTGTTAACGAACAAAGTAAAAGAAATCTTAAGCTACTACGAAAGCGAAAACCCTGGAGTAAAAGCAAACCTAGTCCGTATTCTCATGCATGGAAGACTTGGTGGAACTGGTAAACTATTAATTCTCCCCGTAGATCAAGGATTTGAGCATGGACCAATAAAAAGCTTCGAAATTAACCCTGACGCTTATAACCCACATTATCATTTTCAACTTGCAGTCGATTCAGGAATAAGTGCATATGCTGCTCCACGTGGCATGATTGAAGCTGGAGTTTCAACTTACGCTGGGATGTTACCACTAATCTTAAAACTTAATAGTTCCAACTCTTTGCATTCTAAAAATCTAGCCTTTGATCAGGCAATCACCGCTTCTGTGAAAGATGCATTACACTTAGGCTGCACAGCTATTGGGTTTACCATATACCCTGGTTCTGCTAAATGCCTTGATATGATAGAAGAAGCCTGTGAAATCATAACCGAAGCTAAATCTTATGGACTTGCAGCAGTACTATGGTCTTATCCACGCGGTGAAGGAATTTCTAAAGAAGGTGAAACAGCAGTTGATATTATCTCTTATGCCGCACACATGGCAGCTTTACTTGGTGCCAATATAATAAAAGTAAAACTTCCAACTATTCACTTAGAAAAAGAAAAAATAAAAACCGAAAATATTAAGTCCTTATCTAAAAGAATTGAATACATTAAAAAATCTTGTTTTGCAGGAAGAAGAATAGTAATCTTTTCTGGAGGTGAATCAAAATCAGTAAATGATATACGCAACGAAGCAAAAGCAATTAAGCAAGGTGGCGGTGATGGCTCAATCATTGGGCGTAATGCTTTTCAAAGAAACAGAGAAGAAGCTTTATCTATGCTAAAAGAAATAATAGATATCTACAAATAAAAAAACAGGCTGGGTGGCAGAATGGCTTATGCGGAGGATTGCAAATCCTTTTATACCGGTTCAATTCCGGTCCCGGCCTCTCCCCTAGTTTTCTATACCCATGAGCTACTTATTCAATAATATAGAGTTTTTAGTGAATAAGGCATTTTGCAACCTAGAAGCACAAAAGCACTATGTTACTATGAGTTTCAATCTCAATAATTTTTTTTTGTAAATTAAACAACATCACCTAGTGTACTTAAAAAAATATCACCCCTTATTATACCCGTTATGAATTCACTATACATTAAGATAATATAATAATATAAATTTTTATCATATTAATTTTACTACTTTAGTAAAGTAGAAACTATTTACCCATAATTTCTGCTATAAATTTCATTATATGAATTTAGTACTTTAGTAAAATAGTAGTACTATTCTTAATACCATCAAAAAATTTTTAATATTATAGGACACTATTAAAAAAACAAACTATACATAAATCTATTTATTCATTACAAAAGATTAAAATCCTAATCTTTTGTATACTGCTTTATTTATAATAACTTTTATTAACAAATATTCACCCTGACAAGATGTAATTTTTTAAAATTGAGAAAAAACAAAAGAAACCTATTTCCAAAAGGGGATATCAAGGCATGTTGAGGTTTGAGAGCTTTTATCATCAAGTCCTTATAAAACATTAAAATTACACTTTTATATGTTTAACCTACTTTATTCTACAGTTTATTGATCTCTGTCTTCTTTTTTTATAATTCCTAACACAAAAATATATTCCTTTCAAGAAAATATGCCTTAGTATCAAAAAAAGCTGTGTAACACCTTTCCCAAGGTATAATATTAATATTCCTTCTTAACAAAACCATTAATCTCTTTTAAAAAATGACTACTAATAATATAGTTACAAACCTTCACAAAGATTAAAAATTATCTTCTAAAAAATTAAAGTTTATACTTACATAGCTTCACAAATTTCTTCCTCTACCATATACTATTCATTAATGAAAATTGTTTTTAGTTTCAAAACGAACAATATTTTTTATCCCCAATATAGCTAATAGTATAAGTTTAAGCTTACTATAATATTTTATACTTTCATCAAATTAAAATGCTGAAGAATTATATTCTTCATAAAAAAACAACTCATCATTAAAAATAATCTATAGCATGTAATAATCATCTTTACTATATTTCAATAAATATAACTCACAAATAACATTATTATTAATAATAATATTAATAGCCAAATGTATATATAAATACACATACTCAACTCAGTATTATCTACAATATAAGCATCTTGGTTACCAAATATATTTATCTCACTCAATTTTACCTAATACACTTTATTTGATCTTTGCTTTTTCAAAAAAGTAAATTGTTCTCTATTAGATCTATTACTTAATTTTTTTTTAAGTGTCTTAATCTCTTTACAAAATTTTAATATTACTTTCTTCAATACAAGCTGAACTTTTTTTTTCACAAGAAATATCTAAATACCTACTTTTTTTTTATTTCTTCAACACTTACTCTACATAAAAAGCTCTACTCTAATATTGCTTCTTCTATATTTTTAGACCTATTTCAAAAACACTAATTTTCTTTTGTGATTTATTAACAAAAATCATTACTATAAATAAAGATTTTTATTACACAAATTTATAAAAAGCACTATCAATTAAACTCTTCTTACCTTCTCACATCACTCACTCTATTTTTCAAAGATAAAAAGCTTTCTCTGATTATTTATTCTATACTGACATCTTATTTTTTTAATTTATTATCTTTAAATAATGTAAAACCTATACTAATGACTATTTAATAAAGTAAAAAAACTGAAAAGCTCAAGCTAGTAAATAAAATTTAAGAAAGCTTAAATTTATTTAAGAGAGAAAATTTAGTCAAAGCTAACAAAGGATAAAAAAATTTATTGACTCAATCATATTTGACTCTATAGACTAAAGCTTGTTTTTTATTAGTTCTTAACTAAGTATACATTATTACTATAAATCAAAGTTAAAAAAGCGTATTTAACGTAGTTAATTATTATTAAATAATCAATAAATGAATTGAAAAATTAATTTCAATATTATTTATCATTTATAATACAAGTAAAGCTAATGTCCTTTTTAATTGTAGCAAATTGGAAAATGAACGGAACTCGATCTTTTCTTATTGACTTTATAAATAAACTTAATAAAAAAAGTAATGAATTTAGTTCTAGAATCGTGATTTGTCCACCCTTTACATCATTACCAGATAATATAAAACTAAACAATAACATTAGTATAGGAGCACAAAATTGTCATTATAAAAAATATGGATCTTATACAGGCGAAGTTAGTGCAAAAATGCTAAAAGAATTAGGGTGCACTTACGTAATACTCGGACACTCTGAAAGAATCAACGAAACAGATAATGAAATAAAACTTAAATCAGAAGCAGCAATAAAATCTGGTCTACATCCAATTATTTGTATAGGTGAAAATGCAGAAGATTACAAAAGTGGAAAAACAAAAAAAATAATAGAACATCAATGCAAGAACCGCTTATTACCAATATATGGTGAATATACCGTAGCGTATGAACCTGTATGGGCAATAGGTACAGGATATTTACCAAGTAGTGATACACTTGTTGAAATAATAAAGATAATAAAATTATATATTGGTAAAAAACAAATTATATATGGTGGTTCAGTTAGTTCAAAAAATATAGAAAGTTTACGTGATACCTCAGATTTATCAGGATTTTTAATTGGTAGTGCAAGCCTAAATTTTAATCACTTTTATAAAATTGTAAAACAGGTTGAAGAAATCTATCAAACCTGAGCAGTCACTAAAATCTGTATGCATATTAATAAATTAAAAAGGTATAAAATAATAGCATTAATAGCTGCAGCAGGAATAGGCAGTAGGTGTAGTAGTATAATCTCTAAACAATATATAAAGCTGGCAGGTAAACCTGTTTTATTTCATACAGTGAGAAAGCTTTTAGCTAATCAATATATAGATTATGTAAGAGTAGTCATTAATAAAAGTCATGAAAATTTCTATAAAGAAGCTATATCATCAATTATAGATACTAAATTACTAAATCCAGTATACGGAGGAGAAATTAGGCAAAACTCAGTTAAATTAGGACTTGAAAGTTTGCAAGAAATAAATCCAGATTTTGTCATTATACATGATGCGTGTAGGCCCTTTGTATCAAATGCTTTAATAAATAATTTGACTCAGTTTATGATAAATGGCCAATACGCTGGAGTAGTACCAGCAACAAAAATTGAAAATACTATGTTGATAGTAAATAATGATTACATTGAATCTACAATTTCAAGAGAAAGGCTCAGAACTATACAGACTCCTCAAATCTTTAATTTTAAGGAATTATTATCGTGCCATCAGTCAAACAAAAAATTTTCAGATGATTCATCACTTATGCTAGAATACAAAAAATGTGTTGCCATTATTAATGGCGAAAAAAATAATTTCAAGTTAACTACAAAAGAAGATATTTATATGGCAAATTTTCTTCTTGAAGAACCAAAATATCGTATTGGAATAGGCTACGATATACATAAGTTTGTTAAAGCTCAAGATAATACTAAGAATTTTATTAGAATTTGTGGAGTAGAAATTGAGCATAACATGGCAATAGAAGCAAATTCCGATGGTGATGTGGCAACACACGCAATTGTTGATGCGATACTAGGAGCACTAGGATGTGATGATATAGGAAAATATTTTCCATCTAACTCTCCTGATTGGAAAGATTATAACTCATCTTATTTTCTAAGCTTTGCTGCTACAAAAGCTAAAAAAAAAGGATATCGTGTATCTAATTTAGATATCACTATAATTTGTGAAGAGCCTAAAATATCACCTTGCAAAACAAAAATGAAGCAGTTTATATCAAAAATGCTAGAAATTGATGATGAATTTGTAAATATTAAAGCAACCACTGCAGAAAAATTAGGTTCGATTGGAAGAAGAAAAGGAATAGCAGCACATGCTTCTGTATTATTATACAAGTTAACGTCTTGCACTAATTTTTCCTAATGCTGCTATAAGCATCTTTTTCAATAGAAGAAATATAATTAAGATAAGTAAATACTCACTCTAAAAACTCATTAAAAAATCTTATTTTTTCATCTTCAATAAAGCCCGTCATAAATATTTCTGCTATTTTTAGTATACAGCAAGGGCTTAGACCACAAAATTTTAAAGAATTATAAAAACATTGATTTTAATAATATTAACAATAATGTATATTTTTTAAAAAATTTCAACTTTACCATGTTTAATCTTAAAGCTCTAATATTTATTTAAAAAATAAACTTTTTTATGTAGGTGCAGATTATATTTAGTATATTTTATTTAACAAATTTATTATACAATTTATAAAATATAGACACTTTTAATATAATATCCATTCTATTACACTAAGTTACTTTAGCATATTCTTAACCAAATATCCCTCCCATTTTTCTTCTCATTAAAAAAAACTTAACCAACTTGTTCACTCTATTGCCATTAAGTTTTATGTATTTTATCTTCGACCAAAAAAAATTCCTGTGGCATACTATTCTCTAATAATCCTTCATATTTCTATACTATTAGAACTAAAATACAACCCATAGCAAAACATAGTAAAACATGTAATGTAACTCAATTTTATCTATTATACTGCACAAAAACTTTTAAATATTAATTAAGTTAACAAAATTAATATGACGTTATTACTAATCAGAGTTAATATAGATCGTCCCTAAATCACAATCTATTATCTCTATTTTATTAAAAATAAATCTATACTTTTCTCCATAAGAGATCTAAATATGAAAATTCTTAATTTTAAAATAAATTTGTAAATATGAACATCTATAATTTCCACATTTATCAACTACTAGTCGATTTTTTTAAATGAACATTTTCTCAAAATTTTACAAAAAGGGTGTATTTTATAAATTTTTCTCTTCAATATAGAAAATACTTTATATAGTATAAATATTTATTGAAATATCTTAAAATTAATTAAAATTAACTAAACTTCAAAAACTAACCCATAAAAATTAAGTTTACAAACATGATTTATCTCTCCCAAGTAAGTAAATTCAATTTTACTTTTCAACTACCTAAATTAGGCATCAATCATTCTAAACATTATCCATCCCATATCATTACATAAAAATAAACTCTCTTAGAATAATTCGCCTTTCTAATAATTAAATCTATAACTTTTTTTTTACTCTAATCCTAAATTTTATGAAGAGACACATTGATTTCAAACTACGACTAGTTTTCTTACTTAAAAGGTAACCAACTCATAAATATAATAGCAAAATATAATAGCAATATAATAGAATAAAAACTAGTAATAACTCTAGCACTCTTTCTTTAAAATTAAGAAGCATAAATTAAATATTTGTTTAATCTTATAAAAAAAACATAAAAAACACAAAAACTCATAATATAATCTCAAAAATCCTTTTTTGTCACATAATACTTGCTATCACTAATAAAAATAGTTTAGGTATTTATTTGTATAAACACCATAGAATAATATTCGATAACTATAGCTATTTTTTTAAATACTGAAACTTTACCCTACAATTAAAATGATTTTTTCCTTATGGAAAAAATAAATAGAATAAATAACGCTAATAAAGTTAATACTAACAAAATTGAACTAATATTTACTTACAAAAATTTATTTCTGCATTATGATTCATAAAATATATCAATTAGAATTTAGACTATACTTCAATATACTCATTTAACACTAATCCATTAGTAGAGCTGAAAAAAAGTTATTTTAATAGCGCTATTATATATATAGTTCCCGATTCAATAATATCTTAAAAGGTTAAAACCACTTTAGTTTTAAAAAAATAATTGCAACTTCTCAATGAACACAAGTAAACTCTACTAGTAATAGTATATAACAGAAGTTACTACATTTTTAAGAAAAAAATTACCTTTTTCTACTACGTTACAACACTATTTACAATAGTCTCTATTATTTAAAGTATGAACTTTAAAAAATATTAATAACTTACAATATCACCTAAATATTAATTTAATATCTTAATATTAAAAATAATATACTTAAACAGTATATAAAATGCATAACTACTTTATTACGGTACTCATTTATATTTGACTTAAATTATTAGTAAAATAAACTAACATATAGTTTATACTAATTATTAATTTTTAAAAAAAAGTTATTCTATATTAATCAATATAATCAAGAAAAATAACTATGCTTATACAAAATAATATTCTGCTTTGCAAACTATGGATATTTTTGGCAGTATGTGCTCTTGCTTGCTCTGGATTGCTATCAATAATTATTGTCTTTCTACGATTACCTCTTATTTCTTCTCTGATTTCCTCTGCACAATATATCTTTGATAATGCACTAGTGATACATGTAAACTTATCGATTTTAGTGTGGATGTGCTCTATAATATCTTTACTCTTTATTATAAATCTACAAAACATTAACAATTGGCTTAACTTTTTATGGGCTCTCTCAACCTTTTCTATGTTTTTGATATTTATATCCACATTTGTTCCAGACACTGAAGTTATTAAAAGTAACTATATTCCTGTATTACAGAACAAACTATTTTTATTTGGACTTAGTTCGTTTATTATTATCATATTGATAAATGCAACCTTCACTTGTCTGTTAAATAAACAGAACTCTTACCTTTTTATTGGACAAATTGGACTAATTATTATACTTGCATCATCATTTTTTTGCTTTGTCCTAGCTTATAAAAGAATACCTAAAATATTATACTATTCAGATAAAAATTTATTTTATGAACATATTTTTTGGGGAGGAGGACATTTACTGCAATTTGCTTTTGCTCAAGGGATGTTTTTAGTTTATCTAATCATGTTAAATTTCTCCAGTACAGGTCCGACTTTAAACAACAAAATTTCTACTTTACCATTATTTATAAACATGATTATGGCAGCATGTGCACCATTCATATACTTTATTTACTCAGTAGAGAGTACTGAGTTAATGTACTTTTTTACTTGGTATATGAGAACTGCTGGAGCAATTTTATCATGCTTTTTAATAAAATTAGTATATTACAATATAAAAAACTTACTCAGCAACAAAAACAATCATTACTTATTACATTCATTCATATTATTCACTTATGGAGGTATACTTGGATTCTTCACTATTAAAGAAAATGTTACCATTCCTGCTCATTACCATGGTTCTGTAATCGGTATCACTATAGCTTTTATGAATTTTATTTATTGGCTATTACCAAAACTAAACTGTAAAGGGATAAAAAGTTCCGTAACAAAATTACAGATTTATTCCTATAGTTTTGGACATTTCCTTCACATTACCGGCCTTGTTTGGCTTGGGGAATATAATACCTTAAGAAAAATTGCAAATTTACCAAGTGTATCATCAATACTAGCATGTGCATGCTTTATTATAGGTGGAGTTGTATCAGTTATTAGTGGAATATTATTTGTAACAGTTGTACTTCAGTCCCTGCTTAAAGGCAAAAATACTTAGATTTTTCTTTTAAAGAAAACTCATAAAACTTTCAGCACATTTCTTGCTGTTCATTATTATATAATGAAAATATTTAATTATATTTATCTATACAAATCAAAAAAAGTATTGTAATTAATATTATTCATTTTTTATAATGAATCTTATATTTTACTCATTTTAATTTTATATATACCAAAATAGACAATATTATTGTAAAACATTAAAGACAGTATCATAGAGTATCATTAAGACTAATGAATAACCACTACTTTAACATGAAGTTAGTTATTTACTTTTTATCACTTAAACACTTTAATTGCAATTATTGATCATTTAAGTATAATTTGTTTTAGACTTACATAATCATATATAAGATGAAAGAAAAAGAAGAACAGTTTAGTTTCACATTAAAAAATCTCAAAAAAGCAAAAAAACTTATAAAAATGTGTCCAAAAGGCAAAAAGAGAAGTGCTGTTATGCCTTTACTATATCTAGTTCAAGAACAATGCGGATGGATTTCTAAACCTGCCATGTGTTATATTGCCGATATGCTTTATATTCCACATATCCATGTATATGAGGTAGCAAATTTTTACACTATGTATAATTTAAAACCAGTAGGCAAATACCTAGTACAAATTTGCAGAACAACCCCCTGCTGGTTATGTAATAGCGAAGAAATTTTAAACACTTTTAAAAAAAAACTTAGAATAAGTATTGATGAAACTACTAAAGACAATCTATTCACCTTAAAAGAAGTTGAATGTCTTGGTGCATGTATTAGTGCTCCTGTTATAAAAATTAATAATGATTTTTATGAAAATCTTACTCCTCAAAAGGTAGAAAACATCATAACAAAACTTTCAAACAAATAGATGGAAAAGAAGTTTTCATTTAAAATAACCAAGCAGTCAGGCCATGCAAGAGTTGGAATTATTAAAACTCCAAGTGGAAATATAGAAACACCAGCATTTATATTTTGTGCAACAAAAGCCGCAATTAAAGTTGCAGATATTGGCAGAATCAGTGAAGCTGGTACTCAAGCAATACTGTCCAATACCTATCACTTAATGCTTCAACCTGGAGAAGATACTGTAGAAAAACTTGGGGGGTTACACAAAATGATAGGATGGAAAGGACCAATACTGACTGATTCTGGTGGATATCAGATATTTAGCTTGGGACATGGATCAGTTTCAGAAGAAATAAAAGGAATAAGAAAAAAACAAAAAACTTTAGTTAAAATTAACGAGGATGGAGCAATTTTTCGTTCTTACATCAATGGCAAAATTTACTGCCTTACTCCTGAAAAATCTATGCAAATTCAACAAAAACTAGGGGCAGATTTAATCTTAGTATTGGATGAATGTACACCATTTCATGTTAGCAAAGAATATACACAAAAATCAATGCTCATGAGTCATAAATGGGCTAAACGTTCTTTAAATGAGTTTGAAAAAAAGAACGATGATAAACAAGTATTATATGGAATTAGTCAAGGTGGAATATATCAAGACTTACGTAGAGAAAGTTGTGATTTTATTAATGATTTGCCATTTTTTGGTCAAGCAATAGGAGGATCTTTAGGTCAAAGTAAAGAGCAGATGTATGATACAATTTTTTCTACTATGAAACATCTAAAGAGAACTAGACCTACCCATTTGCTTGGTATTGGTGGAATCGTGGATATCTTTCGCACAGTAGAGTTTGGAATTGATACATTCGACTGTGTTTATCCTACTCGTTTAGCAAGGCATGGTGCCGCACTTGTTAAAGTTAAAAATAAAAACTCTATTGCTTCAAAACATAAAGAGCACATTAATTTACGAAATCGACAATTCGCATTAGATAACACCCCAATTGAAATTAACTGTTTATGTTTTACCTGTAAAAAACATTCAAAAGCTTATATACATCATTTATTAAAGGCTAAAGAATTATTAGCCTACACTCTTATCACCGTTCATAACGTCTTTTTTATGAATGAACTAATGAAATCTATAAGACAGGCAATATTAAATAATAAACTAAACAAAGAAAAAAGTAACTGGATTAGTGAGTAAAAAAAACTATATCATCATTACTGTATCTTATTTTTTACAAAGTATCTTTACTACTAACTTTTTTTCATTGTCTTTTAACTCGAATTTTAAAATATATGCAATAGTCCTAATTAACAGTATTAAGCTTTACCTTTTACTTAAAATTTAAGTTAAAAAAAATATTCTAGAAGAACGATGTTTTATCAATATTTAACATATACCCTCCTACAAATAGGAGAGTATTTATTTTACTATATTAAAGAAGAAAAAATTTTTGATGAAAAACTGATAACTTATATATAAAAAGATCTAAAAATTACAAGATAATACAAATCCCAAGATAAAGAAGAACTAAAATCCTTGTCTATCCCACGTTTCAACAAACCTAATCAGGTTAATATTTCCTCATTTACAAACTAAATACCCAAAAGGGCTATGAAAAACAGCAAAAATTTATCTAGCTTTCTCTAAATAGAGAGTATAGTTAATTTTTACATTTAATAAGTCCTAAGAAATTAAAGTACTCATTGTTAATAAAGCCTATAACAAAGAACAGCAAAGTTAGATTAGAAAAGTTTATATATTAAATACTAAAATGATTATAAAAAAAACAAATATAGTTAATTACAAAATAATATTATTTAATGACATATAATAACCATAAAGGAAAACTGATAAGGTTGTCAAATCAAAAACAAAAAAGAAATGCTAAAAAAAATAGAGTTGAGTCTCTAAAAAAATAATAATTTAGATGCACAGACATCTATCAAACAAAATGAAAAGTAATAAAATGATATTTTCTAGAAAAAAAAAAGTATTAGAACTTATTAGTGCAGTTTTAGAGTTTTAAGAGATTTATGATTTTTACATTATAAAAAAAAAAGAAAATCAAGTAATATTATGACTCTTCATGGTAAAATAAAGAAACATTTTTTTTAAATATATCACAATTTAAAACATAAATAAAACTATAAACACCATGCATAGTATTTCACTATCAATACAATAAATATCCCTAAAATTATCACTAATCAAAAAAAATATATATCTTAAATACTCATCCCTATAATATAGATCGATAACTAAAGTTTTTTTTAGAATTATATACTCAAAGAGTAATAAATATTATTTACCATTAATTAAAATTAATATCATCAAATGAAAGATTAAAGCACTAATATTGAGTCAAAAAAAGATTAAGATCTTAAAATAATTAAGAAAAAAATAGCTAAACAAAAGAACATAAATTTAAACATAATATTATACATAGTACTATTCGTTTCTTTAAATCAGATAAGAAATGAAAATAAAAGTAAAATTATACAATAATACTGCTGCTCAGAATAACTATTCGCTTACTTACATCCAATGTTAAAATATATGTATAAAAGGACTAAAAAAACTTGTCTAGGTCTAGTTACTAAAAATATAGAGATACAAAAAAACATTTTCTATATTTATGTATTAAATTACTAATTTACAAAAAAAAAGTGGGTACCTTCTCTGTAATTTGAGTATAATTTTGACTTTACTTAAGCAGAAAATGAACCATTTAATAGAATATATTTTAATATTTCTTTCTTTACCATTTTTTATTACTGAAAACTATCTGTTAATTACTGTACTAATTCCTTTACTTGGTGGAGTAATCATATTTTTTACCGATAAATGGCCTAAAGTAGGCAGTAGCATTACTATTCTCTCTTCCGTGCTTCTATTTATATATACATGTCTATGCACTTTATATTGGATATGTAGCGATCATCCTCAGTTTATCCTTATTGATTTTGGCAAAAATTTACACATTAGCTTAAAATTAGAGTCTACAGGAATAATATTTAGTCTATTAATATCATTTTTGTGGATATTAACCAGTATATACACAATATATTACATGAAAAATAGCTATCCTGGTAATAATCACTCAAATTTCTTATGCTTTCTTTCAGTATCAATCAGCTGTACAATGTTTATTGCCTTTTCTGGCGATTTATTTACTACATTTATTTTCTATGAACTCTTAACTATCAGTACTTACCCTCTTATTACATACGATGCAACAAATGAATCAATAGTAGCGGGACGCTATTATTTAGGTACGCTGTTTTTTTCCTCCTTAATACTATTTTTCCCAGTTCTAGGTTTATTATACAGCAAATTTCATACTTTAGACTTTACAAACAATGGAATATTTAAATTTGACACTTCACTTATAACTTTCACTGCAATATGTTTTGCCTTGCTGATTTATGGAATAGGTAAAGCTACATTAATGCCAATGCATTTTTGGTTACCCAAAGCAATGGTTGCACCGACTCCTGTAAGTGCACTATTACATTCTGTTGCTGTTGTGAAATCTGGAGTTTTTATTATTATAAAAGTTATATCATACATTTTTGGTATCAGTAATCTGCAACGTTTTGCACAACAAAACTGGTTTGCTGGAGGATGGTTACCTTATGTTGCTGGATTTACAATTATTACTGCTTCAGTAATTGCACTTAAGCAAAAAGAATTAAAAAAATTGCTTGCTTATTCTACCATTTCTCAGTCATCATATATTATATTATCCACTTCAATTCTTAGCGACTTCAGCATAAAAATTGCAATTTTTCAATTAGTTTCTCATGCATTTGCAAAAATTACTTTATTTTTTGTTGCAGGTAACATAATAATGGGAACAGGCGAAAAATATGTAAATAGAATTAATGGTATAGGACGAAGCATGCCAATTACTATGATAGCATTTACCATAGGAGCATTATCTATGATAGGAATACCCCCTACTCCAACTTTCTGGAGTAAATTTTTTATCTTTCAAACTGTTTTCAACTCTGGAAATATATTACTTACCATATTTATTACTTTTTTATTAATTATAAGCACCATACTTAATGCCATGTATTTTTTACCAATAATTTACAATGTTTTTTTCTCAAAACCTTCCTCCAAAAATTTTTTCATTAAAAAGATACCTATTTTTCTAGTTTTACCACCAATTATTACTGCTATATGTACTTTTATTATTTTTTTCAGTTATCAAATAATATTTTAAAGCATTTATTCTCCACTTTTAAAACTTTAACTTATTAAAAATCACCCATCTACTAGATTTAAATCAATTATAGAAACATGTTCTTTGTTAAAGATAAAGTTCATGTCCTTAACTAGCATACCATCAGTAATATTCAAAAGTTCCGGTGGAGAAATAATGGTTCTTTTATTGTTAACTCTCATTCCCACAACTCCAAGCTCTATAGCGAGTGGCACCTTTTTATCACCAACCTTAAACTGTACTGTTTGATTTTTAATTATATACTTACCATCATATTCCATCACATCATATTTAATTGAAATTTCGTCACCACACTTTACTTGTTTTCCAGTTTTATTAATAAAATTATCAAAAACCATGATATTATTCACTGAATCAGGATATCTATCTTTTACTTCAAGTAGCTTAACATAATAAGAACTCAAACTCATCTTGTCGTCACTAGCAATATTATTTATAGTCACTACACGTTCCCCTCCTTCTTTCATACCTATTGTTCCTAAACCTAATTCTTTCCAGTTGTTTTGACCTATTTTCAAAGTGACATTAGAAACTTGATTTAAAAGTAGCGATAAATTATTAGGCACTTTATATACCTGTAACAAAACTTCCTGACCACATAAAACTTTGCTACCATCACCTTCTATAATTTCATAAAAGCTTATCATATTTTCCTCTCTTTTTTGCTGTATTATCTCCTCTAAATACTCTGCCAGTCCACATTTTTTAATATAATGATCGAGTGCTAATTCAAATATTGGCTTTACTAAATAATATGCTATAGTCCGTATTAAACCATCATGTATAGCAGCATTTACTTCATAAAAAATTTTTTTCTCCTTCTGCTCTAGTCTTTCTTTATTTATAGAAACTACAACAAACACAAAAGACAACGTTAAAGTAAAAATTATTACTATAGAAATAAGCAACTGTAATACAATTTTACTAACCATCCTTTTTAATTTGATTTAATAAGTTATACAAATAATGAGTATTTCCTGGAAGTTTACTGATACTATTTAAAGCTTGTTTACAAAGTTTATCTATATAATCTTTCACATCACTTTCATCAAATACAAATATTAAATTATTTACTTTATCTTGTTTATAGTCCTTAATATCATCCCCAGCCTGAAAAATGAGTCCTAGATTTATCCCGTAATTATATAACGCTTTACGTTCTTTATTTGTTGCATCTCCTATTATAGCACCTATTTCACATGAAGCTGCAAGTAATTTTGCAGTTTTCATCAAATGAATTTCTTTTATTTTACTAAAGTCTTTACTAATATCTAAAACTTGTCCTCCTACCATCCCTTTACTACCTATTGCTTGAGAGAGCACTTTTATAATTTCACAACGCTTATGACTGTTCTCATTTAGTGAAGATAATATTTCAAAAGCAAGAGTAAGAAGTGCATCTCCAGCTAGTACTGCTGTCGCCTCATCAAATTTCTTATGGCAGCTTAACTGATTTCTACGAATATCACTATTATCCATACATGGCAAATCATCATGAATTAAAGAGTAGGTATGAATACATTCAACTGCTACAGCAACTAGTATGACTTTCTCAGCTCTTACATCAAATACCTGTGACGAAGCCATAATTAAAAACGAACGCATATATTTTGTAGGAGCAAAAAGCATATAACGCATTGCCGATACAAGCCTATTTTGACTATTTTCAGGTAAAATTTTATCTATTTCTGCAATAAGCAAATTTTTCATTGATTTATCTAACATTTTTAAATTTTATTAATTCTGGAAAGTATATTAAAGTATACTTTAGGCTTAGAAAACTTTATTATGCAGTTTATCAATTACAAAAGGTGTTGCAAACATAAAGATTTTTTATAACATCTAAAGAATAGATTATTTTTGGTAAAATAAATAATGAATAGTAAACTGGTAAAAAGTACTAGAGAAGTCATAGAGGAAAAAGTAAAAAATATTGTACTAGAACATATTAGTAAAGATGTGGAAAAGTTTAATAGCTTTTCAAAACTTTCAGAGCATGGCGCAGATAGTTTAGATGCAGTTGAAATAATTATGGCAGCAGAAGAAGAATTTGAAATAGAAATTCCAGATGAAGATGCACAAAAAATGGAAACTATGGAACAAATAGTTGAGTATGTAGTAAAAAAAAAACAAAAAGTTAGTGATCAATGAACAGAAGAGTAATAGTTACTGGTATTGGTCTAATTACTCCATTGGCAATAGATGTCAGAAATACTTGGCTCAAGTTAATAGATAGTAAGTCTGGCGTAAAGGAAATCAGTAGGTTTGATGTTTCTGATCTTGATTGTAAAGTCGCAGGGCAAGTTCCTTTACAATACAATAACATTGAACACTGTTTTAATTCACTAAATTATGTTTCTAAAAAAGATCTAAGAAGGACAGATCGCTTTATTCACTATGGTATTGCTGCTGCTATTCAAGCGGTAGACGATTCACTAATTCTAAAAAGTCAAAATATTAATCGAGAACGTATTGGGGTTACTGTTGGTTCTGGTATAGGCGGGCTTTCATCAATTCAAGAAAATGTAATTACTATGCAGGAAAAAGGACCAAAACGTGTCAGTCCATTTTTTGTTCCTGCAAGTTTAATAAACTTAATATCTGGCCATATCTCCATTAAATATGAATTTACGGGACCAAATGATTCAACGGTAACTGCATGTGCAACAGGTGCACATGCAATAATAAACTCAGCAAGAATCATAAAACTTGGTGAAGCAGATGTAATGATTGCAGGTGGGTCAGAAAGTGCACTTTGTAGAGTTGGAATTGCTGGTTTTACATCTATGAAAGCATTATCAACCAAGTTTAATGATAAACCTGAAGAAGCTTCAAGACCATGGGATGAAGAACGTGATGGATTTGTTATGGGTGAAGGAGCAGGTATACTAGTTTTAGAAGAATACGAACATGCAAAAAAAAGAGAAGCAAAAGCATATGCTGAATTAGTTGGATATGGATTAACAGGAGATGCACACCATATCACAGCACCACATTCAGAAGGAAGAGGTGCATTTAAAGCAATGCAAATTGCTTTAAAAAATGCACGAATTAACCCAAATCAAATTGGATACATTAATGCACACGGTACTTCAACACCACTCGGAGATAAAATTGAAGTAATAGCAATAAAACAGTTATTTGGTGAACATGCTTATAAAGTACCAATTTCTTCCACTAAGTCTTCTATAGGACATTTACTTGGTGCTGCAGGAAGTGTTGAAGCAATATTCAGCATCCTTGTATTAAACAATGGAATTACTCCACCAACTTTAAATTTACATAAGCCTTCAAAAGGATGTGATTTAAACTTTGTACCATTTAAAGCTCAAGAACACAAGGTTCAATACGTGCTCTCTAATTCATTTGGTTTTGGTGGTACTAATGCGTCACTTATCTTTGGACAAGTATAACAATTTTTACTAAAACTATTACAGCTAAAATATATAAACATAAAGTTCTATTTTTATGAAAATAATTACTTTTTTATAAATTTTCTTTTTACATCATCTTAAAGAAGATAGCAAAAAAGTTTAGATAGAATAAAATTTGCTTTTTAACAAGCATATTATTAAAAAATATGCAAGAAGCTTTTTTATTAACTCTATAAACTAGTAAACCAGAGAATAAATTCTATTTACTTTTACAATATCTTAAGATCTAATGTCACTTTATCAGTCAAAATATCAAGAAGAATTATTGTAATTTAGGCCAATATGTTTTTTACTCTTTTTCTCAAAATATTGCCTATTTACATTACAATACTTATCGGTTGCTTAGCAGGAAAATACCTTAAGATTGATAAAAACACTATATCTCAAATACTTTTTTATATAGCTAATCCAATAGTAATTTTATATGGAGTATCTCATACAGAGGTCAATTTAAAAATAATTTCTTTGCCAATCTTGATATGGTTTATAGGTAGTACTATGTCCTTATCAGTTTATTATCTTTCTTCCTTTCTATTTAAAGATAACACAAAAAACATATTAGCATTTAGTTCAGGCAGTACAAGCATGGGTTATTTTGGATTACCGATTGCTATGAGTCTATTTGATGAAGATTCAGTATCTGTATATGTTGTCTGTTATATAGGAATGGCATTATTTGAAAACAGCTTAGGATTTTACATAGCTGCAAATGGCATATATACTGCAAAAGAATGCATGTTAAGATTATTCAGGCTTCCTTCGTCATATGCAATGGTTTTAGGCTTTCTTATAAGTATATACAATGTACAAATACCAATTTTTTTAACAGATGTGATGATGAACATTAGAAGTACATTCATTACATTAGGAATGGTGCTATTTGGAGTGAGTATCGTACAAATTACAAACTTTAAAATAGATTGGAAACTTGCTTTAACCACTATTACAGCAAAGTACGTGTTTTGGCCATTATTTGTTTTAGGAATTGTTTTGATAGATAAACATATTATAGGTATATATGATGAAAGTATATATAAAGCACTGATGTTGCTAGCTATTATTCCAGTTTCTGGATCTAGTGTAATACTTGCCAACATTTTAAATTACCAACCAGATAGAGCTACTTTATTACTTCTCATAAGTACTACAGTAGGACTATTTTATGTTCCATTAATAATATCATTGTTCTTTGTTAAACTTGTTTCTTTTTAAGAGAAATAAGCTTATAACATATTTATCTGTTTAGCTCAATAAGCCTATACTAAACTATATAACTCAATTATTCTACCACAATTTTGCTCAATTACATTTGCTACATTTAATATTCCAGCTTCATCATAATAATTTCCAATTACTTGTAAAGCAAGTGGTAATCCTTCATTAGAAAGTCCAACAGGAATAGAAATAGCCGGTAAACCGGCTAGACTTGCCGGTACAGTAAAAACGTCATTAATGCACATAATTAGTGGATCTGGTTTTTCGTTTAAACCAAAAGCTTCTGTCGGAGTCGATGGAACAAGTATATAATCTACTTTTTCAAATGCTTCTATAAAATCGTTCCTGATTAATGCTCTAATACGTTGTGCTTTATCATAATATTCATTATAATGACCTGAAGAAAGTGCATAAGCCCCCATTAAAATTCTTCTTTTTACTTCTTTTCCAAAACCTTCTGCTCTCGTTAGTGAATACATTTCCTCAAGAGAGTCAGCACTAGCTCTAAAGCCATAACGCACACCATCATAACGAGCAAGATTAGATGAAGCTTCAGCAAAGCAAATTAAATAGTAGACTGGTATTGCATATTTAGTATATGGCAATGCAATATCAATAACTTCAGCACCATTTTCTTTTAAATCAGAAGAAACTTTTTCCCAATAATGAACAATTTCTTCTGAAATTCCACTCATTCTATACTCTTTTGGTATACCAATACGCTTGCCCTTGATATCACCATCTATAAGAGTAGAAAACTTAGGTACTAACCTTTCACTTGATGTTGAATCTTTATTATCATACCCACAAATTGTTTCTAGCATTAATGCTGAATCGGAAACAGAACGAGTAATCACCCCTGCTTGATCTAAAGAACTTGCAAACGCAATCATACCAAAACGTGAACACCTCCCATAAGTTGGCTTTATCCCAACTACACCACAATAAGCTGCCGGTTGACGTACAGATCCCCCAGTATCACTACCAAGTGCTCCAGCACATAAAAATCCAGCAACTGCTGATGCAGGTCCACCAGATGATCCACCAGGCACAACTTTTTCCCCATCACTTTTTCTAGTCCAAACATTTTCAACAGGACCAAACCAACTATTTGTATTCGCAGAACCCATAGCAAACTCATCCATGTTAAGCTTACCAAGCATAGCTGCTCCGCTCTTTAAAAGTAATTCAGATACTGTAGATTCGTAAGTAGGAATAAAATTCTCTAGCATTTTTGAACATGCCGTCGTTTTTATTCCTTTAGTGCAGAACAAGTCTTTTACACCAATTGGTATACCCATAAGTGGAGGAGTTACATCATTTTTCTGTTTTGAAAAATATTCATCTGCTGCTTTAGCAGCTCTTATTGCTACTTCTGGAGTTTTTGTTACAAATGCATTTAACTTCTCACCTTCAACTGCATTAATATGTACCTCAGCAAGTTCAATAGCAGAAAAATCTTTACGGTTAAGGCCCTCACGCATTTCTGTAATGCTTAGTCTTCTTAATTCATTCATTAAAATTTAATTTTAAGCAAAACATTAATTATAACAACAATAAAGCAAATGGTCTATATATTTCTAACTATAATAGAAATATGACCAAGACATTTAAATAATCAAAACAAATTCGAATTAAATTAAAATCATGCTTAAATCATTATCCTAATATATCATAGCATAAATTATAGTTTAATATTTAATACTATAATACTAATATTAGCTTAAATGATAAATATTATATACTATCCACTAAAATTTTAGATAGTTACTAGTATTTTATTTTTATAAAATGAACTACTACCTATTCCACTATTCTTAAATCTAATTAGTTAATTCCAAATAAAAAAACAAAATCATAAATAAGTTACATGACTTGTATAGTAATTTTTCTTTGCAGATGTAAAGTAAGTTTAACTTACTCAGTATTTATTTTATATAAAATAATTGAATTGACTTTACATAAGTACTATTATAACCTAATCAGGTTTACTGACTCTTTCGTCTAGTGGTTAGGACATCACCCTTTCACGGTGATAACACGGGTTCAAGTCCCGTAAGAGTCATATCAGCCATCTGATATACTATCCAAAAGCTAAAAAAAGAACCTTTAATTTCAATAAAAATTCTTATTTGACTCCTTATAAATTAAATTTTTGCTAGCTTAAACTAGTCTTCTTACTATTATTAATCTTTTCAAGCATCAACTTAGCAGCTTTTTGTTCAGCAGCCTTTTTACTAGAAGCATATGCAAAAGCTTTACCATAATTTCCTACACAAACTGACATAATAAATTCAGGACTATGTGCTGGTCCATTTTGTTCCACAAGTTCATACTTTGGTAAGGATAGCTTGTTCTTTTGCGCCCACTCCTGTAGCGAGGTTTTAGAGTCCTGAGGAGGATTAAGCATATATTCAGCTAGCTTTTTCCAGTACTGAATAACAAATCTTTCGACGTTACTAAATCCGCCGTCAATATAAATTGCACCTATCAATGCTTCAAATGCGTTTTCTAAATTTTTTAGGCTACACTTTCTACTATTACGGTGTTCACAACGACTATCCATAATAATAAAATTATCCAATTTTATCATTCTAGCAACATTAGCAATAGTACTACCACAAACTAAATCCATTTTTCTTTTAGCTAATCCTCCTTCTTTTTCTTCAGGAAAAAGTTTAAAAAGCATAATAGACACAACCATATTTAAAATACTATCACCTAAAAACTCTAGTCTCTCATAACTATCAACATTATTTTTTTTATTTTTCTTATTTAAACTCGGATGAGTCAATGCTTCCTTTAATATAGTATCATTTTTAAATCTATAGTTAATAATTTTGGATATAGCGTCATTTAAGTCTTGCATATTTATACCTTAAAAATAAAAGAAACATCACTTACTACATCTTCATATTAAAAAATAAATAATCTTATTTTATTAAAATTAATAGCAACTTTACTAAGATTAACAATCACAACCTATTGCCTCGCTAACATCCTTCAACCCATCCCTTCTTACTAATTCTGCAAGCTCCAAATTAATTCTATTCACAATTTTAGGCCCATGATATATTAGAGCAGTATATAATTGTATTAAAGATGCTCCTGCCTTTATTTTTTCATATGCATCAATACCACTTGATATTCCTCCACACCCTATCAATAACACTTTACCCTTAGTAAGCTTATACATATCACTCAACAACTTTGTTGAAATCCCGAACAGTGGTCTACCGCTTAATCCACCACTTTCATTACAACAAGAACATAAATTATTTCTACTGACTGTAGTATTACTTACTACTAAACCGTCAATTTTATATTCTAATACAAGTTCAGCAATATTTTCTTTCGTTTCTTGACATATATCTGGTGAAATTTTTAGCATTATAGGAGTAGATTTAGAACTGTTAATTGACTTCTTAGTTAAAATTATAGATTTCAGCAATCTTAATAATTCTTGTTTATTATGCAAATTACGTAAATTACGTGTATTTGGAGATGAAATATTTAACACTATATAGTTACTTTTTCCATATACCATCTTTAGTAAATCAACATAATCGCTAATTTGATTCTGAGATATACTATTTTTTCCTATATTAATACCAAAAACATAATCATCAAGCTTAACTTTATTTACCTGCTCAAGAAAATAATCTATTCCTTTATTATTAAAACCCAATCTGTTAATTATCCCTTCATCTTGGATTAACCTAAAAACTCTAGGTTTTCTATTTCCATATTGAGGATATTTAGTTACAGTACCAGCTTCAATAAATCCAAAACCAAATGAAAACATAGATTTTATAACTTCCGCATTTTTATCAAAACCTGCAGCAAGTCCAACTGGACTTCTAATTTTATTACCAAAAAAATTTACACTTAAGGACTTAGGTAGTTCTTTTATAAGTTTTTTACAAGACATCTTTTTTAAAATCATGAGTGCCAAAGAGTGAGAAATTTCAGGGGGTAGTAAAAACAATAAATTATGTACTATCATAATTCGATATATTCTCTATTATATTTTCTACTAGAATATATATTACAACTATAACTTTTTAAAAAAATTGTTACGATTTTGCCAATAAATACACGATAAAAGCTTTTTCATCTAATTATATCGTACTTATTCTGATTTATAATTTATCACTAACAAGCAGATCATAGTTGAATATTTTAAAGATACAATAAGAAAATAAGTATGTTTCGCTTATCAGTCAAAAAAATCTTTACCAAACATATCAATAAAAAAAATTATCAAATAAAAATTATTTTGAGTAAAAAGCAAAAAAATTTGTAATTAACTCTATCTGTGAAAAGAAGATAATTTTTTATTAAAAATAAAATAGCAAGAATAAACAAAAATTTTAAAGAGTATCAATCTAATTAAAAACTTTACTAGTATTTTATAACTGAAATATTCTTTGAACTAAATTTATAGTCATTATTTCATTATACATGATTGAAACCATTTTATATTAGCCTACACTTAATTTTTACACCTTTTCTATTTTAAAACACTATTAACTTTCTTTTTGCTTCTATGTATTTTACTAACTTTCTGATAAGAAACCACTTTTTCTCTTATCTTAAATTTATTTGTCATGATATTTATAAAACATTTGTTATCTATACCTTAAATTCACTCTCCTTCGTTTAAGTCTATTCCTTAACTAAAAATTATTAATTTCTACACTGATCAAAAAGTTTTTATAAAATGCCAAAAAAAACTTTTCATTAAAAAAAATAAGTGATAAGTTATCAACAACAAATTATTGTCAATAGTTATGCATTTTGGGTTACCTAATATAAATAGAGAAGGCTACTTATTTATAATATTTTTTTTTATAATGACATGTATAGCGTTTTCTATATCCTGGGGATTAGGTATCACATGCTTATTCCCAACATTATTATGCTCTTATTTCTTTCGTGACCCCACAAGAGTCGTACCAAGCAATAAAAATCTTATAGTAAGTCCAGCAGATGGCATAATTTCAAAAATTAAAGAAGTTAACTCCCCTTTATCGGGAGAAAATGAAAAGGAAAAAAAATTCATACTTATTAGTATATTCTTAAGTATTTTAGACGTACATGTAAATCGCATTCCAATATCTGGAACAGTAAAAGAAATACACTACAAAAAAGGTAGATTTATATCTGCAATGAATAATAGATCTAGCAACGAAAATGAAAAGCAAGTTATTGTAATTGAGCACGAAAAAGAAAAAAGAATTATTATAGAACAAATAGCTGGACTAATTGCACGTCGTATTATCTGTAACCTAAAAGTTTTTCAAGATGTAAAAGCAGGTGAAAGGTTTGGAATTATAAAGTTTGGTAGTAGAGTAAATATTTACGTTCCCTCTGACATAGAAATAAAAGTCTCAAAAGGACAAACTGTCATTGGCGGTGAAACAATTATAGCAAATTTAAATAAAGAAAATGTTCAAGAAAAACTTACTTTTGACAGTATATGAACAACAATAGTAATAATAATAGATTCCTTCCCGTTGCTAAATTATTTCCAAACTTTATAACTTTATTGGGTCTATGCTCCGGTCTTACTTCACTTAAATTCACATTTAATGAACAGTGGGAATTTGCAGTCATTTTTATTATTATTGCAGCCATCATAGATGGGATGGATGGTAAAATAGCAAGAATATTAAAATCAACTAGCAATTTTGGGGCACAACTTGATTCTTTTGCAGATTTTCTAAACTTTGGTACAGCACCTGCATTTCTTCTATACTTCTGGAAATTAAAAGAAATAAAAGTTATAGGATGGATATTGGTAATGATATATGTAATCTGCATCTCAATAAGACTTGCAAAATTTAATGTATTATTAAATGTAGAACAATTTGATTGGGAAAAATTTTTCTTTTCTGGAGTACCAGCACCAATATGTGCTTTACTTTCTCTACTACCAATAATTGTTACTTTTCATTCTCAGGAAAGTAAGCATTTACTTCTTATGGAAAAATTTTTTAATATAAAAAACATAGCCTGTTACTTTTTATCCATTTCATTCCTTTCAGTCAGTCATATCCCAACTTTTTCTGCAAAATACATCTATATTCCCAGAAATTTATCTTATATATTTGTATCACTTTTTGGAGTATTTATTGTATTTTTTGTCAGTAAACCTTGGATTACTCTACCAATTTTAAGTATAGTATACACACTTACTATTCCAATAAGTGTTGGGTTTTATATATATTATATGTATAAAGCTCGCTAGCTATAAATTCCAATAAAATAATAATAGCATAACTAAAAATGGTTATATTACAAACCAACTTTTATGTATTTAAAGACACTTAATATTCCATAAAACCATAGATACCGACAAAAGTAAAAATTTTTACTACTTAATTTTATTCATTCATTTCAGCTAGCAAAAATAAAATATAAATAGAGCAATATTGAACCTAAAATATAATCATAATTAACGACAACTACTATTATAATATTTACAACACTAATCTAAAATAATTAATCTTAAAATAATTACAGGATAGGATATAAATAGTTAAAAATAATAAAAAATATAATAGCTAACAATCCAACCTTTGATAAATATAAAATACTTACAACATATATATGAAGTTTATTGAAGTAATACTTAATATTTACTCATTATTCTAAAAATTTCACTGGTAACAAAAATCTTTTTTATTAGACTAAAACACAAATTTTAAAAAACAATCTACAAAACTAGCAAATAACTTACATTTACCTACGTAAATATGCCATTTATACAAAAAATTCATAGGTACACTATTAAAATAAACTAAATTATAGTATTACATTGCCATACATTTTTTTTATAATGCAAAATAAACTTCTAAATTATACTAACTTATCATTTATAATTCTAAAAATTAGAATCAAATTACTTTTATTTAACAAACTTTAGTGCAACCATAATAATGTACGAATATAAAAACATAATGTACTCAACTTAATATAACAAAAATAAATTGAATAGTTCTTAATCTAAGAATATCAAAATATCTTAATTAAAGAGACTATAAAAATAAAGTATTAAGTAAATTAATAGTAAACACGAAAGAACATATATACTAACAAAGTAAACATTAAAACAGTAGGAGTTATAACACATCAAGCTGTAAAATAAAGAGATAAATAAAGTTGATATTTATAGCAATAAAACATCTTCATAAATAACAATACTAGTTTTATCCCTGATAATTATTCATCAATATATTAATGACATTAATACAAAAATTAATACCATACTGTTTTTTTAACTCATAGTCTTTAAAAATTTTATCTTAATTAACAAGCTAGCTTTCCAATAATGTTTTTCTTTGCATCCCCTACAATAATAGCTTATTATTAGTGAAGTTACACTTGTTTGGTAATAAAAAGTATCAGTGTATCTTAAACTTTTACACTGATTTTAATATATACCAGAAATAAAATTTATTATATCTATCTAAGCAATAATTCGTTTGTATTTTATGTTTCCAAACGCTATTACAACATATCTGCTTACTAAGAAAAAAAATCCTAAACACAATATTTATTATAATTTTAAGAGGTATTAATATGATTTGTAGATCATTGTATGTAGTATTATTTTGTCTATTATTTAATGATTCATATGCTACTTCAAGCTTTTATGAAAGTTATGATGCTGTACTAAATAAAATAAATAACTTTATGGATGAAGTATTATTCTTTAAAATTTTCCATATACCATTCATAATCCTTTTAGTAGCATTTGGTTATGTATTTTTAACACTGCGTTTTAAATTTCTCAACATAAAAATGTTTAAGCATGCTTTTACTATTTTATGTGGAAAATATTATACAGATCACCACGATGGTCATATCACACATTTTCAAGCATTTATAACAGCACTTTCAAGCACGGTAGGTCTTGGAACTGTTGCCGGTGTTGCAATTGCAATTTCAACAGGAGGACCAGGAGCAGTACCATGGATGATGATTACAGGCCTTTTTGGTATGTCAGCAAAATTTGCTGAAGTAACTTTAGCATTCAGACATAGAACAGAAGGGCAAAAACAACTATTTAGTGGCCCATTTCAATACATTAGAAATGGTCTTGAAGAATTTGGGTTTAAAAAACTTGGCATTATCTTAGCTGCAACATACGCGATATTTTTTATATTATCTGGTCTTGGTGGAAGCGTAGCATTTCAAACCAACCAAATGGTCTCAATACTATCTAGCTATTCAAATTGGGCAAATAGTCATCCTTGGTTACTCTCTTCCATAATCTCTATACTACTTGCTCTAGTGATTATTGGTGGAATCAAAAGAATAGTCATAGTATCCTCTGCACTAGTGCCAGTTATGTCAATAATATACATTTTTGGTTGTATCACAATCATTATATTTAATATAAATAATTTTAATAATGCATTTAAAATATTATTTTCTAATATGATAGATTTCAATGCTGCTGGCGGGGGAATAATAGGAGCATTTGTTGCTGGAATTCAAAGAGCAATCTTCGCTAGTGAAGCAGGTGTAGGCTCTGCATCAATTACACATGCGGTAGCTAAAGATGAAGAACCAGTTAGGACTGGATTAGTTGCAATGCTAGAACCATGCTTTGATACAATGTTAATTTGTTGTTTAACAGGAATAACAATAGTGATAACAGGTGCATACCAAACCAATGTAGGTGAAGGAATACTCATCACCCAAAAAGCATTCGAAACAGTTTCTTCTTGGTTTCCTATACTTTTAACTATAGCTGCCCCCTTATTTGCATTTTCTTCAGTAATTTCATTTGTATACTGTTGTGAAATGGGATGGCTATATCTATTTGGTATAAAGAATATAATAATATACCGCATAGCGGTAATCATTGTAGCATTTTTTTCTGGCCTTTCTAAAAATATAATGACCATCGCAAACATTGGTGGAACTTTATTCTCTTGCTTAGCTCTTATCAATATGACAGCGCTTATATTGTTTAGCAATCAAATCAATAATGAAGTTCAATATTACCTAAAAAAATTAAGGGATAATAAAATTAATTAATTTTTTAGTAATTCTAATAAATAAACATAAACTACTATCAATTGAGTATTTATTATTAAATAATAGCTACTTTTTTCTCTGAGTTTAATATTCTATGTTAGAATAGTAGTAAAATATAAATAGTAATGGAAAAATATATAGTTCTTACATTATCATACATATTGGGATCAATACCATTTAGTTTAATTATCACAAGAGTAAAAGGAATAAATTTAAGAAAAATAGGTTCTGGAAACATTGGTGCTACAAACGTGGCAAGAACAGGAAATAAAAAACTTGCCGCTCTGATATTATTTCTAGACTCCTTAAAAGGATTTATCGCAGTCTATATAACACAACTATTTTTTAAAAACTGCATATATACATCTGCAATTTTAGCAGTTCTAGGACATATATTTCCTATTTGGCTAAAATTTCATGGAGGCAAGGGAGTTGCAACAACTTTAGGAATTTTGATAGCACTTAATATCACATTAGCATTAATATTTATACTGACCTGGCTAGTAGTATTTTCTAGCTTTAAGTATTCTTCTCTTGCTTCTTTAAGCTCTACTACAATAACAGTCATAGCATCCCCATTCTTTCAAAAAAAGTTATTTTTTATTCTTTTAATTATAGCAACATTAATTTTCTCTAAGCACTATAAAAATATCATAAATCTTCTTCAAAAAAAAGAATATAAATTTTATAAAGAATAATATCTATATTCTATAGCTTAACCTAAAAGGTAGTACGTAGATAAATTCAAATAAGCAATAAATATTAGAGATCAATCTCTATTCCATAAACTGAAAAAAATAGAAAAAATAAAAAATATAGTAAACCATTTCATTATTTAAATAGTTTATCTATAAAACAAGATCATTAACACTAAATTAGATATTTTACCCCATATACCTCTATATGATATTTATAACCAGTAATTCTCATAAATAATTAGTAACAGAATAACATTGTTCAATAAATATTTTAATAAAAATCTTATTTATAGTTTAAATATTATCAAACCTTAAAATTTAAATTCTCTTAAATTAAAAGACTATAAATTAAACAATTAAATATAAAATTATTCTAAGATTTTTATTAAAGTCGACATATAATCATTATTCTACTGAAAACAACGATAATACAAAAAACAATCTTATTTCAAAGTAAATTTTATAAGCACTTTTCTTTCAAGAAGAAAAAGATTCCACACACAATTAAACAAAAAATATTACACTTTCACATTAGAAGCTTTAGTATTCTAATATATAAAATATTTTGCTATATATAATGTAGATATACAAAAACATTCTATATTAAAAAATCATAAACTATACAAACTATTCACTAATATCATAATCAATAATAAGAGTGAAAGTTTTTATATACTTATAAGATTTTTTAATAAGACAGCTTTTAAAAAACAATAAAAATAAAAAGTACCCTCCTTCTTAAAGGATAGAGTAATAATTAAGAATAATTCTAATTAACGCATCAAATTTCCTAGCAATTTTATTTTAAGTCTTTCAAAAATAAATAATAACAAAAACATTACGTAAAATAGCTAAATAAATTAAAAGGAAAAACAATGTTATCACCCTTCTCTATTAAGGAAAATATTCAATGATAATAAAAAAAGCAGAATAGACAAAAATAGAGAAAATAATATCAAGCATTACAACCATTATAACTTAATAAAAACAGCAAACTAGCCAAAATCCTTTGTATTTTTGAAAAAATTGAAAAACGCAGTCACCCATTTATAAAAAACATTAAGCTTCCGTTTCTAGATTATGAATATCTTTAATAAAATTGATCAAGAAATAATGTAAAATATCTACAAATAAGTTATACTTATTTATAATGAATAATATAATACTACCAAGAAGCTTCTATGAACAACCTACTTTAACTGTAGCAGGGGAGTTACTAGGAAAAATATTAAAATTTTCTAGCTTTAGTGGAATAATAACTGAAGTTGAAGCCTACATAGGAACAAATGACCCAGCTTGTCATGCAGCACTAGGTTATACTAACCGAACCTCAGTAATGTTTGGTACACCTGGGTTTTCGTATGTATATATCATATATGGAATATATTACTGTTTTAATATTGTAACAGAAATAAAAGGATTTCCAGCTGCAGTATTAATACGAGGAATAAAACTCATTAAACCTATTGAGAAAAAGCTAGATGGACCAGGAACAATATGCAAAAAATTAAATATTACCAAAAAACATAATAAACAAGACCTCACTATAAGTCATGAGTTTTGTGTCTATGAATCTTATATAAAACCAGATTACATCTGTACCCCAAGAATTGGAATTAACAAAGGCAAAGAAAAATTTTGGCGATTTAAAAGCTTTTAACCTTAGTATTATTATAAATATTATATATTATAATATAAACATATATCTTAGTAAAACTTGACAAACTCATCTATAGTTTTAGTAATACTTCTTGAGTATCAGGAGGAAATCTCTAAACTCAATTTATTTAATTGCCCTACAGAAAATTCGCTGGTTTCATTTACTACAAAATTACACAAAATATTTTCTATGCATTTAATGATATTCTCATATCTTTTTAAAAAATGAGCATGTGGACATCTATTTATATTCTTAATGCTGAAGTACTCAATAAGAGCTCTATTCTTAAAAGCAAGTTATTCTAAATCTTTGGTTTTACTTCTTTCTCTTGTGCTAAAAAGCAAGATTTTATCAACAACCTTATAATTGAATCATGGTTCAACGTATTCCTAAACAAGCTACTACACTAAATATTATTTTTTTATACATAATCATATATTCCTTCTTACTTTCTAATAACTTTATAAATATCTTGCTATTTCACAAATTTAACTCCAATTTTTCCATCCATAAAAGTTATTGTAAACACTCTTAATTAATTCCATACTAAATTGTGTTAAAATAACAAGCAAAAGTAAAATTTCTACCCTACCTCCCTCTCCTAGCTTCAAGCTTTCTATTATATACAGAAAAAAAGTGTGATAACTTTTGCCTTGCACTTCTATCCCATACTTACTTAAGTGATGTAATATATTTTCAACATTATGATATATAAAACCAAGATTTTTTAATAAATAAATAATTTTTATGTTATACATCTTTTATACGATATTTCACTTCTTCTGTAAAAAAAAAAGCTTTTGCCACTAATGTTTTCAAGCATTATAAAAATTTTTATAAAATTTTCTAAATCTTATTTACTAACTAGTGCAATAGCAATTAAACTTTGTTAAGAATTGAAATATTTTTTGTTATTTTATCTACTAAAAAAAACTTACTAGACAAAATTTTATTTCTGGTCCATTAAAATAACTTAAGTGAGCACATCACTTTCTTTAAACGAAAGTATATTATGACAACTTAAAACAAAACATAAAGATTATATAAAACCATCATCTGATACAATATATTCTTCATATTCATAACTATTGCTTGTATAAGTTGTAGTATCAATATAATCTTCATTATTGCTTAATATGTTGTCTAACTTTCCTTCTTTTTCAAGATCTATCAATTTATCATACCCAGCAATATGATACATACAACTACCATTTTCATCATTAACAAAAATTTGCGGAACTGTTACAACATTATACTTTAATTTTATATCATCAAATAAATCTGAATTTTTGAGTACATCAATCTCTTTATACTCCACCCCCTTTTTGTCTAGTAACTCTTTTGCTTTTTTACAAAATGGACAATATTGTTTCACATATATTACAACCTTTCCTTTATGATTTTTCATGATTTATCCTGTAGTTTATAAAATATATTATTATATATAAAAAATATTTATTAAATTCAAGCTATATGAAAGTTATTTACGACTATAAGCAAGAAGTAAAAAGTAATGTAGCACTGACTTTCGGAAATTTTGACGGAGTGCACTTAGGACATGAATTTGCAATTTCTTCTTTAAAAAAAGCAGCTCAGAAAAAAAAATTATCCTCTGCAATTTTAACCTTTGAACCTCATCCATCAATTGTTTTATCTAACAAAAATAATTTTAGACTTATAAATCAAGAATACAAAAAAGAACTAATCAGTAACTACGATATAGATTACTTATATGTTATCAATTTCAATAAAAGCTTTGCTCAAATAAGCTTCGATGATTTTATTAGCAAGGTTTTAATAGCTAAATATAGTGTAAAACACATAGTTGTTGGAGAAAACTGCACTTTTGGCTACAACCAATTAGGTAATACATTAATTTTAAAAAAATGCTTTGAAATATACGGATATTCCTTAGATAAACTAAAACCATTGATGATTGATGGAAAAATATGCTCCTCTTCTTTAATCAGAAAATACATACAAAAAGGAGAAATAGAAACTGCTAATAAGATGCTCGGTAGGCCTTATCAAGTTTCTGGTATTGTAACAAAAGGTGCATATAGAGGTAGAAAAATAGGATTTCCAACTATAAATATTACAATAGAAGATTGTATGATAAAACCCAAGTTTGGTACGTACTATGCTAAAGCAACATTCTCTAATACCAACTCAAATTGGTTATATGGAGTAGTTAATATTGGGATGAGACCAACATTTAAAGATTTAAAAAAGCCTATAGTAGAAATGCACATATTTGACTTCAATGAAAATGCATATGAACGTAAGGTTAATATACAACTTTTAAAATTTATCAGACCAGAAAAAAAATTCCATAGTATTAATGAGCTAACAAAACAAATAAATCGTGATATACTTAAAACTTACCAGTTAAAAGTAAATTTATGAAAAAACTATGCTTAATTATTATACCAATTATTATATTGGCTGATCAAATAAGTAAATTTTATATAAACTCATTGATTAATGAAAGAGAATCAATCGAAATTGTGAGCTTTATAAAATTAGTTGAAGTATGGAATACTGGAATTAGTTTTGGAATGTTTAGAACTTTACCTTATGGTGACCTTTTTTTTTCAACACTTTCAATACTAATAATTAGTATACTTATATATTTAATATACAAATCTAATGACAAATTAACTTATTTCAGTCTCTCTTTAATGGTTGGAGGAGCAATTGGAAATGTAGCTGATAGAATTCATTGGGGTGCTGTATATGATTTTATATATCTTCATATTAATAATTGGTATTGGCCAGCTTTTAACTTGGCAGATATATATATAATTTGTGGAATGTGTACATTATTATATAAATGGTACTTACATGATAAGCTTACTACCTTAAACAAAATTAGAGATTAAAGTTATAGCTTTAAATATGACTTAATTAAATTAAAGAAATGCTTTACAAATTTTTTATTTTTCTACTATTTATATTTTTCTTCACCTATTCAAGTACTTTAAAAGCCACAAGTGAAAAATATAACATAAAACATACTAAACTTAGTAATGGACTAGATATCTATGTCATACCTAATCACCGAATTCCAGCTGTTTTACATACAATAATATATAAAGTTGGTGGAATGGATGATCCAATCGGCAAAGCAGGATTAGCTCACTACTTTGAACATCTAATGTTTGAAACTACAGGAAAATTTAAAGATATAAAATCAACCATGAGCAGTATTGGAGCAGAATTCAATGCATTTACTACTAGAGAATACACATGTTACTACGAACTAGTTCTCAAAAAAGACTTACCATTAATAATGGAAATTGAAGCAGACAGAATGGATAACTTTAATGTCACTCAAGATAAAATAGACAAAGAAAAAAAAATTGTATTAGAAGAAAGAAAAATGAGATTTGATAATAATCCTATTAATCTATTATGGGAAGAAATGAACAATGCATTTTATCGTAATGGTTATGGAAGATCCGTTATTGGATGGGAAAATGATATCAAAACTTACAATCAAGATGATATAACAAGATTTCATAACAATTATTATCATCCAAACAATGCAATACTAATAATAGTTGGTGACATTAAATTTGATGAAGTAAAAAAATTAGCAAAAGAAAAATATGGTAAAATAAAAGCTAAACCTATAATGAGACACTATCCAAATCAAGATCCAATACATCATGCAGATTTGTCAGTAACATTAAAAAGCACTGAAGTAAAAGAACCTATTTTATATTTTCGCTACTGTGTTCCTTTATTAAAACATATAGATCAAATCTTCGCTGTCAACTTAGCAGTTGACATTTTAGGGAATGGTAAGTCTAGTAAGCTATACGAGGATCTAGTTTTAAATAAAAATATCGCAGTTTCAGTAAATACATATTATAATAGTTTAGTTTTTAGTAATGGTTACATTGATATTGAAATAATTCCAAAAAGCGGAGTAAAGTTAGATACTATTGAAAAAAAGCTAAATATTGCTATTAATAACTTTACCTCTAAAGGAATAACACAAGAAGAGTTGCAAAATGCAAAGTTAAAATACAAAGCAGCACAATTTGATAAATTATCTGACTTAACTAATATAGCAGTATTTTATATATCACATCTCGCACTTGGTATTCCGCTTGATGAAATAGATATCTCATACAGTAAAATTAACGATATTGATTTGGATACTATAAATAGTACAATCCGTACCATTTTTTATACCAATAAATTAATTGGTCGTTTACTACCAAAAGAGGATTATAATGAAAACAAGTAAATTCATACTTCTACTTTTTTTTTACTTAGGATTTTACTCACAAGCAAGTGGATATCTAAATATAGAAGAAATCAGTACTAATAAAAGATTTAAGTTTTTATTTGTTAAAAATTGTGATTTACCAAAGGTTTCAATAAATATCTCATTTAGAGACTCAGGCTATGCGTATGAGAATACAGAAAAACAAGGAATCACTTGGTTTACCTCTCTTGTAATTCAAGAAGGAGCAGGAAAAAATGATTCTAAAATTTTTGCAAAAAAACTTAAAGATAAAGGGATAAATTTAAGCTTCAGCACTAATTTAGAAACATTTCAAGTCTCATTAAACACTTTATCTGAAAACTTAGAAGATGCAATCTCACTACTAAGCGAGGCTATAACATGTCCTAAAGTTGATCCTGAAGGGCTAAATAGAATTTTTGAAAAAGCTAAAATCAACTTTAATAACCTCGAAAAAAAACCTCACTTCATTGCTACTAAGCAGCTTAATAAACTTTTGTTTAAAAACCATCCCTACTCAAGAAGTAAATATGGAACTTTTGATTCTATAATGAGAATAACCAGAAATGATGTTTTAACATATATAAAGCATAATTTTGCTAAAGATAACATAGTTATAAGTGTTGCTGGATGTACAACAAAAAAAGAAATTAGTGCATTACTAGATAAATATTTATCTAAGCTATCACCAAAAAGATCAAAAGTTAAAAAAATACCTGTAAAAAATGACTTCGGTCCCGCAAAAAATAAGAGCATCTTTATGAATATACCACAAAGTATAATACTTTTTGCTCAAAAAGGAATAGCTCGTGAAAATCCTAACTACTATAATGCCATCGTCTTAATTAACGCCCTTGGCGGTATGAAATTAAATTCAGTAATAATGAAAGAATTAAGGCAAAATTTAGGTATTACTTACAATGCTAATGTAAGTATTGTTTCCAATAAACATGGAAATATTATAACTGGATTTATAAGTACTGATAACTCTACTGTTAATAAAGCTATATCAGCAATTAAGAATACATTAAGTCTAATAAAAAAGAAAGGAATTGACAAACAATTGTTCAAAAATTCAAAAACTAGTTTAATAAATAATTTTATCTTTTTTCTATCCAATAACACAAATACAGTAGCAATGCTCGATAATATTCAAATAAATAATTATAATATTAATTATATAAATGATTATGAAAACATCATTAATAACGTAAAATTAGAAGAAGTAAAAAAATTAGCAAATTCTTTACTAGAACCCCAAAATTTATTTTTTGTTAAAGTTGGAAAAAGTACTTAATAATCAATATTTTTTGCTATTAACTTAACTGCTTCCACATAACACTTACGCTCTTCAATCAAAATTCGTTCTGAAAGGCTTTGAACATCATCATTTGGTAATACTGGCACAGCAGTTTGAGCAATAATAGCTCCAGCATCAACTTTAGAGGTAACATAATGTACTGTACAACCTGTAATTTTGACACCAGCCTTTAGAGCCCGCTCTTGAGCATTTAAGCCTCTAAAAGATGGAAGTAAAGAAGGATGAATATTGATAACTTTATTATACCATTTATTCAAAAAATCAATTTTTAAAATCCTCATAAAACCTGCAAGGCAAATCAAGTCAACTTTATATTGTACAAATATTTCATGAATTCTATTGGTATCAAGCGGTTCATCATCAACAACAAACGCTGAAATCCCTGCTACTTGCTTTGCTATTTTAAAACCACCGGCCTTACTATTATTTGCAATAACACATACAACTTTTGCAGGAAAATCATGATCTTCTTGACCTGCTTTTATTAATGCTTGCATATTTGCTCCCCTACCTGAAATCAGTACTCCGAGCCTTACCTTTTTCATTTTAATATAGCTAATTATTTATACCTATATAATAACACTCATTCTAATAAAACACATTATATTAATAAATACCCTTATATAATAAACTTATACATTTTATGTTTTTATATTCTCTGTTGAACAATATAAAACATCATATATTAATCATAAAAACAAGCTCTCAAATATAAAACTATTAACTATTTATTATATAAAATAGCAAGTGTTCTACCACAGCCATAATAAACTTTGAAACTTAAAATTTAAATGTATTTCAACAAAAAGCAAATACTATAAGCAAAAATTTACCTTAAATCAAACTACCACCACAAAAACATATAAAATAATTTTTAAATAAACTCAATAATAAAATAACAATCAAAACAGAAAATTTGTCAATAATCTCTATACTTGATTATTAAAGCAATATCTTTCTTTTCAAAGAAAATTTGAAAGCAGTGAGAAAAAAATACAATAAGAAATACTCTAACTATTTAAAGCAATCATCAGATTCATACAGTACCTTTAGAACTTTATTCTCTATCTTCAAAATGCTACTCCTAAGACTTTTATCTATCAAACACACAGTAAATAAATATGTTTGCCGTTTCTTCTTTACAACATCAATAACTAAAGTACCAGGAGTAATTGTAACTGAATTTGCAAACAATGTAATACTTTCATCAATGTGTTCCTTACATTCCTTTATAAAAATATCAACCGGCTCAAGCTTAAGTTTACTCTGTAAAACTTTTCTTGTCACATAAATGCTTGATAAAATAATTTGATATACTAACCAAGGTATATAATTTATTAGCAACCTATAAAATGATAACTTACTAGCATTATTCAAGATCTGAATAAAAGCACTTTCAGCATTTACTAATTGTTTAAACACAAATGACGTAAACATAGAAGAAAACACTCCACAAAAAATAAAAAACGGCTTAAGATAACCAGAAAATATAATCCACAAAAAAAATAAAATTAGAAATAATAGAAAAAAAAACTTAATTTCTTGCTTAAAATTCATGACTACAGTATAACCAATGACTTCTTAAGAGAAAATATAATAGAATTTTACAAATATATATATATCCTCAATAAATTAGTTTAGGCTATAGAAAACAAATCTATTTCTTAAATAAATTAATATTTATTAAATGCATAACAATTAATGCTACGTAGCATTAAGGAAACTTAATTTATATTAATCTTATCTCATCCAAGTAAAGTCACTTAATTTTTATATATTTAGTATAAAAAGTAGAATATCTGAATCTGAAATAAAAATGTTCACTGAAACTCAAACTTTACTAATACTTACATTATTTGAAATTATATTAAATCTAGATAATCTAATTTTTGTCTCTTTATTTCTAGACAAAACACCAAATGTACTAAAAGAAAAAATACGTCTTATTGGCTTGGACTAACATTATTAATGCGTTTTGTAACACTATCTTTTATATCAAACATATTATCAATACAAAAAACTATATTCCATATTTTATCACTAAACATTTCAGTAAAAGATTTACTTATGATAGCAGGAGGAATATTTCTTGTTATAAAAAGCGCTATAGAATTATGGAACAATATTTTTTTATCCAAACAATCTAAAAAAAAATAGATATCAAGACACAATCATTTTTAATCATGTTACAAATTACATTAATAGACTTAGTTTTTTCAGTTGATTCTTTATTGACTGCTATAGTATTAACTAATAACATGATCACTATTGCCATAGCATACATACTTTCCACACTAGTAATGATATCTTTATCAGACTATACTGCTCAGTTAATTAAATACAGCACAAATCTAAAAATAATTGCCATTTTATTTATTCTAATCGCTGGTATGTATCTAATCCTTGAAGGACTTCATATAAAATTACCCAAAGGATACTTGTATTTTTCATTAATATTTACATTCCTTATAGAAAATATAAACCACATAAAGAAAAAAATATGTTATACAAAAAAAAGAAAACAATTCTAAATTATTCCCACTCAATAGTTGCTGGCGGTTTAGAAGTTAAGTCATATACAACTCTATTAATTCCAGAAACTTTATTAACAATTATACTACTTACATCCTGCAAAAAGCTCCAAAACATTAATGAATATTGACTTTTATCCTCAAACGGAAATGCATCAGCTGTCATACTATCAGAAGATGTCACAGCTCTCAAAGCACAAACATATCCATATGTACGACTATCTCCTACAACACCTACAGTTCTTATTGGTAGTAATACAGCAAAAGCTTGCCATACTTGATCATATAAATTATGACTTCTCATCGTATTGATATATATTTCATCTACATCTTGTAATATTCGTACTTTTTCTTCATTAATTTCACCTATAATCCTTACCGCAAGTCCTGGTCCGGGAAATGGGTGTTGAAATATCATTTTATCTGATAGACCAATTTCTTTTCCAAGTATTCTAACTTCATCCTTAAATAAATAACGTAAAGGTTCAACTAACTTTAGATTCATTTTTTTTGGTAATCCACCAACATTATGATGAGATTTAATTAAACTAGCATGCCTTGAAGCATATCCAGACTCAACTATATCAGAATAAATAGTACCTTGCATTAAAAAATCTACATCACCAATTTTTTTTGCTTCTTCTTCAAATACCTCAATAAAAGTACTACCAATAACTTTCCGTTTTTCCTCTGGATCAATTATGCCTTTTAACTTACTTAAAAATAAGCTTGATCTATTAACATAATTCACTGGAATTTCTTTTAATATAGTGATGATATGACTCTTACGTAACAACCCAGTATCAATAAAAATACAATTCAATTGCTTTCCTATAGCTTTATACATGAGCGTTGCTGCAACACTTGAATCAACTCCACCACTTACTGCAGCAATTACTTTTTTCTCCTTTACCAAATCCTTTATTTTACTCTTCTGTTTTTCAATAAATGATTTTACCGTCCAGTTTCTTTTACAATTTGCAATATCTAAAAAATTAGAAAGCAACTTATTACCATTTGCCGTAAGCTTAACCTCAGGATGAAACTGAGTACAATATATCTTACGTTGTTCATTAACAATTATTGCAACTGTTTGGTTCACCACACCTAACGCAATAACAGTAAATTCTTGAGGTATACTTTCAACACTATCTACATGATTCATCAAGACATCTACCTCAGAATTAATATCCCATGTATCTTTTATTATGGGAGATTTCTTTAATATCTTAATCTTAACCTTACCAAACTCTTGCTTAAAATTTCTTTTTATCTTTCCTCCAAAATAATGACAAACAAGCTGTTGTCCATAACATATCCCAAGTATAGGGACATTTGTTACCTCATTAAATTTTATAATCTCATGCACTATTCTACTTACATCAGAATCATTTACAGATTGCGGTCCTCCAGAAAAAATAAATCCATTATATTTTTTTAAAACTACTTTAAAATCAATGGTACTTGAAAATATCTCACAATAAACACCCATTTTTCTAACTTGTTTTGCAATAAGCTGTGTAAATTGTGAACCAAAATCAATAATAGCAATTACTGACAAATATATTCCTCCATATTATTCAAAATAATATTTAATAATAAAAACAATGAAATAAGTATAAACCAAGCTTCCTCAAAAGTTCTAATATATAATCAAATTAGTTTAATTAGTTTCAAGCAGAATTCATAAAATCAGTTTAACTATATTAACCCTTCAGTTTATCTACTATCCTCCAAAATCACTAGCATTCTATAATCTCACCAAAACTAAACTTAAACTACCATAAACTTAACATCAATTATTTTCTATCTTCCTTTTTTGCTTATGCTTTCTTTTCCTTCTAATTTGAATTTTAGATTCCTTGCTCTGCACTTTTTGATAATAACTTCAATAGTATTATTCCCTTAATAAAACACTAATAACTATTTATTTTATATTTCAATATACTCATATAACTATTCCAGCAGAATTATTTACAATATTCACTATTCCTGATAATATTAAAGATTCATTAATTCAGCATATGACTTACATATACACCATATACTTTACACTCCATCTTTAATTTATTCACATTTCTCTCACTCATATCCATACACTTTTTTTTTTACTAAAAAAAACATCACTTAAACATTAAAAAAACTTATTAACCTTAAATAAAACTAATTAAATTTTCATAAACCCATATTTTCTTAATTACTTCATAAGCAATATAACCAGTATAACAAGCATACTTATAATAAAAAGTACTGAAAATTTTAAACTTTATATACAATCATACTAATTACCAATATCATACCTAAAAAATCCCCCTGGCCATCTAAGAAAATTTAACGCTGAATACACTTTTCCTTTAGCTTCTTCCAAAGAATCTCCTTCTCCTACTATATTTAATACTCTCCCACCATCAGAAATCCAATTACCACTTTTATCCAATTTAGTACCAGCATGAAACACTAATATACCAGGAATACTCTCAATTTTATCTAATCCTTTAATAATTTCTCCAGTCTTATAATTATCTGGATAACCTTTACTTGCAACGACCACACAAACTGTGGATTTACTAGTTAGTTTAACTGCTTTAACATTTAATTTTCCCTCTGCAACTGATAACATCAATTTTAATAAATCACAGTTTTTATCAAACCTAGGTAAAATAGATTGTACTTCTGGATCACCAAACCTAACATTATATTCAAGAAGTTTTGGATCATCTTTACAAATCATTAAACCAGCAAAAAGAACTCCTCGATAAGGGGTACCCATATTAGTAAGTGCTTGAATTGTTGGATATATTATTTTTTGAATAATTTTCTCTTCCATACCTTTACTTACAATTGAAGGCGATGAGTATGATCCCATACCCCCAGTATTCTTACTATCATTATTCGCATCAACCCTTTTATAATCCTTCGCACATCCAAAAGTTACTACTTTCAATCCATCAACAAGAACAAAAAAACTTACTTCTTCTCCAACTAAAAATTCCTCTATAATTATCTCCTCACCTGATTCACCAAATTTTTTTTTCACTAACATTAAATCTATCGCTGCAAAAGCTTCATTTTCTGTATTACAGATTATTACACCTTTCCCTGCTGCAATTCCATTTGCTTTTATCACAAGTGGAAATTTTATTTTATTACTAAGTATAAAATTTTTAGCTAAACCTTCATCAACAAAACACTCATATCTAGGAGATGGTACACTATATTGTCTACACAATCCTTTGGTAAAAGATTTTGACGCTTCAAGTTTTGCAGCACCTTGACTCGGGGCAAAAACATTTATTCCTTCTGCAATTAAATTACTAGCAAGCCCATCAATTATTGGTTGTTCTGGGCCAATGACAACTAACTTTATATTTTCTCTTTTACAAAATCGTGTAACATCAATTAAATTTTTAATATTTATATTTGCAATAATTCCAAAATCCTTCATAGCTTGACGTCCAGGGGTAACATATAACTCAGTTAAAAGAGGAGATTTTTTAAGAGCCCAAAGCAAAGCATGCTCACGCCCACCAGAACCAATAACCAGAACCTTCATTCTTTAAAATTTCTCGTTTTTATATATTCAGAATCATTACTTACCTATAACAGTATCATCACTCATATATTTTTGCAACACATTTGGTATTGCAATTGACCCATTAGAATTCTGATAATTTTCCATTATAGCAATAATCGTTCTACCTATAGCTAAAGCTGAACCATTTAAAGTATGAACGTACTTTTTTATCTTTTTATTAGTTTCTAAAAAATACTTAGTATTCATTCTTCTCGCCTGAAATGCACCACAACTTGAACAACTAGATATTTCTCTGTATTTATTCTGCCCAGGTAACCATATCTCTATATCATAAGTTTTTTGTACAGCAAACCCTATATCACCACTGCACAGTAATACCACTCTATATGGTAATTCTAATCTTCTCAGTATCTCTTCAGCAATATTTATTATACGCTCAAGTTCATCATTAGATTGGTCTTCAGCTGTAATACTCACTAACTCTACTTTACCAAATTGATGTTGTCTTATCATACCTCTAGTTTCCCAACCTGCATTGCCAGCTTCTTTACGAAAGCACTCTGAATATGCAACAAAACGAATTGGTAGTTCCTTTTCTTTTAAAATTTTACCAGCAACTAAATTTGTCAAAACAACTTCACCTGTAGGAATCAACCTTAATTCATCAGTAGTTAAATATGAATCATCAGAAAACTTTGGCAACTGACCAACATTATACATCGCCTCATTTTTTACCAAAATCGGATGATACACTTCAGTATAACCAAATTCACTAACATGCATCTCAAGCATAAAGTTTACTAATGCTCGTGCAAGCCCTGCCAACTGCCCTTTCAACACTGTAAATCTTGATCTAGAAATTCTCGTTGCCTGCTCAAAATCCATTAAATTTAATTCTTCCCCAAGTTCATAATGAGACTTTACTGTAAAATTAAATTTCCTTTTCTCTCCATATTTTCTTATCTCCAAGTTAGAACCTTCATCTTCACCCACTGGTATATCTTGTGCAGGAATATTAGGTAAATTAGACAAAATATTCATTAACTTATCTTTTTCTATTTGCTCCATCAAGCTAATTTCTTCTATCTCACTCGCAATACTTTTCGATAACTTTATCTGCTCTCCATAAGGAATATTACCTACTCTTAGCTTTCTTATTTCATCTGTAACTTGATTAAGCTGCCTATTCAAATCTTGTAACTTAGTAGTTAATAACCTTTTCTTATAATCAATCTCTAATATCCCTCTTATAGAAAACTCCTTAACTCCTCTCATCTTCATTGCTTTCTCAAATTCCCAAGGTTTTTTTCGAATATATCTTATATCATGCATATTTACATTACACTATTACTAATAACGCTCACTAATATACTCCAAATACCTTTAATATTCAATATATTGCTCATATTACTAATAGATTACCCAAGATAATAGAAATTTGACTTTACTTTGAAAACTTATTTAAATTTAGTTAATTAATGTCATAAAACTAAATGTCAGACATTACAAAAAAATACAATAAATTTAAAGAAAACTGTTATTTTAATAAGCTCAAAGCTAATAAAAAACTTATTATTTATGCTTTTAATACATATATAATAATTACAATCTCTATTGGTTATTTAAAACTAATAACAAAATCTTCTCCCCTAATTTCACCACTTACTATATTAATCTTTCGTCCCATAATCTGGATTATACTAGGATTAGTTTTTACACTAATATATAAAGTAGCTGTAAAAATTTTATACACTTTAACTAAAGACTTCCTTAATAAAAAAGAAACAAATCAAAACTTAAAACAAACTCCAAATGACAATAATAATATTGTACTAGATAGTAAACCCAACCACCAAAATAGCAGTAGCATAAGTATTACTACTTCAAAAGACAATAATTCAAATACTAAAGAATTTTATGAAAATTTACCAACACTTACACATCAAACAAATAGAAAAAATTACTCCTACTGGCTACAACAACATGATATTGCTCATATTGCAAGAGCCGTATATAACTATACAGAAAGTTCAGATAACTATATATCTTTTTGTATTCCTGGCAATCTCGAGACTCTAAACGAAAGATTAATAGAATATAAAAATAAAGTAGAACAAAAAAAACAAAACACAATATTCACTTCAATAATGAATTTAGGAAACTATCACTGGACTACGTTAGTCGTTACATATGATTTAGTTAACAAACAATTTAAAGCCTATTACTGCGATTCTTCTAAAGGTAAATTAAAATACTTTGGTAACCAACATAATAATATAAAAAATGCAAACAAAATCAAAAATGAGTTAATCATCCCACTTAATAAGCAAATTAGTGAGCTAAATGCTGCACTAGGAAAGAAAGAAATATGCAAAGATATCCAAAAAACAGCTCAAATATGCCGAAATAAAAAGGATGAATTAGTTAACATTCCAATAAACACTGACAATATAGTAAGTGCACTAGAAGTAGCTTTAAAAATAGAAAGCAATAATATAAAAAATTTCTTGATTCAACAGCAAAACGATGACTGTAACTGTGGAATATTTGCGTTAGAAAATGCTCATAAAATTACACAAAAGCTCAGCGAAGGCAAATCATTTAATGAAATTGACAAAGAATTATCAAAATATAAAATAAATTTAAACAAAAAAAGAAGAGAGTTTACAAAAGTACTTATGAAAGATGAACAATGGAAAAAAGATTTTAAAAATGGACTATTATGTGAACTTTTACCAGAAAGACAAATACTGTCCTCCTCTCCCTCAAAAAAGGAAAGAATACATTGGTGTAGCATTATGTAACTATAAAAAAAAAATCTTATGTCCCTTCAAATAGGAAATTTAACAATTACTTCTCCAGTTATTTTAGCACCAATGTCTGGAGTAACTGATTATCCATTTAGAAGTATTGTAAAAAAACTTGGTGCAAGTTTACTCGTTTCAGAAATGATTGCAAGCAAAGCTATGATCATGAAAACTCGTCAGAGCATGAAAAAAGCAAAAGTTGATGAATTGACCGCCGTGCAACTTGCTGGGTGTGAACCAGATATAATTGCAGAAGCTGCAAAATTAAATAGAGATATGGGCGTGAAAATCATAGATATAAATTTTGGCTGCCCAGTTAAAAAAGTTGTAAACTCCTATGCAGGATCGGCACTAATGCGCAATGAAAAAAAAGCTGCTGAAATAATTGAAGCCGTAGTTAAAGCAGTTAATGTGCCAGTTACACTAAAAATGCGTACTGGATGGAATAATGAAAACCGTAATGCTCCACGTTTAGCAAAAATTGCAGAAGATTTAGGTATAAAAATGATAACTATTCATGGAAGAACAAGAACACAACTTTATAATGGCCAAGCAGATTGGAAATTTGTCAAAAATGTTAAAGAGCAAGTAAAAATTCCAGTCATAGTAAATGGTGATATTACAAATTTAAGTGACATTCATAAAGCTCTTAAAGAATCAAAAGCAGATGGAATAATGATAGGTCGTGGTGCTTATGGTAAACCTTGGTTAATTAATCAAGCAATAAATTTTATGAATGGAAGAAAAGTTTCTGAGCCAACATCTTTAGAAAAACTAAGTATCATACTTGAACACTATAATAGTATTCTTGAATATTATGGAAAAGAGATAGGGATAAAAATAGCCAAAAAACACATATGCTGGTACAGTAATAGATTAAAAAACTCAGCCGAATTTCGCATGAAAATAAATAATATGGTAGATAGTATAGAAATAAAAGAAAATATAATAAATTTTTTTAGTTAAAAATTTATTAAACTACATAAATAGAAGAATAAAACTCTACATCTATCGTAACTTTAATGCTTTTATACAATATTACATATTTTTAATCATCTTGACATTTAAAAACTCACTAAGTAGTAAAAATTATGACAAACAGTTATTTTATTATAAATTAGCATTATATCATGCTTTTAAATTCATCACTTTACAAAACTTTAAAAGTAGAAAATATAAAATAAAACTAACAAAACACAAAATACTCATTGTAAATAGTTGCATACTAAAAGTAGATAAATAAACAAATAAATATTTTTACTAAATTCTATAACCAATGTACAATAAATTAAGTATAATATGCTCCCTTACAAATCTACTTTTGAATAAGCTATTCTTAAACCTTACCTTTAATATATATTTAACAATTTTATCTTGAGTACAAACTCTTATTGCTTAAAACTAAAACTAGAAAATAAATTTATTATACAAAATTTTACTAAAAAAACTAGCCATACTAGTAGCCAATTAATTACTGATGCCACCACAAGATAGATATCCTTACTCTCTTTAATTTAGTAAATTAGTCTAAGTACATAACCAATTTCATCTTAATTTACTTTACTTTTTTTAAAAATAGAATTATTATAAAAACATAATTAAAATTACTACATTAATTATTTTCAATAATACTACTAATAACACATCCTCCCTACATTATACCGTTAATTATATCTATATTAACCTATCAATGCAAGTTGAATAATAATTTCTTAAGGTTTAAATAATCTTCTAGTTGACTGTTAATTACTATACATAAAAAGCTACTTTAGCCTATATTTCCCACTTTTTCACTAAGCTTAACAGAAAAATCACATTTAACTTTTCATATTTTTTTCTAAATAACCTAGCTTTTAAAAATTCACCTAATTTAATTCAAGTTTTCTATCATCAACTATATTGTCTTTATCATATTATCAAATAAATAGTAAAGACTCTCATCACTATAAAGCAACAGCCTTATGTAGAAAAAGATTTGTTATACATAAAATTTAAATCATAATATAATTACAGGTTATATCCTTGAACTATTTATCTTTAAAACTGCTAACTTTAGCATCATAATAACTTAATTTTCTTCCAAAAACACACTGTAAAAAAAATAGATAAACAAGAACTAACTTGAAATTAGAATAACTTTCCTTTCTAAATTTTAAAGTGATCAATCCACAATTAACTAGTTAAATAACTTATAAATCAAAGTTAAAACTAGAAACAATAAATATAACATTAAATACGCATTACTTTATAAATAAAAAGTAAATATCACAGCTTTTCGCATTTTCTAACTTAGAAAAGTTATCTTAATTTAAAATTAAAGCAGTTTATAACACTATCTCTCCATCTTAAATACAGAGAGAAACTCTAAAATAAGAAGCTCCATAAAATTTATATAAAACATAACTTATAAAATTAAACTTTTTTTTTATATTTTTGCTTTTATATTAAGAGAGTATTATAGTAGTATTCACTTCAAAATATAAAAAAATAATTAATACAACAAATTCAAATAAGACTAAAATTATATTCCTAAAAACAGTACAAGTAACAAACAATATCTAACATAAAAACAAAAAAAACAATAAAATTCATAAGTTACATCACAAAAAAAAAAGTAGTAAAAAGCCTTTATGAAGTACAGATATAAATACCTAACTATTAATAGTATAAGTAGACAATTTTCTTTAAAAATTTAGATATAAAAAAACATCAATAATACTATAAGCCGCCACTAAAAAAAATCTTATAAGCACTTAGTAAAACAGCTATAGTAAAAAACACCTAACAAATAACATTTTAAAATTAAGTTAAAATTAAAGTTAATATTTCAATAATCAAAATTATGTTCTATATAAAGAAACAATGTTGTAATCATGCTTAAAGTTTTAATTAATAATAATCTACTTCTTTCTATAATAAAGAACATAATTTTTAAAATTTAATTTACAACTAAATCAGAATAAGTAACCCTCATTAGTAAACTCACAGCATTATATACTGGATATGATATTATTTATATTGATTTAAATCACCTATAAGTATAATACACTATAGTTACCTTAACATTAAACAATACAACCATACACTATCATAATTAATAAATAGTAAAATTATTACAAATTTTTCCAACTTTATTTTTCACTGCTTTTTCAATATTCGAGCTATCCCCATTGATTAACCCATGGATTATTTTACTTATTAAGTTAGCTATTTCTTCAAAATTCTTTGCCTTAAGACCACGTGTTGTCTCAGCGGCAGTACCAAAACGTAGCCCTGAAGTAACAGTCGGTTTTTCTCTATCAAATGGTATAGAATTCTTATTGCAGATAATATTAGCCCTCTCAAGACTATCTACGACACCTTGTCCAGTTAATTTTTGAGGTCTTAAATCAACCAACACTATATGAGAATCGGTATCACCAGTTACAATATTTAGCCCATATGCTTGCAAAGTTTGAGCCAGAACTTTAGCATTCTTAACAACCTCCTTACTATAAGTTTTAAACTCTGGTGCTAATGCTTCTTTAAATGCAACTGCCTTCGCAGCTATCACATGCATAAGTGGTCCACCTTGCAATCCTGGAAAAACTGAAGACTGAATTTTTTTATGTAGTACTTCATCATTTGTCATTATGACCCCGCCACGAGGACCACGTAAAGTTTTATGAGTTGTAGAAGTTACAACATGTGCATACTTAACAGGAGATGGATACTCACCAGCTGCTATAAGTCCAGCATAGTGAGCAATATCTGCAAGCAAATACGCACCAATTTTATCTGCAATTTCACGAAAACGCTTAAAATCTATTTTTCTTGGATAAGCAGAAGCACCAGCTATGATCAATTTTGGCCTATAATATAATGCCAGCTTTTCCACTTCATCCATGTCTAACAAATAAGTACTTTGATTAACCGTATATTGAATTGATTTAAACCATTTACCAGAAAAATTAGGTGTTGCACCATGTGTCAAATGTCCACCACAACTCAATGATAAACCAAGTATTACATCACCTGGAACAAGTAATGAAGCAAATACTGCTTGATTTGCTTGAGAACCAGAATGAGGCTGAACATTCGCAAATCTAACATTAAATAGCTTACAAAGTCTTTTTATAGCAAGATTTTCAACTTCATCCACATATTTACAACCACAGTAATATCGCTTTCCTGGATAACCTTCTGCATATTTATTAGTTAGAAAAGAACCTTGTGCTTCCATTACTGCTTTACTTACAAAATTTTCCGATGCAATTAGTTGTAGCTGTGATCTTTGACGCAGCAATTCCCTCTCTATAGATTGATAAACTTTATTGTCAAAAAATTTTAAATCACTCTTAAAGCTACAAACTCTCCCTGAAATATTAGTCATATTTTAAAACTTTATTCAATTTAATAAAACTAAATACACTCAGATTACAAATAAAACCTTAGGATCTTTTCCTTAACCAAATAAACCCAAAAACAGCAAAAAGTAAACATACAGGAATAATTGACATGGCCTTTATCAAAAGCCCAGAACCATAAATAGGATTACCTTCTATTGTTGTTCCAGTCCAATAAAAACTGACTATTTTCGCAATTAAAACATGAAAAAAGTAACCAAAAACCATAATTATCATATTTGAAAAAGCCGTAGCTAATCCCACTAAGTCAGTGGTTACATAGCTTATAGCTTTGTAAATAGTAATTACCTGATACCCAGATGCAAAGCCAATAACAAAGAGTGCAGGAAGCACAACATATAAACTACTAGCCTGTGTAAAAAGCAAAAGGAAACTAACAATCATTGCAAGAGAACATGTAATAACTATTTCATAATGTTTATCAGGATATTTTTCCAACAAAAAAGCTAAAAAAAGTGTTCCAATTCCAAAACCTACAAACACAAAAGAAGAAAGAGAAGATGCTAAATCTCCTTTCATCTCATATACTTCGCATAAAAATGCTTTTGCCCAACCATCAGCAAAACCTTCTAATGGACCAATCATTAAGCCACCAAAAAAGCTAATCAAAATAATATACTTATTACAAATTACAGCTTTTAGATCTTGCAATATATTATTACTATTTGCATCTTTCAATGCACCATTACTCGGTATTGTAACAAATAACAAAAAGGCAAGTAAACAACCAAATGCTGAAAAAAAATATATAACATAGTTCCAACCAAACTTATTAAGTAAGAAATCTAAAGGCAATCCCCCATAAACAGCTCCCAGTAACCCTATTACTATAGATAAACTAGCCATTTTCGCTGATTTTTCTCGAGAAAAATACATGCTTGCAACTTTAAAGATCCCAATTGCTGAAGCAGATGATCCAACTCCAACAATTATTCTACCAAGTATTGAAAAATACCACTCATCAAAACATACAAGTGGTAATGTTCCTATAAATGTCAAAATAGTACATATAGGTAAAATAAGCTTTAATCCAGATCTGTCCAAAATAAGACCAACAGGTATATGAGCTAATGTATATCCTACATAATATAACCCGCTAAACTGACCAATATCTGTTATACTTATATTAAATCTTGATATCAATCCAGGTGCAATTATATTAGGAATTACGCGCAATATATATTGATATGCATAAAATAATGATACTAACACCCATACCAAAATTTCTTTTTGTAGCATAAAATTTACCTCAAATTCAAAATTTAAAGCATTTTAGCTATAAAAGTACTACTTTCATAATATTCTCTTTTCACTTCACTAAAAGTGAACAAAATAAAATTAACAACTACCATAATACTAATTATACTTAAAAATAACACAAGAAATATACCTTTAAAAACTTTGAGCTTTATTACTAATTATTATAGTATATTTAAAACTATTTTATAGATAAAGCATTATATTAAAATTACAGTAGGTAATACATACAATATTATATATTCATCTCAAATCTATTCTTACATTCTGAGGTTTTATTTTTTCATAAAACTCATTAATTATTTATGTGTTCATTCTATTAAAGAAAAATATTCTAAATAACACAACCCTCATCAATAGTTATCTTACAAACACTACAATCAATATAATTATTATTTTTTTCACAAAATATTTTATTAAAGCTAAAGATAATTAAACGTGACATCAATAAAAACACATCATAAAATTAAATAACAAAACATAATAAAGTAAATATTTATCATATAAATTAAGAATATAAATAAATATTTTATACCAATAATACAAATTAAAAGCTTTATAAGTATAAAAATATTAAATTAATTTAACATTTCACATGCTTTTGCAATACTATTGCACCCAATTTCTAGCTGCTCTTGAGAAATTGCATAAGAAACCCTAACAAAATTTTCAAGGCTAAATGCAATCCCTGGAATTACAGCAACTAAATAATCTTCTAACAAATACTCAGCAAAATCAAGATCATTATTTATTATCTTACCGCTTTTTGTACTTTTACTTAGCAAATTTTCACATGAGATAAATAAATAAAATGCACCTTGCGAAACATATACTGATAATCCTGGAATAGAACTTAACTTTCTAATTACAAAATCTCTACGACTCTTAAAAATTTTAACCCTCTCCTTCAAAAAACTATGATCACCATTCAATGCTTCAACTGCTGCTGCTTGTGCTATTGAATTTGGATTTGAAGTACTCTGAGACTGCAGTATAGAAATAGCTTTTATTATATCACTTCTTCCTGCAACATAACCTATTCTCCAACCTGTCATAGCATAAGCTTTTGACACCCCATTAACTACAAAAACCCTGTCATAGAGCTTTGGCTCAACTTGAGCAATAGTAAAAAACTTCTCATCATATATTATATGCTCATAAATATCATCAGTAATAACATTTACATGCGGGTATTTAAGCAATAACTGTGCTATTTCTTTCAGTTCATCATATGAATAAACAATTCCAGCTGGATTATTTGGTGAGTTAATGATCAACCACTTGGTCTTTTCAGTTATCTTGGTCATTAGCAATTTTGTCGTTAGCCTAAAATTTCTATTACACTTTATCACAACTGGCAAACCGCCAAAGAAACTTATCATATCAATATATGATACCCAACAAGGAGCTGGAATTATAGCTTCATCTCCAGGATTAATCGTTGCCATAAATAAGTTAAATAACACTTGCTTAGCACCGGCACCAACACAAATCTGATTAGGCATATATTCAAGATTATTATCTCTTTTTAATTTATTAATTATCGCTTCTTTAAGCTCATATGTTCCATCAACAGCAGTATACTTAGTTTTTCCATCATTTATCGCTTGAATAGCTACCCTTTTTATATGATCTGGGGTATCAAAATCTGGTTCTCCTACAGTTAAAGTACAAATTTTTTTTCCTCCACTTTTTAACCTATTTACTTTATCATTTATAGCAATCGTAGGTGATAATTTTATCAAAGACATTCTTTTTGCAAGTTTTAACATAATCTTATGAAATTAAATTTAGATAATAAATATTGTCTAGTAAAAAAGCTAGAAGTTTTATTATTATATCAATAATTTTTCACTAGATCTACTAACGCAGCAATATTTTCAATCGGAGTATTAGGAAGCACTCCATGTCCAAGATTAAATATAAAAGGTAAATCTTTAAAACAGTCCATTATACGTTTTGCTTCTTTAATTGCTTCTTCTTTATCATAAGCTAAGAGATTAGGATTAAGATTTCCTTGAAGAGGAATCCCTAAATTTACCTTTGCCCATTCGATTGAAATATCATAATCTATACTTATTGCAGATATATCCGTTTGTTCACAATAATCTTTATAAAATTTTCCTGCTGATTTTGGAAAACCTATTACTGGAAAACCAGGAAATTTATTATTTATTGCTAAAACAATTCTTTTTGTTGGCTCAACAACATATTTTTTAAACAATTCCCACGAAAGAATACCAGCATTACTATCAAACAGCTGAATAATATCTACTCCATATTCTATTTGCTTAATTAAATAAATAATCGTTGTTTCCGTTATTCTTTCAATTATTTTTTCCAATTTTAAAGGACAAAAGTCTAATATATTAGTAGAAAAAGCTTTGTTAACTTTGCCTTTTATGATATACGAAGCTACTGTCCATGGTCCACCAGCAAATCCTATAAGAGATTTTTTTTCTGATAATCTATTTCTTATTTTTCTTATAGCATTCAAAATTGGCAAGATCTTGATCTCGATTTTTTGTAAGCGATTTAATTCTTTAGACCTTTCCACTATAGGCCTTACTACTGGACCTCTTCCTCGTATGAAGTTCACATTATAACCTAAAATGTCAGCCATTATCAAAATGTCTGAAAAAATTATAGCTGCATCCATATCGAATCTTGCTATTGGCTGTAATGTTAATTCTACAATCAGATCTGTATTATAACATATTTCCATGAAATTACTTATGCCTTTTGTTGCTTCATAGTATTCAGGAAGTGATCTACCAGCTTGACGCATTAGCCAGATGGGTATCTTTTCTTTCCGTTTACCATCTCTAATAATTTTCGCTATTATTGCTTTATTATTTTCTGATATGGTAGAAGAGTTATTTATTTTTCTCATAATTTATTTTTCTTATATATATAATATATAATAATAAACTGCTTAATAAAATGTTATTAACTTAAAATTTAGTAAAGCTTTTTTTGTTTATTTAAAATTGATGGATAATTTTTTTGCTAACTTTAAAATATATTATAAAGCTTTTAGATAATGTAATTTATGTGTATCAAGTATAGTGTTCGAGTTGCTAATATTTTTTTTGAGAGACTTTATTTTTATCTGTTATATAATCGTGTATATGCTAGTGAAAAAGCTGTTAAAAAATTGTTAGTATCTTGATATTCACATATAATTCACAAGTTGATTTAATATTATTAACATACTTGTTAAGTAGTTAAAAAGTTTTTATTTCTATTAATTTTTCATTATTTAATAAAGTATTTTTTAAAGTAATAAGCTATTTTTAGCTTATTACTAAATCTATTTTTAGCAAATTGTTTTTATAAGAATATTTTATTTTGGTATTATAATGCTCTAATAGTAAAGAGGTCATATAAACATTAACATTTTTTATATTTAAATTAATATTATCTTTTTTTGTTAATTTATTTGCTAAAGATTTACTCATTAGCTTTTGCTTATTTAAAATTCTTATGGTTAATAATGTTTTATCTTCTATTTGGCTTAATAAAACAGAAACTAATTCAACCTCTGCTATTACATTTGTTATAGTCAGTGCCAT